>CAVVQL010000010.1:0-142147 GCA_963750355.1 uncultured Cytophagales bacterium | reverse complement strand
ATGGCGAGGAACGAGCCTTTACACACATGGCCGGTTGGGCTGCCAAACTCTGACCTCGCGGCCTGCTTCCTGTCGCCGGAGACGTAGAAATGCTTTTTTAAATAGCCGAGATTTGCCGCTGAACCTCAAGGACGAAATCAACCGAAGTCCCATTGTATTCTGCGATTTCTTCAATCGTGAGTTTGCCGCCGTTAAGAGCCTTAACAACAGCTTCTGTTTTTACGGCAGTCTCTTTGCGCCTTTCTGCATCCTCAATCCTCTTATTCTCGTTTTTGACTGCCAGCGCGTTGGCCGAAATAGTCATTTCATAGCTTAATCGCTGCTCGGGTGTGAAAGCCCGCTTGTCCAACTCCTGAATCGCCACCCGTAACCATTCCTCATTCCAAAATTGGGGAAACTGTGTTGGCTCACTTACTTCATGAATCGTTTTCATCGTGTAAATCAGTTTATCCAAATCGCTTTGAATGGCACTCAAGTCTTTGTCGAACTTGTCTAACTCTACGGTGATAAACGTCATTTGCTCGTCGATCAGTTCGTTATTCTGATTTTTCAGTACGGCAACGTTTTGATAGTCAGCAACGTGTGGAAAAATACTGACCGCCAAAATACCGATACAATAGATTTTGGGTAGGTTATCAAACTGGTAGTCGCCTTTCCGAATCAGGGTATTAAGTCGATAAAACGCATAAAACTTCATGCGTTGAATAAACTCCGGGTATTCGCTCAACTGCATTTCTACGATAAACTCATTACCCTTTTCATCTTTGCAAAACAGGTCATAAATGCCGCTTCGGCTGTCGCGGGTTACGCCTTTGATTTCGTTTTGAATAAACGTTACCTCCTGAATCGCTACTGGCGAGTTGATGAGTGCTTGCAATGCCTTCCGCAAAAACCGCGTGTCGGACTCGTTGCCAAAGGTCACTTTGAATCCGTAATCGGAGACGATAGAAATAAACCGCTCATTGTCATTATACAAGTCCATGCGGCAAAGTTACAGGAAAGAGCCAAAACCCTTGTCGGCGCATCTCCTCTGTCGCCAAGACGCTGGAAAGTAAAGCCCTAAACCCGCCTATGTAGGCGTTCGCCCTGTCAGCCGAACCCCGGGCCTGACCTCTTGAACGTGCAACCTGTCGCACGAACGCTGACGAACGGAACCCGATGAACGGGCCACCCAACGTCCGCAGGGGTTGATGGCGATCCAGGCAAGTACCCTGAACAACAGGAGCTTGCGCCTTTACACCCCTGCTTGCGTTGGGTTGTCATCCGATTCCGGGATGTGCTGTCTGTTGACCGCCAACCCCGCAGCGCGGAGCGAAATACAACTCACACAACTTAAAAATTTCGTAGTTGACTAGGTATAGTTTTTGCTAGATCAATTTGATGGTTAACCCTAATGACATAGCGCAGCTTAAAGCCCTGATTGCCGATCTGCAACAGCAGAATGAGCAGTTACGCGCTGAAAACGCTGAGTTACGGGCCCGGTTAGCCAAAAACTCCACCAACTCCCATAAACCCCCTTCCTCCGAAGGTCTCGCCAAAAAGCCTACCAGCCAGCCCGCTCTACCCAAACAGACAGGTAAAAAGCCAGGCGGACAGCCTGGACATCGGGGCGATACGCTCCAGATGGTCGAGCAGCCCGATCAAATCATCACCCATCAGGCTAGCCATTGCCAACAGTGTGGGCTACCCCTGCAGGGGGCGGGTCAACTCACGGTCCGCCGACAGGTATTCGATCTGCCCAAACCCCGCCTGGAAGTGGTCGAACACCAGGTGCTGACTCACAGTTGTGCCTGTGGCTGTGTTAACCAGGGCCAGTTCCCTGCCCATGTACATGCACCGGTGCAATATGGTCCCCGGCTCAAAGCCACCTCCCTGGTACTCAACGCCGACTACCGCATCCCCCTTCAAAAACTGAGTGACTTGTGGCAGCAGTGGGTGGGCCAGCGGGTCAACACGGCTACCCTGTTGAGGGCACAGGCACAGATTCATGGGCAACTCGAACCCATTGAGGCCCACATCAAAGCGCAGATTGTGGCTGCTCGGGTGAGCCACCACGACGAAACAGGTCTGCGGGTGGCGGGTAAGCTACACTGGGGCTGGGTGGCCTCCACCGCGCTGTTGACTTACTTGTTCATCCATCCCCGCCGGGGTAAAGCGGCTTTGCAGAGCGCACAAGGCCTCTTTGAGCAGTGCGTGAACTGGATTGTACACGACTGCTGGTCTGCTTATTTCGCTTTAGGCCAGGGTCGCCATGCCTTGTGCGGAGCCCATCTGGTGCGCGAACTGCAGGCCCTTCACGAGCGGGGCCGAACCTGGGCCGGGGCCATGCAAACGCACCTGCTGGCCTTATACAAGCAGAGTCGGGAAGGCCCTCTACAAGGCTCCGCTCGGCAAGAGGCCTTAGCCCAGTACAGTCGGCTGCTTGAGTTGGGTCACCAGCAGGAGTACCACATCGTGTTTCTCATCGAGCAGGGTCTTGCCACCCGGCAAACGTATCGTAGTGTGGGTTATGCCTTGTTGCAGCGGCTTGAAGCCCGGCAAGCTCAGGTGCTGGCTTTTGCTTTAGAGCAGGGTGTACCCTTCAGCAACAACCAGGCCGAGCGTGATCTTCGTCATTTCAAGGTCAAACAACGGGTAAGCCAGTGTTTCCGCACCGAAGGGGGCGCGGCAAATTATGCCCGTCTGACGGGTTTTCTCTCCACCATGCGTAAGCAGGGCCATAATGTCTTTGAGCAGCTGACGGCTGTTATGGACGGTACATTCGCTTGGAAAACTACCTAGCCAACTACAAAATTTCTTCAAGTTAATAATTTTGAATCTGTCTCCAAAGTACTGTTTGATGAAACATTTGCTCATTGTTATCACTAAGAACAATATTTGAGTTACTCGAACTGTTTTCAAAGTAAGCAAAGCTTACTTTGTTTATATTATTTTCTTTTACAGCTTCATAATTTACATCATTAAAGCTATGAAGACCTAAAAATCCATTAAAATTATTATTAAACGAAGCTTCAAAATACCTATATGCTATCCTAAATTGATCAAACGTCCATAAATTATAAAGCACATCATTTTGGAATTTAGTAATAGCACCATTCATACTACTCTCATTTAGCTCCTTTTTAAAAGGAGTTTTGGAGAAAGTTATGGAGTTTTTGTTTGATACAGTTTCATTATTAAAACTATAATCCCCTTTAGGTAAAAAAATATCTTTAAAGCCAACTGTTGATAGTAGTCGATTCAGGCGAAAAGTAAGGCTATCATCTTTATGAATGTATTCTTTGAAAAGAACCTCATTTCTGATCTTTTCCTTAGAAAAAAAGAATTTGAGTTCATCATCACTTCTTCTTGATAGATTTTTAATGAATTTTTGTTTATATACCCTACTATTGTTAACAATATCAGAATTAATTGCAAATAGAATGATCACTTCTTCATTTTCACTATTTGTATCCTTATCGAAGTATTGATTAATTATGCTTTTCAAATGTAAGTTATTATTCATAAGTGAAACAAGGATGTTTTTACTTAAATTTTGATGGATCAACTTTATGATATACATATTAATCTGAGGGACTTGCATTGTTAACAGGGTTGTTATTAATCCTTTGTTTTTTTCATATGCGTCTACTTCTTCTAGTAATATTTGATATACTTGGCTCTGCCATTCGCTTAAATTTTTGAATATTATAAGTAAATTCTCTATGTCGGAATTTTTTAAATTTTTTGACTTATTTGTATACTCAAGACATCCCTTTATTATCATTCTTGTTGCTGGAATGAATTCATTTTTTGATATTTTATTGAAAAAGACCCGATCAAGTAATGCAGCAGCAATGGCCGGATTTGCATTTAGTAGAGACTTATACTGTATTACATCCCCTATCTCGTCTCTTAGGTAAGTTTGCAAATCCTCCCTAATGGTTTCTTTATTTTCAAAAAAAGAATAATCATTTTTTATAACTAAAGCCTCAACTGCTAAGGCATCGGGAATAGTTTGGTGAATAAATGAGTAATCAGTTTGCGTTCTCTCAAGTTGAACTAACAGGCCACTTTCAACCAAAAATGTAAGTGTAAAAGATGAGTTTTTGAAGATATTTACTATTTCTTCAATATCTAAGTTGTTGCCAGATTCCCATGTTGAATAAGCCAAGTTACGATAAAGTACATAGAAACTTTCGTATTCGTGATCACCTTTAATGCTTCTCTCATATAATACTCTAACAAAAAGTTTGTATATACTGGCAATTGATTGATGGGGGGCACTCACTAAACTTGCAAGCCCCTTCTCCTTCAGTATGATAAGAACAACTTCAGCGAATAGGGGAGTTTTAGTAAGTTTATTGTCAAATCTAAGTATGGAGTGTTGAGAATCTACTAAAGGCCCAAAATCTGGATTTAGGTGTAGATTCATTTGAAGCTCTTCAGTTTTTATGTAAAAGAATTCCTGCACTTCATTTGTGTTTAATGGAGGTAAATTCACACTATTAATGAAAAGCTGTTGCAACTGAAAGTTTTTAATGCGAGACGAAATCAGAACTTTTAATTTTTTATTACCTCTATGAAATCTATTAATGTATCTATTCAAATTTCCAATTATATTTTCGAGATCTTCTTCTTTATCAATCCCATCTATAATAAAATACACATACTTGTAATTTAGTAAATAGCTTAATAAAGATGAAGATAATTTCATGAAATCTAAATTATATTTTCCTAATTCTTGCCAAACTGGTTCAATATTTATATTTTCCTGCTTATTCTTGAGATTTGTAAAAGATTTATTTATAGAATAATTGTTAAAGTAAAAAACGAAATCGACTTTATTTTTCTTATTCATTTCTTCTAAGTAATTAATTAGGAAAGAAGATTTTCCAACCCCTGGAATACCATCTATGACATTAATTACCTTATTTGAAAAATCAATATTTTCTCTGGACTTAAACTTCTTAAAATTCAATGATGTATTAGAAATCTCTTTAAAAAGCTGAGATATTTTGGATTTTTTCTCTTTTACTAAATCTTGAAGAAACTCTTGTCTTTTAATTTTTGTTTTTTTGAAACTTATTATGCCAATAATTGGTAAAATTAGAACTGACCGAGCAGGTTTTAGTGACCAATATGGCTTATCTCCTTTCTCAAAAAACCATTTAATTAAGGCGCTAAAAAAAGCTTTTGGTATATCGGTTAGTATAATGAACACAAGGATTAAACCTTGTGGGCCATATTTAAGTAGAAAATCAATTAAAATCTGTGGATTCATACTGTTAATATTGAAGAAGTCAAGTTGTTTGCATTAGCTAAAATTAGGACAAAGGCATCCGCTAGGTTAGAGAGGTACAAAATACTGAAATTGGATAACTTTATTGGGGTCGTTTGCCTGAAAGCGTGGCAGTTATGGGGCTGTCAGATTACCTCACTGGTGAGCCGCTTTTATACTACAAACTCTAAACCCAAGAAAACACGGCAACCGCTTTTTAGACCGAGCGCGAAGCCTAATAACGCACACCATCCGCTTTGTCAAACTGACCCAACCAGGGCGTTTTCTTTGTCGAACGCAACCCGCTTTACTGTTTGAAAGCCCGACTGTTGGGGTGTTTACTCTGTCGTACGGACGCTGCCCCACAAACCAAAACCTACCTTACCGGGGCGTTTAAATTGTCACACGCGACCCGCCGAATCAGCAAAAATCTGCCCGCTGGGACGTGTAGCCTGTCAGCAGGAAACCCCAAATGAAAGAACAAAACTGGCCCACGCGGGGCGTTCAAACTGTCACACGGAACCCGCCTTGCAAGCACATTTTGGCCGGTTCACCCAACGCCCACGGGGCTGATGGCTCCCACAACCTGACTGAACATGAATGACTCGAAAAGCCTTTACACCCCCGTTTTGTTTGGCTGTGAAACGTCGCGTACCCAAGTGCTGCCTGTCGGCGGTGACCCCGCCTACGCGGAGCGCATTTTTGGCCAGCTTAGAGAGCTAATCAAAGCACCGCCCCGGTCACTTCCGAATGCCTTCTTTTATTTCTAAATCGTCATTCGTCCGATTCATTAGTTGCTGGCAAACCGCCCCTAAGTCGCGTACAATAGCGTCGTACCGAGATAGAATCCCCGTTGCTTCAAGCCAACTTATTGACTGAATTGCCTGAAGTTGGATGAGCGTATTTTTATCCCGATGCCCAATGGCTGAATGCCTGACCGATTTTAACGTTTTCTCATGTTCAGCTATGAACTGGTTCATTTTACTGGTGATAGTCTGTAGTATCTGCCTGTAAGCGTCTGCATCTGAAAACTCACTGATGGCTTTTCGTAATGGCTTGCCTAACAGTTCTAAGAAGTCATTCATACTTTCGTAAACCAGCAAATAGGCTTGTCGGGCATACAGTTTTCTTTGCCAGTCTTTTTCCGCAAACATCAAGTCTCTACCAATAATTTTCAGGTCGTATGAAACCAGATTTAAATAACCTGAGATGTTCCAAACGATGCTGGCGGTTGTGAAGCTATTGAAATTAGCGTGTTCTAAGCCGCCAACGATGATGGAAAGCGTTTTCTCATGGATGTCGAAATTAAGTAATCACGCAAAATTAACCTTTACATTACTGATTATGTTTTTGGCAATCATCTTCTTAAAATCAATTTGATAAGCTGATCCGTACGATTTAAAAATAGTAAGAATGGCCTTCTTTAACTTTGACCAAGACTTGTAAGCCGCTCTATTTAACCACTTGTATTTGCAAAAACGCCACAGAATCTCAATTGGGTTTAGATGCGGACTATAAGTAGGTAAGTAAAAAAGAAGAAGATCACTTGATTCCCATTTCTCCAGTTCGTCTTTAACAACTCGAGCATGGTGAACTGGGCCATTGTCCAGAATAATCACTCGCGGTTTTTCATAAGGCTTAGCCGCAAAATCAGCCAAGGAAGTTTTGATAAAATCACCGTCAATGGGGGCCTCTCGATGATAGACAGTCAAGTGACCAGCTAAACTCATCAAACCAAATACATTTAATCGTTTGCCCCCTTTACGGGCTAAAATGCGCTGAGTTTGTTTCTTCTTTTGCCAGGCATAAGGTAGATACGGATTCAAATTAAAACCAACTTCATCAGCAAAATATAAATCAATATAGCCTAGAAACCAGAGTGTTAACAACATTTTCCAGCGATCATGTTTATCCGCATAATCTAGTTTGTTTTGCGCCTCGTGGGTGCAACGGCGGATACGACGCCAGGAATAATTATTTTTTTTAAAAAGCGTTTCACTGTGTCACTACTCATTGGCGTATTGAGGGTTTCAATTAACTCGGCCTGAATCATTTTCACATTTTTAGCGTCAGTATTAACCGCTTTTTCTAACGCTTTGACATGGTCTGAGGAGGTCACGTTTAAAATCGGTATACGACCCTGTCCTGTTTTACGCTGTAAACCAGCAATGCCAAGCTTTTCCCATGCTTTGATCCAATTACCCACCGTATTATGATTGACTGATAGATGCGTTGCTACCTGTTTAATCGTAACGCCAGCCTGATTCAGTAGTAGACCTCTACATTTCTCTCTGAACTCGACTTTCGGATGGTGTTTGGCCCCTTGCTGAAGTGTGGATTTCTCCATATCTGTCAGCTTTATATGCTTTTCTTTTCGGCTCATTCTGCAAACATAGTTAATCCAGTTTAATTACGCACGATTACTTATTATTGAAATCACCTTCCAGTTCTTTCCGGCTCTCTTTAATTTTTTGCGTAAGGTAAAATGCTGTTAATCTGTCGTCTTGCATTACAAAAAGGTTGAATTGTCACACGAAACCCGGAAATGAAACCCAAACGTACCTGCTGATGCTGTTTATCCTGTCGCAGGTGACGCAACCTCGAAAGCAAAATCGCTGACTACAAGCTACTTATCCTGTCAGACGGAACCCGACCCCGGAAGCCATTGATGGGCAGCACCCAACATGTTATTGTGCGCGAATTTGCGGAACTAAACACGCTTAACATTGTGACTGTCAGCTTATAATAGTTCCGCAATAAATTAGCCTATCCTCTCTTCAATAACTACTTACAAAGAAGCATCTTTAGCCCCTAATTAACAAAAACTACTTAAGCGAAATGAGTAAGCGGCAGATACAAGCTCCGGTTCAGCGACTTTGGGACATTGACGGCTACCCCACTTACTTCTTTGCCGCTGATAACCAACTCTACAGGATTACAGCACGGGGTGAAGCAAACCCTATGCGGCGTACACTAAAACGATATACTCAGGGTTACCTACTTATTCCCTTCCGGGCGAATAATTACTATCTTGAAGCATGGGAACGATTCGACAAGATTTCGATGCAAGAGGCTTCGATCAAAACCAGTGGCAGAAAGCATACCGGGCTAATCAAATCGATTATGTCCGCCGTAAGTTACGCACCATTGAAGCCTTTGCCCAACACAAACCTATTGCTCAGGTGGCCACCCAAATTGGGGTGACCCACAAAACGGCACGGACCTACCTGCTGGCCTACATTCAGGGGGGGCTGCCAGCCCTGTGCCAGCCCCAAACCAGACCCCGCCCCAGCCAACTTACCCACCAGCAACAGGCCGACTTCACCCAAATCCTCTTGCAGAGCCGACCCGCCGACCAGGGCTTAGGGGGCAACATCTGGACGGCTAAACTAATGTGTGCCTATCTCAAGCAGACCTATCAGGTCGACTTCCGCAGTGGCATCTACGACCTGCTGGAACGACTCGACTTATCCCACCAGCGGGCCCATGCTGACTACGGTAATGCCTGCCCACAAGCTCAGCAAGCCAGTTTAGCCCAGCTCAAAGAAACCTTGCTGAGTTTGCCCAATGACCATGCGGTGGTCATGTTTGATGAGTTCTCGGTTTGTGAGCGCCCCACCGGCTACTATGGGTGGGCCCGCAAGAATACCCGCCCCGCGTATCGAACCGACGAAAAAAAAGAAAGCGGCTCAATGGCTTTCTAAGCGTGGATGTGTGGCGTGGGGCGTGGTACTTTACCAGCTTTGCCCAGGCAACGGCGGTGGTGGTGGCCCAGTACATGGTAGATCTGGCCGGGCAGTTACTGGCTCAGGGCTACAAGCGGGTGAGTGTCTATCTGGATGGGAATGCGACCCATCGTCAGGCGATGCGTAAGGCGTATACGGAGTTGAGCCACGGGTTGGGCATTGAGGTTGATTTTGTTCATTTTGCGCCTTATTCTCCGTGGATGAATGTGGTGGAGTACGGGATTCATTGGTTACGTCAGCGGTACTTACATCAGGCTGATAGTGACCAGACGTTGGCTGATGTGGAGGCGCGTTTAACCAGGGCCTTAGCCACCCACCAGCTGCTGACAGCTGACCAGGTCATTAATATATTGAGTCACATTGAGCAAGAAACAGTCAGAAGAGCAACCCTTAATCATTCACCCTAAAGGGAATAAAAGTCGCTTTTATAGCCTCTCGCCACTTCGGCCAATGTTGCGTCGGCATGACTTTACAGCGTATCCAACGGGCTTTTGAGCGTGTTGATTTTGTCGGCGGTAACGTGCGTATAGCGCATGGTGGTCAGGATGCTTTCATGACCCAGCAGTTGTTGAATGCACCGGACGTCAGTGCCTTCTTCCAGTAAATGTGTCGCGAAACTAGGCCATAGCGTGTGTATAATCCCTCTTTACGGTCCGTGCCTAACGGGTGGCGTCACTATATGCCAATTCACCAGTTCGATTGGTCAGCGGCCCATGATTCCCGGCATTCTGAAACAGGTACGTTGAAGGTGCGTACCATTCACCATGACGGGGGCTCTGGCGAATCCGGCATCGGGAGGCATAATCATGGGCAATCAATCCAAAATGACGGCATTCCGCGTGTATAGGGAGACCCTAACCCTTTCAGGGAAAACGTCCCTGGCGCAGGTTCAGGCCGACTTCGGCGCCAATTCGGGGCGATTTAGCCAGTAACCAACCAATACAAGAAGTATCCCATGCTTAACGAAATCGCCAGCACGATCAGCCAGGTTATCAACTTAACCGGGTCAATGGGTCTCCGTGGTAGCGGTCTAGGCATGGGCTAGGTAGGTGGTTCCCCTTTCGTTCCGATTGCCACAGATTGATTCCGGCATAGCTATTTTTATTCGGTTTAATACAAGTTACAGTGGGTATAGAAACCCTGTCTGTAGCTGCGGACGGTTTTTTTTGTGTCCTGTTTACTAGTGTTCTAACCACGAGAAGTTGATGAGTGTTTTAGTGGTGACAAATCAACACTCATTATGAAAAATACCACCTCACCCTCACGGATGCGGAACGCTACCAATTAGAAGCTATTGTAACCAGGCGCAATGCCGATAGTCTACTCCTCAAACGGGCTTACGTGCTGCTGGCTGCGGATGAAAATCAGCCATAGGGGTGTAAGGCTGAACTAATCTGTTAAACCTACCGCGTCAGCCTGCGTTCTGTGGAGGGACTACGAGAACGGTTTGTGGAGCAAGGCCTTGAGGGGGTGCTAAGTTTGGTGGCGCCGTGGAAGGCTACTTGATTGCTCTACGCTGCAGCCAGCCCCTCGCAGGATTTGCGCGCTGGACCATCCGGTTGCTGGCTGACCAGCTGGTGGAATTTGCCTATGTGGAGGTGATTCCAGCGGCATCCGCCGAATTCGTTTGTCAACTGGAGGAGGTAGTGGATGTCTACCAACGTCCCTACGATATGCGTTATCCGGTGGTCTGTCTGGATGAGGCCGCCTTGTCGAAGAGTGGTAGGCTGAGGCTGAGCAGATTATGCCAGTTAAGGATAACTTGTCGGCGCATCGCAAAGGCACTCTGTATGAGGGCTTTGAGCCAAAACGGGCATGGGCGATTCTGTCTAAGCGTGCGTTTGTGTACACCCCCAAGCATGGCTCCTGACGGTTTGCCGTTGCGGCTGAACATGGCTGGGATCGAGTTGAGTGACTTGACGCGCCAAGAGCTACGCGCCTGGCGAGCCAGACCGAAATTTAAGCAGCAGGTGGCGGCCTGCGGCCTGGGTCAGGCAACGCACCGATGGTAGTTCGCGAGCCCAGGCGAAGAGGCTACCGGTCAAATGAGCTGGTAGGGAAGCGCCCCGCCCTAAATTAATTTTCCCTTCCCTGTTGACAAGCCAACCAAACCTATTACTATTGTAGTGTCTTAGATAACTAGTACACCATAACAATGATAGACATCACTACTCTGACATTCCGTTACGGACTAAACCCACCCGTATTGCAGGGTATTAGCCTGCACCTGCCGCCGGGCCATATCTATGGCCTGCTGGGGTCGAATGGGGCGGGCAAATCGAGCCTGCTGCGGCTGATGGCCGGCCTGCTCTTTCCAACCAGCGGGCAAATTCGAGTAAATGACCGCGAGCCACGCCGCCGGGAGCCCGCCTTTCTGGAAGACATTTTCTTCCTGCCCGAAGAGATCGACATCCCGGCTCTGAGCCTAACCCGGTACGCTGAAACGATGGGTGCATTCTACCCTAGGTTCGATCTGGCCCAGTTCCACCAGTATCTACAGGCCTTTGCCCTGCCAACCACCATTGGCAGATTGACGGACCTCTCGCTGGGGCAGCGTAAAAAGGTGCTGATCAGCTTCGGTCTGGCCACCAACTGCAGCCTATTACTGATGGACGAGCCAACCAATGGTCTGGATATTCCCTCGAAAAGTCAGTTCCGCAAGCTAGTCTCCGCTTCCCTGACCGATGATCGGCTGTTGGTGATATCGACGCATCAGGTGCGCGACCTCGACTCCCTGATCGACTCGGTCATGGTGCTGCATAACCATGATTTATTGCTCAGCGCACCGCTGACGCAGGTAAGCCAGCGCCTCCGCTTCGAGCGGCTTGATGGCACGTATCCCGGCCGATCGCGCTTTACGCCGAAACCAGCCTGCGCGGCCATGCCGTCGTGCTCGAAAACAGTACGCACCATGAGGATACACCGATAGACCTTGAGCGGCTATTTAACGCTGCCATCGCTAATCCGGCCCGCATCAAAACCCTCTTTTCAACCCCACAGCCATGAACCAGACCTTTTCACTCCCTCGTTTCGCCCGCCTGAACCGCTGGTTCTGGGCCAGCAAAAGCCGTACACCTACCTGGTTGCCGCCTTGGCTTTGCTGCCGCTATATGAGCATGATCCCGTTACAAGTGCTGCGCGATCACTATGAGTTTTACGCTGGGGGTGCCCAGCGTAACGATGCGGTCTATCTCGTTGTTTCTGGCGCTGCTGGTGACGATCTGTCTGGGCAGTGATGTGTTCCGGGCCCTGTACAAACAGGAATCGGCCATGGTCACGTATCTGATGATTCCGGCCTCGCGTACCGAGAAATTCTGGCTCGCCCTGCTGTATTGGGTCGTAGCCCTGTTGCTCTTCAGCCTCGCTTTCTTCGGCATCGAAGCCTTCCTGTTTGGCATTGCCAATAGCAGTCTTCCGGCCAGTGAACCGCGCAGGTATGTATCGTCCCTGTTTTTATATACGTCGACCAGTCGGATTTTTTGAGAGCGGCCTTTTACCGTTCACGGCTTCAGTTTTGCTCTAACTTCCCTGCTGGGCAGCTTTTTCTTCCGGAGGGGGGTGTTGGTCCGCAACGTGGCGCTATTGATAGGCACAGTCATTGGTCTGTCGGCACTTTATCAATGGATCGTCGGGGCGCAGATCGGACGCCCGCATCATGCAGGTACTGCGTTTCCCTTTTACCTCGATTGCTATTTACTTCAGCCCGCGGCATTTTGAACAACTGGCGCCACCCACCTGGCTGATGTACATGGCCTATATCGGTGCGTTGCTGATGTTGTGGGTTATCGCCCGCGTCCGGTTTAACGAAATAGAACGGTAACCCACATGGAATTCAACGATAAACAACCTATCTATCTGCAAATCGCCGACTATGTCTGCGAGCAGATTCTCCAGCAGAACCTGGCCCCCCGGCGAACGAATCCCGTCGGTGCGCGAACTGGGTTCGTCGCTGGAAGTGAACCCCAATACAGCCATGCGGGCCTTTGATTTTCTGCAACAACAGGGCATTCTGTTCAACAAACGAGGCATGGGCTACTACGCAGCCGACGATGCCCCCGACCGGGTAAAAGCCATGCGCCGCACTCATTTTCTTGAGGTAGAATTGCCCAATCTGTTCCGCACCATGACCCTGCTGGGCATCGGCATGCCCGAAATCGAATCCCGTTTCAATGCTTTCAACTCACTTCTGTCTCATGAAAACAAGTATTAAACTCCTGATAAGTCTGGCTTTAGGTCTCGTGATTGCCATGTTTGGCGCGGCCATCTCCATCCGGCATCAGTTCGATAAATCGATAAGAAAGATATGTATGCCCGTTGGCAGAAAAAGCCGCTTCCTGCTTTCCATACTCACATCACAGGGCCCTCAGCGGCTGTTGTGCAGATTGAGCCGGGCCGCAACCCGGTTTCTGACCGATTCACTGAGTGTGGAAAAAAACGACCTATACGTACCGGGTCGAGCACGATACGTTGTTTCTGGCGATCAACCCCGTAGAGGGATGGGATTTAATGTAGATGATGAAGAGGATACGTGGCTCAATCCGCAAGTTGTGGTGCAACTGCCCGTCCTTAAAGGCGTTTCGACGGTCAATGCGCTCTGCCAGATTCACAATTTCAAGGGCGACGTATTAACCTTGAAACCAGGTCGGGCAAAGGGGGTTCCACCTTGTCAGCTCCTACCTACAACCAGCTAAACGCCTCGCTGTCGGGGCATAACCGACTCGTTTTACGTGGCACCGATAACACCATCGCACGCGCGACCATTACTGTCCGCGACAGTTCACGGCTATTTCAGTACAGTAATTTTACAGGGGCTGACCCTCATTGCCGACTCAACTGCCAGGTTCGCCTGACAGGAAAAGCAGTGCAACAACTACAGCAGTAGGCGACAACATGATTTTTAGAGACTGACGCAGGACCTTCTTATGAAACCTGACGGCCCATCGGGCCATAACATCGGTAGAAAACAAGTTGGCCCTAAGCGCTTTACGTCCCGTCAGGGACATAACATCAGTTTAGGCTACCCAATTTACCCATGTTGTGTCCCTGACGGGACGTGTTGGCATTTCCCGGCGGATCTCTGCTACCGATGTTATGGCCCGATGGGCCGGTAACGGTTTTACAAGAACAGTGGCGTAAAATGACGAACTGGTTAGCGAATTGCTAACGCCAGGCTCCGCGCTAACATTTTTTTTCTAGTCCGCTGTCCGATTTGGTGGGGGCTGTTCGTCTTAGTGGCGAAATCAGGTAATTTTCACCAAAACAAATCAGTCATCATGGAAAAATTCATGCTCATCTTTCACTCGCCTCATGCTCAGGAATTGGCTTTTCAACAACAATCACCGGAAGACCGGCCAGTTGGTTGCCCATCTGTTTCGTCACGAAGCCGGGCGGATGACGTCGGTGCTGGCCTGTACCCTGGGTTTCGACCGGCTCGATCTGGCCGAAGACATTGTGCACGACGCCATGGTGCAGGCCCTGCAAAGCTGGCCATTTCAGGGTATTCCCGACAACCCGCGCGCCTGGCTGTATCGGGTGGCGAAAAACAGGGCGCTGGACGTAGTTCGCCGCGAAAACCGGTTTCGGCCGATCAGTGCCGACGCGCATTATCTACAGCAGCAGGACGCTACCGATGCTATGGCACAGCAACTATTTTTCGATGAGGCCATCACAGACAGCCAGTTACGCATGCTGTTCGCCATTTGCCATCCGGCCATTTCGCCCGAATCGCAGACGGCCATGTGCCTGAAAATTCTGTGCGGCCTGAGCGTTCATGAAATTGCCGGGGCCTTTCTGACCAGCGAAGACACCATCGCAAAACGGATTTACCGGGCGAAAGAGAAAATAAAACAGGACGGCATTCAGCTCGAAGTACCCACCGGCCCCGGCCTGTCCGCCCGGCTGGAGGCCGTGCTGAAAAGCGTTTACCTGCTTTTCAACGAAGGCTATACGTCAGCGCAGCCCGATGCGCTCATCCGGCGCGATCTGTGCGAAGAGGCCATGCGGCTCACCCTGCTGCTGACCGAAACGCCCCACACGCATAGCCCGGCGGTTGATGCGCTGCTGGCGCTGATGGGTTTTCAGGTAGCCCGGTTCGAGGCCCGTACCGACGAAAACGGCGCCATTGTGCTCCTTGCCGATCAGGACCGCCGCCGCTGGAATCAGGTGCTGATTCGGAGAGGACATACGTACCTGAACCGCTCGGCAGAAGGCAACATACTCATTGAATACCACCTCGAAGCGGGTATTGCCATGCTGCACAGCAGCGCCCACCTATGCCGCCACCAACTGGCCAATCGTTCTTCACTACTACGACCTGCTGTTAAGTTGCAAACCCTCACCCGTGGTGGCCCTGCACCGGGCCGTGGCGCTGACCGAAGTAGCGGGTCCGTCGGCGGCAATCCGGGAGGTAGCGACGCTGACCGGTCTGGACAAAACCAGTATTACCACGCGATTCTGGGCGATCTATACGAACGAAACCAGCAGCCCGAATTGGCCCGGCAGCACTACCAGCAGGCAATAGGCCTAACCTCGTCTACCGCCGAAGTAGAGCTGTTGGCGCAGAAACTGGCCCGCCTCTGAGCTACCCTCACGCGGGCCGACCGCGACATCGGTGTAGCCTACCCGGCCTGGTCTACCTTGAAATGGGGGTTCTGGATAATCCCCAGCGTATTGCCGAAGGGATCTGTCACAGTGGCCACCTGAATACCTCCGCCAACATCCTGTGGTTCATCCAATGCCGTCGCTCCCTGATCAAGTAATGTCTGCCAGGTAGCTTGTAAATCGGTCACGCCCCAGTACGTCACGGGTGTACCCTGGGCAGGCGTCACGTTTGGGTCTAGGCCCAGCTCATAGCCACCTACATTGAAACCCACATAAAAAGGCTCGTCGAAGTAAGGCGCTATGCCTAAAAAAGAGGTGTACCAGGCTTTAGCCTGATCGAGATCGGGGGCCGCATATATGGCGGTACGTAACCCCAGTAAAGATGATGCCATTGACTTCTCAGGTATAAAGGTGAGTGATTAAGTAAAGCTATCCGGCAAAACGACTTACCCGCCTTCTGTAGTAACTAGCAGGAGTGCTACTCAACGCTACCTACCCTGATAGAATCGGATCAGCTTCTCCCACAAATCGACCTGTGGCAGTAGCTGAAGCCACGAGCAACCCAACAGCACGGCCCACCAGTAGCCCAACTGCCGTCGGCCCAGGATGTTGTTCCACCGACTGATCCAGTGGGCCAGCATGACCAGCAACGGAAAGGTAGCCGGGGCCATCAGCCGGGCATTGGGCCCACTGAACGGACTAAAAAACCGTAGCGTGAAAAGCAGGACCAGGTACGTACCCGCCGACAGCAGCAGGATATGAAGCTGCTGACGATCGGTCGACAGCCAGTCGGGCAGGGTAGCGCGCCCCCGGCGTAACCGGGGCCACATCCACCAGAACAATGCAACCTGTAGCGCAAGCCCAACCCATACCAGCAGGGTCGGTTCGCCCGGAACGTAATCGCGCAGGAGGAGCACTTCATTGCCCGTCGCCAGCACAAGCAGTACCAGTTTGTCCCATAGCGTCTCGGGCATGTCAACAAAGCGCTCACCGCCATAGGCCGACTGCGTAAGCAGGCTATTCAGGTAAAAATAACCAAGCATAAAACCAACCGCGCTAAGGCCATAAGCCAGGTCGGGTCCGATGCGCTGCCGGGCAAGGGGCCAGCCTACGCGCCGGTAGGTAGTTAACGCCATCAGGCCGTAGCCGATCACAACGTATGCGCCCACGTACCTGAGCAGAAACAGGCCCAGCGTCAGCACCAGCAGTTTGCCTACGTACCTATAGTGATCGGTGACGGCACTTATCTCTGCAGATTGCCCAGCGAACCACGCCCATTCGAGCAGCAGCAGCAGGAACGCCCACTCAGACCAGGTGTAGGCCAGTATACGCAACAGGCCGCCCAGCAACAGCACCGACCCCACCCACAGCGTTCGCCGGGCCCCGATCCGCCGCCGCCAGATCAGCAGAAAAAGGCCAGTCAGTACTATGTTGAGGAGCTTCGAGGCCACCAGCAACGAGGTACCGGTCAATTTAGCCAGCGTGCCAATGAGCAGTGGATACCCCAGCGGGAAGGTGCCGTTCCAGCCGGTAGCAACGTGGCCATACTGGTTCCCATCGAGGCCGACCAGCCAGCCTGCAAACGATAGGTAATACGTGGAGTCGGGGCTTAGGTAATGGGTGGGGTTTATGTAGCTCAGCAGCCCGATCGAGCCACTGATTAACGCCCACAAGGCCACTAACCAGCCATCATCCCGTTTCATCGGACCAGCATTAGTCGGCCCGTCATCTGTTTTCCCGAACTGCCCTCGAAAACACTATAACCCGGCAGGTCGAGGCGGTAGACATACGAGCCCGCCGCCATCGGAACACCCGAATCGTTGGTCCCATCCCAAATGAATTCATTGGTACCAACGCTGGTTTCGAGCCGAACCGTCCGCACTTCGCGACCGGCCAGATCAAACAGGTGAAGCGTAGCCGGGCTGGGTGTCTGACTGCCCGTAAGCACATACTGGATGGTCGTTTGGTACATGAAGGGGTTGGGAGCCACCGTAACAGCCTGTACCCTGGCTTCGCTGCCTCACCCTGAACCGGATGGCGTAGGGCTGAGCCCGATTACCACTGATATCGCTGCCGTACACCTCCAGGGTATACACCCCATCAGGCAGCGGTTGCGCTGGTCGATACGTCAGCCGGAAAGTGCCGCCGGCATTGCTCCAGCTGGCGTTGCCGACCGAAACGGGGAGTTTCTCAAACGGACACGGTTGGTTGGCGCAGGGTCGTTGCAGGTAGAGTTCCAGGCCAGCCGGGTCGGTGCGGAAAAGGCGGGGGTTCTCATCGGCAAGCAGGATGCTGATCGATGGCTGCGGCGCTACAAACGCCCCGTTACTGATACGCCGCCCATCGAAAGCCACCTCGACAACCGGGGCGGTATTATCCACATCGAAAGGCAGATTGCCCACCTGCCCGTCGCTTTTTACCTGCAACCCGTTGTTGTCTTCCCGTTCCTCATCGAACCGACCGTCGGCGTCGGCCTGAAAGTCAAAAAACGTACCGGCCAGGGTAGTGATGGGCATACTGACCCGAAGGGTGTCTGCATACACGGCCGCGTTTACGGTCTCCCGTTGCTCCTGCAACACCTGCCCGGTAGCGGCGTATTGCCGAATGCGCACCTCTGGTCGCTGGCTCATGGCCCGGCCCAGGTTGAGCACTACCACCGACAGGGCGACCGAGTTTGGCTGCGCTTCTACCCGTATGCCACCGTCCGAAAACGTCAGATCGGGCCGACTGAAGGGAAACAGCCGGATAGCCGGGTCGCCCTGGAGGGTAATCTGCTCGGCGTTGGTTTTGTCGTAAACAGATTCGTTGGTCTGTAAATACCGCCGGATGGCCTCAACCTGAATTTCCCCGAAGGGTCTGGCGTACCAAAGGCTGTCAGCCAGCACGGTATAGAGGGTATCGGTGTAGGCTTTCAGCGAGTTGGCGAAGCCATTGTAGGTGTGCGCAAGACCCAGCACCGCCCCCCGGTCGGGCGTCAGTACCCAGTCGGAAACGAATGTTTTCGCGCCGAAGTAGAAGTTGCCCGACGCGCAGCCATTAGCCAGCAACAGCGGATAACGGCCTTTATTCCGATACCCCAACCGATCGTTGCTCACGTAGCCAATGTCGATATCGGCCACATCAAGGCTCGAATGCCCAAACATCGAAATAACGCCCAACCCACTGTTGACCTGATCAGCAATGGGGATGGTTTCCACCGGCTCATCGGTTCGTTTCGACACGGTTTCAACGCTGGCCCCAACATACTTGCCCGTAATAGCCCTGGCAAACCCGTCGACGAAGGCCCGAAATAAACCCAGTTCGTAGGCCGAGCGCCCGCCACTCAGATGCAGCATTTTTTTGCGCCACGACGCTGTACCTGGGGCGGCCTCGTGCTCTTTAACCTTACTCAGGTAATCGAGCACCTGCCGGGGCTGCGTCACGTTGAGCCGACCCACCGCCACCGCCGGTACATAGTCGGGGCGACCGGCAATACCCGTCACCAGGGCGAGGTCAGAACCCGGCCACCCGCCGCTGGGCACCATGTCGAGGCTGCTGGCGAGGGGATTCTTACGAACGCCCTGCGGATCGCGCGACTGCCCAATCAGCAGCAGGGCCTTCGGTGAGCCATTACGGCTGATGTAGTCGGCAAACCGCCGAATGGCTACCGGATTGCGTTCGCCATAGCTGAACTGGTTGAACAGCTGGTCGATATTTACGCTCAGTGTGTCGTAGCTGCCGCCCGCTTTCGAGGCCCGGTAGGCCGCATACTCCCGGACCGCGTCGGGCGAGGCAGCGGTAGGCGCACGCAGCGCCGGGTGGGTCACAATCAGAAAAGTGGCCTTAGCGGGATTGATGTTTCGGAACGCCACCCGTTGAATACCCAACACGGGCAGCACCGTACTGGTCATCAGCAACTGCCGGGCGGTACCGGCATTGGGCACCCCACCCGTCCAGGTGCCGCTCAGCAGCGTACCCGACAGAACCGATGTCTGTGCCGGCGACGTAATATCGAAGAACCGGCTGGTGGCGGTAACGCTCGTCAGACGCAGAAAGGCCCGTCCGCCCGCTACGGGGTTTGTCCTGAATTCGCGGTAGGTATACCCACTCAGGTCGGTCTGATGCGGATAGCTGACGCGCAGGTAGGCCATCGACACGTCGTCGTCAGCGTTTTGCGGGCTCAGGCTGCAACTCACCCGCCCCCCGTCGGCCAGGTCACTGGCCAGTAACGGAATCGTTAGCGTGTTGGGGTCGTAATTCTGGCTCTGTACGGTATCGAGGCTGCGCAGGCGACCACTCTGCCCCACCTGCACCAGTACCGCGTGGGTCGTGGGCGTTCGGCCAATGTACTGCACCGTCAGGGTGGGCGTGGCCAGGCTAGTGCTGACCGCCTTCGTGAGGGTGATGGTCTGTTCGTAGCGCGTTTGTGGCTTAATGCTGCTGCCCACCCAGCCCTCGCCTACGTCATAAGCCGACAGAATGGTCCCGTTGTTGTAGCCCGCCCCTATCGGATAAATGTTTCCCGCCGGATACTGGTCCGTAAACACGCGCAGTTCGTCGGCCCAGATATACGGCTCAGGTGTCAGCGTGCCCGCATTACCCTCGGCGTAGCGCCCCATCCGCTTACCGGGCTGCCCATCCACGCGGGTGGTCAGGAAATACGCGGTGGTGTCGGAATAGAGGCTGTAATACGAATGCGGCTGCGCCGAAGCGGGCCGGTACAAGGCGGAGTCCTGGGTGCCGTCGTTCCCGCGACCGATAAATTCTATGTAGTCCGTGGTGTCGAACCTGCCATCGGCCTCGCCTTCCACCAGAATCGGCTGTTCAATGCCCCGGTGAACCAGTTGCAGGGTTTTGGGGTCCAGACTCGTCAATGGCAGGCCCGCTTTCTGCAAATCGCTGAACGTAATACGATAGAGCCCCTTCTGCGCCACCGGAATTTTGTAGTACGTCTGCTGGTCGTTGATCCACTCATTGCCGAACACGGGTTTTTGTGCGGTGGCCGCGACACTGACCAGCAGAAGAACGAAGAACGGGTAAAGCGGAGATCGCATTCGGTAATAAGCTGAAAAACGAGCCTAAGTTACAGATTATCCGGGTTATAGTCGACGTACCCAGGCGGCTCTCCTCCCGGATCTAGACAACGTATTTGCCCACCAACGCTTCCATCTACGTAATCAGTTTCAGACTTAACGGCCCTCAGTCGTTTCCAGATTTCATTTTGATAGGTAAATGGCACGGGTGTGCTGTCGGCCGCCTCACCCATACGAATCATGATGAGAGCTGTTTTGTCGCCTGACTCACCACCCGTTCCAGTAAGGTGTAGGGGGCGTTATGGTAGCCCAGCGGCTACCGGCATCGGCTTTATACACCAGGTTCGCCGGGTCGGTATTGGAATCGCTCGCCACCCCGTCGTCCAGGCCCGTGGTCATGGTCAGCTGATGCCGGATGGTAATCAGGTTTTCCTTAGCTACCGGCAATGCGGTCAGCCCACACCCAGGTAGCGCGACGTGGGCTGATCGAGGGTGAGCAGGTTCTCTTCCTGCGCTTTGCCAACGATGAAGCCGGTGAGGGTTTTGCCCGCCGAAGCCCAGTACCACTGACTATCGCGGTTGAAACTGCCGGTACCGGCTATGGTTTCTCCGAAATACCGTTCCAGCACGATTTTGCCATCCTTGAGCACGATGAAGGCCCTGGTGCGGGCGGTGGCCAGGTAGTCGTAGAGCGGCTACGTACCCATGCGGCTCTCATCCCGATCTAGACAACGCATCTGCCCACCAACGCTTCCATCTTCGTATCAGTTTCAGTCTTAACGGCCCTCAGTCGTTTCCAGATTTCATTTTGATAGGTAAATGGCACGGATGTGCTGTCGGCCGCCTCACCATACGTATCATGATAGGGCTGTTTTGTCGCCTGGCTCACCACCCGTTCCAGCAAGGTGTAGGGGGCGTTATGGTAGGCCCAGCGGCTACCGGCATCGGCTTTATACATCAGGTTCGCCGGGTCGGTATTGGAATCGTTCGCCACCCCGTCGTCCAGGCCCGTGGTCATGGTCAGCTGATGCCGGATGGTAATCAGGTTTTCCTTAGCCACCGGCAATGCGGTCCAGCCCACACCCAGGTAGCGCGACGTGGGCTGACCGAGGGTGAGCAGGTTCTCTTCCTGCGCTTTGCCAACGATGAAGCCGGTGAGGGTTTTGCCCGCCGAAGCCCAGTACCACTGACTATCGCGGTTGAAACTGCCGGTACCGGCTATCGTTGCTCCGAAATACCGTTCCAGCACGATTTTGCCATCCTTGAGCACGATGAAGGCCCTGGTGCGGGTGGTGGCCAGGTAGTCGTAGAGCGGCTGAATGGCCGCCACGTTCCACCTAAGCGATTCGGGGGTTGTGGTAGCCCAGTCGGCCCCGGTCGGCGGTGGAAAATACGGTTTCGGGTTGCTGGCAGCGGGGGTAGCTACCTCACTTTTTTTGCAGGCAGCAAGCAGTGCGCAGCAAAGCAGTAGCAGGCGGAGGTGGTACATACAGGTAGGCTTTGTGTAAGTTAACCAAACAGATGCGAGTTAACCCTAAACGTTTAATTAGCTGCTTTTTCCCACCAATGCCCTTCACCCCTGATTAGCAGCCGTTCATCCATAAATACTGATCTTCTTGGTCAAGTACCTTGCATCGCAAAGTACCTTATACTATATTTGTTCCATCCATTGACCTATGACCCACATACGGCTCATGAATATTGAAAACGCGCAGGTCCAGATGCGGAAGGGCATTCTGGAATTCTGCATTCTACACATCATATCACGGGGCGAAATTTACGCCTCCGATATGCTCGATGAGCTCACCTCGGCCCGGATCATGGTAGTCGAGGGAACGCTCTATCCCCTTCTGACACGCCTGAAAAATGCCGGGCTACTCGATTACAAATGGGTAGAGTCGACATCGGGGCCACCCCGTAAGTACTATATGCTTACCGAATTAGGCCGAAATTCGTTAGAATCGCTGAATGAAACGTGGCATGAACTCTCCGACTCCGTCATGCTGATTGTGAATCGCGCTCAAACCAACGGAAGCAGTGTGCCGCCGCAAACAGCCGTAGACGTACAGCCCGCACCCGTTGCCAGTGCGGCGGTTGCTGCCACGCACCCGGCCCCGGCTACAGACACGCCCGGTTCGGCCACCGGGTTATTGACTAACCCGGTTGCTATTGTGATGCCCGAACCTAAACAAGATCAATAAGCCCCATTTACAACCATGAAAAAGACCATCAGCATAAACATCAGCGGGGTGATCTTCCATATTGAAGAAGATGGCTACGAGAAACTGAAAAGTTATCTCCAGTCAATTCAACAGTATTTTTCGACCTACGACGACAGTCAGGAGATTGTTACGGATATCGAAAACCGCATTGCCGAGAAGCTTCTCCAGAAACTGAAGGGCGACGATAAAACACCCGCCCGCCAGGCCGTAACGGTCGACGACGTGAACGGGCTGATTGCCAAAATGGGCACCGTAGCTGATTTTGAAGCCGTTGAGAATGACGAGGTGCTGGTAGCGGGCGGTAGCCGGGCCAAAACCAACCTGGCCGCCGGGCAGGCACGTGCTAACGGCCCCGGCACCGCCAGCAGCACAACCCCACCCCCGCCCGGCACCAGCTATAATTACAAAAGTGGTAAGTACGAATACGTCCATCAGGAAAACCCGACAACCGGTCAGTCGTCCACCGGCTACGGCAGCCGCAGGCTGGCCCGCGACCTGCGCCATAAAACACTGGGCGGTGTAGCCGCCGGCCTGGCGCACTATTTCCGGATCGACCCGGTCTGGATGCGGGTTCTTTTTGTAACCCTGGTCATTGGCTTTCCGGCGCTGAGCAGCGGTCTGTTCCACAACGGGCGGTTCTTTGGTTCGCTTTCGGGTGTCACCGTCATTTCGTACATCCTGCTGTGGCTGCTGCTTCCCGGCGACTCTACGCTGGAAGAAGAAAAAGGAATCCGGAAATTCTACCGCAACCCCGACAACAAGGTACTGGGTGGCGTAGCCGCCGGCCTGGCCGCTTACTTTGGCGTCGATATCAGCCTCATCCGGGTTGCCCTTGTGCTGAGCGTGTTTATTGCCGGGTTTGGTATTCTGGCCTACATTGTGCTGTGGATGGTAGCCCCCGAAGCCCGCAGCCTGACCGAGAAGATGGAGATGACGGGCAAACCCATTACGCTCAGCAACATCGAAAGCAGCGTGAAAAGCAGCCTGAACGTGCCCGAAACAGCCCCGGAGAGCGGCCTGACGCAGTTACTGCTCTTTCCCTTCCGGGCCATTGCCGCCGTATTCAAAGCCCTGGGCCGCTTATTTGGCCGAACACTGGGTGGACTGGGTAGCGTGATCCGGATTCTGTTTGGGCTGCTGCTACTGGTGGTTGGCTTTAGCTGCATTATCGCCTGTCTGGCCGTTCTTGGCGCTGGCATTGGCATCATGAGCGGTACCAATTTCGGCAATGGTGATGGCATTCCCCTGTCGCTGCTGCGCGAAGACACCAGCTTCCTGACGCTGCTGTCGGCCTTTGTATTTGGCTTCCTGCCCAGCCTGGCTCTGGCCCTTACCGGTCTGATCGTGATCACCCGCAAAGCCTTCCTGACGGGCAATACGGTCCTGACAATGCTGGCCATCTGGGTCATCAGCGGGGTTATCCTGGCCACCACCGTTCCGCAGATCGTGGGCGAGTTTAACCGCCGTGCCAAGGTTGAAACCGCTGAAGTGGTGCGTCCAACCGGCATGCCGACCTTCACCATTAACGACATTGATAACGATGGCGAGTTCCGCACTCGCCCCCAGATCGAACTGTTGGGCTACTCAGGTACCGATATAAAAATTGTCCGTGAAGCGTCGGCCAGGGGTCGTAACCGCGAGCAGGCCGAATCCAACGCCCGTGACATTCAGTACCGGCCCGTGGTGAAAGATTCGATGGTGGTGATGAGCGACGAGTTTATTCTGCCCGAAGATGCCCGCTTCCGCAACCAGGAGCTACAGGTACGGGTGTATGTCCCCTACGGAAAGCCCTTCCGGATGTCGCCTGATTTTGGCCGGTACATCGCCAACCGTTTCGACGATAAGGAACTGGATGGTATGCCCCAGAACCTGTGGCAGTTCACCACAGCCGGTCTGACCGGCGTTGGCTTCGAGCGCACCCTCAACAAAAATGAAAATCGGGACGAGAACGACGGCGATGACGAGAATGCCGACGATGAAGTGGACATCGATACAGACAGTCCGGAAACGCGCACGTTCGTGTTCCAGCCAACCAGCGCGACTACCACGCCGAACGCTGTCATTGTCGGCGGCAACTACGCTGTTCGTTTTCAGAAGGGAACACAGTTTAAAGTGGTCGTCAATGGCGATCAGAGTCAATATGATGCCATTGACGCAACCAACGAAGATGGCACACTACGGATTGAGCAGCGGGGCAATGACGAAGGGCAGCGTACCGGCCTGACCATCACGCTGCCCACCCTGGAAATGCTCCGCCTCTCGGGCAGGACCAACGCTCATCTCAACGAATTTGAGGCACTGCCCAAACTGAACGTCGACCTGTCGGGCAATAGTGCTCTGCTGGTAAAATCAGCCGTTGGCTCATTGACAACTGATCAGACGGGAGCGTCAAAGCTGATTCTGCGTGGCAAAGCCGATCAGGTTACGTCAACCCTCTCCGGGGCCAGCCGCCTGCAGGCCAGCCAGATACGCATCGACCGGGCCGATGTCAACGCGTCGGGAGCCAGCCGCGCCAGTTTCGGTGAAGTAAAAAACCTATCGAAAAAGACCTCCGGCCTCGGCCGAATCAATCAGAGCAACGTGCGGGATTGAGTACCTTTACGGTGAAGAAGAAGCGGCATGGGTACTGACTACTGTATAATGAACGCAGTCAGTACCCATGCCGCTTCTTCTTCAGCAATCATTCGTCACACTTTCTCCATTGATTTATGCCAACCTGGTTTATCGGCAAAATACGCTACCAGCAAACCGACGATTCGGCCGCCGTTGATACCCGCAAAGACGGGTCAGCCGAACTGCCAAAAATGAAGACCATCAACGAAACGTACCTGATCGATGCCGTTTCGTACACCGATGCCGAAGCCCGTTTGTACCGCATTGTGGCCGACAATACGCCCGAATTTGAGATCACGGCCATCCGTCCGATGCGTCTGAGCGACGTTTTTCATGTGGAGGGCGGTGATAACTGGTATAAATGCAAGACGTTTTACATGACCGAAGATGACAAAGGTCGGCCCAAGAAGGTGCTCAGTACCATGCTCATCAACGGAGCGAACCTCCGCGAAGCCCATCAACGCCTGGTAGACAACCTCAGCACGATGCTGGTGCCGGTGGAGATCACCGATATTAACCTCACCCCGATTCTGGAAGTAGTGCCCCACGACGCGCTGGACGCCGAAATACCAGCCAACCTGAAGCCACTGGCTCAGGTGGAAG
Organism: uncultured Cytophagales bacterium; assembly: GCA_963750355.1. Taxonomy (GTDB): domain Bacteria; phylum Bacteroidota; class Bacteroidia; order Cytophagales; family Spirosomataceae; genus Fibrella. The sequence goes on along the minus strand of CAVVQL010000010.1, from coordinate 116,091 downwards.
CAGCCGTGTAGGCAGGCCCTGCTGGCCTTGTACAGCAGGGCCTGCCGGGCGATCCCTTGGCGGGCGAAACAAAGTGGGTATGGGTGAGTTTTACGGGTACTAACTTCAACAACACGCAACCTTTTTACTCCTGCAAAACCATGGCTTCACACGCATTGGATCAACGGCTGTTCGAGCAGACAGCGAACATCATCGGTGAACAAGGCCCATCGACCAGTACGCCTGCAGCTGGCGTTCAGCTTATCAATGGCTGGCTGAAAGTCATTGAAGGCAACGCCAGCACCCAACGAATTGAAACCAAGCTGAACGACTTAAAGGGTCAGTTACAGCTGGCGAAGCCCGACCCGGAACGTATCCGTGAACTGCTCATGGGCCTGGCCGACCACACTTCCCAACTGACGCAGGGCATTCAGATGCAGGAGCAGACAGTCAATCAACTCGAGAACGTAGCCACGTCGTTACGGCTCTTTGCCGAGCAGTTATAATACCCCGTCGGCCTGTTTCAGCCTTCCGAAAACCCGCGGTCCATGACAGCACGAAGCCCGACCTTAAAGGTCGGGCTTCGTGCTGTCATGGACCGCTTGCGTCTGGCGCTTGCGTCTGGGGTCGGCGCCTTCAGGCTGCCGGTAGCTAGGCTGGGAACGGGTAAATTTCCGCTCCAGCTGGTGCTTCAGTTGACCCGTTCCGTTACGAAGCATCGTATCCCAGATCGTATCACTTTGTGCCATCTTGTCAGCCCTGCTGGCTTTGGCAGCGGATTTGCGCGTACCTTTGCAGCCTTATTTAGCGCGAAATACGACCAGTTTGTATGGAAAATAAAGACATTGTGGACGAGTCTGTGCCACAACCTGACAACTCAACCGAACCAATTACGACCGAAGACCGTGAGGTCGCAGACGCAGAAGTCATTAATGGTGGTACGTCTGAAGGCGACAGCGCTGACGAGGCCATTGAACCCGCCGAAGCCATTGGCTCTGAACTGGCCGTACTGAAAGATAAATACCTGCGCCTCTACGCCGATTTTGAGAACTTCCGGCGGCGCACGGCCAAGGAGAAACTAGAGTTGATTTCAACCGCCAGCGAAGGCCTGATGGTTTCGCTGCTGCCCGTTGTCGATGATTTCGAGCGGGCGATGCAGGCCCTGGAGTCAACAACGGATGTTAACGCTGCCATTGAGGGAATTAACCTGATCTACAGCAAATTCACGAAGATTCTGGAAGGCAAAGGACTGAAACCGATGGACAGCAAGGGCGAACCATTCAACGCCGACCTGCACGAATCGGTAACCCAGTTCCCTGCTCCCACCGACGACCTGAAAGGCAAGGTGATCGACGAAATTGAAAAAGGATACCTGCTCAATAACAAGGTGATCCGCTACGCTAAAGTGATTATAGGAGCATAGATAGAATGATGAATGGCTCATCATTCATCATTCCCTAAAAAATGGCAACGAAACGCGATTATTACGAAATTCTGGGGGTTGACAAGAAAGCCTCAGCGGACGACATCAAGAAGGCGTACCGCAAGATGGCGATCAAGCATCACCCGGATAAAAACCCCGACGACCCCACCGCCGAAGAGAAATTTAAGGAGGCAGCGGAGGCGTACGACGTGCTGAGCGACGACAACAAGCGGGCCCGGTACGATCAGTTCGGCCACGCGGGGCTGGGCGGTGCGGCCGGCGGCTACGGAGCCGGTGGCCCGTCGATGGACGATATTTTCAGCCAGTTCGGCGATATTTTTGGCGACGAATCACCCTTCGGGTCGTTCTTTGGCGGCGGCCGCGGCGGTCAGCAACGGCAGCGCGTTCGTCGCGGTTCCGATCTGCGTATCAAGCTGAAACTCGACCTCCAGGAGATTGCCAATGGTGTTGAGAAGAAGATCAAAGTAAAGCGGCATGTGGCCTGCCAGACCTGCGGTGGCAACGGCTCGAAAAACGGGACGGCCGTTCAGACCTGCCAAACCTGCCAGGGTACCGGCCAGACCCGCAAGGTGGTGAACACCATGCTGGGGCAGATGGTCTCTACGGCTACCTGTACTACCTGTAACGGCGAAGGCAAGATGGTGACCGATCGCTGCGATGTGTGCCATGGCGAAGGACGCGTGTTGCAGGAAGACGTTATTCCAATCAAGATTCCGGCGGGTGTGGCCGAAGGCATTCAACTGTCGGTGGGTGGCAAAGGCAACGTGCCTCCACGCGGTGGTGTGGCCGGCGACCTGCTGATTGTGGTGGAGGAAGAGGAAGACGAGGACCTGAAGCGCGACGGCAGTAATGTGGTGTATGACCTGTACGTCAACTTCGTCGATGCCGCCCTGGGCACCAGTGTTGAAGTACCCACCATCGACGGCAAGGCCCGCATTACCCTCGAAGCCGGTACGCAGAGTGGGAAGATTCTCCGGCTGAAAGGCAAAGGCATCAAAGACCTGAATGGCTACGGCCGGGGCGACCAGTTGATTCACGTCAACGTCTGGACGCCCAAAGTCCTGAGTGCTGAAGAACGGGCTATCCTGGAGCGGCTTCGCTCATCGCCCAATTTCCATCCCAGGCCAAACAAAAGCGATAAAGGGTTCTTCGAAAAAATGAAGGATTTCTTCCACGGATAAGTGGTAGCCTTTAATAGTCATAAACCGATTACCCAACAGAACCCCGTATGCTACCCGTATGCGGGGTTTTTGCTGGTTTACCGTGAGGAATGGCCCTGGCACTGCTTTCGCTCAGCAACGGTCAGTTGAGAGCCGAACCTGATGCTTTTTCAGTTCATCATGGGCCAGGTGACGGGCTTGAATTTCCTTTAGCAGCCTGACGTAGAAATCAGCGAGTTTTGGTGTAACTTTCCTCTAAACCGCTGCAACTCCCCATCCTGGGTCAATCAGCAACTGGAACCGGCCTGCTAATCCAGACACCTAACTCGTTAAGCCATGAACTCTATTCTCACCCTCCTGCTTGTCTGCCTGTGTTGCGCTGCCAGCTGGGCGCAGCCTGCTGTGCAGAAACGCATACAGACCCGGCTCATCACGGCCGATAATGGCAGCACCATCGACCTCGATGCGGGTACGTTTACCTTTACGGGTAGTCTGTCTATGGAAGATAAAAAGCGGATCGTTATTCGGGGGAAGGGCATCGACAAGACCATTCTGCGCTTTAAAGGGCAGACCGACGGGGCCGAGGGCCTGCGCGTGTCGAACGCCGAAGAGATCGTGATCGAAGACCTGACCATTCAGGATACGAAAGGCGACGCCATCAAAACCATGAACGTGAAGGGCATCACCTTCCGAAACGTGAAAACGGAGTGGACCGGACCGCCCAGTGCCGACAACGGCAGCTACGGCCTCTATCCCGTGCAGTGCGACAATGTGGTGATCGATAAATGCATTGCCATTGGGGCCTCCGACGCGGGTATTTACGTGGGTCAGTCGCGGAATATTGTCGTGAAGAACAGCGTAGCGCATCATAATGTGGCGGGCATCGAAATTGAAAACTCACGCAATGCCGATGTTTTTGACAACGAGGCCTACGAAAATACGGGTGGCATATTGGTATTCGACCTGCCCGATCTGGTGCAGAAACAGGGCGGTACTATCCGCGTGTTCAACAATTACGTACACGACAACAACCTGCCCAACTTTGCCCCGGCGGGTAATATCGTGGCCAGTGTGTCGGATGGTACGGGCCTGCTGATTCTGGCCACCAACAACGTGGAGGTGTTCAACAACCGCTTCATCCGCAATCAAACCATGGGCACGGGCATTATTAGTTACCTGATCACCGAACGGCCCATCACCGACAAAGGCTACTATCCGTTTCCGACCGCCATTTCCATTCACGATAATGTGTACGAGCGTAACCCCGGCCCACCCAGTTCACGGGGTCGGTACAACAGTATTTTCCAGGCGATTCTGAAAGAGGGTCAATCGATTCCGCACATTCTGTACGACGGCATTGTTGACCCCAGTACGCTGGACAAAGACGGCAAACCCCTCCCCGACCGGCGCATCTGCATCCGTAACAACAAGAACCAGAGCCTGGTGAATCTCGATGCCGGCCGCAATTTCAAAAACGCGTCGCTCGATGCCGCGCCCTTTGACTGTCAATTGGAACCAATAAAAACAACGGCGGGAAAATGACCGCCCCTGCAATGCTCAAGTATCTGATCTATAGCATCGTGGGTATCGTTACCTGGCTCGTGGTGGCTGGCTGGCAGACGGTAGCAGTCCCGGAAAAATTAACGGACTACGGCTTTTTCAAAGGCAATCCGGCCAGGCAGCAACCGGGAGCCGGGGTGGTGCCCTATACGCTCAACACGCCGTTGTTTTCTGATTATGCCGAGAAACTCCGGTTTGTCAAGTTGCCTGCCGGTCAGTCGGTGGCTTACAACGATACCGCCGTGCTGGCCTTTCCGGTGGGTACTACGCTAATCAAAACGTTTTATTATCCCGTCGATTTTCGCGACCCGGCCAAAGGGCGTAGGCTGATCGAAACGCGCCTGCTGGTTCACCAGCCCGAAGGCTGGAAAGCCCTCGACTACGTCTGGAACGAGGAGCAAACCGATGCCTTTCTGGAAGTGGCCGGTGATACGAAAACGGTGAGTTATGTGGACCGGGACGGCAAGAGCCACGAGCAGGCCTATACCATTCCCAACCAGAACCAGTGTAAAGGCTGCCATAACCGAAACGAAAAGCTAATGCCCATTGGCCCGTCGGTACGGCAACTTAACGGTGACCTGGCCTATGGCAGCGGCCGGGAAAACCAGTTGACCCACTGGCAGCAGAACGCCATGCTGACGGGACTGCCCGCGCTGGGTAACTGCCCGAAAGCACCCGTCTGGAACGACCCGAAAACGGGCACGCTCAACGACCGGGCGCGCATCTGGCTCGATATCAACTGCGCGCATTGCCATAACCCCACCGGCCCGGCCATGACCTCGGGGTTGAATCTCAGCGTGTCGGAGCGCAACCCCACGGCCCTTGGCCTGCTGAAAACGCCCGTTGCTGCCGGTCGCGGATCGGGTGGACGGTCGTATGATATTGTCCCCGGCAAACCCAACGAATCCATTTTGATTTACCGCCTCCAATCGACCGACCCCGGTGTGATGATGCCCGAACTGGGTCGCAAAACGGTGCATGCCGAAAGTCTGGAACTGCTTCGCGCCTGGATTATGGCGATGAAGTAATGTAGCTGGTTGCTTGGTGGCTTCGCTAATCGTGCCCGGACGCGGGACCGCCTTCGACTCCGCTCAGGGTGACGCGACACTCAGGTACGTTGATGAAAAAATTGAGAAAGATTGGTCACCCTGAGCGGAGTCGAAGGGCCGTGCGTCAGCAATACCTCACCTCAATTTAGCCACTTACAACGTACCTAATTCACCTGCTCAAAAAAGTAGCTGCGGTTTTCGTTCTCGATATCATCGTAGGTGAACATCGGCCGGTGCTGGTTCTTGCGCCAGAAATTGACCAACACAAAATCGCCCAAACAACCAAAGGTGTGGATGAACAGCAGCGTTCCCCAGGTTATGGCGAATTGAGGCCAGATAAACCAGGTTGCCAGTAGCGCGGTGGTGATGAACAGAAACGGCATAACGGCGACGTAGGCCACTTCGCGCAGGCTCATAACATAGTTCTGGGCGTAGGCGTAGGCCATCATCCCCTTCCACGACCAGCCGAACCCGACGCGGGGTGCGCCTACCCGTTTGAAGAAAATACCGTGAATGAATTCATGGATAGTGATCAGCGGAATGAAAGCCAGCAGGCCGATCAGAAATTGTGTACTTCCGCCAGCCAACGTACCTGTATTTTTTGCCCACTTTGTAATGGTGGTCCCGACAAACCAGCCTACTCCTACCGAGAATGCCATCATCAAGGCAAAACGCACCCATTTCTTCAGGTTCTGACCGGTGGTTTTGGGCGCTGACTGATCTACATCCGGCTTTTTAGCTGGAACCATACCCAGTTCGCGGGCGAGGAATTGCGTCATCTCGTCGATTTTGAACGATTCGACAAGACGGTACTGACCTGATTCGTGCAGGTCCTGAATGCTGGGTTTCATTGGTTATTAGGTGGCGGGAAAATTTCACGCATAACGTCTTGTCATGGCTTCAGGTTTCGCCATCTTGTGCCCATATCGCTTCGTTCCTCACTGCGCCTATTATGAACACATTCTGGCAAACAGCCCGTTTTGAACTACGCTACCACCTCAACCAACCGTCGTTTTATCTTTTTTACCTGATCACGGTTGCCCAGGGCTTTTTTTACGGCCTGAACGTCCTTGAGTCAGACTCGATCGGACTCCTTTATGCTAATGCCCCCGGTCTGTTTTTTAGCGTTTTCTCAACCGTGGGTGTACTACTCACCGCCCTTGCGGCCCTGCTCACCGGTCAGTCGCTGCTGCGTGACAGAACCTACCGGGTTGGCGACTATCTCTACGCCTTACCGATAGATGAACAGCTCTATTTTGCGGGTAAACTGACGGGGGTACTGGGTACGTGTGTAATGCTGGCAACTGGTGTTGGGTTAGGTGTCCTGGCACTTCCGCTAGAGACGGCTACGCCAACCGGACCTTTTCAATTAGCTGCGACGCTGACCTCGTTCGCCCTGTTGCTGCTACCCAACCTCCTGATTGTCACTAGCCTGTCTTATGCATTAAGTGCCTTCTTTCAACGGATGGCGGGTGCCTATCTGGCCTTACTGGTGCTGGTGGTTGGACAGATTCTGTTCAGAATTGGTGAAAATACGGTATCAGACAACGACTTGCTGCTGTTACTCGACCCATTCGGGCACATACTGATTCGCGACGCATTAAGTCAGCAGACACGCGCTGAGCAATTGGCAGGTACGTTACCCTTCCCCGATCTCCTACTGATCAATCGCCTGCTGTGGTTGGGCCTCAGCGGCGGCTTACTGGTATGGGCTGCCGACCGGCTGACGTTCCAGCAATGGGCTAGTCGTGAGTCGGGTCCGGCGAATCGGGGCTTATCCGCTGAAAAAACGCCATTGGCTGATTCGGTACAGTTTCCGGCTTTACATCGCCAGTTCACGGCCCAGGCCCACTGGCAAACGGTGATTCGGCTTACCGGAAAAGATTTTCTCTATGTGATTCGACAACCGGTGTTCGGTGTGTTGGGGCTCCTGCTCGTGCTGGCTATCATTGGGTACGTATCAGGACTGGGCAATCTCAATGAGACAGGTCAGCAGTTATTGCCATTTACGTCACGAATGACGTACGTCCGGTTGCCACTGTTAGGTTTCATCGGTTTATTTCTAATCGTATTTTCGGGTGAACTACTCCATCGCGAACGTAGCTCAGGCATGTGGCCGCTTATCGATGCGCTTCCTCAACCCGGTTGGGTCTTGCTGGTGGCGAAATATGGGGCGATGCTGGGTGTGGCCAGCCTACTCACAGGTACGTTGTTTCTAACGGGCCTATCCGTGCAGTTCCTCAATGGTCAAACACCAATCGACTGGCGACTGTACGCGACCGATTTACTCGTTGATGGACTGCTCAGGTACGCGCAACTGATTGCTCTGGCTTTTCTGATTCAAACGATGATCCCAAATAGACTTCTCGGACAGCTTGCATCGGCAACGGTTTTCATTCTGCTTCTGGTCGTTGATCAGACCGGCTGGCGGGGTTCCTGGCTGTTCCTATACAGTAGCCTCCCTCATTCATGGGAATACTCTGAATTAACCGGCTACGGAAGCCAAAGCAAATTGCGGTGGGTGTACGCCGCTATGTGGTCGATGGTAGCCCTGCTTTTTGTACTGATGGCTACGGGTATAAGTCAGCGTGGCGTCGTAGTGCCCCTTCGGATCATCGGTCAGCGCTGGCGGTCGTCGCTGCGTCCGGGGTACGTTGTTTGGCTAACGGCAGTAACGGTGGGCGTTTTTATCAGCCAGTTGTACCTTCGTTCTCCTAACAATCAGCCCAAACAAAGCGAACTGGCAGGCGATCAGACGGTCGTTTCGTACAGGCAGACCACGCAGTCTATCTCGGCAGGCAGCCAGACCATCACCGTTCATTATTACTATGTGCATGCGCAGAATATACACCAGATACAGGCCATTGTGAAACAGACCCTTACCCAGGGAACCAACTGGCTGGGTGTGTTCCCCATGGCTGAACTGACCATTACTGAAGTGCCTTTTTACAAGCCAACCAACTCAGCCTCGTCTACGCGCATTGAACTGAGTGAACGCGACGGCTGGCTGACCAATACAAGTACACCTGACAACAGTGGACAGCTTGATATTACCCTTGCCCGAACGATACTCCGCCATTGGATTGGCCAGCAACGAACGGGCAGCCAGTTTATCACCCGCAGCCTACCCGACTACCTCGCCCTTCGGATTGTGCAGCAGCAAAGCGGTGATGACTGGCTAACCACCGAACTGGCTCGTCTCCAGCGTACTTGTCGGCAGGCAGAAAATCGAAGCAACGTACCTGGAAACAGGGCTGATCTACAAGCGCTGCGTGGGCCTTTGTCGTTGACTTGCGTGGGTGAAGTCTGGGGCCATGAACGACTATGTCAGCAAATTGGGCAGTTTGTACAGACGGCTAAAAAAGACACTGGTCTCTCTTTTGACCAGACCCTGACGAAAGCCCTTCCCGATTCGCTGACGTACCTGGCGGCGTACCTGCACCAAACCCCTGACTTCGATATTCGCATTGGCAGGATTGGTCAGTATCCCGACCGAATTTCGGTCGACATTCTGGCCCGCAAATACACCACTGACGGGGCAGGTATGCCGCAGAAGCAATTGCTGAACGACTATGTTCCTGTAGCACTGCTCAATGAGCAGGGGCGGGTCGTATATCGGCAGTTGGTGCGGGTCGGTACCGAAGGCCGTAGCGACAAAATAAACTGGCTACCCGCCCACCCTGATGCTGTTGCTGTGGTGGTTGATCCGCTAGGTACATGGCTGGAACAGAACAAGCGAGACAACCGCAAGCAACTATCCCGGCTATAGCTCAGTTATGCTGTTCACGCTCTGATACGCTGACAAAAGTATACCGATGAGCGCCGTATCTTTACCGTTTAAATCACCCCGCCGTGTCGCTTTCATCCGATCATATTCGCCTGCTGTTTGGGCTCAAACTGCGTCAGCTTCGTCAGGAAAGAGGTATCTCTGTTAGCGAGCTTGCCCTGCGGTCGGGAATGGCCATTTCCTACATCTCGGAGATTGAAAAAGGGCGTAAGTACCCCAAAGCCGACAAGATTTCGGGGCTGGCCCGAGCGCTCGACGTAGACTACGATACGCTGGTCTCGCTCAAAGTAAACAAGAAGCTGGCCCCCATTGCCGACCTGCTCCGCTCGAAGTTCCTGACCGAAATACCGCTCGAACTATTCGGCATCGACCCGTCGGATCTGCTCGATCTGCTGGCTGGTGCCCCCGATAAGGTCAGCGCCATGATCCGCACGTTTATGGACATTGCCGTTAGCTACAACATGAGCGTTGAGCGGCTGTACCTGACCATGCTGCGCTCGTATCAGGAGATCAACGATAACCATTTTGACGACATTGAAGCCGACGCCAGCCGGTTCCTGACCGAGTTTGCCTCGCCCGGACAACCAGCCGATTCGGCTCTGCTAACCAATCTGCTGAAGACGCACTACAGCGTTAAACTCACGTTTTTCGACCCGGTGAAACAGCCTGCTCTGGCGTCGCTCCGGTCGGTTTACCGGCCCGAGTCGCGCACGCTGCATCTGAATGCGACCTTATCCGAACCCCAGCGGGCTTATGTGCTGGCGCGGGAAGTCGGTTTTCATTACCTAAATCTGAAGGTGCGGCCCTACACCTACGCCTACGTTGAAGCGGAGTCGTTCGAGCAGATTCTGAACAATTACAAAGCCTCGTATTTCGCGGGGGCCGTGCTGATTCGCCGCGATACGATGGTGGCCCGCCTTACTGAACTGTTTAACCGCGAGACCTGGAGCAATGAAGCCCTGCTGGCCATAATCGACGAATTCGGGGCCACGCCGGAGCGTTTTTTCTACCGCCTCAGCAATATTCTTCCCCGCGATTTTGGTATCGACCAGTTGTTTTTTTACCGGTTCAACCATACGCCGGGCCAGACCACGTTTGCGCTCACGAAAGAGATGCACCTCTCGCGGCAGCAGGGTCCCCGCGGCATGGTCGACGAGCATTTTTGCCGCCGCTGGGTCGCGCTGACTATCCTGCAGGAATTAGGGTTTCTGCAACTGCATAAAGACTATACCGGGTCGCTTTGCCGGGCGCAGCTTTCGACCTACGCCGACACGGGTCAGACCTTCCTGATCGTCTCGGTGGCGCATCCGCATCGCTCTGACCGCACCGATGGCAGCGCGGGGCAGAACATGAGTGTATCGATGTGTTTTGCCGTCAACGACACGCTCCGCAGCAAGATGAAGTTCCTCAATAACCCTGACGTTGCTATCCCCCACCGGGTAGTCAACGAAGCCTGCGAACGCTGCGGTATTTTCGATTGCCGCGAACGGGTGGCCTCACCGACGGTGCTTCAGAAAAAACGGCAGTTCGAAGCCATGAAGGGCGCGCTGGATACACTGTAGGCCTATGCAACATTCGTTACCCTCGCGCAAAACCGAAATTCTGGCGGGCATCTCCACGTTCATCGCCACGATGTACATTATTGTGGTCAACCCGACGATCCTGAGCCAGAGCGGGTTACCGTTTTCAGGTGTACTAACGGCCACGGTACTGCTGTCATTTTTCTGTAGCCTGATGATGGGGCTCTACGCCCGCAACCCGATTGTGGTGGCACCGGGCATGGGGCTGAACGCCTTCTTCACGTTTTCGGCCGTAAAGGGCATGGGTATCCGACCAGAAGTTGCCCTGGGAGCGGTGTTCTGGGCGGGGGTTCTGTTCCTGATCCTCACCATTTTCAACGTCCGGACAGCCCTTGTCCATGCCATTCCGAAGCCGCTCAGGTACGCCATTTCGGCCGGAATCGGGCTATTCATCACGCTGATCGGTTTCGAGAACGCCCATTTCATCGTTGCCAGTCCGGCTACCCTGGTGCAGATGGCCAGTTTCCATGATCCGGTGGTGCTGACCTTCACGGCTGGCTTGCTGCTGACTGCCGCGCTGGTGGCCCGTCAGGTGCCGGGGGCTATTATTCTGGGTATCGCCCTCACCACTGCGCTGGCCTGGCCCATTGGCCGCTGGTGGGGCGATGCCTCGGCCATCAATTTCGGTACAGCCACGCTGGTTAGCTGGCGGGGTCTGTTTGCCATGCCCGACTTCAGCCTGATCGGGCGGCTCGATCTGGTCGGGTCGCTGCAGTGGTCGCTGGGGCCGGTCATTTTCGCCTTCGCCTTTACCGACCTCTTCGACAGTATTTCCACGTTCGTTGGGGTAGCCGAGGCGTCTGGTCTGCACGATGAACAGGGTGAGCCGACGAACCTGAACCGCTCGCTGCTTACCGATGCCGTAGCCACTACCCTGGCGGGGGTGTTGGGTACCAGCCCCGGTACGGCCTACATCGAGTCGGCGGTGGGTATTGCGCAGGGCGGCCGCACCGGGTTAGTGGCGGTGGTGGCGGGTTGTCTGTTTTTGCCTTTTCTGTTTCTATCGCCGCTGCTCTCGGTCATTCCCGGTCTGGCTACCGCCCCCGCGCTGGTGCTGGTGGGTTCGTTCATGATGCAGCCCGTCACCCGCATTCGCTGGACCGAACCCGATGAAGCTATTCCGTGCTTTCTGGCCCTGGTACTCATTCCATTCAGCTACTCCATCACGCAGGGCATCATCTGGGGCTTTCTGAGCTGGACGGTCATTAAACTGGTCGTTGGCAAACGGCAGGAAATCCCGGTCGGGCTCTGGATCGTCGATGCGTTTTGCGTTGCCTCGCTCCTGCTCTAGGTATGTTGGCTAGCTAAAGCGTTTTTGACAAAGTAAGTTGAGTTGGCTACGAACGGCTTTCGTGTATATTCGTACAATTGCCTTTCGCATTGACGGACAAACCATGCTTCCTGATCTCAACACCCTGACACTCGACTCCGAACGGCTTCGCTTGCTGCCCGTCACCGACGAGTACACCGAACTGATTTTCTGTGAATTCACGCCGGATGTGGCTACGTTCATGTATCCGCGCCCGGCCAGCGAACGATCGGAAACGGAAGCCTTTGTTCGGGCCGCGAAAGAGGCCAATCAGGAAGGCAGCAGCCTGAATATGGTGATCACCGACCGCGAAACGGGTGATTTCCTGGGCTGCGTGGGGCTCCACAAACTCGCCGACAAACGGCCCGAGTTTGGTATCTGGGTAAAGCAGTCGGCGCAAATGCACGGTTACGGCCGCGAGGCTATTCATACGCTCAAACGCTGGGCCGACGACCATATTCCGTACGAATACCTGATCTATCCCGTTGATTCGCGCAACATAGCCAGCCGGAAAATCCCCGAATCGCTGGGCGCGGCCATCATCAGCCAGTACGACGATACCGGCGGTATGGGCCAAGACCTGACACTCATTAAGTACCGGATAGAACGGTAGGTATCAAACGCTTTTTCAATGGCCATTTCTGACGAGTCGTTTGCCAACCGGGCTATTCATTTTTACCTCAACCAACGCGAACCCGAAAAACTGCCACCCGGTGTTTCGGCCATGAATCCCTACGCCAATCCGGTCGTTCAGGACATTGTGCGGCAGTTTTACGCCAAATTTTACGACGATCAGCGGCCGCGCGTGTTCATCCTGGGCATCAATCCCGGCCGCTTTGGGGCGGGCGTAACGGGCCTGTCGTTTACCACGCCGCAGAACCTGGCGCGGTATTGCGGTATTCCGAACAACCTGCCGCCAACGCCCGAACTGTCGAGCCGGTTCGTGTATACAGTCATTGAGGCCTTTGGCGGGGTCGATGCGTTTTATGGTCGCTTTTTCCTGTCGTCGCTGTATCCGCTGGCGCTGGTGAAGGACGGCAAAAATTACAATTTCTACGACGATAAAGCCACTACCCAGGCGCTCTGGCCGGTAATGATCGACAGCCTGCACCAGCAACAGGCGTTTGGCTGCGACCGGCGGGTGGCGGTTTGCCTCGGTCGCAAGAATGAGCGTTTTCTGAAAAAGCTGAACGATGAGCAGGGGTTCTTCGACCGGATTGTCACCGTCGACCATCCGCGCTACATCCTGCAATACCGCTCCAAATACCTTGAGCAGTACGTGGATACGTACCTGCAAGTGCTGACCGACTGCCTGCCCGACGTATTTACCGTGAATCCGGCTGGCTAGATTTGGCTTGATGGACCACAGTCGCTATGTTGCGAATTGGTCGCCACTAACCGCCCCGCCCCGCCTCCTTGCTGATTCTATCTGTCCTGTTTCTGAACGTTGTCATCTGCGAATGGCTGACGACAAAGCCCTATTTCCGGCACCTCGGCACGGCCCTGCTGGTCATCCTCCTCACGGCCATTGAAGCCAATGTTGGTCTTCTTCCCACCACCGACACGCCACTTTACGACGGTATTTTCAATTACGTCGCTCCGTTTTCGCTCTTCACGCTGCTGCTTCAGGTAAACCTCAACGACCTGCGGCGGGCCGGACTGCCCATGCTGAGTATGTTTCTGGTGGGTTCGCTGGGCACTATAATCGGGGTGGTGGTCAGCATGTGGCTGTTCAACGCACCCCAGACGGTTGGGAAACTGTATTACGCACTGGCGGGCATGTTCACCGGTACGTATATTGGCGGAAGCATCAATTTCCACGCGGTGGCGCTGCATTACGGGGTGTCGAAAGCCGGTAATCTGTTTGTGGCCACAACCGCCGCCGACAACATCATCACCGCCCTCTGGATGGCGGCTACCCTGATTATTCCGCGAACATTGCAGCGCCTGCGTCCCCGTCGACTGGTGAGCCAGCCAACTCAGGTAGCCAACGAGCAGTTGTCGCCGGATGAAGAGACCGTGTCACCGCTGCACCTGGCTGTGCTGCTGGCAATGGGCACCGGGGCTATTTACGTCTCGAAGCAGGTAGCCGCCAGCTGGCCGGCCATCCCCTTTGTGCTTATGCTAACCACCATCGCCCTGATACTGGCCCAGTTTCGATTGGTAAATCGCCTGCGCGGCAGTCGGTTGCTGGGGTTGCTTGGCATCTATTTATTTCTGGCGGTTATCGGTGCCTACTGCGACCTGGCGGCCCTGCTTCAGGATGGCCAGCTGGCGATCGTTTTGTTCGGCATGATTTGCACGATCGTACTCATCCACGCTGTCATTATATACGGGGTGGGTGCCCTTTTCAAACTGGACTGGGATATGCTCGGCATTGCCTCCCAGGCCAACGTTGGTGGGGCCACCTCGGCGCTGGCCCTGGCGCGCAGCCTCAACCGGCCCGATCTCCAATTGTCGGCCGTGCTGGTTGGTTCGCTGGGCAACGCCATCGGCACGTACCTGGGCATTCTTGTTGCCGAAGCGCTACGCTGAATCAAGTAGAATAACCCCCTGTTTAAGAGTTATTTATGCTGACCATTCAGCGTTAGCCACAAAAACACGGGCCTATTGAACTATGCTGACCAAATATTTCTTTTACCTTTGCGCCACATCAACCCGCTAAAAAACGCCACAACCCCTGTGGCGTTTTTCATAAAAACACTAATCTATAAAGTCGATATAGTTAATACATTATGCAAATCGACAATCAGGCATCGCCTGTTTCGGAATCAGTATCTACTCAGTCGCTTGTCCCGCCGATTGACCTGAACGGGCTGACTGTGCTGGTGCAGGGCGCCCAGGCCGCTCAACAGGCGGCCGCGCTTCAGGAAGCGTTTCCAAAGGCAAAAATTCGGACCGAACCGCCCACGCCCATCTGGCGGCGACGGAACCGCACGGAAATCGCGATATACATCACGGCGGCCCTATCACTGATGGTGGTTGGGCATCTGCTGTTCAGCTATTTCACGCTGGATCGGCTTACGCTGCTGGCCACCTCAGTGCGCATAGAACCCGAGTTTTTCTATTTCCTAATGGCCGGATTCGTCGCCCAGATGATCGACGGGGCGCTGGGCATGGCCTATGGCGTCACGGCCACTACGTTCCTGATGAGCGTAGGCATCAGCCCCCTTCATGCCACGGCCAGTGTACACAGCTCCGAGATTTTCACGTCGGGGGTGTCGGGCTATATGCACCTGAAATTCGGCAACATCAACAGCAAGCTCTTCAAGGCCGTGCTTATTCCTGGAGTGATTGGCGCTGCACTCGGTGCCTGGGTGATCTCGGAATTGTCGTCGTTCGAGAGTTACGCCAAAGCCCTTCAGCCTATCATTTCGGTCTATACCGCTTTTCTGGGCATTCTCATTATTCGTAAAGCACTGATTAAACGAATCGAGAAGAAGCCGATCAAGCGAATTGGGCTGCTCGCCTGGACGGGTGGCTTTCTGGATTCGATCGGCGGCGGGGGCTGGGGGCCAATTGTCAACTCTACCCTCATTGCCAGTGGTCGTCATCCCCGGTATACGATCGGCTCCGTCAACCTGGCCGAGTTCTTCGTCTCTTTTGCGTCGTCGGTGGTGTTTGCGCTCTACGTCGGCCTGGGCAACTATGGTCTTGTCATCCTGGGTCTGGTCCTGGGCGGGAGCATCGCAGCCCCGATCGCGGCTCATTTAGCGCAACGATTGCCCGTTAAAACAATGATGGTGTTGGTCGGCATCGTCGTCATCATCGTAAGTTTGCGGAAAATACTTTTATTCTTTTAACATTACCAGTTGGAGTCTGGAAAGTCGGTTTAGCAGGTGGTGCAAAGTCTGGAAAGTCGTTTCTATTGCGTAGTTAACAGCTAAACTGACTTTCCAGACCTGGCACTTTTTATCTGACTGTCGAGACTCAATGAAGACAATGAAAAAACAAACCAAAGCCATCCGTACCCAAACCCGTCAGACCCAATACCGGGAGCATTCGACCCCGCTGTTTCTGACGTCGAGCTTCACTTTTGAAAGCGCCGAACAGGGAAAAGAACTATTTGACGAAACCCTCGAAGGCAACATCTACAGCCGCTTTTCGAACCCCAACGTCACGGAATTCGTCGATAAGGTCTGTATGCTGGAAGGAGCCGATGAAGGGATCGCTACGGCTACGGGTATGGCTGCGGTCTTTATTTCGATGGGTGGCCTGCTCAAATCGGGCGACCATATTGTGGCCTGTCGGGCGTTGTTTGGTTCAGCGCATCAGATCATCACGCAGATCCTCAGCAAGTGGGGCATCACGCATACCTACGTCGATGCTACCGCCAGTGAGGCCGAGTGGGAAGCGGCCATTCGTCCAAACGCCGGAGCCGCACCGGCGGACCGGCCGACCGCACGTATGGTCTATCTGGAAACACCCTCGAATCCCGGCCTTGAACTGGTCGATCTGGCCATGCTGGGCCGGTTGAAGGCCAAGTACGGCTTCATCCTGAACGTCGACAACTGCTTTGCCACGCCGATTCTGCAAACGCCCCTTGATTTTGGGGCTGATCTCTCGATCCATTCGGCGACCAAGTTCATGGATGGGCAGGGCCGCGTACTGGGTGGTATCGTGGTGGGTAGTGCCGATCTGATCGCTCCCATCCGGTTTTTCGCCCGCCATACCGGTCCGTCGTTATCGCCGTTCAATGCCTGGACGTTGTCGAAGAGCCTGGAAACGCTGGATTTACGGATGGAGCGGCACTGTTCCAACGCGCTGGCCCTGGCCGAGGTCCTGGAAGCGCATCCCGATGTAGCCCTGGTGAAGTATCCGTTCCTGCCCTCGCATCCGCAGTATGATCTGGCCAAAGCACAGATGAGCGCGGGTGGGGCCATTGTGACCATCGAACTGGAAGGTGGCTTCGAGCGGGTTCAGGCGTTTATGGACGCGCTGGAAATCCCAACGCTCTCCTCGAACCTCGGCGATTCGCGCACGATTGTAACCAACCCCAACACAACGACCCACGCGAAGCTGAAACCCGACGAAAAAGCGGCATTGGGCATCACGCCGGGCCTCATTCGTATCTCGGTCGGTCTGGAGCATATTGATGACCTGATCGCCGACTTTGAGCAGGCAGTGACCGTCAGCGCCGAGGTTGTGAAGGAGCGGGTGTAAGAAATATGCCTGCTTGTCGACCTTTATACATTCCTATAAATAACTGACAATTAAACGAACACACTGTTTTTGTTATGGGAATGTACGATACACTGGTTATCAGTAAAAGATTACTGCCATTGACTGATGAGGAGAAGACAAAGCTTCCTGAGCAGCCAGGTTGGCAAACAAAAGACTTAGATTGCATACTGGCAAACGTCTATATTACCGAGGAGGGCGAATTGAAAATAGACCGTACCTCCAGTGATTTTATAGATTTACTAACCGACTCTAGTTTACCGGATGGTACTCATTCCATTGATGATAGGCTTGACATCATAGATCATCACGGCTATGTCAGGTTTTATTCAAGTATAGAAGGAGTATGGTTTGAGTTTAGAGCAAAATTCACTGATGGAAAGCTCATTGCAATTGAACGTACCTAATTGGTTCTCCCTATGCTTCACCGCCTCCTTTTACTCGCTCTCCTGACCACGCAACTCGCCATGGCACAAACGGCACCGAAGCCCCTGCGGGTGGGTATTGCGGGGTTGTCGCACGCCCACGTCCATCAGATTTTAGGGCGGCTGAAACAGGGCGATCTGGTGCTGGTTGGTGTGGCCGAGCCCAACCGCGATCTGGCGGGGCGGCTGGCCAAACAGTACGGGTTCGATATGGCCCTGGTTTATCCGTCTCTCGATGAGATGCTGACCAAAGGCAAACCGGAGGCGGTGCTTGATTTTGGCCCCATTGCCGACCATGTCAAAACGGTGAAAGCTGCTGCCCCGCGTGGTATTCATGTGATGGTCGAAAAGCCACTGGCAACGACCTACGCCGATGCAGTTCAGATGGCGGCCCTGGCCCGGAAACACAACACGCAGCTACTGACGAATTACGAAACGACCTGGTACGGCAGCAATCACCGCGCCTATGCGGTAGCCCATACCGACAACGCCATTGGCGACATCCGCAAGATTGTGGTGCACGACGGCCACGAAGGGCCCAAAGAGATCGGCTGTAACCCGGAGTTTCTGGCCTGGCTTACCGATCCCGTGGGTAACGGTGCCGGTGCGCTGTTTGATTTCGGCTGCTACGGGGCCAACCTCTCGACCTGGCTGATGCAGGGGCAACGGCCTACTTCTGTCCGGGCAGTAACGCTGCAGATTAAACCCGATATCTATCCGAACGTCGACGATGACGCCACCGTTTTATTGACATACCCCAAAGCACAGGCCATCATTCAGGCGTCGTGGAACTGGCCCTTCAGCCGTAAGGATATGGAAGTGTATGGCCAAACCGGCTACGTGAACACGGTCGACGGCAAACGAATGCGGGTTCGCCTGAAGGCCGACAAAACGGAGCGGACCATGGAAGCGGCCCAAACCGAGGCCCCGGCCGTTGACCCATTTACGTACCTGGGTCGCCTGTTGCGCGGAGAAACCAAACCCGACGCGCTGACGTCGCTCGAAAACAACCTGATTGTTGTCGAAATTCTGGATGCCGCCCGCCAGTCGGCCAAAACTGGCAAGGCCGTGTCTTTACCGTTGAAACTATGATTGCCGAACCTACTGCATACACCCTCGACTCGCTGACGGCTCAACTAGCAGGCCTGAACGAGATCGAAGCCATTCGTAAACTGACCGATCTGTTTTCGACCCAGGTTGTTTTCTCGACAAGCCTGGGGTACGAAGATCAGGTCATTACCGACCTGATTGCGACGAATGAACTACCCGTCCGTCTCTTCACGCTCGACACCGGGCGGATGTTCGGCGAAACCTATTCGGTCTGGAACAAGACCCTGAGCCGCTACGGCCTGCCCATCGAAACGATGTATCCGAAGCAGCCCGCCGTTGAGCAGTTGATGACCGCGAAAGGCCCGTACAGCATGTACGAAAGCGTTGAAAACCGCAAAGAATGCTGCTTTATCCGGAAAGTCGAACCGCTGAACCGGGCCTTGGCGGGCCAAAAAATATGGATCACGGGCATCCGCGCCGAACAGTCGGCCAACCGCCACGAGATGACGCGGCTGGAGTGGGACGAGGCGCACCAGCTGTTCAAATTCCATCCGCTGCTGGACTGGACCTTCGACGACGTGAAAGCCTACGTGAAGGAACATAACGTTCCTTATAACCCTCTGCACGATCGCGGATTCGTCAGCATCGGTTGCCAGCCCTGCACCCGTGCCATTCAGCCCGGCGAAGATTTCCGGGCGGGGCGTTGGTGGTGGGAAGACAACTCGAAAAAAGAATGTGGTTTGCACACGCACGAAGAAGTATTTAAGCCATAATGCAGTCTGTCCTCTGTCTTCGGTCCTCAGTCTTCTGTTGCGCTGCCAATGAACCTTGTGGTTAGATAGCAGCGCAACAGAAGACTGAGGACCGAAGACAGAGGACACAAAACTGAAGACCATTTTTATGGATTATTTAGATCAACTTGAGTCGGAAGCGATTCACATTATGCGGGAAGTAGCCGGGCAGTTTGAACGGCCTGCGCTGCTGTTTTCGGGCGGTAAAGACTCGATTACGCTCGTGCATCTGGCCCGCAAAGCGTTCCGCCCCGGCAAATTTCCGTTCCCACTCGTGCATATCGACACGGGCCATAACTTTCAGGAAGCCCTCGATTTCCGCGATTGGCTGGCCGATAGCCTCGGCGAACGGCTTATTGTCCGGTACGTGGAAGACACCATCCGTACCCGGAAATTGAAGGAACCAACGGGGCGGAATGCCACACGGAATGGGCTGCAAACCTTTACCCTGCTCGACACCATCGAAGAATTCGAGTTCGATGCCTGCATTGGTGGGGCCCGTCGGGATGAAGAGAAAGCTCGGGCGAAAGAGCGCGTTTTCTCGGTGCGCGACGAGTTCGGCTCGTGGGACCCAAAACGGCAACGCCCCGAATTGTGGAACCTTTACAACGGACGCATCCACAAGGGCGAAAACGTGCGGGTCTTCCCCATCTCCAACTGGACGGAACTGGACGTCTGGAACTACATCCGTCGGGAGAAAATCGATCTGCCAAGCCTGTATTTCGCGCATGACCGCGAACTGCTGCTCCGCGACGGGAAGCTCATGGCCACCGCGGGCAATGTGATAAAAGCCGAAGCCGACGATGAGCGGGTAACACGCCGGGTCCGTTTCCGCACCGTGGGCGACATCTCCTGCACCGCCGCTTCTGAATCAGACGCCGACACGCTCGAGCAGGTGATCGCCGAAATTCAGGCCACCCGCATCTCCGAACGCGGCGAAACCCGCATGGACGATCAGCTCTCGGAGGCCGCCATGGAAGACCGCAAGAAAGGAGGCTATTTTTGAGTAATTTGCTTACTCCAAATCAAAATCGGACTTGTATGGACAGTATAACCCTCCAAAAGCTAAATAATCGGCTCGTCATCAGCATAGATGAGAATTATATAGACAGAACTACGCTCGATAAATTAATCGACCGGCTTAAGTGGGAGCATCTTATTGAGAAGGCTAATTTTGACGAGAGTATTGTTGATCTAGGCGAACAAATTAAGGCGGACTGGTGGGCCAAAAACAAGGATCGTTTTCTGCAAAATGGTGAATGAGAACGATTGTAATTGATACAAATCTGCTCTTTGCTGCCCTTCGCACTACTGAGAATTATGTTCGGGACGTCATCGAACGTGATGACTTACAAATCATAGCACCCAATTTTTTAGTAGTTGAGATTTTTATTCATAAAAATCTGATAATCAGCAAGTCTAAAGTTTCAGAGACAGACCTTTACGAGTTGCTCACCCTGACGTTACAAAAAATCAAATTCGTGCGTGAAGAATCAATTGCTCTGGCAAACGCGATTGAAGCGCATCGACTCTGCACTGATGTAGATGAAAAGGATGCCCCTTTTGTAGCACTTGCATTAGAGTATGATGCACTCTTGTGGACCCGTGACCGAGTACTAAAAGAAGGTTTAGAACGCAAGGGATTTAATCAGTTTTTCAACGGAATTTAAGTTAAATGGACTTACTACGTTTTATTACCTGCGGCAGCGTTGATGATGGAAAAAGTACCCTCATCGGTCGCCTGCTCTACGATTCGAAATCAATTCTGGCCGACCAGCTCGAAGCCATCGAGAAAGCCAGCAAAAGCCGCGATAACGGCGAGGTCGATCTGGCCCTGCTAACCGACGGGCTGCGCTCGGAACGCGAGCAGGGTATCACCATCGACGTTGCCTACCGCTATTTTCAGACAACGGCGCGTAAGTTCATCATCGTCGATGCGCCGGGGCATATCCAGTACACCCGCAATATGGTGACGGGCGCGTCGAACTGCCAACTGGCCATCGTGCTCATCGATGCGCGGCATGGTGTGGTGGAGCAGACAAGGCGGCACTCACTCATTGCCAGCCTGCTCGGCATTCGGCATGTGGTGGTGGCGGTGAACAAGATGGACCTGGTCGACTTTTCGGAAGATGTGTTTTCAAACATCTGCATTCAGTATGCCGAACTGGCCCAGAAACTGACCATTCCCGACATCACCTATATCCCGATGAGTGCGCTCAACGGGGATAATGTGGTCGATCAGTCGACGGCTATGCCGTGGTATGAAGGTACAACGCTGCTGAACCACCTCGAAACGATCGAGATCACGCAGGATGATAGCCAGACGCTGGGTCGCCTGCCGGTTCAGTTGGTTATTCGCCCCCAAACGGCTGAGCTACCCGATTATCGGGGCTACGCGGGTAAAATCAACAGTGGTTCGTTCCGCGTTGGTGAAGCCGTAACAATACTCCCATCGGGCGAAAGTTCGACCATCTCGCGGATTGAAACCGGCGGGCCGACTGGTGATCCGCAGGACGTTCAGGAAGCCCATGTCAACCAGTCGATCGTTCTTCACCTAGCCGATAACATCGACGTCAGTCGGGGGGATCTGATTGTCCCCACGAACAGCCAGCCATTGCTGACGCAAAACGTGGAGGCGATGCTGTGCTGGATGGACACCAAAACCTTTTCGGTGGGTAGCAAATACGTGTTGCAGGTCGGTACGTCACGGACGCGCTGTTCGGTGCGGGCCATTCCGTACCAGCTCAACATCGAAACCTACGAGCAGATCGAGGGCATGGACACGCTGAAACTAAACGACCTGGCCCGCGTGGTGCTCCGCACGGCTCAACCCGTTGCGTTTGACCCGTATGACCACAACCGGGCCAACGGTGGGGCAATCCTGATCGACGAAACCAGCAACGTAACCGTTGGGGCACTGATGCTTCAGGGCGAAGCATCATGACGATCGGCACCATCATTCTGGCCGCGGGCGAATCGTCGCGGCTGGGGCAGCCAAAGCAACTGCTCGAAAAAAACGGACAGCCCCTCGTCCGACACATGGCCCAACTTGCCATCGACCTAAACGCCGGGCCGGTGGCCGTGGTAGTTGGCGCCAATGCTGAGGCGACCAGAGCGGCCATTGATGATCTCAAGGTCTTTGTGTTACCCAACCCCGACTGGCAAACAGGCATGGCCAGTTCGCTCAGGATTGGGGTTGACCTGCTCGAAAAGACCTTCCCGGAGGCCATTCTGGTGCTGCTCACCGACCAGCCCTACGTTACGCGGGCGCTGCTTGAACAGCTGATTGACACAGCTACCTCAACCCACAAGGCCATCGTAGCCAGTGAGTACGGTGATGTATTGGGCGTCCCTGTCCTGTTTCGACCTGAGTATTTTGAGGCCCTGAAGTCCCTTACTGGTGATACCGGGGCCAGAAAGCTGGTGCAGAACCATCCCGATGATGTAGTGGGCGTACCGTTTGCCGAGGGAATCGTCGATCTGGATACCCCCGAAGACGTAGTCAAATGGCGGGAGACTAACCAGTAGGCGATTGGTCGGTATCGTTAAGTGGTCTGCCCGATTTGTGATGGCTGAAAATGGGTTAGCTGGTACTCATCTGGTAAATCGACCGGGAATTTTGACGAACTTGCTCGTAAACTGAAATTCTTCTTAAACCCTTACCGCAATGAAATTACGCATTTTAGTCTTTATCAGCCTCTTTACCCTTGGCGCGGCGGTGACCTATGCCCAAACAGCGGCAACGCCTATGGCAACCACGGCCACCGCATCCGCTACCCTGAGCGAGTACGCAGGCACCTATACGTTCGATAGCGGTAGCCCCATCAGCAGCTATACCATCACGGTGAAAGAGGGTAACCTGAACGGCGACGCGGGTATGGGTACGTACAAGTTAAATAAACTTGAAAAAGCAGATCAGTTCCAGTCGACCAGTTCGTATGGCTCGATAATCACCTTTAAGCGCGACGCCGCTACCAAAGCTGTCACGGGGCTGACACTGGCTGCTCAAGGTCAGGAATTAGCGGCCAAAAAAGAGAAGTAATCCCCTTTTCTTGCAGATAGACCGATAGCAATAGGAAATATGACTATCCTGTGGCGCTCGGTTAACGCTGCGACGTATAGGGCATTTTGCCCACGTGAACAAACAAGGCAGAGTTGGCAAAAAGGCCATTTAGCCGCTTTGAGGCCACGAAAATCGGGCTTTTAGGAACGATTTTCGTGGGTTTCACCTTAACTGGGTACGTACACTTCATAACGACTAAGCCGGATCAACCTCCGGCATTTGTTTTAATTAGTCAGTATATAAACTCTATAGAGTAATAGTAATATGTCAATTGCCTTCTCTCCCAACGTCAGCCGGGCGGCTCAGCGCGACATCAACGACCTTCAGCAAAAAGTCGATGCCTTCACCACTGGGCAGATGACCGACGAGCAGTTCCGTAAGTTCCGGCTGGCCAGGGGTGTGTATGGTCAGCGGCAGGCAGGTGTACAGATGATCCGCATCAAGCTGCCGTACGGACGGATCACGGCCGATCAGCTTGTTCGCATTGCCGACGTATCCGACCGGTATGCGACGGGCAACCTGCACGCCACCACCCGGCAGGATATTCAACTGCACTTCGTTAAACTGGCCGATTCGCCACAGCTCTGGGCCGAACTCGAAGACGCTGGCATTACGCTGAAAGAAGCCTGCGGCAACACCGTCCGGAACGTGACCGGCTCGGCCAGGGCGGGAATCGACCCCGAAGAGCCGTTTGATATATCGCCCTACGCCCACGCCATTTACGCCTATTTCCTGCGCAACCCGATCTCTCAGGATATGGGCCGGAAATTCAAGATTGCGTTATCGTCGTCGGAGCGCGACCTGGCCTATGGCTACATGCATGATATTGGCCTGATTCCACGGGTTCAGGACGGGAAACGCGGCTTCAAAGTGCTGCTGGCCGGTGGACTGGGCGCTCAGCCATTCGCCGCGCAGTCGGCAACCGAATTCATTGCCGAAGAGCAGGTCATTCCGTTCATTGAAGCGGTGATTCGCGTATTCGACCGCTACGGCGAGCGCACCAAGCGCCACAAGGCCCGGATGAAATACCTCCTCAACGACATTGGCCTTGAGGAATTCCTGAGCCGGGTACAGACCGAGTGGACCGCCTTAAAAAGCAAAGAGTACGCAGTCGACAGCTCATCGGCGGTTGACTTGCAGGCACCACGCCCCGACATGGCCAATTACCAGCTCGACACGCAGGACGCCCGGCTTAAAGCCTGGTTCACTACGAACGTGTTCGAGCAGAAGCAGGCGGGTTGGTATGCGGTTCAGTTGCGGGTGTTGCTGGGCGATATGTCGTCAGACACGGCGCGGGCACTGGCCCAGGTGGTGAAGCAATACACAGCCGATGACATTCGCGTGACGATCAACCAGGGCTACCTGCTGCGGTATGTCCGGCCCGAAGACCTGACAGCACTCTATTACGCGCTTGACGCGCTGGGCCTGGCAGAACCCGGTTTTGATACCACGGCCGACATCACGACCTGCCCCGGCACGGATACCTGTAACCTGGCCATCACCAGCAGCTACGGCATCACCCGCGCCCTTGAAACGGTGATGAAGGAAGAGTTTCCGGACATCATCTACAACACCGACATCAAGATCAAGATCAGCGGTTGCATGAACGGTTGCGGTCAGCACTCGGTGGCTAACATTGGTTTTCACGGCTCATCGTTGAAAAATGGGGCCTACGTGCTGCCTGCCCTTCAGGTACTGCTCGGTGGCGGTTTCAACGCTGAGGGTGTTGGTCAGATCGGTGATAAAGTCATCAAGCTCCCAACCAAACGCGGCCCAGAGGCCCTGCGTGTTCTTTTCCACGATTTTGAGGCCAACGCCTTCGACGGGGAGTACTACAATAACTACTACGGTCGGCAGGGCAAAAATTATTTCTACACGCTGCTGAAACCGCTGGCCGACCTGAAAACGGTGCAGGACAGCGACTACGTCGACTGGGATCATACCGAGCAGTATGCTACGGAAGTAGGTGTCGGTGAGTGCGCGGGCGTGATGCTCGACCTGGTGGCCACCACCCTCGACGAAGCAGCCGACAAGTATAACTGGGCGACCGAAGCACTGGGCGAAAGCCGTTGGGCCGATGCTATTTATCACGCCTACAACGTATTCATCACCGGTGCCAAAGCCGCCCTGATGAGCCGCGACGTACCGACGAACACCCAGCACGGCATTGTGTCGGATTTCGACCGCGAATTTGCCGGTACTGACGGTTTCCATACCGACGAGGCCGCGTTTAAGTCGCTGGTGTTCAGCATCAACAAGAACGAGCCTTCAGAGGGGTACGCGACAATGTTCGTGAACGAAGCCGACCAGTTTCTGGCTGCGGTTCGTGCTTATCGCGAACAGCAGATTCTAATTGAAGGCATGCCAGTATTGAAAGAACTGGTGCAGGCACAAGACAGCTAAACTGAATTACGATGAAGGTAACACTCATCGGCGCGGGTCCCGGCGACCCTGATCTGATTACGTTAAAGGGCATAAAAGCCTTGAAATCGGCTGACGTGGTCATGTACGACGCCCTCGTTGCCGAAGAACTGCTTGACTACTGCCGGCCCGATGCGCTCAAAGTCTATGTGGGCAAACGGCGCGGGGCCTACTCGTGCATGCAGGAAGACATTAACCCGCTGATCGTTCATTACGCCCAAAATTACGGCCATGTGGTTCGATTGAAAGGTGGTGACTCGTTTGTGTTCGGGCGCGGCTACGAAGAGCTCGATTATGCCCGGCAGCATGGCCTGTTGGTCGAGGTTATTCCGGGTATTTCGAGCAGCTATGCCGTACCGGCTGCGGCGGGTGTACCCCTTACCTCGCGCGGCCTATCCGAGAGCTTCTGGGTGGTGACGGGTACCACAAAGGCGGGAAAACTGTCGAAAGACCTTACCCTGGCCGCGCAATCATCGGCAACGGTGGTCGTGTTGATGGGTATGCACAAACTGGCCGAAATCAGTGCCTTATTTAGCAGCGCCGGTAAAGGCGAAACCCCCGTTGCCATTATTCAGAACGGCACTACCCCCCAGCAGCGGGTTGTGGTGGGCACGGTCGACACCATCGTGGAAGAAGTAGCCCAGTCAGGCATCGATAACCCCGCCGTGATTGTCATTGGTGCCGTAGCAGCGCTGGCGACTGCACCTGAAAACGCCCGGTTTTTCGTAAATTTGCAGGCTGATCGGGCATAACCGGTGCCTTCAGATGCTATGAAACCATACCGCGTTCTCTTATACTATTATTACACGCCCATTGCCGATCCTGAGCAATTCAGGGAGGAACAGCACCGGCTGTGTCTCGAACTGAATCTGCTGGGGCGGATCATTGTGGCTCCCGAAGGCCTGAACGGCACTGTTTCGGGCCTCCCCGCCGATTGCGCTGCCTATATGGCCGCGCTCCGGGCCGACCCTCGCTTTGCGGCCATTGAGTTTAAGATCGAAGCCCACGACGGGCACGCTTTTCAAAAGTTACACGTCCGGGTCAAGCCCGAAATTGTGCATTCCGACCTGCCGGTCAATCCGCTGGAGCGCACGGGTATTCATCTGGAACCCGACGAGTTCAGGGCCATGAAACATGATCCCGATGTGGTGCTGGTCGATATGCGGTCGAACTACGAGCATAGTGTCGGCAAGTTCAGCGGAGCCATCACCTTCGACATGGAAAACCTGCGTGAACTGCCCGATCATGTAGACGAGATTGCCCACCTGAAGGGTAAAAAGATCATTACGTATTGCACGGGCGGCATCAAGTGCGAGAAAGCCTCGGCCTACCTCCTCTCGCAGGGTTTCGAGAATGTGTACCAGTTGCATGGCGGCATTATCAAATACGGTCTGGAAGCCCAGGGTGAAGGGTTCGACGGTCAGTGCTACGTATTCGACAACCGGCTGGCTGTTGACGTGAACCACGTTAACCCAACGATTATCTCGACCTGTTACCGCTGTGGCACCACCACCAGCCGGATGATCAACTGCGCCAGCCCGGCCTGCAACAACCACGTTCCGCTCTGCGAAGCCTGTGGCCATGCATACTCTGGTACCTGCGCTGATGCCTGCAAACACGATCCGTTGCTGCGGGCCTACGATGGAACGGGGTATTACAGCAAAAAATCGGTAGGCTATACTCCCGAGCAAGGCTATAAGAGCCGTCAGCGGAGTCAGCAGGAGGCATAAGCCGCGGTCAAACGTAAGCAAAGCCAATCTCTTCATTTCTGCATAACCGGCGTTTAGATACCAAACGCTCCCTTCTCACGAAAGGAGCGTTTTTTTACGTGCTGTCTACCTGGCGCAACGGCCTGTCCGACTATGGTTTCTGTAGTCGGTTATGTTTCAGCATTACCAAATGTGCGCTCCGGCGCATTGCTTTCCCGCTGGCAGAATTCGGTTGGAGTGAGTGTGGTAAACTCTTTATAATCGCGGACTAAGTGCTGATAATCGTAGTAGCCGTATTCCAGGGCAATACTCAGCCAGTCGTGTGCGGGCTGGGCGTTTTTGCGTTTTACAGTTTGGTCGAAGCGAGCAATACGGGCGTACAGTTTCGGGCTGACGCCCATACGCTGCATGAAGAGATTGTAAAACTGTTTTGTGCTCAAACAAGCCTGATCGGCCAACCAGTCTAACGAAAATCGAGTTGGGTTATGTAGCAAAAGCTGGCTCACTTTATCAATGGGCAAACTAGAGTATCGGGATCGAACCATCCGTCCTCGCCGAATCTGGTAATAGAGGAAATTTTCCACGATGCCAATCATTTCCAGATGATTATCGGTGCTACTCAGGCGCTCATTGACCAGGCAGATTTCGGATGAGAAGATGGCCTCAGCATCCACGAATTTATTTGTCAGTTCATCCAGGGGAATGCCCGTCAGGCGAAACATCGCGCCAGGTTGAAGCACCACCTGAAAGAGGACAAAATTAGTACCAACCTGACGGTTAAGCAGATAGGAGTGCTGACCGATCACGACTGAAGGAGTTGGCACTTTTTCGCCAATACCAGCAGGACGCGCCACCGTATCGCCACCCCGCGGGTAGAAGGTGAGACAGTGCTCGGGTCGGGGCCAGTACGGTTTAATGGGAATGACCGTATCAGGCCCAAACGAGAAACCGACAATCTGGTATTGCCGGACGTACTCCCGAAGCCCCTGGCTGGGTAACCTATAGTCGAATACGTTCATGGCTGTGTCAATGAGTTAGCACAAAATACAACAATTATGCGGCAAGTAGCCCCCACTATTTTGTTATCGGTGGCCCCAGCGTTTTTACCCCGTATTTAAGCGATATCTGCTGCTCGTCGGCAAAGGAGGGCGGACGTTTGAGTGCATTCATTTCTTTGAAGAAATCCTCTAGGTTGCCAGCCGGTTGCAACAGGTAAATCAACTTTCCCTTGTCCGAAAGTTGCAGCCAGGTGTGGGGTACGTTTCGGGGCAAAAAGATGGTATCGCCCGCTTTCAGCGTTTGCCGTTCGTCGCCCGCCTGAAACAGAAATTCGCCATCTACTACGTAAAAAACTTCGTCCTGATCGAGATGAACATGCAGTGAAGGCCCAATTTTAGCCACCCCCTCGTATTCAAACATCGACAACAAGCCGCCCGTATCTTTCCCCGAGATTTTGACGAGGTTAGGGTTCACCCCACGAAACAGAATGGGTTCGTTGAAGCGGTCTTTCCCGGATTTAACAGTGAAAGGCTTGTCGGCTACGTCCGGGCGAACCGGTGTGGCTGATGCGGTCAGGGTACTGGCAGCTATGGATGTGACCGTCGTGGTCACTGCCGCCGTGGTACCGGCAATAAATTGTCTGCGTTGCATAACTGGTTAATGTTTATCGTGTTATGCAAAATTCTATCGCTTTTCAATGCCCTTAGTGGTAAAAAATGGCAATTGTTACCGATCAAAGTCAGGTTTCAACCCTGACGAACACCCGATCAGGCGAACGGGTCAGGCCGAGCCGGTAGAACAACATTTCAGCATCTATAGACGACCGGAATGCGCCTGCTGCTCCCCATTATTTTGCGGGTACGAATGCAACGCATAGGGAAGTTTATGGCTCCTTTATGCAAATCTTCAGGCGTTTGCATCTACATCGAAGCCATTCGTCCCTTTCCTCCACCGTTCAAACTAAATTTATAGTTAAAATTCCTTAACCCGAATTCAACCACTGTTCAGGCCACTACATTTGCCTTATTCGATTAGCTATCATTCTACCACGCATGAAAAACAGATTACTTTCTCTTCTCTTCTGGTGCCTGTTTACTGCCTCGGCGTTTGCCCAGACCGCCCCCTCCCGCTTCGCCTTACAGGCCATCGTTACCGATACACTTGGCACCAAACTGAACGGGGTTACGGTGATGCTACAGACAGCCAACGACTCGATATTGACCAACTATGGCCGTACCGATGAGTCGGGCAAGTTTGCGTTGAAAGGCGTTCGTAAGGGCACGTATATTTTGAAAATCACCTACGTGGGTATGATGCCGCTCAACCGGTCGATTAGTCTGGACACAGAGCCAACGCTCGACCTGGGGACGATCAAATTAAAGCCCATTGCCAAAGAATTATATGAAGTTGTGGTAAAAGCGGCCCGCGCCCCCCTCACCATTCGCGGTGATACGGTGGAGTATGACACACGGGCATTCAAAGTGCCACCCGGATCGACTGTCGAAGATTTGCTCCGGAAACTACCCGGCGTAATCGTTGACCGGGAAGGAAACATCCGGGCGCAGGGTCAGGAAGTAAAACGGGTGACCGTGGATGGCAAGCAGTTTTTCAGTGACGACCCAAAAACGGCTACCAAAAACCTGCAGGCCGAGGCCATCTCGAAAGTGCAGGTGTACAGCGATAAAACCGAGAAAGCCAAGCTGACCGGCGTTGACGATGGCACGAAAGAGAAAACGATGAACCTTGAATTGAAGGAAGAATTCAAGAAAGGCGGTTTCGGAAAAATTACCGGTGGCGCCGGACCAGCCTCCAATCTGCCAACCCGCGCGGAGGTACGTGGCAGCTACAACAAATTCGACAAGAAACAGCAGCTCTCCCTGATTGGGTTAGCCAACAACACCAACCAGACGGGCCTCTCCTGGGCTGATTATCAGGATTTTCGGGGTAGCAATTCCTTCAACTGGAATGATAACGCCGACTTTGGCTTCAGCAGTGGTAACTACTACATTATTGGCGGGGGCGACGATGAAAGCTTCTCCATACCCATCACGGGCGGCGACCGGGGCAGGGGGCTGTCTGACAACGTGGCGGGAGGAGCCAACTACAACTACGACACCAAGAAAACCAAAGTCAGCAGCAACTATTATTTCAGCCAGACAAAACTGCGGACCGAAAGCCTGGGCGAGGTGACCAACTTTATTCCCACGGGCGACCTCAACACCACTACGGCCTCGAATCAGACCACCAAAAACAGCAGTCACCGGTTCAGCTTCCGTCTGGAAAAGGAACTAGATACGCTGAATACGCTGGTTTTTTCTACCAGCGGCCGCTATAACACCAGCAATGCGTTACTGCTAAGCACGCGCGATATTCGCCGAATTCTAAACACAGCCACAACGCCCACCACGTCGAACACGACCGTTAATAATAGAACGGGCCAGTCGTTTGGGGTGTCTAACGCGGTGATCTACCGGCATAAATTCATGAAAAAAGGGCGCAGTTTTGCCGCCAGTGGTAACTATGAGTTGAGTAGCAGCGACGGCTCTCTGGATCTGGAAGCCAGAAACCGTTTTTTTGAAGCGACCGACATCAACGATCAGCTCCGAATCATCAGCCAGTTGCAGTCAACCAACAGTACGGTATCGCAGTATAAAGCCAGTCTGTTGTTTGTCGAGCCACTGTCGAAGAAGTTTTTCTGGGAGTCGTTCTACAATTTCAGCCTGCGCTACGACGAAGTTGACCGGAACGTATTGAATACCCAGACCGACGCGCCCACCCGCAACGATTCACTCAGCCGTTATTACACGAACACGTACCTGTATAACCGACTGGGAACCAGCCTGCGCTACACCAACAAGGGCCTGAATCTGGGGGTTGGCGGAGCTGTGCAGCAGTTCCAGATCAACGGCCAGTATGCGTCTGATCAGACACTCCCGACGCTTGGCCGAATTGACCGGACGTTTACCACCTTCGTGCCCAACGTATCGCTCAACGTCGATCTGAAAAACAACAAATATTTGTACAGCGGGTATAACGTTGGGGTTCAAACGCCAACGTCACGCCAGTTGCAGCCGATTGTTGATAACAGCAATCCGCTGTTTATTACCCAGGGCAACCCAGACCTGCTACCGGCCATCACGCACCGGCTTAACCTGGGCTTCAACTACTTCAATCCAGGTTCGTTTACCAACTTTTATGGCGGCGTCAACTACGGCTACAACATCAACCAGATTGTGTATGCGCAGACGATCGATACGCGTACGCTGATTACCAGCACAAGACCCCAGAACATCACGGGCGGCTATAATTTCGGCTACTACAGTTACCTGAGCTTCCCACTGAAGAAAACCAAAGCCACCCTTGATCTGGGCGGGAACCTGAATCTTGGTCAGCTCATCACGCCAATCAACGGCGTTAACAATCAGACAAACACCACCAATTATAACGTAAACCTGAAATTGAGCCTCACGCCGGTCGAGTGGTTTACGTTCTACGGAAGTACCCAGGTGGGGATCAACAATGCACGTTACTCGATCAATACGGCGCAGAACGCGCAGACGATCAACAACAGCTACCAGGCCGACGCCAACGTGAAGCTGCCCGGCGACATTTACGTCAGCACGTCGTTTGATTACCAGTTATACCGTAATCAGCGCTTCGGCTTCAATCAGGGCATTCCGCTGTGGAACTCGGCTGTTTACCGGCTGATTGGCAAGGCCAAGCGAATGGAAGTTCGGCTGTCGGCATACGATATGCTGAACCGGAACGTAAACGTGACGCAGTATGCCGGCCAAAACTCGGTTTCGTCGGAACGGACCCGCACGCTGGCCCGCTATTTCATGTTCAGCATGACCTACAACATGCGGGGAATAAAAGCCAGTGTACGCCAGACGAATGGCTGGGATTAGGAAAACTAACGCCGACACAACAAATTTGACAATGCTATGACTCGACTGCTTAAACCACTCATTGTTGCCCTATTCTTCCTGACATCCCTGCTTGCGCAGGCGCAAACCAACCAGAGTGAAGGGGTAGTGATCTACACCCGGCGTACATTCTGGCCAAAGATTATAGCCCGGATGACGTACCTGAGCCAGGAACAAAAAGACCGGGCGGCCAATACCTGGAAAAATGAGGAAGGAAATAAAGAGAAAATGAAGCTTCTCTTTACGCCAACGACCAGCTTATACGGGTACGAAAGTGAATCGGGTTCAACGGAAGATGGCCGCTACACCTGGCGCAATAGAGAGCTGGCCTTTTTCCGTGATTTTGACAAAGAGAAACAGGTAGACGTAGAGGAAATGCTGGGCAAAGTATACCTTGTAGAAGACTCCCTTCGTGTGCCCTCGTGGAAGATTGGGAATCAGGTTCGCGAAATTGCCGGTCACATGTGCATCAACGCAACCACTACTGATCCCATTAAAGATCAGACACTTACGGCCTGGTTTGCGCAGGACATTCCCGTTTCGGCCGGACCAGAACGTATCTACGGTTTACCGGGCCTCATTCTTGAGCTGGACATCAATAACGGTGATGTAATCATTGAAACGGCCAGTATTACGTTCAAGCCGGTGGCTGCCGATATTAAATTACCAAAGATTAAAAAACCCAAAAAGCTGGACGAGAAGGGCTACGAAAGCATGCTTAAAACCTACATCAGCGAGCAGATGAAGGAACAGCAAAACCCGTACTGGGAAATCCGGTACTAGGGGAAGGTAGGGTTCAAAGTCCAAGGTTTAAGGTCCAAAGTCGCTCCGCCATGTCACAGTAGTGAATGTGCGGAGCGACTTTGGACCTTAAACCTTGGACTTTGAACCCTATTTTTGCCCCGTATGGCATCCGACAAACTGATTATCTACCAATTATTGCCCCGGCTGTTTGGCAATACGAATACCACTAACCGCGTCTGGGGAACGCTCGCTGAGAATGGCTCGGGTACATTCGCCGACATCAACGACGCCGCGCTTGAGGGCATAAAAACCCTCGGTGCCACGCATATCTGGTACACTGGCGTGCTGGAACACGCCACCATGACCGACTACGCAGCGCAGGGCATCACGCCCGATGATCCGGCGGTGGTGAAAGGCCGCGCCGGTTCACCCTACGCCATCAAGGATTATTACGACGTAGTGCCCGATTTTGCCGGGTCGGTTCCCGACCGAATGGCTGAGTTTGAGGCCCTCATAGCGCGCACCCACGCGCACGGGCTGAAGGTCATCATCGACATTGTGCCGAACCATGTGGCGCGGCAGTACCAGTCCGACGCCAAACCCGCCGACGTACCCGACTTGGGGGAGGGCGATGACGTCAGGCAGGCCTTTTCAACGCAGAATAACTTTTACTACCTCCCCGGCACCGCCTTCGTTCCTCCGTTTGTACCCGGCCACGTTGATGCCTACCCACCACTGACCAACTCGGCCCCACCCATCCGCGAAGTGCCCGCCAAAGTGACCGGGTCGGGGTCAATCAACGAAGCGCCGCATATCGACGACTGGTACGAGACCATCAAACTCAACTACGGCTACAACGTATTCGATGGTTCGCTGCATACCGACCCGGTGCCTGATACCTGGCTTAAACTGCTCGACATCATGCGCTTCTGGGCGGGCAAAGGGGTCGATGGCTTTCGCTGCGATATGGCCCATCTGGTGCCCGTTGCGTTCTGGCAGTGGGCTACATCGCGGGTGAAGGCGGAGTACCCCGGCCATATTTTCATTGCCGAGATTTATGATCCGGGTTTATACCGCTCGTTTATTTTCGAGGGTGGTTTCGATTACCTCTACGACAAAGTAGGCCTCTACGACTCGCTGCGGCACCTAACCGAAGGCCACGGCAGTTG
The DNA here is from genome assembly GCA_963750355.1 of uncultured Cytophagales bacterium. Classification (GTDB taxonomy): domain Bacteria; phylum Bacteroidota; class Bacteroidia; order Cytophagales; family Spirosomataceae; genus Fibrella. Next base: position 81,745 of record CAVVQL010000010.1, on the reverse strand, counting down.
CTACGACTTGACGCGCGTCTGGCAGCAGGAGTCGGGCGATTTTTCGGAACACATGCTCCGGTTTCTGGAAACCCACGACGAGCAGCGCATTGCCTCTTCCTTCTTCGCCACCGACCCTACGCGGGCCATTCCTGCCATGGTGGTCACAGCAACGATGCATACGGGCCCCTATCTGGTCTATTTCGGGCAGGAAATTGGCGTTCAGGGCGAAGAGGCCGAAGGATTCAGCGGGCGCGACGGGCGAACGTCCATCTTCGATTACTGGGGCCTTACCGACTGGCAGGGGTATCTGAACAACCACTGGTACGATGGAGCCGGTCTGACGGCCGAACAACGGATGCTGCGGGCGTTTTACGAAAAGCTGGGTACATTCATCAGGAAATCGGAGGCAATTCGAGTTGGTGCTTTTTACGATTTGCAGTGGGCCAACAAAAACAATCCAGCCTATAACCAGCACCGTACTTACAGCTACCTGCGCTATTCAACCAACCAAAAGCTGTTGATTGTATGTAACTTTGATCTGACTAATCCGCTTTTGGTTACGCTCAACCTACCTGAAGACGCACTGGCGTTGATGCAGCTTACGGTGGCGACAGACCTGGTATTGACCGATCAATTGCTGACAACTGACACAACGTCGGGCAGCGGTGCCACTGGCTTTCGGGTCAGCCTGCCGCCAATGAGCGTCAGACTATTTGAGGTCAGTAAATCATAAAGGGTAAACCTTTCCCGAAGTGGAACGTCTAACATACATGAAATTCGGACTGATTTGGCTGGGGCTATCGGCCTCCCCTTTGCTGGTGTCGGCTCAGTCTACCACCGACGAGCTACGACAGATTACCATTATACCGGGGCGGAACGCGGCTGAAACGGCCGTGCAGATCGCCGGTACGTTGCTGGGAAAGCCGTATGTGTACCACACCCTCGAAGGGAATCAGACCGAGCAGCTGGTGGTGAACCTTCACGAGTTCGACTGTACTACCTTTATTGAGACGACCCTGGCCCTGGCCCTGGCCGAACAGGAATTACCCACCAAATACAGCCCATCGCAACTGGAACCCGTTTACCGGCGGTATCTGACCAGATTACGTTACCGAAATGGGACAATCGATGGCTACGCCAGCCGGCTGCACTATCTGTCTGACTGGCTTCGCGACAATGAGCGGAAAGGTATCCTGCAGGATGTTACCCGCGAAATGGGCGGTATTCCGGTGCAGAAAGACGTGTACTACATGACCACCGCTGTTCACAAGTACCCGCCCCTGGCTGATCCGACCGTTTACAAGCAGATGGCTCAGGTTCAGACAGACATTAGCCAGCTACCGTTTTATTTTATTCCGAAAAAGAACGTCAAGGCCCTGGAAAGCAAATTCCGCGAGGGTGATATTGTCATGCTTACCGCCGCGCGGCCCGGTTTAGACATGCGGCATGTTGGCTACGCAACCTGGCGCGGTGGCCGCCTGCACCTCCTGCACGCTTCGTCTGACCATAAAAAAGTGGTGCTGACCCAACAGCCACTGGCCGATTACCTGATGGCCAACAAACGGCTGTCGGGCATACGGGTAGCCCGGATTAAGCCAACGGGAACCCGGATGGCCGATACCTTTCCGGTGGGAGCCGTTCAGGCTCACTGACCCCAAACCTGTCGGTTTTTGCGGCAACGTATGGAACTATTTGTGAGGCTATGGCTCCTGGCATGAGGAAACGCCGTATATTCGCGTCTTAACCTACACTATAAGATGCCTACTCATACTCTAAATGTTGGTTTCATCGACCGACTTGTACGTGGTTTGCTGGCGATCGATTTGTTGGCTCTCTGCTTAACCTCCTTCATCGACGGCTTCGCTGTTTTCCCATCAGTAGTGCTTGCGGCGTATTTAGCCTACAGCGGCGCAACCGGACACTGCCCCCTTTACACCGTACTTGGCCGCGATAGCCGGCAGCGGACCGAACCCTGACAGCAGGGTGTCACCGCCTGAAATTGCCCCGTTTTTAGCAAAAGACGGGGCAATTTTGCGTTTCATGGCTGTATCTTTGGCTTATGTCGCATAAAGCGTTTTACCAGACTTTCTTCCAAACCGAGCAACTCTTTCGCCGCGCCGACGACGTACTGACGTTTCCGGCTATGACGGGGCCATCGGCTGACGGACTGGCGATCGAGGTTCAGGCCCCTCCGGTTAACCGGCCGAAACCAGCGGAGGAAGTACCGGTAGCCGTGCCCGCGGTTCAGATAATCGATCCGGTCGTCCCCCCGGCGATTGACGTATCATTGACGCGGTCATTGACGTAGTCAGCGCCACGCCAACGACCCACGTACTGATTGATACCCCACCGGCTGGCCGGGAAACCCAGGTTGTTGATGTGCCATACCCTGGTTCCGGAGTCTGTTTCAGTTGGCCCCGGTACAAACGCCCCAGCCACCAGCGGTTCGCCGACCGGCCACCCCGCTCATTAGTCAGAAAGTGCTGATCCTGGTCGATGAAGACTTGCTGCCCAGCGATTTACTGTTTCTCGAAAAGATCCTCAAAGCCGTTCATCTCGACGTCGCAGGGGTGGATCTGTTGAATGTTCACGGCACCAAAAACGTGAATTTCAGCGAACTCCTGGCCGGTAAATACATCCACCATTTCTTCACCTTCGGCGTGCCCTTCAGTCGCCTCAACCTCGACATCATGATGGATCGGTACCACCCCGTCCGTTTTGAGGGCATCACCTTCCTGATGGCCGATCCGCTGCCCGCCATTGAAGCGGATATGGCTCTGAAAAGGAAACTTTGGGAGTCGCTGAAGAAGGTATTTTTATGGCGATGAACGAACCTCCCGACGGCGCGGGCCACAGCCTGCGCCGCGTACTGACCACCCCGCAACTCTGGGGCATTGCCGTGGGGCTGGTCATCTCCGGTGAATACTTCGGCTGGAACTACGGCTGGGCTGTAGCCGGTACGCTGGGTTTCGCCGTGGCCACGGGCATTGTCACGGTCTTCTACATCGCCTTTATCTTCAGTTACACCGAGCTCACCACCGCCATACCCGACGCCGGTGGCCCGTTTGCCTATGCTTACCGGGCGTTCGGGCCCATGGGCGGTTTTCTGGCCGGGTTCGCTACGCTCGTCGATTTTCTGCTGGCCCCGCCCGCCATTGCTGCCGCCCTGGGTGCCTATGCGCACTTCCTGAATCCCGACCTCCCGGCGGTATGGGTTGGTGTGCTGGCCTATGTTGTTTTTGTTGGCATCAATATGCTGGGGATCAGAGAGTCGGCTAATTTTTCGCTCATCATCACCATCCTGTCCGTAGCCGAGTTACTGGTATTCATGGTGCTGGTGTTTCCCGCTTTCAGCGTCGAGAACGTGGTAGCCCATACCGACTCCTTCGGCTGGCAGGGGGTGTTTGCCGCGCTTCCTTTTGCCATCTGGTTCTACCTGGCCATCGAAGGCGTGGCGATGATGGCCGAAGAGGTGAAAGACCCCCGCCGCACCATCCCCCGCGCCTATCTGCTGAGTATCGGTACGCTGGTGTTTCTGGCGTTGGGCACCATGCTCCTCTGCGCCGGGGCGGGCGACTGGCGCTTACTGGCCAATATTGACTACCCCTTACCCGAAACGATGGCGATGGTGCTGGGACGGGGTAACCTCTGGACCCGCTTCTTTGCCAGTCTGGGCCTGTTCGGGCTCATTGCCTCCTTCCATTGCAACACCATGGGCTACTCCCGACAGATCTACGTGCTGGCCCGCAATGGCTATCTGCCCGGCTTTCTGGCGCAGGTGAACGAACGGTTTCGTACGCCGCACTGGGCGTTACTGGGAGGAGGTCTGGTAGGCCTGGTTGCCCTATTTATGGGCAGCACCGACCAGATCATTATTTTTTCGGTGCTGGGTGCCATGATGATGTACGCCATCAGTTTGGTCAGCCTACTGGCCCTGCGCCGACAGGAGCCTGAACTTGAACGGCCCTTTAAAACCCCATTTTATCCGCTACTGCCCGGCTTGGCGCTGGTTCTGTCGGTAATTTGCTTACTTGCCATTATCTACTTCAATCCAATGCTTAGTGCGCTCTTCGGCCTTTTATGCGTTCTATCGCTGCTGGTGTTCCGGCTGGTTGGTCGGCGACAGGTGGCCGTGAAACTTCACGTGCTGAGCGAACAGCCTGCCAGCACAAGGGCCGAGTAGACCTCAACGCCGACTTACCTCATGTATCCTGCCTATACCCTGCCCGTCTGGCTGACCGATGACCAACTGCTCCGCGACGAAGCCGTGCTCTTTGGCCTGTCGGAAGCCCGGCCCGACGACAAGATTGCCACCATCAGGCTGGCCTTTTCCGCCCTGACCGCTCCGCTCGAAAAGCAGATCGAGCACCATCAGGAATCGATCGGTAGCCTGAACCTGCTTCTCGAAACGCTTGACGAACAGCCCGTAACCCAGGGTAACGCGGCGAAAGCAAGTCGGGTTGGTGGCTGGCCCATCAGTACCTTCCTGATCGGCCTGTCCCTATCGCTACTGGCTTGTCTGGCGGCGTATCTGGGAGCATCAGCCGTTCTAAACGCGCAGGTGGCCTTACTCATCGCGGGGCTTATTGGCTTAAGTGGCTGTGCAGCTACCCTCCTTATCTGCCAGGCTGTGTATCAGCGATCCCTTGTCAGCAACGGCCTGTTGCAGAGCCGTTGGGAAGCTGCTTCCGAGCAGCAGGCGACCGATCGGGCCGACTGGCAACAGCAGAAACGGATCGAGATCGATAAGCTGTATCAGGCCGAGGCAACGCTGAATCAGCAAAACGCGCACCGTGACCTGCTCATCCGGCTATTCGAGAGCGAGTTCGACCTGGCCCGCAGCATTCGGCATCAGGTAGGCGATCGCTTTGTTGCCCTGGACCGATAGTTTCTCAGCAGTATATAGCCCGCCCCACCACGCCCCCAACCGGACGAATTACCACCTACTCCTCCCCTCCTTGTATGCAATCTGACTTTCAGCACGGTTACGACAGCGGACACGAACAGGCACAGCGCGACCACTTTGAAAGCTATGTCTCCAGTCAGGAAAACGAAACCTTTCTGGCCGGTCAGCTTGCCCGCTTTCAGCGCGACCTGAACGGGCTGGATGCCACGATTGCCACTACAACCGAACAGCGCCAAACGCTTGTCCAGCAGCAGCACACGCACCTGCTGGCTATCAGTTCCCTGTCGGGGCGGGTGGCGCGGCTACGGGCTCAACTCACCCAACTCTCGGATGAGCAGGCCGATCTGCGGGCGCGGCGGAAGGCCGTAGTCCCTGAATACTCCCTAATCAGTGGGGTATTCTTTCTGGTGGCTGGCCTGTCGTTCGTCTTTGGCGATCTGATCATATCGCACGAGATCGTTGCCTATGCGCTTAACATCCGCGACAACACCGAAGCCTGGGCCTTTGCCTTTGGCCTGGCCATGGTCACCGTGTTGTTGAAACCCGCCTACGACCGGCTTCTCGAACGCCCCTATCAGGCCGATCCGGCCCGGCATGGTGTCCGGTACGAGCGGTTCAAACTGTCGCTGGCCGTATTCGCCCTGCTGACCCTGGCCGTGCTGGGCTGGTTTCGCTACGAGGCCTACCGCACCGACCAGCTGAAAGCGGCCATCAACCGCAGTATTCGTCAGCTTCAGCAACAGGCCGCGCCCCTCGACGGATCGGCCGCCCCGGTGGATGCGGCGGTGTTGACGAAGATCGAGCAGCAATTGCAGCAATCGGGCGAGTTGAACGTCGCGTTGGTCAGCAGTCCGTGGGCGATGTTGTCGTTTGTGCTGAGTGGCTTGCTGTTTGCGCTGGCGGGGGCGGTTTGTCTGGGCATTGGCCTGCCGGTACTGTCGGCCTTCTGGTTCCGCTGGCTCCAGGTCGACCGCCGACTGTGGGTATTACGTCGTCGCGAGAAGCGGCTGGTGCGTGATCTGGAACCCGATGAGCAAACCCTGAATGAACAGGCGATGCTGCAGCAGCTCCTCGACAAACAGCTCGACAGCCTGCCCACCACCGAATCGCTGAACCAGCAGCGCACCCAGCTACTCACCACCCTGACCGAGCTGGGCAACGAACATCGCCTTGCCCTCACCGACCGCCGGATTGCGCAGTATAATGATGGCTACACCCAGGGCAATGAGGATCGATACAGCGCCCAGGGGCCGATACGATCTCAGCCTCTACGCCCCCATCAGGCCATTCGTCAGCTCCTCCGCGACGGACTGAGCAAAGCCATTGACTAAAAACCCTGCCTGCTGGTTCAACTGGTGCGGGTAGCTTGCTGGTACCCGTAAAAGCCCCGTTTGGTAAGACAGGGGTATTTACCCGGTTTTTGCATCAACTACCCGATTTTTTAAATCGGTGACTACTACGCTAAAACAACGGTTGGCCATTGCCCAATTTTGTCGGGCCTTTCAGATCAGATACGTTACCTGATGCAGAGAGGATTACCCCTAACAAAACCCTCTATTGACAATGGTTCACCAAGCTATTCAAGCCGGTCAGCAAACCTTGCTGACCCTCGACACAGCGGGCGTCGTGCGTGATATGAATCACAGCGAGCAACCCGTGCAACTTACCGGCGATTCGGCCCGTGAAGTCGCCGATGCCTACCTGCAACAGCAGACCGACCAGTTCACGCTTCAACCCGACGCCCTGACGAACCTCTCAAAATCGGTGGCCCCGGCCCCCGAAGAAGAGGCCGAAGGGTTCCGGTTTACAACTGAGAAAAGCCAGTTCGACATCACTACGGTGGGCTATCAGCAAACCTATTTTGGCTTACCCGTCTGGAATTCGGGCGTTGCCGTCCAGGTGAAACACGGCCCCTACCGGGTCATTAGTTCACAGAATTCAGCGGCCACCGATCTGGCACCTGCCAAACCCAGCGATGAAGCAATAAAAAAAATGAAGGGGCTGAAAGGAGCCCAGTTGGCTGCGTTGCTGGGCGTAGCCGGTTCTAATGTGACCATCAACGCCCGCCAGTTATACGTGTATCGGTACGATGCCGCCAAACGCACCGAAGACCATCATCCAAAAGATAAGTCCGCGTTCAAACACGCTGACCTTACGCTGCCGCTGGCTAAGGTGCCAAAGTCGATCGTAGACGGCCAGTTTTATGTGGTTGAGGAATTCATTTTCACCCTGGCCATGCCCACACTTGGCCCGGTAAACTGGCGGGTGTTTGTCGAAGTTGAAACAGAAACAGTGCTGTATCTGCGGGCCCTGATCGACAATGCCAATGGGCTGGTTTTTCTTACCGACCCCATTACCCGGACGGGCAACACCGCAAACGGTCCGACAGCCACCGCTGCCACGCTCGATCCCTTACGCCAGGTGGTTGCCCTGCCGCTGAATGCGCCAGTGGGTGGCGTTCAGGCACTGGTTGGGCAATTTGTGCGCCTACAGGATTTTGAAACGCCTACGATTGCGCCACCAACGGCACCCGTCGCGGCCGATTTCAACTTCAACTCCCGCACCAACGGATTCGCGGCGGTCAATGCGTACTATAATAATGACCGGTTTTTCCGACTGGTGCAGAGTCTGGGGTTCAACCTGAGCAGCTATTTCAACAATACCGCGTTCCCCATCCCCGTCGACCATCGGGGGCATATCGGGTCGGTAGACGGCAACGAGATCAACGCCTACTGTGCGGGTAATGCTACGGCTACCGGCATAGGCCGTTTAGGCTACGCCCTGGCAAACATAGCCGATACGGCCAATCCGATCAGTATCGCGGCCGACTGGCGGGTGGTGTTGCACGAACTGGGTGGGCACGGTATTCTGTGGGACAACGTTGGTTCGCCCAATTTTGGCTTTGCCCACAGTGCCGGCGACTCCTTTGCGGCCATCCTGAGCGACCCCGATTCGCTGGCACCTGACCGGTTTGAAACGTTCCCCTGGACATTTTCGTCATTTCCAGCCAGTTCCCGTCGTCGGCACGACCGGGCTGTTGCCGATGGCTGGGGTTGGGGCGGTAGCCGTGACGTGGGTGGTTACAGCAGTGAACAGATCATCTCGACATCGCTCTTCCGGCTCTACCGGTCGATGGGTGGCGACTCGACTAATTTAGGACGGCGACAGTTTGCCGCCCGGTTTGCCGCTTATCTCATCCTTCGGGCCGTGGGTACGCTGACGCCCGCCACCAACCCTACCAACGCCTCGGGCCTGGCATCGGCCCTGATGACGGCCGACCTGGGCGACTGGACATCGGCGGGACAGGCCGGCGGGGCCTACAGCAAAGTGATTCGCTGGGCATTTGAAAAGCAGGGACTGTACCGCACGCCCGGTGCGCCAACCACTACTGTGGGTGCACCGCCCCCGGTCGACGTGTATATTGAAGATGGGCGGGGTGGCGAATACCAGTACCTGCACAATCACTGGAGCAACCAGAGCATCTGGAACCGCCGTGTGGCCGATGGCGGCACCACCCACCAGGAGCCAATTGTGGGCCAGCCAAACTTTGCGTATGTGAAGGTAAAAAACCGGGGTACCCAAACGGCAATGGGCGTGGTTGTCAAAGGCTTCCACTGCAATCCGGGCACGGGCCTGACCTGGCCAACAGACTGGACACCCATGACCACGCCCCAACTGGCCGGTGCCAACATTGCCCCCAACAGCGCGGCTGAAATTGTGGTCGGACCCTTTACCTGGACGCCTTCCCAGATTGGTCACGAATGCATGCTGATGATTGCGTCGGCCACTGGTGATGCCAGCAATGTAAACAATTTCACAGCGGGTGATACCATTCCCGAATGGCGGCTGGTGCCCCACGACAACAACATCGGGCAGCGGAACGTACACCCTGTAGCGGGTAGCCTGAAAGGCCTCATCCGCGCCTTCGACGGCTTGCAATTTATTATCCGTAATCCGGCTCGTGAGGTGGGTAAGCTTCAGATCAAGGTGACCATGCCCCCAATTCTGAAAAAATTAGGCTGGAAACTGCACTTCGTCAATGAGCAGGAGCTGCAACGGATCGACGCGCAGGGTAAGGTGGTGGCGACGATGAAACTGGAGCCCGGCGAAAAATTCACGACCACCGATCTCCGCAACGAGAAGAACCTGGCCTTTGTGGTAGAAACATACATCGACGGTATGCTGACCGGCGGAATGACCTACCTGATTGATCCAAAGCTGAAAGAGAATGAGCCCAACCGGCCGTTCGTGCTATAGGTCATTTTCAACCCCTATCCAGTTCCACTGTGCTGCGGCCGTATATAGCCGCAGCACAGATGGTTTTTTGGGCCAGTAATGGCATCATGGGGCATTGCTTTCGATTAAAACGAACGACTTACGTTGAACGAGATCAGGTAGTCGGCGAAAGCGGCGTCGCCATGCTTAAGGCCCAGCGGATCGAGCTGATCGGCGTAGCTCTTGGTGCGGTTGCGATACACGGCAACCGGAGCGGTCAGCGCGGCCGAATACCCATGCGTCATATACGAGAAACCCGGTTCAACGGATACGATATAGCCCGGCCGCCGGAAACCACTACTGCCCCCAAACGCGTCCTTAGCCGGTACGCCCTCTACCCGACCACCCAGCATCACCGCCAGGCCCGGCACAAAACCCAGCGACTGACTTAGCCCCAGACGCGCCGCAAACTGGTCGGCCACCGAAAACTCACCCGTCACCAGATCGATCGTGGTGGCCGTTGGGTTGCGTTTGACGCCGTTCGTTTCGCGGGGATTGAAGAGGTAAAAGCCATTGACATAGGCGGTTAAGCCACTGGTTAGCTGTGAATAGCCCTGTAGTTCCACACTGGCTCCCACGCCCCCGTCGCCCAGCTGGATCGACTGATCGACGGGCAGCGTTACGGTGTAGTCTGCGCCCTCTTTGGTGCGCTTGTGAAACTGATCGGTGGCGTTGTAGTTCCCCGTTGGCAGCTTTACGCCTACCCCCACCGCCAGATTGGTCTTTGGTAAGGTAGCCGGATTGATCAGCCAGTAGCTGGTCGAGATGCGCAGGTCGCCAATGCCCTGTGAACCGGTATGGAACCTGAATTGATCGGGGTTTCCCGACACCGCATTGCCATAGTGTTCGTAGAGTGACGACCTGTCGTTCAGCTGCACCGGCAAGTTGACCGATACCGACCACCGCAACGAAGGCATGTAGGTGATTCCTAAATCGAGGGCGTGTGATTTGTTGATTACCTGCGTGCCCTGCTCAACGCGCTGCTTTTGCTCGACATCGCCCACGAAGTGTTTGTAGGACTGGAAGTAGCGGTAGCCTGCCGATACCTGCCAGTGGCCCGAACGCTGTTTAAAAAACGCAGCCGACGAACCCGAAGGGGCCGCACAGCTCATGTGACGCACGGCGACGCAGCCCTGCGCCATTGCCAATTGGGTACTCAGTACCAGGCTCAGCAAGGCCAGCCCGGTATATTTTAACGATGTAATCATGGAAGGAAGTCGTTCATTCCGCACTGGGTACGTTGGCAGTCGACCATAGAGGGCTCAGTGACTGAGCCCTACGCCGATGCCCTGCCTAATAAATAGCAGGCACACGTTCCGGTAAGCGGTAATGAACCGATAAATTGAGTGACTGATTTGTTTATAGAACCAACAGGCACAGACCGACAGACAGGCATAGACCCGACCAATCGCCGTTTACGCTGGAAAGCAGAATGACTCAATTAGCCACGCGGGGGTGGAGACAGCACCGACAGACAGCGGGCTAAGATGGTTACCGAAGCGTCGGCAGGGCGAACGTCGATCAACCAGGATAAGAGGGAAGGGGAAATAACCAACCGGTCGGCCAGCTGGTATTCTTTCAGGAGTAGCTTCAGCCAGTGACCGGCTTTGCGCTGAGAGTCGTCACCAGAGGTATCGCTGATCGTTTTTTTGACGAATGACAGAAGATCCTGCTGCCAAAACCCGGCATGCTTGTCCTCCATCCCGGAGATCCGAAGCGTGTCGCCCTGAAGGTCAACGCTGATAACGTCGTAAAAGCGGCCGTGGTAGGCAAATCCGTCTTCGGAAGTCTGTTCAACCAGTTGCTGCGCCTGACCTGCCCCTAAAACTACCTGAAACTCGACCATGCTGTCGACGGAGGAGTAGACCGTCAGCCGTTCGGTCAGGTCGTGCTGATCCTGCCACCAGACACCAACCGCTACCCATACCGTTGCCAGGGTATGGTAGAGCAGCAAGACCAATAAGCTAAGACTCAGCAGGCGTTTCATACTTCGTTCGCGGTCGTAACCGGGCCACTTTCCACCTTTTAGAAGAAAGTCCAGAACAAATATAGCGAAATACAGTTGGCAAGCGGTCGCTTACAGGATAAATGAAGAATCTTCACGTAAGGGAACGGTGGTCGGTAATTGTGGCTGATGCTGTAGGCTTCGCGAGCTAGGCCTACAGCACCATCAATTCACGTTAAAAAATAAAGCTGGTGCTTAAGAACACCGATTTGTGATCGCCCACGATCTCGTTCAGAATTTCTTTGTTGGCCGCCGTGTCTTTCGTAGCCACCGCCGACCGGATCGAGAACGAACGAATGGCATCTTCAACGGACAAGGTGCCCTCGGCCGAATCTTTGCGACCGGTGAACGGGAATGTATCCGGCCCACGCTGGCATTGCGCGTTGATATTCACCCGGCTCACCAGGTTAACCAGCGGATCGATCAGGGCCGAAATCGCCGTGGCGTCGGTGCCGAAAATACTGGCCTGCATCCCATGGTCATCGGTAATGAGGTAGTCGATAAACTCGTCTACCTCGTCGTACACCACCACTGGCACCACCGGACCAAACTGCTCGTCGCGGTAGAGTTTCATGCCTTCGCTGACCGGATACACCACCGCCGGGCGGAACAGTGACCCTTCGGTTTCTCCACCGCCTTCGTTCACCACCGACGCCCCCTGCACTTCGGCATCGCGGATGCAGTCGGCCAGGTAATCCGTTTTGCCAGCCTCGGGCAGGGGCGTAATATGCACCCCGTCGGCCCAGGGCATACCCAGCTTCAACTTGCTGACGGCCGGGCTGAATTTTTCCAAAAACTGATCGACAATGCTCCGGTGCGCCCAGATAATTTTGATGGCCGTACACCGCTGCCCGTTGAAGGACAGGGAGCCGAGCAAACACTCCTGCACGGCCACGTCCAGGTCGGCATCGGGCAGAATAATGGCGGCGTTCTTGGCATCGAGGCTCATGACCGACCGCAGCCGGTTGAGTTTCGGATGCTGCCGCTGTAGCTCATCAGCTACCCGGCTCGACCCGATCAGCGTCAGTACGTTTACTTTGCCCGACTGCATAACGGGCGGAATCACGTTGGCCCCACGCCCGTAGAGCGAGTTCACCACCCCTTTCGGAAAGCTCGTGCGGAAGGCCTCCAACAGGGGGTAATGCAGCAGCGAACCATGCTTCGGTGTTTTAAACAGGATGGTGTTCCCCATCAGAATGGCCGGAATCAGCGTCGTGTAGGTTTCATTGAGCGGGTAGTTGAACGGCCCCATCGACAGCACCACGCCCAGCGGTGAGCGGCGGATCTGCCCAATGATGCCTTCTTCGATACGGAACCGCGACGAGTTGCGATCCATCGTTTTCAGCGCGTCGATGGTATCGTAGATATACTTCACCGTCCGGTCGAACTCCTTGGTCGAATCGGCGAGGTTCTTGCCAATCTCCCACATAATGAGGTTGATCACCAGACTGCGCTGGGCCAGCATTTTTCCCACGAACGTTTCCATGCAGGCAATGCGGTCGGCCACGGCCATCTGCGGCCATTCGCCCCGGCCATTGTCATAGGCAGCCACGGCGGCATCGAGGGCGGCCATCGCTTCTTCGGGGCCAGCCACCGGAAACGAGCCAACCAGTTGCCGCTGCAGCTTACCTGCTTCATCGGGCACACAAACCGGCGAATACACCTCAGCTACCTTGCCGGTCCAGGGTTTCATTTCGCCGTTGAGCAGGTATTCGCGCTGATGAATGGGGTCAATGCGGTATTGAGCCGGAATCTGGGCCAGTTCAGCCGGAAAAAGAGGAGTGAGATCAGTGGTGGTCATCTTACGTTTACTTTTGTTCGGCCGCAAAGTTGTCGATTATCCTGATAATGCCGGTTCAGGCCCTGAACAGACGTCAAAAAACTACTTCGATCGGTTAAATCAGCGCAATTTACTGGCCCGTGCCGTGCTGACACGCCCAACGGGAGAGGCAATATCATGTATATTCGCTGCTTAAGCACTTTACACCCAACTATGATCAGGATCGCTACGTTCTTCATCTGCTTTTTCAGTACCACTCTTCTCCTTGCTCAAGTACAAAAACGCCCGCTGACCGCCGCCGACTACGACCGCTGGGAGAGCGTCAGAAGCGAGAATCTTAGTCGCGATGGGCGCTGGATCGCCTACCAGGTTGACCCGCAGGACGGCAACGGCCGACTGGAGGTAGCCGATGCAACGGGTAAGACCGCTGTCCGGGTTTTCCCACGGGGGTACATGGCCCAGTTCACCCCCGACAGCCGGTTTCTGGTGATGCGCCTGAAAGTACCGGTTGCCGATACCCGCAAGGCGAAGCTGAAAAAGAAAAAACCCGACGAAATGCCCAGAGACAGCCTACTGGCCCTTAATCTGGCCACCGGCGAAACCACCAGACTCCCCAACGTAAAATCGTTTATGCTGGGAAAAGACGCCGGGTCGTGGCTGGCCGTTTTGCAGGACAGCAACGCACCAAAGATGCTGGCCGAAACAAAAACGACCTCGAAAAAAGATACGCTGCTGCCCACCCAACCCACCTCGACCACCACCGTTGCCAGCCGGAAAGGAGGCGTGACCAAAAAGCCGAAGGGCGATGACCTGGTACTGCTGAACCTGGCCGACCGTACGCGCCGAACCGTGTCCTACGTTTCCAGCGTGGTGGTGTCAGACAACGGGCAAACGGTATTCTACAGCCGCGAGTCGCGGGCCGATTCGCTGAAACCCGGCGAGATGCTCATCCCCGGCGTATTCGTGTTCAGCACGATCAGCGGCCAGACTATGCTCGTCGACAGCAACGCGAAGCACAAACTGTATAAAGGACTGGCGGTCGACAAAGCCGGTCGGCAACTCGCCTGGATGACCTCGCCCGATAGTGCCGGTGCCGATGTCCGCCTCTTTTCGCTTCGTTATAAAAACCTTGCCCCTACCGCGTCAGTCAAGGCGAAAGGAAAGCCGGGCAAAACCAAACCGGTCTCCATCGAACTACCCTATCAGACGCTGGTCGATACCCTTACCAAGTCAGTACCCAGCCGCTGGACGGTTAATGAGTACCGCGAACCGAAATTCTCGGACGATGGCACACGGCTCTATTTCTCCACTTCGCCCGTGGCCATAAAACCGCTGAAAGATACGCTCACCCCCGACGACGAAAAGGTGAAGATGGACGTCTGGAGCTGGACGGACAACCGCCTGCAACCCATGCAGCAGAAGCGGCTGAAGGAAGAAAAAGAGCGGGGCTTTCTGACCGTTGCCGATCTTTCTCCAAGTAACTTCGGCCGCGTAACCCTGCTGGCGAACCGCGAACTACCAACGGTAGCTTTCGACCCCAAGGTAAACACCCGCTATGTACTGGGCTTGAGCGACCTGCCGTATCAGGTGCAGTCATCCTGGGACCCCGGCCACACCGACCTGTACCTGATCGATACGCAGACCGGCGAGAAAAAACGGATTGCCAATGACATCATGGCGTCGCAGCCCCGGCTCTCACCGGGGGGCCAATACGCCTACTGGTTCGACGAACGGGATTCGCTCTGGCGTGCCTGGTCGGTGGCCGATGGCCGACGCCTCGATCTGACGCGTGGTTTACCCGCCAAGTTCTTCGATGAAGAGCACGACACCCCCGACTTGCCCGGCTCGTATGGGTCGGCTGGCTGGACCACCGGCGACCGCTACGTGTGGCTCTACGACCGTTACGACATCTGGCAGATAGACCCCACCGGGCGCGAAAAGCCCCTGAACATGACCAACGGCTGGGGCCGCAGCAACAAAGTCCGGCTCCGTCGGGTAGACCTTGACCCCGACGAAAAAGCCATTGACCCTAAAACAGAGCTGTGGCTGACGGGCATCTGGGAGAGCGATAAGCGCACCGGCGTGTTGAAAGCCACCTCCCCCGCCAAGGGAGCCGTCACGATCAGCCCGCTGGCCAGCGGCGCTCACCGCTATTTTGGGGTTGCCAAAGCGAAGAACGCGCCGACTATGACCTTCTACCGGGGCAATTTCCAGGAGTCAACCAACCTGTTCCTGACCGACACAACGTTTGCCACGCCCAAACAACTGACCAGGACCAACCCGCAACAAGACAGTATTCGCTGGGGTAGCGTTGAACTGGTGAAGTGGGTGGGCACCAACGGCACGCCGCTTGAAGGGCTCCTGTTCAAGCCCGACGGGTTCGATCAGGCAGCAGGCTCCACTCAGAAGAAATTCCCGATGCTGACGTACTTCTACGAGCGCAACGCCGAAACACTGAACGATTACCGCGCCCCGTCGCCCAGCCGGTCAACGATCAATATCCCCTACTGCGTGTCGAATGGGTACGCGGTCTTTGTGCCCGACATTGTGTACACCACCGGCCAACCGGGCCCCAACGCGTATGATTGCATTGTGCCGGGGGTGCTGAAACTCCTCGAGCGCGGCAATATAGACCGTACCCGGCTGGGTATTCAGGGGCAAAGCTGGGGAGGCTACCAGGCGGCCTACATCATTACCCGGACCAACCTCTTCAGAGCTGCTGAAGCAGGCGCAGCCGTGGCGAACATGACCTCGGCCTATGGCGGCATTCGGTGGGAAACGGGTGTTGTTCGCCAGTTTCAGTACGAAAAAACGCAGAGCCGAATTGGGGGTACATTGTGGGATAAACCCATGAATTACATTGAAAACTCACCCTTATTCGCGGCTAACCGCGTGCAAACACCCCTGATGCTGATGCATAACGATGCCGATGGGGCGGTGCCCTGGCAGCAGGGCATTGAACTCTTCACCGCCCTGCGCCGGTTGGGCAAACCCGTCTGGATGGTGGTCTACAACGGCGAGGGCCACAACCTGACGGCCCGGCACAATGCCAAAGACCTCAGCATCCGCATGTATCAGTTTTTCGACCATTATTTAAAAGATGCCCCCATGCCCGTCTGGATGAAAGACGGCCGCACCGCCGTTGAAAAAGACCGGGGCGACATGAAGTATTAAGCAGGTCACCTTACTGAAAGCAACATGCCGTTGCCGGGTACTTGTAGCCCGGCAACGGCATGTTGCTTTTGGACATTACCGGGATATTTCAGCGGTGTGGAGTCAATTATAGCCGGTAGAACAACTCCATTGGGGTCACAGAATCATCATTAACTTATTTCCGCAAAAAAAAGGATTATAACGAGATAAGTTTATCCTTACTAGGTCACTGACCCTAAAAGCAACCATGCTTTAGATCTGTAAGTACCCGTTCCGGCTACGGAGGGACTTTTTTAGCTAAAATCTACCAAACTCAGTTAAGCTAATGAGAATACAGCTACGGATCCAATCCCTCTGCCGCCTGAAATCACCTAGTTTACAGGCGCTTATGACGGTACTTCTTGTAAGCACTTCACTTACGGTAGCGGCAACAGGCAAGCTGCCCACGGGCCCTTCTGCGGCCGATCGGTTTGCCGAGATTCCTGTTACCGGTACGGTATCCGACGAAACCGGGCAGGCGCTGCCGGGCGTGAGCGTCGTGGTGAAAGGTACCAGCCGCGGAACAACGACCGACGCCGCCGGTACGTTCAAGCTTTCGGTGCCCGATCAGCAGTCGGTGCTGGTGTTCTCTTATGTGGGCTATGAGCTGCAGGAAATAGCCGTTACTAGTCAGACAGCCTTCACGATCTCCCTGAAGACGGACAACAAATCCCTGAATGAAGTCGTGGTAGTGGGGTATGGTACCCAAAAGAAAGCGGACCTGACCGGTGCTATTGCTACCGTATCGGCCGATAAATTAAAGAGCCGGGCGGCCGTGTCCTACGGCGAAGCCTTAGCCGGACAGATGGCCGGCGTGCAGGTACAGCAAACCAACGGCGCTCCTGGTGGCGAAGGCCTGACCATTCGGGTGCGGGGCACGGGGTCTATTTCGGCGGGCAGCTCACCGCTCTATGTTATCGACGGCTACCCCATTGATGGCAGTGGTTTTTCGCTGGTGAACCCCTCCGATATCGAAAGCATTCAGGTGTTGAAAGATGCGTCGTCTACCGCCATCTATGGTTCACGCGGGGCCAATGGAGTTATCCTGGTGACGACTAAAAAAGGGAAGATCGGGGCTCCGGCCATTACGTTCAGCTCTTTTTATGGCCTGCAGCAGGTGTCTAAAAAGATAGGCGTGATGAGCACCCGCGAGTACCTCCAGTTTTTCAAAGATGGTCATAACCAGGCCTGGTTAGACCGGGCTCCGTTGCCCGGCGATCCCCCGCATACAATCAATGACCCTAATTCCATGCGAGAGAAGTACACGAACGCGAGCTTCTATACGATTCCCGAAAGCTTTAACAATCCGGACAACTTCCCGGACATCAACTGGCAGGATCAGATTTTCAGAACGGCACCCACCCAACGGCATGAACTCTCCGTGTCGGGGGGTGCCGACAAAACCCGGTATGCCATCTCAGGAAGCTATACCAATCAGCAGGGTATTCAGATCAATAGTGACTATAAACGCTATAACATGCGGACAAATATCACGTCGAATCTGAGTAAGAAACTGGAAGTCGGCGTGTCGGTTAGTGCCTATTATTCTGAAAACAACAACGTCGATAACGGCAAGGACAGTCCCCTCTCCTATGCCGTCTACCTGCCCCCTATCTACCCACTCCGCAACGCCGATGGCACCTACGGCTCGCAGGTCCGCAATCCGGAAATCTGGGCGGGCGACGTGGCCAACCCGGTGGGTATTGCCGAAAACATTACCAACTTCACAAGCCGCAACGGACTGATTGCGTCGGGGTATGCGCAGCTTCAACTCATTGACGGGCTGGCCTATAAACTGAGCCTGAACGGATCACTGGAGAACCAGCGGCTTAAATACTACCGCCCTTCGTTTGTAGATACCGATGGGTCACGCGCGCCGAAAACGGCCGACGCCCGGAATGAAACGTCGTTGAATCGGGACTGGCTCGTTGAGCAAACCCTGAATTACAACAAAACGCTGTTTACCAAACACGTTATCAACCTGTTGGCAGGGTACACTACCCAGAAATCATACGGCGAATTTGCCAGGGTCAACGCGCAGAACTTCCCCAACGATGTGGTTCGCACGCTCAGCGCCGGGCAGATTGTGGGCGGCACCAATACCGAGACCGAGTATTCACTGATCTCGTACCTGGGCCGTTTTAATTACGCCTACGACGATAAGTATTTGTTTTCGGCCAGCATCCGTACCGATGGGTCATCGCGGTTTGGAGCCAACAACAAGTGGGGTACGTTCCCCTCTGTGTCGGCAGGCTGGCGGGTCAGCGGCGAATCGTTCATGCGGAATGTTCGGCCCGTCAGCGACCTGAAACTGCGGGCCAGCTGGGGCCTGGTTGGCAACAACCGCATTGGTGATTATGACGCCATTGCCCGCATCAGCACCGGGTACAACGTGCTGAATAATGCACTGGTCAACGCGATGAATCCGGTCAATTACCCGAACCCTGATCTGGGCTGGGAAAAAACCCGGCAGTGGAACATCGGTTTCGACCTCGGCCTGCTCAACGAACGGATTCGCCTGGAAGCCGACTTTTACAACAGCCGGTCGGTCGATTTGCTGCTGAACGTACCGGTGCCGACCCTAACGGGCTACGCCTCCCAGTTGCAGAACATCGGTCAGGTCGAGAATAAAGGGATGGAGTTTTTGCTCAGGACACGCAACATGGTGGGTGCTTTCAAATGGTCGACCGACGTCAACATTTCCTTCAATAAAAACACCGTACTGGCCCTTGGCCCCGACCGGCGGCCTATTTATGCGGGCGCACCCAGCGCGGGGAATACCTTCATTACCACCATCGGGCTGCCCATTGCTACGTTTTATGGCTACCAGTACGACGGTATCTTTAAGAATCAGGCCGAGTTGGATGCCGCTCCTCACCTGGCGAACGACCACCCCGGCGATCCCCGGTACGTGGATATGAACAAAGACGGGCAGATCAACGCCGACGATAAAACGTATATCGGTAACAATCAGCCCAGGTACATCTTCGGATTCAGCAACGATTTTGCCTACAAAGGCTTCGACCTGAACATCCAGTTAACCGGCTCACAGGGCGCTAAGCTGTTTAGTTTCTTTAACCGAATGGTGGGTATTTACCACGGTGACCGGAACGGACTGCTTAAACTCAACGACCGGTGGCGGTCGGAAACCGAGGTGGGTGCCGGCAACATTCTCCGGGCTAACCGCGACCCTAAAGGGTTGCAGAAAGAGCCCTCCAGCTATTGGATAGAAGACGGTTCGTTTGTTCGTATCCGAAACATATCCCTGGGCTACACCTTCAGCAATGTACTGGCCAAACAACTGCATGTGAAGGGGTTAAGGGTGTACATGACGGGCCAGAACCTGTACACCTTCACGAAATACCCAGGCTACGACCCCGAAACGAGCAGCGAGGGCTCCGGCTTATCGCGGGGCGGAGATTACCTGGGCTACCCCTCGGCCCGTACCCTCATTGCCGGCCTCAACGTAACGTTTTAATCACCTTCCAGCTAACTATTCCGGAAAAATGAAACGATTCATCCTACTGGCCGTACTGGCTACGGCCTCTTTCTCCTGCGGAAAGGAATTCATTGACCTCCAGCCCATCTCGAACATGAACGCCGGCATTTTTTACAAGACCGAGCAGGACATGAATCAGGCGGTTATGTCTCCCTATTCATCCCTGCGGGCGCTCTACAACCAGGTCTATATTTATGCGGGCGAAGTCCGCTCCGATAACACCACCTTCTCCTGGGTACCCGGCAACTCCAAAGACATGACGTCGATCGACAATTTTGGGGATGTGCTGCTATCCGATAACAGCTTTGTGCTGACCATTTGGAACAACGCCTACAACACCATTCTGCGCTCGAACATCGTGCTCGACAAGATTGATGCCGTTCCTTTTACAGATCCCAAGCTGAAAGAGCAGTACAAAGCGGAGGCGAAATTCCTTCGGGCCCTGACCTACTTCTGGCTGGTTCGCGTGTACGGCGATGTGCCGAAGGTAGACAAGCAGCTATCCGTCAGTGAAGCCTACACCCTGGGCCGGGCACCCACCCAGGAGATCTACGACTTCATTGTAGATGACCTGAAATTTGCCGAAGCAAACTTACCCGCCACCTACGCGGCGGCCGACAAAGGGCGGGTAACGGTGGGCGGCGCAAAAGGCCTGCTCGCTAAAGTGTATATGACAATGGCCGGCTACCCGTTAAAGAAGGGCGCTCCGTACTACGCCCTGGCCGAAGCCAAAGCCCTGGAGGTCATCAACATGCCGCAGTATTCGCTCGTTGCTGATTACAAATCCCTGTTCGACGTTACGAAGAAGAACAGCACCGAGTCGTTGTTTGAAGTGCAGTATAAGAAAGGAGGCACCAGCACGGGCAGTCCATGGAACAATGACTTTGCGCCCCGTTTCTCCAACAAAGAAGTGGTGCTGGTGGGCGACAAGGGCGGCTTTAACGCGCCAACGCCGAGCATCTCTACCGCCTACGAACCTGGCGACCCGAGAAAGGCCATTTCCATGAGCGATGGGTATGTGTCGGCCCCCGGTGGTAAAGCGATCAATGAGAAATACGTAAAGAAGTACTACGATGTCTCGTTCGCCGGATCCGATAATGATAACAACTGGATTGAGTTGCGGCTGGCCGACATCTATCTCCTGTATGCCGAAGCGTTGGTGCGGCAGGGTAAGCAGCCGGATGTTGCCTTAACGTACCTGAACAAAATCCGTCAGCGGGCCAGAAACAGTACCGGGGGTTCGCCCAGTGTCTTGCCCGATTACAAACCGTTTAGCTCAGACAGCGACTTTTTGCTGGCCATCGAGAAAGAACGTCGCGTTGAACTGGCCTTTGAAAATCACCGGTGGTTCGACCTGGTACGAACCGAACGGGCCAAAACCGTGATGACGCAGGAGCAGAAAGAGCAGACCGGATTCGCCCCCTCGGCCTGGTCCGACAACATGTTGCTGTTCCCTATTCCGCTCCAGGTTATTCAATCCAATCCCGAAAAAATAAAGCAGAATCCCGGCTATTAAGCACCCATGAGACTACTGACCAAGCAATTGCTTTTCGGCTGGCTGGCGACTTCGCTGATGCTACCTGTCCCCGTTGCGGCGCAGCAGGTTACCAGCCTAAGCCCTGCTGAGAAAAAAGAAGGTTGGGCGCTCCTGTTCGACGGCCTGAGCACCACCGGCTGGACCACTACGAGTGGCAAGCCCGTTCCCGATGGCTGGGTGATAGAAAATGGCACGCTATCGGCGAAAAAGGGAGCTAAAGGCGGAGACATCATCAGCGTGAATGAATATGCTGATTTCGATCTAAAGTTCGACTACAACATTGAGCCGGGCGGTAACAGTGGCGTCAAGTATTTTTATACCAACTACGCCACTGGTGGCAATCTGGGTATGGAGTATCAGTTGCTGGACGACAAACTGGCCGAGGACAACAAGAAGGAGAATCACCTGACCGGCTCCTTTTACGATGTAATACCCCCTACTGCGTCGCTGAAAAAAGTAAACGAGCCGGGGCAGTGGAATTCAGTACGCATCATGGCCAACGGCAAACGGGTTGAACACTGGCTGAACGGGGTTAAAATCCTGGAATTTACCAGAGGAAGCCCCGCCTTCACGGAAGCGGTGGCCGGGAGTAAATTCAATAAGGCTGTACCCGCCTTCGGGACGGTTGAAAAAGGCCGTATCCTGCTGCAGGAGCATGGCAGTGCCGTTTCATTCAGAAACATTAAAATCAAAGTATTGTAATCGAGGCTCATGCAAAACAGACGTGATTTTATTAAGAAAGCAGCCGCCAGTTCGGTTGGCATGGCGATAGGCGGGTCCGCTTTCGGATTCAGCGCCAAAAGTTATAACCGCATCATCGGAGCCAATGAACTGGTTCGGGTAGCTACCATCGGCGTCAACAGCCGGGGCAGAAGCATGGGCGGCACCATTGCCGGTCAGAAATACGGCGAGGTCGGTACGGTCTGCGATGTAGATGAACGAACCATTCCCAAGGCGATCGAAACCATTCTGAAAACCAAGCAGACGTTAAAACCCAAGTCTGAAAAAGATTGCCGCCGGGTATTGGAAGACAAATCGATCGACGCCATCTACATCGCTACCCCCGACCACTGGCACGCCCCGCTGACCATTATGGGCTGTCAGGCCGGCAAGCACGTGTACGTTGAAAAACCGTTGAGTCATAACCCCCACGAGGGCGAGATGGCCATTGCCGCCGCCCGCAAGTACAACCGCGTGGTGCAGATGGGGGCGCAGCGCCGGTCGGCCCCTACCCTGACGCAGGGCATCAACGAGTTGCATAACGGCATCATTGGCCGCGTGTATCTGGCCAAAACATGGTACACCAACAACCGGAAAGCAACGGTGCTCAAACCGGGCACCGTTCCCTCCTGGCTGGATTATGAGCTATGGCAGGGGCCCGCGCCGAGGATGCCCTACAAAGAAGGCCTCATTCACTACGACTGGCACTGGTTCTGGCACTGGGGCACGGGCGAAGCCCTCAATAACGGCACCCATGAGGTGGATGTAGCCCGTTGGGGCCTTGGGGTCGATTTTCCGACGCGGGTTAGCTCAGTTGGGGGCCGGTACGAATTCAAAGACGATTGGGAAACCCCCGATACGCAGATAATCACGATGGACTATCCGGGCCGGGTGTCGCTCATGTGGGAGTCGCGAAGCTCGAACGGCCGAAAGATTGAAGGATTAGACCGGGGCATCATTTTCTACGGGGAGAACGGAAGTCTGGATACCGGCGGCGACAGTTATAAGGTGTATGATCTTGACGGCAAACTGGTTAAGGATGTAAAGCCATCGGTATCGGAAAGCGACGTTCAGGGACGCAACACGGCCAGCCCCAGCCTGGGCATGGACAGTTTGCACGTGATGGACTTCCTCGACGCCGTTAGGACGAGCCGCCGCCCAAACTGCGATGTCGAACTGGGGTACAAGAGTGTGGTTGCTATGCAACTGGGCAATATTGCCTGGCGCGTAGGACGCGACCTGAAGATCGACCCGCAGAACGGCCATATTCTGGGCGATAAGGAAGCCCAAAAGTTATGGGGTCGTGACTACGAAAAAGGCTGGGAGCCTAAGGTATAAGGTAGTGATGCGGGGGTCGGCGAGAATAATTTTAAAAGGTGTCCCCATTTTAGTGAACCTTATCTGAAAATTGTCGTTTTTTGTATGATGCTTCTTTTTTCATTTACAGAAGCGACAACACTGTCTGACAAGTTGCGTTCAGTTGATTCCCAGGTACTCGTTGCGTCTTTGGTTCCCTGTTTAGCATATTTTGTAGAAAAGTGTCTTTTCTAAAGTTCCCATTTTTATCGTTTACAATTATGAATACAGGAGTAGTGAAGTTCTTCAATGAGAGCAAGGGTTTTGGCTTTATCGTCGACGACGAGACAAAAAAAGACATTTTCGTACACATCACCGGCCTGAACGGCCAGACCATTCGTGAGAATGATCAGGTGTCTTACGAGATCGTTGATGGCAAGAAAGGCCTCAACGCCGAGAACGTTCAGAGAATGTAAAGAAGCGGGGCAACCCCTCTTTTCATCAACAGAAACCCGCTCTGCCTCAGAGCGGGTTTTTTGTTGATGCCTGTGTACCCTGCATTCCGCTCTCTTACAAAGCCATTGCGTCAGGAACCGTATACCGTCTCAAGACCTTATAGGACTGGAAGAAGCCGTATCTTTATACCATGAAACGACCCACAACCAGATGCAGGTAATACGACAATATGTGGTGGCCAAAAATGGGGTTTTGACGATTGAAGTGCCCTAGGCATTCGGTGGCCAGCAGATAGAGGTACAACTTATTCTGGCTGATGAAGTAGCTATTGCCTCATTATATAAAAAGCCAAAGCGCCCCAAAGCAACTACAGGCCTCGAGAAACTAGTGGGTAAATACAAGCACTTCACGCCAATGCAAAACGAAAAAATTGACCGCGACTTAACAGCCATGTGCGACGAATGGGAAAGAAGTATCTGATTGACACGAACGTGCTTAGTAAAGCATTGCGTGGTCTTCTTCCTGCCGATGGACTCTCATTTGTGGAAAAGCAGTTGGCTATCCGGGTAAACATCTCCGTGATCACCCGAATAGAACTGTTAGGGTGGAAACCAGATGATCTATCCTTTGCGGCGAAGCATCAAAATTAAGCTTCCCGATACAATCATCGCCGCTACTGCCATTGTTCATAAATTAACCTTGGTCTCCGATAATGATGTCGACTTTCTGCGCGTGCCAAAACTGAAGTATCTCAATCCAACGAAAAGTAGATAAAGCTGGATAGCATACGCAATAGGCCTGCGCGTGCTGCTGTGGCATTAGGAAACCTATCCTGTTTCTCAGACCTTATAGGTTTAGAAGAAGCCGTATCTTTGTTCCCTGAAACGACCTGCGTTACGCCGTGATCTATAAAGAATATAAAAATCTTGACTACGCCCAGTTGGCCACCGACATGCTGGCCCACTGGAAACGTACCCATGCGTTTGAACAGTCGATAAATCTGCGTGCAGGTGGCCCACTCGCTCCGGCGAACCGGTTCACCTTTTACGAAGGGCCGCCCTCGGCCAACGGAATGCCCGGTATTCACCACGTGATGGCCCGGACGATTAAAGATATTTTTTGCCGCTACAAAACCCTGCAGGGCTTCCAGGTAGACCGCAAAGGCGGCTGGGATACCCACGGCCTGCCCATTGAACTACAGGTCGAGAAAGAACTGGGCATCACCAAAGACGACATCGGCAAGTCGATCAGCGTGGAGGAATACAACCAGAAGTGCCGGGAAACAGTTATGCGGTTCACCGACCGCTGGAATGACCTGACCGAGAAAATGGGCTACTGGGTCGACCTCGACAACCCCTA
Source organism: uncultured Cytophagales bacterium (assembly GCA_963750355.1). GTDB lineage: Bacteria > Bacteroidota > Bacteroidia > Cytophagales > Spirosomataceae > Fibrella. Next base: position 56,738 of record CAVVQL010000010.1, on the reverse strand, counting down.
CGTCACCTACGAAAACAACTACATCGAGTCGGTCTGGTCGCTGCTCAAGCGGTTGTACGACAAAGGCTTACTCTATAAAGGCTACACCATTCAGCCCTTCTCGCCCAAAGCCGGAACGGGCCTGAGCTCGCATGAACTGAACATGCCGGGTACGTACCGGGATGTGCGCGACACGACTATTGTGGCGCAGTTTAAAGTGAAACCCAACGGCAAGTCGGGCTTCCTCTTCTTTGATTCCGACGATGCCGATGTGTATATCCTGGCCTGGACCACTACCCCCTGGACCCTGCCCGCCAACTCGGCGCTGACCGTTGGTGCCAACATCGACTATGTGCTGGTGAAAACGATCAACCCCTACACGCATCGACTGGTGCATGTGGTGTTGGCGAAGAACCTGGTAGGTCGCTGGTTTAGTGAGAAGGCAAAGATTGAGTCAGACAAAAGTCTGGCGGCGTTCGAGGCCTACCTGCCCACCGATAAGATCATTCCGTGGTCGCTTGTGTCGGAGTTTAAAGGGCAGCACCTCGAAGGCATCGAGTATGAGCAGCTGATGCCGTACGTTACTCCCTCTCTCAATGTGGGAGAAAGCCGGGGTGAGGGCAAACCCTTCCGGGTTATTCTGGGCGACTTCGTCACGACCGAAGACGGTACGGGCGTGGTGCATACGTCGCCGACTTTCGGGGCCGATGACTTCCGGGTAGCGCAGCAGAACGGTATTCCGGCGATTATGGTGAAAGACGAAACCGGCAAAGACGTACCCATTGTGGATCGTCAGGGCCGGTTTGTGGCCGAAATCACCGACTACGCCGGTCGGTACGTGAAGGAAGAATACTATAGCGATGAAGAACGCGCCGACCCCGAATTCCGGCCGACGGATGTGCTGATTGCCATTCAGCTGAAGGAAGCGAACAAGGCGTTCCGGGTCGAGAAGTACGAACACCCCTACCCGCACTGCTGGCGGACCGACAAGCCCATTCTGTACTACCCGCTCGATAGCTGGTTCATCAGAACCACGGCCGTGAAAGACCGGCTGGTGGAGCTGAACAAGACCATCAACTGGCAACCCGAAAGCACGGGAACCGGCCGCTTTGGCAACTGGCTCGAAAACCTCGTTGACTGGAACCTGAGCCGCAGCCGGTTCTGGGGTACGCCCCTGCCCATCTGGCGCAGCGAGCCAACGCCCGGCGTAAATCAAGCCGAAGTGTGCATCGGATCGGTCGAAGAACTGCGTGGGTACGTTTGGGAGGCCCTGGCTACCGACGTGTTGACCGACGAGCAACGGGCCAAAAATGAGGCCTTTCTGGCCGCTCATGCCGCCGGTACGTTTGATTTGCACCGCCCCTACTCCGACGAGATTTACTTTGTGTCGGAAGATGGTCAGCTGATGCAGCGCGAGCCCGACCTGATCGACGTATGGTTCGATTCGGGGGCCATGCCGTATGCGCAGTGGCACTATCCGTTCGAGAACAACGACGTGTTTGAGCGGTCGTTCCCGGCTGATTTCATCTCGGAAGGGGTCGATCAGACGCGCGGCTGGTTCTTTACGCTGCACGCCATTGCGGGTATGCTGTTCGATTCGGTCGCGTTCAAAAACGTGTTGTCGACGGGCCTGGTGCTCGATAAGAACGGCAACAAAATGTCGAAGAGTAAAGGCAATGGTGTCGATCCGTTCGAGACGCTGAATACCTACGGAGCCGACGCGACGCGCTGGTACATGGTCACCAACGCCGAGCCCTGGGACAACCTGAAATTCAACCTCGATGGCATTGCTGAAGTGCAGCGCCGCTTCTTCGGCACGCTGACGAATACCTACAACTTCTTTGCCCTCTACGCCAATCTCGACGGGTACACCATCACCAAACGGATCGGGTACCCCGCGAGCAACTGCCCGAACTCGACCGCTGGATTCTGTCGAAACTGAATACGCTGATTAAAGACGTAACCGAGCAGTTCGACGGCTACAACCCCACCAAAGCGGGCCGTCTGGTGCAGGATTTCGTGAACGACCAACTCTCGAACTGGTACGTTCGGCTATGTCGTCGGCGCTTCTGGACCGGGGTTGCGGCCAACGGTGAGATGAGTGTCGACAAGCGGGCGGCATACCAGACGCTGCACCACTGCCTCATCACTGTGGCGCAGTTGATGTCGCCCATCGCGCCGTTCTACGCCGACTGGCTGTATCAGAACCTGACGGGGCAGCAGGGCGAAAAGAACGCTCGTGACGAATCGGTCCACTTCACCGATTGGGCCAGCGCCGACGACCAATGGATTGATGCCGATCTGGAAACCTCGATGGCCCTGGCCCAGCAGATTAGTTCGATGGTGCATGGCTTGCGGAAAGGCCATAAACTAAAGGTACGCCAGCCCCTGTCGCGCCTGCTGATTCCGGTGCTGACCCCCGATACGCGGCGGCAGATCGAGCATGTGGCCCCCATCATTCAGTCGGAGGTAAACGTGAAAGCGGTAGATTTTGTCGATGATGCCAGCGGGATTCTGACCAGGAAGGTAAAGCCTAACTTCAAGGCGCTGGGCCCCAAATTCGGTAAGCAAATGAAAGACGTTGCGGCGGCCATTACCGGCATGAGCAGCGAGCAGCTTGCCGAACTGGAACGGACCCGGCAGATTGAGCTATCGGGATTCGCCATTGCGCTGACCGACGTGGAGATCCTGACGGAAGACATTCCCGGATGGGTAGTGGCTACCGATGGCCCGCTGACGGTAGCGCTGGATGTGAACGTTACCGACGAACTGCGCCGCGAAGGCATTGCCCGCGACGTGGTGAACCGGATTCAGAACCTGCGGAAAGACCAGCAGTTCGATGTCACGGACAAGATTCGGATCGAACTGGAGCGCAACAATGACCTGTTGATTGCTGCGGTGGAGGCCAACAAAGCCTACATTCAGCAGGAAGTACAGGCCGTATCGCTCGACCTCGTGACGGGCCTCAATGGCTCGTCGGTTGAAATCGAGATGGACGAGTTTGTCTTGAAAGTAAAAGTAGAGCGGGTCTAAACTCCGCCGATTGAATAAAGAGGGTTAACCTTTATCGGTAAAGCAACTGCTTGAACGGTAAGGGTTGGCCTTTTTTTGCTTTACCAGGTACGTTACCAGTTAGTACTGGTTACCCTGTATTTATCACCGCTCAATGCCCCGCATGAAATCACTTAAAACACCCCTGCTCTGGCTGGCTTTACTGGCCGTTGCTGTTGTATCGTGCATAAAAATGGCCCCTGGTGGAAGCTCTGCTTCGTCTAAAACCGCCAAATCCACGGCCATTACCATACGGGAAGATCCCGCTAAAGGCCTTGCCAATGCGAAGGCTATCCGCGAGAAAGCCGCCCTTAAAGTAGCCGACGGCCTGCAGGTATCGCTATGGGCCTCCGATTCGCTGGCCCCCGACCCCGTTTCTATGTCGATCGACGACAAGGGGCGGGTGTATCTGACCCGGACGAACCGACAGAAAAATTCTGAATTCGATATTCGGGGCTACCGCAACTGGATGACTGAATCGATCAGCTTTCAGTCGGTAGAAGACCGCCGTTCGTTTTTGCGCTCCACCTTCGATCCGTCGAAAAGCAAGCAGAACGAATTCCTGAAAGACCTGAACGAAGATGGCAGCCACGACTGGCGCGACCTGACGGTTGAAAAAGACGAGGTGTGGCGGCTGGAAGACACCAACAACGACGGAATTGCTGACGTGTCGATGCGCGTTCTGAGTGATTTCTTCGAGGAAGTGTCTGACGTAGCCGGGGGTATTCTGGTCCGGGCGCAGGATGCCTTCGTAGCCATTGCCCCCGACATGTGGCGGTTGAAAGACACCAACGGTGACGGGGTTTACGATCAGAAAACCTCCATCAGCCACGGCTATGGCGTGCATATCGGTTTTGGCGGGCACGGCATGTCGAACCCGATCGAAGGGCCAGACGGCAAAATCTACTGGAACATCGGCGACATTGGGGCCAACATCACTACCGCCGAGGGGGTCAACCACAAGCGCTCCAACGAGGGGATCATTGCCCGGTCGAACCCCGACGGAACCAACTTTGAGATCTATGCGGGTGGCCTGCGGAATACCCACGAGTTCGTGTTCGACGAATACGGCAACCTCATCAGCTCAGACAACGACGGCGACCACCCCGGCGAGAGCGAGCGGCTGGTTCACGTGGTGGAAGGCTCCGACGCGGGCTGGCGCTCGAACTGGCAGTATGGCAAATACACCGATCCGAAAAACAACCTGTATAAGGTCTGGATGGACGAGAAGCTGTACCAACCCCGCTGGGATGGGCAGGCGGCGTACATCATTCCGCCGATCATGAACTACCACAACGGCCCTACCGGCATGGTCTACAACCCCGGCACAGCCCTAGGCTCGGCCTGGAAGAATAAGTTTTTCCTGGTTGAGTTTGTGGGTAACCCCGCCCGTTCACCCATCTGGTCGTTCGGCCTGAAGCCCAAAGGTGCTTCGTTTGTGCTCGATGGCGAGAAGAATATCCTATCGGGCCTGCTGCCAACGGGTATCCGTTTCGGCCCGGATGGGGCCCTGTACGTGGCCGACTGGATCAACGGCTGGGATGCCAAAAACTACGGTCGGGTCTGGAAACTGGACGTAACCGCCGACAAAAACGATCTGAAAGACCTGCGTGCCGAGACCAAACGGCTGATGCAGCTTTCGTACCCGACCCAGACCGTCGACATGCTTTACGGCCTGTTGAGCAATCCGGACATGCGTATCCGGCAGAAAGCCCAGTTCGAGCTGGCCAATCGCGGGGCAACCGGTGCGGCGGCGCTAAACAAGGCCATTGTCCAGACCGGTAATCAGCTCACCCGGGTTCACGGCATTTGGGGATTGGGCCAACTGGCCCGGCAGGACAAGACATACGGCAAGCCGTTGGTGGCCCTGCTGACGGATAAAGACCCCGAAATTGTGGCCCAGGCGGCTAAAGTGATCGGCGACGAAATGCTGGCCGAAGCAGGCCCAACGTTGCTGCCCCTCCTGGCCAGTCAGTACCCACGGGTGAAGTTTTTCAGTGCCCAGGCGCTGGGTCGTATTCGCGACCAGAAGGCGGTTGAGCCGCTGCTGGCTATGCTTAAAGCCAACAACGACGAGGATGTGTACCTGCGCCACGCGGCCGTGCTGGCCCTGTCGCGCATTGGGCAGGTAGAGCCCATTGCCGCCCTGGCGAAAAGCCCCGACAAATCGCTTCGGATTGCGGGTGTGCTGGTGCTGCGTCGCCTGAAGAGCGACAAAGTAGCCCTCTTCCTGAAAGACAGCGACGAATACATTGCCACCGAAGCGGCCCGCGCCATCAACGACGACGAGTCGATTCCGACGGCCTTGACCGCGCTGGCAAGCACATTGAGCGAAAAACGGTTCACCGCTGAACCCCTGCTTCGGCGGGCGATCAACGCCTGTCTGCGCGTTGGCGGCAACGAACAAATTGCGCAACTGCTTGCTTTTACCAAGCGGACCGATGTGGATAAGGCCCTGCGGGCTGAGGCGCTGGCTACACTGGCTACCTGGGCCAATCCATCGGTGCTCGACCGCGTCGATGGTCGTTATCGGGGGGCGCTTCAACATGACCTGGCGTCGGTGCAGGCGGTTGTTCAGCCGTCAGTCAATGAACTGCTGCAAACGTCGGAGCCGGTTGTGCTGGTAGCTGCGGCGCAAATGGCAGGCAGTTTAGGACTTACAAACGCAACCGGGCAACTGGCCAAAATCCAGCAGGAAAGTGGTTCACCGGAGGTTCGCGGTGCCATGCTGACCGCCTTGAACACCTTACGGTATGCCGGCATGGAATCGGCCCTGAAACTGGGCATGAGCGATGCCAACGCCGATGTCCGGACGGTAGCGCTCGGCCTGATGCGGGGACAGAACCTATCCGCAGCGGCACTGGCCGAGATGTCGAAAACTATTTTCGAGAAAGGCAGCGAGAAAGAACAACAGCAGCTGATTCAGGTGTTGGGTGCGATGCCGGTAGCAAAGACCGAACCAATTTTGCTCGGTCTGATCGACCGGATGGCCGCTAAAACACTGCCGCCGAGTCTGGCGCTGGAACTGAACGAAGCCATCGATTCGACCAAATCAGCCCCGCTGATCGCCAAACTGGCCCCCTTCCGATCGACCGGCATGACCGTGGCCGATTACCAGGATGCGCTGTTTGGCGGCGATCGGCAGGCAGGTCGTCGGTATTTCATGACCAACTCCACCGGTCAGTGCGTGCGCTGCCATGCCATTGGCGGGCAGGGTGGCGAAGTAGGCCCACCGCTGACGAACATTGGCAATGTACTCACCCGTGAGCAGCTCCTACAGGCGCTGATCGAGCCAAGCGCCCGCCTGTCGCCCGGCTACGGTTCGGTGATGCTGACGCTGACGGACGGGCAGACCATCAATGGTATTCTGATGCAGGAATCGGACCGGGAACTGGTGCTGAAAACCACTGAAGCCGAGCCGTTGAAAGTGGCCGTTTCGCGCATTGCCAAACGGGAGAATATGCCGTCGAGCATGCCGCCAATGGGCTACCTGCTGTCGAAACGCGAGATCAGGGATGTCGTTGAGTTCCTGTCGAATCTGAAAAGCCGATAAGTGCGTTCATCTGTGTGCAAGCCCGCTAGCTATCTCAGTTAGCGGGCTTATTTGTTTGCGGCTACCTTTGTCTGGTTAACTCCCTCTGCCTATGTCCTGTGCGCTACGCTACACGCTTATTGGTTTCTTACTCATGGCCACGCCTGTTCTGGCGCAGAAGATCGTGCGGGGGCCGTATCTGCAACGGGTTACGCCATCAAGCGTTGTGGTGCGCTGGCGTACCGACCAACCCACCAACAGCCGGGTGCGGTACGGGGCCGGGCTAACCCAGCAGGTCACCGACCCGCAGTCGACCACCGAGCATACGGTGACCCTGAGTGGCCTTCAACCAGCTACCCGTTACCCCTACGTGGTGGGTACGGCAACAGCCGATCTGTCGCCGGTCGATGATTCGTATTACGTCAAAACAGCACCGCCTTTTGGTTCCAATGATCCGGTGCGGCTTTGGGTACTGGGTGATTTTGGGACGGAATCAGAACGGCAAAAGCAAGGGTACGATGCGTTCAAAACAGCGTCGCAGAGCCGACGCCCCGATCTATGGATCTGGCTGGGGGATAACGCCTATTCGGCAGGCCAGGACGATGAGTACCAACAAAAGGTGTTCAATTATTATCCGACAGACCTGCGCAACCTGCCCTTCTACGCGATGCCTGGTAACCACGATTACCACGACGACGTTAACGACTACAACGTGCCCTACTACGCCCTGACGACCCATCCCAAACAGGGCGAAGCAGGTGGCATTCCATCAGGTACCTCGTCCTATTATTCGGTGGATTATGGTCCGGTTCACTTTATTTCGCTGGATTCGTTCGGCAAAGAAGAAGGCAAATACCGGATCTGGGACACGACCGGCACCCAGATTCAATGGCTTAAACGCGATCTGGCGGCTAACCGGGACGCCGGCACGAAACGTCCCTGGACCATCATCGCCTTCCACCACGCCCCTTACACCCAGGGGTCGCGCAACTCGGATACCGAAGAAGACCTGATTCTGAACCGGGAACGGCTAACGCCTATTTTCGAACGCTACAATGTGGATCTGGTCATTAGTGGTCACAGCCATATCTACGAACGTACCTACCAGATGCGCGGGCACCGGGGCCTGTCGACCACGTTCGACAAAAAGCTCTACGCCGTTGATACAACCACTGGTCGCTACGACGGGTCGCCCAACTCCTGCCCGATTATTCAGAAAAACGGCAGTCTCGTATACATCGTCAATGGGTCGGGCGGCGCTAACAGCGGGCGGGCACCCAACTACCCGCACAAGGCCATGGTCTACAGCTATACGGACGAAGGCGGCTCGATGCTGATCGATGCCTCCGAGAATCGACTCGATGCGCAATGGATCGCTCCCAGCGGCGTCCTCGACCGGTTTACCATGCTCAAGAAAGTGAACCGCCGGGAATCGCTTACCCTCAACGCCGATGAAACGCTAACGGCCTCGTGGCCGGGCAATGCCATTGCGGGTAACGGACAGTCGGCCCGCTACGTTTGGTCGAACGGGGAAACGGGGCGCACCATCCGCGTTAGCCAGTCGGGCACGTACCGGGTCACCGACGGGCTGGGCTGCCTGACCGACGAATACACGGTGACCATTGCAAAGCGCGCCAGCATTACCACCAACGCGCTGGCCGCCAGCGCCTATTGCCCCGGCAGCACGTTTACCGTAACCGCCAAACCAGAGAACCTGACGCTCGCCAGCAACTGGACCTACGACATCCAGTTGTCGGATGCAGCGGGCAACTTTGCCTCTCCCCGCGTTGTTGGGTCGGGTACCTTATCGGCCCTCACCGCCCGCCTTCCCACTGATCTGAGCCTGGGTACGGGGTATCGACTGCGCGTTGTCCCCCGCGATATCACCTACGCAGAGGTGGTTGCGGGACCGGCTTTTTCGGTTCAGCCGTTGCCCACAGCCTCCGTGGTAGGGTCATCGACGGCCATGCCCGGTCAACCAATTTCCGCGACCGTAAACCTGACGGGTACGGGTCCCTGGCAGCTGACCTTCTCGAACGGTACGAACGTGACGGCCACGAGCCAACCCGTTATCATCAGTTTCTCGGCCCTACCGGCGGGCATAACCCAGCTTACGAGTGTGTCGAACGCCTGTGGAGCAGGCACGGTGCTTGTTCCCGGTGCATTGACAGGTATGTTGCCAACCGCCCTCGAACCCGATAATAACCGCATCCGGATTTATCCGAACCCAACCTCCGGTCAGGTATGGGTCGATTTTCTAAAGCCGGAAGCCAGCCCCGTCGCTATTCGGGTGTTCGACAGCCGGGGCAGTCAGGTGTTCGATCGGCAACTCACCAACGGCACCACACCCGCCCGACTCGCCATACCCCTCGATCAGGCCGGGCTTTACTTCGTACAGGTCCGGGTGGGCGACGAGCTGTTCGTTAAAAAAGTGCTTCGCCAGCCCTAGCAGCGCATCGGCCCAGCCTCCCGGAAAGGCGGGCAGGTCTGTCCTGTTCAGGCAACGTCTAAACTTGGATTAATGCTATTTTAAAATTGGCATACGCCTGAAAACACTGATTTAATCCAGTTTTGGCACTATTACGGCATAAGGTGCATTAGTAAAGTACTATGGCTATTACTATTGAATCGGCCCCTGCTACCGTAACCAGCGGCACTCGCCTCTGGGCATCGCTGGCGGCCGTTTATATTCTCTGGGGATCAACGTACCTGTTCATTCATTTCATGACCGAACAGATGCCGCCCCTCTACATGGCATCAATGCGGTACATTGTGGCGGGCAGTATCCTCTACACCTACGCCCGACTAACGGGTACCGAGCGCCCGACGCTTACGCACTGGAAGTCGACTTCGTTGATTGGCTTCTTTCTGCTCACCGTTGCCAACGGGGCGCTCACCATGGCGCTGCAATACATTCCAACGGGTGTTGGGGCGTTGTTGGGCGGATTGCTGCCCATTTTTCTCCTGTTGCTGAACTGGATTTCCTTTGGGCAGGTACGCCCCAAAAAACTGTCGCTCATCGGGGTCGCCATCGGCTTCTGCGGCATATACCTGCTCATCAAACCCGACCGGATGGTGGGCTCTGGCGGGGCCGACGCCAACCTGATTGGTACGGCGCTGGTAGCAGCGGGCAACCTCTCCTGGGCGGTGGGCACGTTGCTTACACCCCGGTTACCGCAGCCGAACCAAACATTGGCCAGTGGCATGCAGATGGTGATGGGCGGCATTTTCCTGATGATTATCAGCCTGCTGGCCGAACCGGTCAACCTGCTCACTGTGCTTCATGCGCCTCCCAAGGCCCTGGGTTCCATGCTGTACCTGGTCATTTTTGGCAGCATCATCGGTTTCTCGGCCTACGCCTGGCTGGCTCGCCATGCGCCGCCCGCTCTGCTGGCTACCTACGCGTTTGTGAACCCGATTGTGGCCGTGCTGCTCGGCGTCACGTTCGCCGGTGAGGTATTCTCGGCCCGTTCGGTGCTTGGTGCCGGGGTGGCCCTGGTGGGCGTTACCCTGATGACGCTGGGCCGACGCTAAGGAAATGCAACACTGCCGCGCCAATGGCGTTACGCTCCTATGGCAGCACCTTCCTTACCTGACCTGATTGCCCGCGGCGAAGGCACGCAACTGGAATTTAAAAGCATGCTATCGACCCCCTACCGCATTGCCCGTACGTTAACGGCCTTTTCCAACACCAGCGGCGGAACCCTGCTGATCGGCGTGGCCGATGACGGAAAAATCGTGGGTATCGATTCTGAATACCGGGAGATGCAGAAGATTGAACGGGCCACGGATTTTCTGATCGAACCCGCCATCACGATCAGCTACGAAACCCTGAAGCAGGACGGGAAAACCGTACTGCTACTGACTGTGCCGGAGAGCGACGAGAAGCCCCATACCGCCCTCAATGAGCGTGGCGACCGCACGATCTACGTCCGGCAGCGCGACAAATCGGTGCCGACCACCCGGTTGATGCTCGATTTGCACACCGTGGATAACCGGCTGCTGCAAACGCCCATGGTAAAACACCTGCTGCTGTTTCTGCGCAAGAACGATAGCATCACCGCCGACCGGCTGGGTAAACTCGTCAACATCTCCGACTATCGCGCCACCAAACTCCTCCGCGAACTTACCGCCCAGGGCATCCTGCTGATGGTCGACAAACCCCGCCCAGCCCGGTATTCGCTGAAATAAAGAGCGACAACGAAAAACAGCATGAATCCTAAAGTTGACTTTTACTTCAGTAAAGCCACCAAGTGGCAGGCAGAAATTGAGAAGCTCAGAACGATCGTTCTCGACTGTGGACTCACCGAAGAGTTGAAGTGGGGTGTTCCCTGTTACACGTTTCAGAAAGCCAACGTCCTGCTGATTCACGTGTTTAAAGACTACTGTGCGCTTCTGTTTATGAAAGGGTCCTTGCTGCATGATGCCAATGGTCTGCTCAGTCAACAAACGGAAAATGTGCAGGCAGCCCGCCAGATTCGGTTCACCAGTGTCCATGAAATTGTGGAGATGGAGCCCACCCTGAAAGCCTATATCTACGAAGCTATTGAAGTAGAAAGAGCCGGACTAACAGTGGATTTCAAGAAGAAAGAAGACCTTGTCTTCCCGGCCGAATTTCAAACTAAGCTGGATAATGACCCGGTCTTGAAAGCTGCGTTCGACGCCCTGACACCGGGACGACAACGAGCTTACGCGCTTTATTTTTCGGCCCCTAAACAGGCCAAAACCCGCGAGGCACGGGTTGAAAAATGCATCCAGCAAATTATCAATGGCCGGGGATTGACTGATTAAGGCCAGGTGGATTGTTGCTAAACAATCCACCTGTATATCTTCACTACCTACACTTTCACCGCCAACTGCCTGTCGATCTGGGCAATCACGGCCTGCAAATCGGCGGGGCGGCGGGCGTAGTCGAGGTTGTTTACGTCAATGATGAGCAGGTCACCGGCGGAGTAGGTTTGGGCAAATTCTTCGTACAGGCCGTTCAGACTTTGTAGGTAATCAGCACTGATGTCCTGCTCGAAATCACGGCCGCGCTTTTTAATTTGGCTCACCAGCTTGGGAAGTTCGGCGCGGAGGTAGATCATCAGGTCGGGCGGGCGCACCAGACCAACCATGTTATCGAACAGATTCCGGTACGTTTCGTAGTCACGCGGGCTCATGTTTCCCGAATCGTACAGATTTTTGGCGAAGATGTAGGCGTCTTCGTAAATTGTCCGGTCCTGAATAATGCTGCGCCCCGACTCCCGGATCGTCTGAACCTGCTCGAAGCGACTATTCAGAAAATAGATCTGTAAATTAAACGACCAGCGGGTCATATCGTGGTAGAAATCAGCCAGATATGGGTTCCCTTCTACGGCTTCGTAAAGAACGTCCCAGCCGTAATGAGTCGCTAAAAGTTGGGCCAGCGTGGTTTTGCCGGCCCCAATGTTTCCGGTAATGGCAATGTGCATGAATGCAGGGGCGATTGATAGGTACAAGTTTGACGGGCAAAAATCCGGCTTTACCGTGGCTTTCGCAACCTAAATAAATGGCGCTCCATCGGGAAACTGGGCGGTGGTGCGCCTTTGGTCTGTATAACCACGAAGCCAGCCATGTCCACTACGCGCCGCCAGTTCCTCCAATCGCTCGCCATCGGCACCAGCGCCCTGAGCAGCCCCCTCCCCCGGCTTGCAAATGAATTACCCGGCGAAACGCCTCAGGCGGCGCCTCAGCCACTTTCCTGCAACTCCTACACCTGGAATACCTTTTACGAGCGGGCCGGTAAAAAATGGATGGCCGATCCGGATGAATCCCTGCGCGACTTTGTCGAGTCGGGTTTTACGGCCTACGAACCGGCGATCAATTCCGTAAAACAGCTTCAGGATCTTGGGCCGCTGCTGAAAAAATACGGGCTAACGATGCCCTCCCTGTACGTAAACAGTTCGCTGCACAAGCGCGATTCAGCCGACGAGTCGGTTGCCACGGCCCTTGCCATTGCCGATATGGCCAAAACGCTCGGCACCCGAATCGTGGTCACCAATCCTAACCCGATCAAGTGGGGGTCGCCCGAGAACAAGTCGGATGAGGAGCTGACCGAGCAGGTTCGTAACCTCGACCGGCTAGGTGCTGAGTTGCGGAAACGGGGCCTGATGCTGGCCTACCACACCCACGCCCCCGAACACCGTGCCGCTGCCCGCGAGTTTCACCACATGATGCTGGGCAGCGACCCCACTAACGTAAAACTTTGCCTGGACGCACACTGGGTCTACCGGGGCTCCGACAACTCGCAGATCGCCCTGTTCGATGTGGTCAAACTGTACGGAAAACGCGTCGTGGAAGTGCACGTCCGGCAATCGAAAGGTGGTATCTGGGCCGAAACCTTCACCCCCACCGGCGATGTCGATTACCCCCGGCTTGCTACGGAGCTAAAAGCCAGGATGTTAACCCGCTGATTGTGCTGGAGCAATGCCTGGAAAGTGGTTCACCCAACACGATGGATGGGGTCAGAGCCCACCAACTCGACCTTGTCGCCGCCAAAGCTGTGTTCAGTTAAGTGCCGTCACCTCACTCAACTGGGCAACGTGAGTTGCAGGCACTGATCCGTTATACGTCGAACGTCACTTTCGGGTTTTTCAGCGATTTCATGGCCTGCCCCAGTCCGCCCAGCGTAAGTGGGAACATGCGGTTGCCCGACCAGTCGCGGATGAGGTTCGTGCTGTGGGTGTACTGCCAGTAGCCCGCCGGAATCGGGTTGAGCCAGACAAGATGCGGATACTGGCGCTTGAACCGGTCGAGCCAGACGAGGCCCGCTTCTTCGTTGTAATGCTCGACACTGCCCCGCGCCTGGGTGATCTCGTAGGGCGACATGGCGGCATCACCCACGAAAATGACCTTGTAGTCTTTATTGTATTTATGCAGCACTTCGTAGGTCTGGAGGCGGGCACTCCGGCGGTTGTTATCTTTCCAGAGGGTTTCGTATACGCAGTTGTGGAAGTACAGAAATTCGAGGTGCTTGAACTGATACCGCGCCGCCGAAAACAACTGGTTGCACAGATCGATATGCTCATCCATCGACCCACCCACGTCGAACAGAATCAGCACCTTAACGCGGTTCTGCCTCGAGGGGTGCAGCTTGATGTCCAGATAGCCGCCGTTCCGGCTTGTTTCGGCAATGGTTTCGTCGAGGTCAAGCTCATCGGCGGCCCCTTCGCGGGTGAGAATACGCAGGCGACGCATCGCCATTTTCATGTTCCGCGTGTTCAGTTCAACGCCATCGTCCAGGTTTTTGTAGGCGCGGTTTTCCCACACCTTCACGGCCCTGCGCGGTCCGACGTCTCGGTTACCCTGCCCTTCGGCTGACTGGTCCAGCTTAAACCCTTCCGGCGCATACCCCATTGCTCCGAACGGCGACGTACCGCCGGTTCCGATCCATTTAGTACCGCCCTCATGCCGTTCGTTCTGCTCGTTCATGAGAGTCTGAAGGCGCTCATACAGAGCATCGAGGCCACCGGCGGATTCCAGCGCGGCTTTCTCTTCGTCACTAAGGTTGAGGGCCAGCGCATCGCGGAGCCAGGCGGGTGGCACATCCGGGAGACTCTCCGGGGAAGCAGGCATAGCCGAACGTCGGACACCCGATACCCATTCGCCGAATAGCCGGTCGAACAGATCGAGGTGCTGTTCGTGCTTGACCAGCGCCGTTTTGCTCAGGTAGTAAAAATCATCGACGGTCACGCCGCCCACGTCGCCCCGCACCGCTTCAAGCAGCGTCAGGTACTCCGACAGGGTCACCGGCAGCGCATGCTGGCGAAGAAGAAGGAAGAACGGGAGAAACATAGTGGGTTCAAGGTTAACCTCTCAATACCCCCTCCCCTTGGTGCGCAGGGCGGTGAGGAGGTCGGAGTCCTGTTCGTTTTTGAGCAAAGCGCCTAAATAAGGGGGTACCTCGCGCAGGTTTTCGAGGTCGGTCAGGTCGTCGTGGGTAACGCCCGACGCCATCAGCAGCCGAATCCAGTCGATGAGTTCACTGGTCGAGGGGCGTTTTTTCAGGGCCTTCACTTCCCGGATACCATAGAAGACCGACAGGGCTTTTACCATCAGTTCACCGGGCAGGTTCGGAAAGTGCACATCCACGATGGTCTGCATCGTTTCGCGGTCGGGGAAGCGGATGTAATGGAAGAAGCAGCGGCGCAGAAACGCGTCGGGGAGTTCCTTCTCGTTGTTCGAAGTGATGATGACCACCGGCCGGTGTTTGGCCGAAATAGTCTCCCGCAGTTCGTAACAGTAGAACTCCATGCGGTCGATCTCCTGCAGCAGATCATTCGGAAACTCGATATCGGCCTTGTCGATTTCGTCGATCAACAATACCGATGACTCGTCTGTCTCGAAAGCCTGCCAGAGTTTGCCCTTCCTGATGTAGGCCGCGATATCGCCCACCTCCCGATCGCCCAGTTGCGAATCACGCAGGCGCGATACGGCATCGTATTCATAAAGCCCCTGCTGCGCGGTCGTGGTCGATTTCACATGCCAGGTAAACAGCGGTTTGTTCAGGGCACGGGCAATTTCAAATGCCAGCAGGGTTTTCCCGGTGCCGGGTTCGCCTTTGATCAGCAGTGGCTTCTGCAATTGAATGGCTGCATTGACCGCGACGCTCAGCTCGCGCGTGGCCACGTAAGAGTCGGTGCCCTGGAATTGCATAGAAAAGTTTAATGTTTAAGCGGGCCGTCGCCGCGGGTCCAAAAGTTCAATGTTGCGCTGCCAACTGAGCCCAACCCAATGAGTAGCATAACATTGAACCTTTAGACATTAGACGTTGAACATTGAACCTCTTTTACTCCTCCTCATCTACCTCGTCGTTTGTGAACGAGTAGAGGGTTGTGTCGAGTTTGAGGGTACCGCTGTTGAATTTGCTGATGAAGTTCTCAATCACCTCATCGTTGATATCTTCTACGTTCAGGCAAACATCAATACCAATGCCGTACTCGAAGTCATGCTCCAGCTCAACATGCTCCTGCACCTTCACGGCTTCGGTTTCTTCAAGCTCCTCAATCAGTTCGGTCAGCAGTTCCTCGATTTCCTCGTCTTTCGCCGCGTCGATCGAATAGCCGGGTTGCCGGTCTTCGGGGGGTACGTATTCGGGATGTGATTTGCGGATCTGCTCAACGGCCGTTTCGTAGACGGTACTGCTGTGGTGCAACCGGAGGGTGTAGATCAGCCCGTCGAAAATCACATCATCGCCAAAATCTTTGCCAACGAACTGAATATGAGCACATTCACCCGATTCCAATACGTCGAGATCTTCGTCTTCCACGTAAATAAATGAGCGTCCTGTTTCGCGACACTCTTCCCGTAGCCCCTCAATTTCTTCGGGGGCGTATCCTTCATTTTTGTAATCCATAATTGAGTAACTTTCGTTCGTCGCAAGTTAGTTAAACTGTTGGTACCAATGCCTGACTACCGCCTCCGCCAGGTCGATGGCCGACTGCATGGGCTGCTCATCAACCCGATCGAGCGTATCATCGGACTGGCGAATACGCGGCATGGCCCCGTCGGTATCGAGTGCGCACAAGGCGAGCGTGGGCAAACCCGCCCGCACAAACCAGGCACTATCGAAGTCGGCGGTATGCCAGCGGCCAGTCTGAGCACGCTTAGCAAAGTCCGGTTGCTGAACTTCCCGGCGGGCCAGATCAGTCAGGGCATTCTTATACCGAATAACCTCGACTGTACCAGTTTGTTCGATCACGGTAAGCTTACCCGCGCCCAGCGTATCGAAGTTGATGACGATCGTGTTTTCGCCGCCGTTGGGCCAACTAGCCCGGTGCTTTTTCAGGTACGCCAGCGAACCCAGCATGCCCGCCTCTTTGGCCGACGGCAGGACGACCTCAACCAACGTACCCCCCAACGCGCCTGACTGGCTGGCTTTCCGTAGTCGGTCGGCCGTTTCCATGGCCGCCACTACGCCCGTGGCGTTATCGCTGGCCCCGTTGGTGTACCCCGATGTCCAGTAGCCAATGGTGCCGAATATAGCCTGGGCCATGAGGTACAGCGACACCGCCCATAACCCCCACAGCACCAGAGGCGACGTACTGCCAAAGGTATAGGCCCCTGATAAAATGACCCCCAGGGTCATCACCCAAAGCGATGTAATCCGCGCATACCCGGAATGTCTTCTGCCGCCTGGGGCCGTACAACGCCGAAATGGGGGCTGTGTCGTAATGCGCCATCAGAAGCACGTGCAGGCGGGTGGGTACGTGGTCGGCCAGGGGCCAGTGGGCCAGTACGTTTACCGCCCGGTGCTGACCCGGAAGCTGGGTAACCAGCGCTTCCCGCCAGTTGACATACAGCCATGCCTGACTGAGCGCAAACCCGCCGAGCAGCAGGCCAAGCTGCCCGACCAGAAACCCACCGGTCAGCGCCAGCCCGATGCCCACCAGCAACATGCCAACTAGCCAGTAAATCACCGTGGCGTAGGTTTGGGGCGTGCTGAACGCGTGGAGCCGGACGGCCGCGCCCCGGCTGCGCAGGTGTTCGGCCAGTAACCGGGCGGCTTCGCGCTCGTTAGGGGTAGCCGCGCCCCGATGCGGTAGTTGGCAAAGCGCCTGGAGGAGCGAATGATGTACTGGCATTGCTGGTACCGTAACGCCCATGAGTATGGGCCGTTTACACGGTGTAAAAAGTAAAAATAAGACGGTATAAGCCCGTTTCCTGCCAGAAAAATACAGGGCAATGACGGATCTATGTACGCTAATCTTCGACAACGACGGCAACTGGATAGCCGGGAAAACAGACACCGACGCGGTGGAGCAACTTCAGAGAAAGCCCATGTGGCCAACTCCGCCCAGGGCCTATTCGTGTTGGCTTAGCAATCGATCAATCTCCCGACTAACGGCCACTACCCGCTCCTGATAATCAAAGCCAGACACCACCACGTAGCTGATACCCCGCTCGGTCAACGCCTGCTCGAAGAGACGGTACATCTCGGTGCGGCGGTGGCCCAGATCACGCAGCCCATCGGCGACCCAGGGCACATCGGTATTCAGCAGGAAATACGCGTCGAAGTGCTCCTGAGTGGCCAGCTCGGTTAGTATGGCGGGTGAGTTACCCCGTAGATAGTCGCGTATAACTGCGTTGTAATCAGATCGGTATCGCAGATCAGTACCCGATTGGCCAGTGGAATGGCCTGCGCTACCGCCGCAGTCTGCGCCACGGCAATGCGGGCGTAATCGTCGCTCGTCAGTTCGTTGGACGTGATCAGGTCGCGCGCCACTTCCGGTACGTATACGGTCTGGTAATGATCGGCCAGCTGCCGGGCCATCGTGGTTTTACCGACGCTTTCGGGGCCGTACAGGCAAACGCGCAGAGGCTGAGCCATTTGTAGTTAACAGTTGGTTTATGTCCGATTCAGGCACAATTCGTACGTCGGCGGGTTGCATGCCGTCGGCGGTGAGGTGACCGATCGCCCAGCGCACCAGCCGAAGCGTAGGGAAACCCACAGCGGCCGTCATTTTACGTACCTGACGATTCTTTCCCTCGGTCAGCGTGAGCGCAATCCACGACGTTGGTAGGCTGGCCCGGAACCGAATCGGCGGATGGCGGGGCGGCAGTGTCGGCTCTTCGATGCGCCGGGCAATGGCCGGGTGCGTCTGGTGCGGCTTGCCATCGACGGTAATGGTTACGCCTTCGGCCAGTTGCTGCAACGCCTCGTCCGTCACCGCCCCATCGACCTGCACGTAATACGTCCGTTCGTGGGCAAAGCGCGGGTCGAGCAGGCGGTGGTTGATGGTTTTGTCGTTGGTCAGCAACAGCAAGCCTTCGCTATCCGCGTCGAGCCGCCCAACGGGGTATACATCCCGCTCAAAGGCGAACGACAGATCGGCCAGCGTCTGCTTATCGCCCTCTTTCGAGAACTGCGACAACATGCCGTAGGGTTTGAAGATGAGGTAATGCATGACTAAAGGAGGGGGGTTAACCCACTTGCAACTCCACCCAAACAGGCCCGTGATCAGAGTAGATGGCGGTTGGATGATGCCCGGCGGCAAGCAGGCGATGGCGCAGGGGTTCGGTCACCGAAATATAATCGATACGCCAGCCTTTGTTGTTAGCCCGCGCCCCGGCCCGGTAGCTCCACCAGCTGTATTCAACCACATCGGGGTTTTTCTCGCGGAAGGCATCGACAAAGCCGCTGGCAAACCAGTTGGTCATCCAGGCCCGTTCTTCGGGCAGAAAACCGGTCGTGAACTTGTTCCGAACGGGGTCGTGAATGTCAATTTCGGTATGGGCAATGTTGTAATCACCCACCACGATCAGGTTGGGCCGCGATTGCCGGAGGGCCTGTACATAGTCATAGAACTCAGTGAGAAACTGCATTTTAAAACCCTGCCGTGTCTCGCCCGTGGTGCCCGACGGAAAGTAACAGTTCAGCACCGTGAGGTCGCCAAAATCGGTGCGTAAAATGCGCCCTTCACAGTCGTAATGGGCCAGTCCGCAGCCCAGCACCGCGTGGTCGGCGGGTATTTTGGCAAACGTAGCCACGCCCGAATAGCCCTTTTTTTCGGCGGCGTGCCAGTGGTAAGTGTACCCCAGCTCATCAAATGGCGGCCAGATCAACCACATCGTGGGTCGCTTTCACTTCCTGCAAGCACAGCACATCGACCGGATTTTCGCGCAGCCAGTCGATCAGGCCGTTTTTGATGGCCGCCCGAATGCCATTCACGTTATAGGTAACTAAGCGCATAGGGGTGCAAAGAAAAGACTTTTCCATCCTCAAATCCGTTGTACCGATAAACCTTCCCCCTTATTCTATGCAACTTCCGCTTTGCGGCCTTCTGCTTCTCCTGCTTGCTTCCTGCGCAGCACCCCGCCCGCTGACGGCCGAGTTAAAACCGAACTCGCTTAAGGCCAATAACCTCGAAGAAACCCTTAGCCGACGCGACGAGGTGATGCTGGCCTATTCGCTGGTGAGCTACGATGCACAGAACAAAGCGGTGGGCGTGGTGAACGGGGGCTGGGGCGTACAATCCATGGCAAAAGGCACCCTGGCCGATCTCTCGCAAGCCATGTCAGTTCGGTTACCCATGCCTAAAAACGGGCGTATTGTGGCCTCGATCGTGCTGATCGAGGTGGATGATTATAACAAAGCGTCTGATCTGGTCGGAAAGATTCGGAGCGCAAATACCCTCGTGAGCGCACCGGTGGGGCTGCTTTTGTCGGGCGTGGAAGCGCTGACGCCGCTCAAATACGTGTCGGCGGGGCTGGCCGCAGCGGGTATGGGCCTGCAATTTGCCAATCAGCTCGACGATGACGACGTACTGGGCCAAAGCAGTGTTGAGCTGACCGATGCCGCCCTGAAGAAGTCGCGCAGGCAGATGATGCGGGTGCCGGCCCACTTTACGGGTAAACACCTGCGCGATTCATACGACTACGAACTGACGTACGATCTGACCCTAAAAAACGTTAAAATAGGGCCTTCTGGCCAATAAGTCCTATCTTTGTCGGTTCTCAGTCGGCACTATTCACCGGCGTTTGGCTGTTCTGAACGTAGCAAATCGTACATGCGCTTACCTGCTTCACATTCATTGTTTTCGCGGCTCTCTCCCCCCTCTTTTGGCACCCGCATGGCCTGCCGTGTCGCCGGTTCGGCCCTGCTGCTGTGGTTCGTTACCGCCTGCAAAACGGCGGCTCCCGTTGCCACACCAGCACCCGCCACTCCGTCTAAGCCAGTCGTGCTGACCCTGGGTGGCAGTAAAGTGTTTACCAGCGATGAATTTTTCGATTCCTTCACCAAGAATCAACTTTCCGCCGATTCGTCGCAGCGGACCGATATTCGCAGTTACCTGGACCTGTATACGAACCTGAAATTGAAGGTGCTGGCCGCTGAACAGTCAGGTCGCGACACAACCGAGGCGTTTCGCGAAGAGATGGCCACGTACCGGAAACAGCTGGCTCAAACGTACCTGAGCGACAAGACGCTGGTGGAGCAATTGGCCAACGAAGCCTACCAACGGATGCAGCAGGAAGTACGGGCCTCGCATATTCTGATCCCCGTGGCGGAAGAAGCCGCGCCGACCGATACCCTAGCCGCCTACCAGCAGGCCCTGGCCGTGCGCGGGCGGTTGCTGGGCGGTGAACCTTTTGCTACTGTAGCCAGGCAGGTATCGAAAGACCCGACGGTGCAGCAGAATGGCGGTGATCTGGGCTATTTCTCCGTTTTCCAGACCGTTTACCCGTTTGAAAATGCAGCGTACCAAACGCCGGTGCGCAGCCTGTCGGGCCCCGTCCGTACGCGTTTTGGCTATCATCTGATTCAGGTAAACGACCGCCGCCCGTCGCGGGGGAAAGTGCAGGTAGCCCACATTCTGGTTCGGATATCGCCCACGGCCGAGCCTGCCGGTGCGGCGGCGGCCAAAGCCCGCATCGACGAGGCGTATGCGAAATTAAAGGCTGGTGAGTTGTTCGAGGCCCTGGCGCGGACCTATTCAGATGATGTGCAGAGCAAAAACTCGGGTGGCAAATTGCCGCCTTTTGCAACCGGCCAGATGGTGCCCGCCCTGGAAGAAGCCGCTTTTGCCCTGACAACACCCGGCACCTACAGCGCCCCCGTCAGAACCAACTACGGCTGGCATATACTGAAGCTCATTGAGCGCAAACCCATTGAATCGTTTGCCGAACTGGCCCCGGCCCTCCGGCAGAAAGTAGTGACCGACACCCGCGCCGAGGTGATCCGGCAGGCCACGATTCAACGGTTGAGCCGCGATTATAAAGTCAAAGAAAACGAGTCGGCTAAGCGGGCAGCCCTCGCCACTGCCGACTCAAGCCTGCTTCAGGGGCGCTGGCGTATACCGGCGGCTGATGCAACGAGCGCCCAGACCCTGCTGACCATCGAGGGCACGGGGGGCTCGTCGCTGACTATACCTACGGCGAATTTTTTCACCTATGTGCAGCAAAAGCAACTACCCCGTACCGAACTGGGTCTTACCCCACAGCGGGTTATGCAACGGCTGTATACGCGGTTTATGAACGATCAGTTGCTGGTTGCCGAAGAGGCTAATTTAGACAGGAAGTACCCTGAATTCCGGACGCTGCTGACCGAAGTGCGCGATGGCGTGCTGCTTTCGCAGGTGATGGAAGATAAGGTCTGGGAGCGTTCGCTCGCCGATTCGCTTGGGCAAAAACAGTTCTTCGAGCAAAACCGGGCCAAATACACCTACCCTCAGCGGGCCGTCGCCACCATCATCGACGCAACGGACGACAAGCTGCTGACCGAAGCCAAAGCCCGGCTGGCAACCAGTCCCTATCCACTGAAACGGTCGGCACCTGATCTGCTTTTCGAGCCGAATCAGACCGCGCTTTCGGCGGCTGGCCGCGATGCCATGTACGATGTGCTGGTAGCCATGGCGAAGAATCCGGGCTATGTGCTCGATGTGACGGCTTCGCGCGATGCTAAAGAGAAGGACAGTACGTCGGCGGGGCGGTTACGGTCGGTGGTTCAGTACCTGACCAGCAACGGCGTTCAACTGGCCCGCATCAACGAAAAAGATTTGCAGGGTGCCCGCGCTTCAGCGGGAAATGCCGCCCGGCGTGTATCGTTTACCTACCTGACTACGTCTAAACAGGATGTAGCCAGGACACTTAGCGGTACGGCCACGGCGGCCATAACCATTACGGAAGGAATTTTTGCCAAAGGGCAAAACACCTATGTCGACGAACTGCCGTGGCAGGTTGGTACCAGCACGTTTGCCAAAGACAACCGCGTGGTGCAGGTAACCATTAGCCGGATTGACCAGCCCCGCCCCCGCACGTTTGCCGAAGCAAGGGGGGCGGTAATTAACGATTACCAGGCGTACCTGGAACAGCAGTTTTTAGCTGAACTACGTCAGAAATACCCCGTTCGGGTGAACGAGGACGAGTTGAAACGACTATTAAAATAAGGGGTCCTCTGTTTTTGTGTCCTCTGTCTTCAGTCTTCTGTTGCTCCGCCATTTAGCAGCGCAACAGAGGATTGAAGAATGAGGACAGAGGACACAAAAACAGAAGACTGAAAAAAGAGATGAATACACTACAAACCGCATCGCTTAGTCTGCTGGGCGTTACGCTGACGCTGGCTCAGGCGTTTAGCACGGGGGGCTTTGCGTTCCGCACAACGGCGGTACCGCAACCCGTTCAGTCGACCGTGGCCCGGTTGGCTACTGCGCCTGCCGATACCGTCATTGAAAACGAGGTGGTGCTGAACAAGATCATCGCCAAGGTCGATAACTACTACGTGCTGAAATCGGACCTGGAAGAAGCGATTCAATCATACGCCGCCAACGGACAGCCAGCCCCGCAGAAATGCCAGTTGCTGGAAAGTCTGGTCATCAACAAAATGATGCTGGCCAAGGCAGAGATCGACTCGGTGGTGGTGCAGGATAAGCTCATCGATAGTCAGCTCGACAGCCGGATGTCGTACATGATTCAGCAGTACGGATCAGAAAAAAACATCATCGAGCAGTTTGGCAAAAGTCTGGAGATGCTGAAAGGCGAAGTCAGGACGCAGGTACGTGACCAGATGCTGACCCGCAAAATGCAGGAGACCATTACGGAAAAAACGAAGGTTACTCCCCGCGAGGTCCTCAAATTTTACAACTCCATTCCGAAAGACAGCCTGCCCTATATGCCGGCCGAGGTAGAGGTTGGGCAGATTGTCAGGTACGCTATTGTCACTAAGGCGCAAAAAGAAACGCTGCGTCAGCGGTTGCTGGCCCTGAAAGACAGTATTCTGCACGGGGCTGATTTTGCCACGCTGGCGAAAGCCAATTCGGAAGACGTCGGTTCGGGCGAAAAAGGGGGCGACCTGGGCTACGCCAAGCGCGGCATGATGGTGGCTCCCTTTGAAGGAGCAGCCCTGAAGCTGAAACCCGGCGAATTGTCGGACGTTGTTGAATCTGATTTCGGCTTTCACCTGATTCAGCTTATTGAAACGCGGGGTGCCGAATACCACGCCCGCCACATCCTGCTTGCGTCCCGAATACAGCCGCCTCGATGTAACCGAGCCAACGCGTTTCCTCGACAGCCTGCGCACCATGATTCAGGCCGATAGCATCAAGTTCGATAAGGCAGCCAAGGACTTTTCGGAAGACAAAGCCACGGCCGATGCTGGCGGCCTTCTGCGTGATGCCCAGAGTGGCAATGCCCGGATGGCGATGGATGGCACGATGGACTACGCCATGTTTTCGATCCTCGACTCAATGACCGTCGGAAAAATGACCCCTGTGTTGCCCTACCGGTCCGACGATGGCAAAACCGGGGTACGAATTTTGTACTATAAGACCAAGATTTCGCCCCATACCGCCGATTATAAGCTGGACTTCGAGAAGCTGCAAAACATTGTGTTGCAGAACAAGAAGAATAAAGCGATCGACGAGTGGTTCCGGAAGTCAGTTGGCGACGTGTACATTACCGTCGACCCGGAGTATACCGGTTGCCGTATTTTTGGAACTACCCAGACCGGAGGCGCGCAGGCGTCTAATTAATGAAGGCAAACGCTGGGGTATATACTAAATAATGGCACTGCTGGTTACCTATTTGGTCTACAGCAGTGCCATTATTCGTTCTACATTCTACATTTTGCAGGCCCAATCTATCATTTTAACTTTTCTATTCCCTAATGCCTTATACATCCGACGTGGCGGCTGCTGAAGCCCTGAAAGACGCTTACAAGAAATTAAGTACCGAAATTGGAAAGGTCATTATAGGTCAGGATGACACCGTTCGCTTACTGCTAACCGCCATTTTTTGCCAGGGCCATTGCCTGCTGGTGGGCGTGCCGGGGCTGGCAAAAACCCTGCTGATTCAAACGATTGCCGGCGCACTTGACCTTAAATTCAACCGCATTCAGTTTACGCCGGATTTGATGCCCTCTGATATTCTTGGGTCCGAAACGCTGGATCAGGACCGGAACTTCAAGTTTATAAAAGGCCCTGTTTTTGCCAATATCATCCTGGCCGATGAAATTAACCGGACACCACCCAAAACGCAGTCGGCCCTGCTGGAGGCGATGCAGGAGTACAAGGTGACCATCGCCGGGCAGAACTACTCGCTGGGCCGTCCGTTCTTCGTGCTGGCCACGCAGAACCCCATTGAGCAGGAAGGGACCTACCCCCTCCCCGAAGCGCAGCTCGACCGGTTTATGTTCAACATCTACCTCGATTATCCGTCGTACCAGTCGGAGGTGGCGATTGTGAAGAGCACGACTTCCGACGAGCGGTATCAAGTGCAGCAGGTCATTACGGGTGAACAAATCACCGAATTTCAACACCTGGTTCGCCGGGTGCCGGTGGCCGATAATGTAGTGGAGTACGCGGTGAAGCTGGTTCACAAAACCCGGCCCAACACCGAGATGGCGGCTCCTGAGGCCAACCAATACCTGGAATGGGGAGCAGGCCCCCGTGCCTCGCAGGCCCTGATTCTGGCCGCCAAATGCAATGCCCTGCTGGCGGGCAAATACTCACCCGATATTGAAGACGTTCGGGCGGTGGCCATGCCTATTCTGCGTCACCGGGTGGTTCGCAACTTCAAAGCCGAAGCCGAAGGCATCACCGTGGAGCAGCTGGTTAATAAGATGATGTGAGGAAGGAATTTAGGTCTAAAGTTCAACGTCTAAGCGGTCCGCCGCCGCGAGTCCAATGTTGCTCTGCTAGATCACATTTACTTGATTGTAGCAGAGCAACATTGGACTTTATACTTTACTCCAGCGCTTCCACCTGCGACCAGTAATCAAGGTCGATGGCGGCGGGTTCAAAGCCGACTTCAGCGAGGTCGGCTTTATGTTTTATGATGACCCATTTCGGCGCTTTTTCACCGGTAAGCTCCGACAGTGGTTCGGCATACTGACGGGTGAACAGGGCGGGCATGTGCACCTGATCGGCAAAACGGGTAGCCACGATCCCCTTGCCCGACTCTTCCTGCGTGGCAACGAGCTGCCCAAGCAGGGCGGCCGTCAGAAACGGCTGATCGCAGGGCATTACAATAAAGGAGTCGATGGCTGGCTGCATGATAAACAAGCCCGCCAGCCCCATTTTCACCGACGAAGCGATGCCCTCATCGTAGGTGGGGTTGTCGATGAGCGTCACCCCGAGGCCGTCAAGCTCCGGAGCCACCTGCTCGCGCCGATTGCCCAGGACCACCACAACCGGGCCGCCCAGATTAGCCGCCAGCGCCACTTCGGTAGCGGTGCGCACCAGCGACGTACCGTTTACCGTCAGTAATTGTTTGGCAATGCCCCCAAAGCGTTTAGACGATCCCGCTGCCAGGACGATGATGCCTGTTTTCATAACCCGTTCGATTACCGGAAAAAGGGAATCGTGAGCGCAACGTATGTCAGGCCCGACCGGCTGCTAAACCGGTTGTTGTCGTCTGCCAGGTTACGAACCGATGCCGTGTACTCAGTCCTGAGCCACTGGTAGCCCACTTTAACGCCAAAGCGCTGCCCCAGCAACAGGCGGGCATACACTTCGGTAGCCAGGGTGCCAATGGAATTATCGCCCAGTAGCTGAAAATTCGCTAGGGTTGGCTTGGCCGTCTGACTAACGTAAGGGCCAGCAAACCGAGCGATCGAATCGACACCCGACTTACCCGTTGCAAACGTACCGGTTGATGAGATGTACTGTCCGATCCGGTTACGACCGAGGGTCAGCCCCAGAATATCAGCACTGGCACCTATCTCCACGTATTTGAGGTTTATCTGTACCCGCACCCCCAGGTTGAGCGATGTTCCCGATGCCGACGACATCCGAAGCGTATCCAATCGGCTCGCTATCAGGGGGGCGCCTAGGGCGTTGAACCCGGTATTGCCACCCCGCGCTATTTCGGCCGGGGCGGTGATATAATCGACGTTGCTGGCGTAGAAAGTCCGGAATGTAGTTGTCCAGCCAACGGCGATCAGCTTTTGTTTTGTCACCTTCAGCAGTTGATAATACGACAGGGAAGGACTTACCTGGCCTGGGCGGAAACCTGCCCCCAGGTCGACACCGGCGCTGAGCCGGGTTGAAACGGGCGACTGTGCCACTGACAGCAGCGGCAGCAAACAAATTAATACAATGCGTAGAATGGTCATGTTTGAAAAAAAGTCAGAAGCAGTGGTCAATAGGCTGGCCCCTCTCTGCCTGTCGTGTAGTGGTTGGCAAAGATAAGGGGCAATAACTGGCAAACAGGGTTTGTGCCTATCCCACTGCCTCGAAAGATGACGCCTGCTTCAACGTGCGTTCATTGCCGGTGTTACGGAATGGCTTATCAAGCCCCTCCTTTGGGTTAATTTTCATTGCGCTGCGTGTTAGATTCGTACTTTAGTAACCGAAACAACCGACCGGGTGTTAACAGCACACAGCCAAAAACGCGTTTATTGGTTGGTTTAACCAGGCCCCGGCCAACCAGCTTTTTGCCGCCTTTGTTGTCACTTTGATTCGTACATGAAACCCAACCAGCTGTTGCTCTTGCTGTTCATTTGGCTGGTTAGCCCGGCTGCTTCTGCCCCATTGCACGCGGCACCGGTGCCTACGTATCACTTTGTCATTACCGAGCTTCCCGAAAATACTCCCCACGATGCCCAGTTGTTTCTGTCGGGCAATTTCACCAAGTGGAACTCGGCCCACCCCGACTATCAGTTCCGGCACATGCCCGATGGCTCGTACCAGCTTACCATCCAGTCTGATCTGCCCCAGCTCGAATACAAGGTAACGCGAGGGAGCTGGGAGTCTGTCGAGGGGCGCGAAAGTGGCAAAGCGCGGCCCAATCGGGTTCTCTTTCGCTCAGCCGCTAAAGGCGTGGTGGAGGTCGATGTGCCCATTTTAAGCTGGGAAGACCTGTCGGGCACCTTCCACTTTTACTCGATCTATGACCTGCTGATGCTGTTTTCTGCTTTTCAGGGAATGCTGCTGCTGATTGCCATTCCGGGCATACAGAACTACAACCGACCGGCCAACCGCTGGCTGGCACTGCTGTTGGGGCTTACATCGGCCTTAATTTTTATCCGAACCGTGGCCGCCTATCGCGACGTGGCCCAGGCCTACACTAAGTTACTCCTGCTGCCAGACCTGATCCTGTTTTTGTACGCCCCCATTTTCTATATCTACCTGCGCAAACTGCTGTTCGACACCACTCATCCCGCCTCGGGCTGGTGGCGGCATTTTGTACCGGCCCTGATCCAGATTGGGGTGTACATGCCGTATCTGCTTAGTAATGATAAGCTGCTGCAGATCAAGATCGTCAACCGCGACCCGTGGCTTTCGGGCCTGTTTCTGGTAACCGGCCTGCTGGGGCTGTTCTACAACATCGGTTACTGGGTGTTGTGCCGCCGGGCAGTACGGACCTATCAGGAACAACACCAGATGAGCCTGTCGACCGAACCCCAGGTGCATTACCTGAATACGGTGCTCACCCTACAGGCGGTCTGCCTGGGTCTTTGGGCTTTTTTCTTTGGTCTGGTCACCGTTGGCACCTTCATCGACGTCGAGGGGGTATCCATTGCGGAAAAGAACGTGGACCTGATCTGGCTTACGTTCTCCAGTATCATCTACCTGTTGGGCTACTACGCCATTCACCAGCCCGAAATTTTCAAACTGCCCGACACCCAACGGGTACCCTTGCTTGAAGCCAAGCCGGAACCCACCGCCGCAGTAGCGTCTGCGCCTGAACTACCGGCCGCAGACCCGGCCCTGGCAGCCCAGGACGAACCCGTTCGCCGGGCCACGGCCGAGCCGCCCGTTGGTGCATCGGTAGAATCGACCGAAACAACCCTGGCCCTGCGCCAGCAACTCGACAGCTACATGAAGCGGCAGAAACCCTACACCAACCCGAACCTGACCCTGGCTGAATTGGCGGTTCGCCTTCGCATACCACCCCATGTGCTGTCTAAACTCCTGAATGAAGACTACCAGAAGAATTTTTTCGACTTCATCAACTACCACCGGATCGAAGAACTGAAGCGTCGGCTCAGCGATCCTCGGTTTCGTTCCTACACCCTGTTGAGCATGGCCTATGAGGTCGGATTTAATTCTAAAACGGCCTTTAACCGGTCGTTCAAGAAGTTAACCAACCAGACTCCCAGTGAATACCTGAGTGTGCATCCGGGTAACGTGGAGCTGGTGGAATAAGCCAACTATTTTTCAGAGGAATTACATCAATGGCGTACCATTTTAGTAAAATGGTACGCCATTTTTTGCTACAACTTATTTGTCAACAACTAGTTATAGCACAACAGACCCCGTCCACTGCTTTATACGTCCATCCACGCTAATAGCCATAAACCGGGACGACACGTCCGTAGTTGTTATATTACTTTTGTAAGATAAAGTTGGCTCTCCCTGTTTATCAAAGTCGCTTTTGTTTCTCTTTTAACAAATAATACGTTAACCTATGAATTACCTGTCTATCAGAAGGTTTTTTCAAACGGCAGCGGCGATCCATTCCAGCTCGCTCAAAGCGTTTGTGCTGCTGATGCTTCTGGGAAGCTTCCCGGCATTGGCCCAGGACCAACCCATTACGGGAACCGTTACGGAAGTAGATGGCTCCCCCTTACCCGGTGTTACCGTAGCGCTGAAGGGCACGACCCGCGGGGCCAACACCGATGCAGCCGGGGCTTTCCGTATTCAGGCCCCTTCAGCCGGTGTGCTGGTGTTCAGCTTTGTGGGTAAGACCCCTCAGGAGGTAGCCATCGGCAGCAAGACAACCATTAACGTTACGCTTGTCGACGATTCAAAATCGCTTCAGGAGGTTGTGGTAACGGGGTATGGTACGCAGCGTCGGAAAGACCTGACGGGCTCTATCGCCTCCATCTCATCGGAAGATTTTCAGAAAGGGAACATCGTCGCGCCCGAACAGCTCATTGCGGGTAAACTGGCGGGGGTATCCATCACGCCGCCCAGTGGTCAGCCTGGCGGTGGCAGCACCATTCGTATACGGGGTGGTTCGTCACTCAACGCCAGCAACGATCCGCTGGTGGTGATCGACAACGTACCGGTCGACAACAACGGCGTATCGGGCGCATCGAACCCGCTGAGCCTCATTAACCCAAATGATATTGAAACTTTCACGGTGCTGAAAGATGCCTCGGCGGCGGCGATCTACGGTGCCCGTGCCGCCAACGGTGTTATTCTGATCACGACCAAGAAAGGCGCTACCGGTGCCCCCAAGATCACCTTCAACACCCAGCTGTCGGTCTCGCGCATTGCCAGGAAACTGTCTGTCCTGA
Organism: uncultured Cytophagales bacterium; assembly: GCA_963750355.1. GTDB lineage: Bacteria > Bacteroidota > Bacteroidia > Cytophagales > Spirosomataceae > Fibrella. The sequence continues at coordinate 26,976 of CAVVQL010000010.1, read as the reverse complement.
GCGCCGATCAGTTCCGCACGCTCATCAACGATTCATCGCCTGCCACCGGATTCACCTCTCCGGAACAGCGGTCGCTGACAAGCGGCAACACCAGCACCGACTGGCAGGATCAGATCTATCAGACCGGTATCAGCAGCGATAATAACCTGGCCATTTCGGGGGCGTACAAAAGCATCCCCTACCGGATTTCGTACGGCTACACCACGCAGAACGGTATTCTGAAAACCTCGAACTTCCAGCGTAACTCGGTCGCGCTGAACCTGTCGCCTAAATTCCTGAACAACGACCTGCGCGTCGACATCAGCGCCAAAGGCTCGATCATCTCCAACCGCTTCGCCGATCAGGGTGCTATCGGGGCTGCTGCCCGCTTCGACCCAACCAAACCGGTGCTGAGTGGTAATGATAAATATGGTGGTTTTTACGAATGGCTGGACCCAACAACGGGCCGCCCCAACAACCTGGCCACCCGCAACCCGCTTGGGCTGCTGTATAACCGCGAAGACCGCAGCAAGGTAAGCCGCCTGATCGGTAACGTTCAATTCGATTACCGGATGCCGTTCCTGCGCGAACTGCGGGCCAACCTGAACCTGGGTCTCGACGTGTCTTCGTCGAACGGTACCATATTCGTGCCGGCTTATTCAGCGGCGGGCTACGGCCGTGGGCAGGGCCGTCCGGGTATCACGGGCGACTATACTACCACGGGGGGTACCAACAACATTTACACGCAGACCCGGAACAACAAAACGCTGGAGTTCTACCTGAACTATACCAAGGATGTGAAGAGCATCAACAGCCGGATCGACATCACGGGTGGTTACTCGTACCAGGATTTCGTGCGCGACCAGCCCAGCTACGGTGATAATATTGCCAGCGGCCAGGAGATCAACCCGGCGGGGAACCCCTTCCGGACGCAGTACACCCTGCTGGCGTTTTTCAGCCGGTTGAACTACACCTTCAATGACAAATACGTAGTAACGGCCACGCTTCGCCGCGATGGTACCTCACGCTTCAGCCCGCAGGCCCGCTGGGGCTGGTTCCCTTCACTGGGTGCGTCGTGGAGTGTAAAAGACGAAGCGTTCCTGAAAGACTCAAAGACGATCTCGGCGCTTAAATTCCGCGTGGGTTACGGGGTAACCGGGCAGCAGGACATTCCGGGCAGCGACTATGCCTACCTGCCAACCTACCTGATCTCTGACCCAACCGCTCAGTATCAGCTGGGAAATACCTTCTACCGCACCTTACGCGCCGGCGGGTATGATGCCAACCTGAAATGGGAAGAAACCCAGGCGATCAACGCCGCCGTAGACTATGCCCTCTTCAATGGCCGAATTTCGGGTAGCATCGACCTGTACGACAAGAAAACGAAAGATCTCCTGGCCGTGATTCCGGTGGCGGCGGGCTCGAACCTGACCAACCAGATTCTGACCAATGTAGGCAACCTGCGGAACCGGGGCGTCGAGTTCCTGATCAATACCACGCCTATTCAGCGCGAAGGGCTGACGTTTGAGGTTGGCTTCAACTACACCTACAACGAGAACAAGATCACCAACCTGACGAAAGTGCCGACGCCGAACGATCCGGGGATTCTGGTGGGGGGTATTGCCGGTGGTACGGGCAACACCATTCAGATTCAGACGGTCGGTTTCCCGACCAATACCTTCTACGTGAACCGGCAGGTATACAATGCCAGCGGCCAGCCCATTGAAGGCGTTTACCAGGATGTTAACAACAACGGGTCTATTACCATCGACGACCGGTACCGCTACAAATCGGCCAATCCGGTGCAGTTGTTTGGGTTAACCAGTAACCTGGTTGTTGGTAAATTCAACGCGGGCTTTGTGCTGCGCGGAACAGCCGGCAACTACGTGTACAACAACGTACGGTCAAATACCGGTACAACCCAGAGTCTGGTAAACTCACTGGGCTTCCTGGCAAACGGCTCTACCAATGTGCTGGACACCCGATTCCGTACGCAGCAGTTCTTCTCTGACTATTACGTTGAAAATGCCTCGTTCCTGCGGCTCGACAACCTCAACTTCGGCTATAATGTGGGTCGGGTGATAGGCTCACGGGCTAACCTGCGGCTGAACGCAACCTTCCAGAACCTGTTTGTCATCACCAAGTACTCAGGTCTTGATCCAGAGATTTCGGGCGGTATCGACAATAACTTCTACCCCCGCCCCCGTATTGGATCACTGGGCTTACATCTTGACTTCTAAACGACAAATCGAACCATGTTCAAATTCACGTTAAAAGCGGGTATGCTGGTCGCCGCGATGGCCGTTGCCACGTCGTGCGTCAATGACCTCGACCGCGTACCCAAATACGAAGTAACGTCGGCTTCGGTTTATGCCGATCCGGCCAACTATAAAACGGTACTGGCCCGTCTGTACGCCACTCTCGCCGTGAGTGGTCAGCAGGGCCCTGCCGGTAAGCCGGACATTTCCGGTATCGACGAAGGCACCTCCAACTACATGCGGCTGCTCTGGAAGTTGCAGGAATTACCCACCGATGAAGCGGTCATTGCCTGGAACGACGCCACCATTCAGGACATCAACAAGATGGCCTGGACCTCGAGCGACGGCTTCGTTACGGCCATGTACAACCGGATTTTCTACCTGATCTCACTGTCGAACGAGTTCATCCGCGAAACGTCGGATGATAAGCTGAACAGCCGGGGCATCAGTGGTCAGAACCTTGCCGACGCTAAAACGTACCGGGCCGAAGCGCGTTATCTGCGGGCAATGGCTTATTTCCACGCCATCGATATGTTTGGTCCGGTACCCTTTGTTACCGAGGCCGACGCGCCGGGCTCCTTCCTGCCCCGTCAGGGCACGCGTCAGGAGCTGTTCAATTACGTAGAAAGCGAACTGAAGGCGATTGAGACTGAACTGGCTGCTCCGGGTGCCGCCGAATATGGCCGGGCCGACCGGGCCGCCGCGCAGGCTATTCTGGCGCGTCTGTATCTGAACGCGCAGGTGTATACCGGCACTGCCCGCTATACCGATGCGGTTACGTACGCCAAAAAGGTGATCGATTCTGGTGTTTATAAACTGGAGCCAACCTATCAGAACCTGTTTACGGCCGACAATAACCTGTCGAAAGAGATCATTTTCCCGATCAACTTCGACGGCACGCGCACGCAGACCTATGGGGGTATGACCTTCCTGGTGCACGCCGCCGTGGGTGGCACCATGCCCGTTGGCAACTTTGGCGTCAATGGGGGTTGGGCCGGTATTCGCTCGACGCAGAAGCTGGTCGACGTGTTTCCCGACGTAACCGGTACCGCCGACAAGCGGGCTATGTTCTACACCGATGGGCAGCAGCGCGATGTGAATGACCTGGGTGCGTTTACCGACGGTTTCGCCGTTACAAAGTACAAGAACGTTACCTCGACCGGCAAAGCTGGGTCTGACCAGAACTTCGTGGATACCGACTTCCCGCTGATTCGTCTGGCCGATATGTACCTCACCTACGCCGAAGCGGTATTGCGCGGGGGCACGGGTGGCGATCAGGCCACGGCGATCAGCTACGTGAACCTGCTGCGCGACCGCGCTAAGGCAGCTCGGGTTACCGCCATTAACCTCGACTTCATTCTGGCCGAACGAGCCCGTGAACTGTACTGGGAAGGCTACCGCCGTACCGACCTGATCCGCTACGACCGGTTTACCACGGGTACGTACCTGTGGCCTTTTAAAGGGGGCGTAAAAGAAGGCCGTGCCGTCGATGCAAAATTCAACCTGTATCCAATTCCGGCAACAGATCTGGTGGCCAACCCAACGCTGAAGCAGAATAACCCTGGGTACTAAGTTTAAGAGTTTGAAGTTTCAAGTTTCAAGTGGGCTTCGCTTATTAACCAGATGGTGATCGAGCAGCGCCACTTGAAACCTGAAACTTCAAACATGAAACTAAAAAAACTAACTCTATTGATATGAACTCATTATTTAAAAGCTTCCTGGTTGTAGCCTCAGCGTTGCTGACGTTGACAGCCTGTGAGAAAGAGGAGGAAAAGCTCATCCTCAACCCTACGGCGGTTCCGGTTGTCAGCGTTTCAGCGCCGACGGTCGTGCTCACCAAAGACAATGCCGATAAAGACGCCCTGACCATTAGCTGGGCTAAGCCAAACTACGGCTATGATGCCGCCGCCAACTACACCATTCTGGTGGACAAAAAAGGGGGTGATTTCTCGAAAGCAGCCACTATTTCGGTGGGCACGGGTCTGTCGAAAACCTTCAAAGCGGCTGAATTGAACACCCTGCTGCTGGGTCTGGGCTTCACGCCCGCTACGGCTGGTGACATCGACGTAAAAGTGATGTCGGCGCTGGGTGGCCGCACGGTGCTCTCATCAGCTTTGGCTTCAGTTAAAGCAACGCCTTACCTCGACCGGCTCGACCTTAGCTCACCCTGGGGTTTGGTGGGTAGTGCCACCGCCAATGGGTGGGGAGATGGTCCCGATCAGCCTTTCTACAAGACGGAAACACCCAACGTATTCGTCGCTTACGTAAACCTGGTTGCCGGTGAGGTGAAAATTCGGCAGGACAACAAGTGGGATGTTAACTACGGTGGCTCAGGCGGTAAACTGTCGGCGGGCGGCGATAACATCAAGGTTGCCACACCGGGTACCTATAAGGTTACGTTCAATTCTTCAACGCTGACCTACGCCATCGATAAGTTTTCATGGGGCATTGTTGGCGATGCAACGGCTAATGGCTGGAATGGACCTGACCAGAATTTAACGTACGACCCATCTACAGACCAGTGGTTCGCCCTTGTTACTCTGAAAGCTGGTGAGATCAAGTTCCGGCAGAACAACGAGTGGACGGTTGATTTTGGCGGCGCTGGCGGAACCCTGGCTAAAGGCGGTGCGAATATCAAGGTAACTACGCCGGGTACGTACCTGGTCGTTGCCGATTTCAAAGACAAATCGCTGAAATACACCCTGACGCCCGTTAAGGCCTGGGGTCTGGTTGGCGACGCCACGGCCAACGGCTGGGATGGTCCCGATCAGGCATTCCGCCCGGACCTGACCAAAGACGGCCTCTGGACCTTGATGGGCGTTAAGCTCAAAGTGGGTGAAGTGAAAGTACGGGCCGACAACAAGTGGGATACCAATTATGGGGCAGGTACTGGTAGTGGCACGCTTAAAGAGGGCGGCGATAACATCAAAATAACCTCGGCTGGCACCTACGACATCACCCTTGACCTCACGAACGCGGCAACCCCCAAGATCGCGATTACCAAGAAATAGCGGCTGACGATCGACGATCAGTCTGCCTGACTCTAAACTCGCGGGGCTGCCCGTTCGGCGAGTTTCCTGTACAAAAAAGAGGTTGAGCTACCTGGTGGCTCAACCTCTTTTTTATGCAACGAGTAGTAGTTAATACTTACTCAATCAGCACTTTTCGGCTTCCGCGTTGCTGACCACTTATTACTTCCAGGAGCAGCACCCCTTGTATGTGAGCTGGTAAGCTGATGGCCTCCTGATGTGTGCCGCCCGTACCGGTGATGGTCTGAACAGGCCGCACGGCCTGGCCATTCAGATCGCTTAACCGCAGCGTAGCCGGCTGGCCGATCTGGGTCTGGAAGCGCACCGTGAACTGGCCGTTGTTAGGGTTGGGGGCCACCACCAATTCGAGGCTCATCGGCTCTTCGGCTGGCTCATCTACTCCGATTCGCCCGCTACAGGGCTCTCCCGAAAACTTGAGGCAACTGGCGATCTCATTGATACTAAAGCCGGGATTAGCCGTTACGTACGGGAGCCAGTCCCGGTTTACGACCCCGTCGCCATTGCTCCACACGGCCCGCTTGCAGCCGCCAACGATGGCAACCACTACCTTTACCGAAGGGTCGCCGATGCCGGGCGAACGATAAGCTACCTGAGTCCCGACCGTGTAGGCCGCACATGGGTCTGTGGCCCCGCAACCCGACACGGTAAGGGCCACGGTGCTTGTCTGGGTACCACACCCTGCTTTAACTGCCGTGACGGTATACGTATAGCTTCCATTGCCAGCCGGTGCGTTGAAACTGACCGACGGACCACTGCCGCTGATACCGTTACCGCTCCAGCTGTAGCTTACCCCCGCGCAATCGGCCCCCGAACAGTTGGCATTGAGGGTGACAGCCTGGTTGCAGGAGCGGTTTGCGTTGCCACTAGCAAAACCTGGAGCCAGCGAAAAATTGCAACTGCTCCCACCGCCAGCCACTGGACTCCCACCACCGGGCACTGGACAAGTTGCCGCTTCGAAGCGAAACGAACGGTAGGTAGCAAAAGGCTCGGAGGTACTACCATACAGCTGAAGGTAAGGTAAGCTGGCAGCGCCCTGCATATCCCAGGTATTGGTAGTCGATGGGGCGAACACCCGCCATTGGTTCGTCGCAGCAGGATTACACTGAACGGCCCAATGCTGACTGCTGCCGGTGTAGCTACCCAGTGAAATACCAGCTCCCTGGGTAGGAGCGCCAACAGGTTGAATAAGCCGGTTTGTGCCATCCTGAGCGGCGAAGCTCACCTGCCCGTTACCCCGGTCCTCTAGTTTCCAGATCTGGTTACTGGCGTTGCTGGCATTCTGTTGCTGCACGGTGTTGTCGCCCATTGCCTGCAATCGCTTGCCGGTCTGATCCACGTTGATCGTATAGCAGGCGTTGGTGGGCAGGTTGCAGCCCCCACCACTTCCAGTACCAGTACCTCCACTACCAATAGTACCACTACTACAGCCGCTCACGTTAAAGGTAATGCTCGTGGTGGTGGTGCTACATCCGGGCCGAGACACGGTTACGGCGTAGCTATAACTACCGTTTGCAGCAGGTAGGGTGACAGGTATAGATTGGCTGGTCTGCCCTGTTCCAGTCCAGTTATAGGTGAGCTGATCGCAGTTAGCCCCTGAACAGTTGGCCGTCAGTTGCACCGTCTGCCCGCAAGTTGGATTGGTAACATTGGAGGTAACCGATGGGGTAAAGTTGCATGAGCTGCCGGTGGTAGGGCAGCTCGCAGGCTCGAACTGGAAAGAACGGTGCGTCGAAAAGCTCTCTGAGGTGTTGCCGTAGATTTGCACCAGAGGCCCGGTAGCATAGCCTTCCAGATCCCAGGTGTTGGTATTGGCGGGGTAATACACGCGCCACTGACCAGCATTTGACGGATTCGATTGCAGACTCCAATCGTAGAGCCCGTTGGCGGCATACCCACTCAACGCAAGTGGAGACCCGTTATTGGCTCCGTTTGTGGCCTGAACAGCCCGGTTAGTGCCATCCTGAACCGTGAAGCTCACCCGCCCATTGCCCCGATCGTCTAGTTTCCAGATCTGGTTGCTGGCGTTGCTGGCGTTCTGTTGCAGCACCGAATTATCGCCCATGGCCTGCAACCGTTTACCTGTTTTATCAACCTTGATGGTGTAGCAGGCAGCGGTGGGCAGATTGACGCCCCCACTGCTACCCCCACCAATAGTACCACTACTACAGCCGCTCACGTTAAAGGTAATGCTCGTGGTGGTGGTGCTACATCCGGGCCGAGACACGGTTACGGCGTAGCTATAACTACCGTTTGCAGCAGGTAGGGTGACAGGTATAGATTGGCTGGTCTGCCCTGTTCCAGTCCAGTTATAGGTGAGCTGATCGCAGTTAGCCCCTGAACAGTTGGCCGTCAGTTGCACCGTCTGCCCGCAAGTTGGATTGGTAACATTGGAGGTAACCGATGGGGTAAAGTTGCATGAGCTGCCGGTGGTAGGGCAGCTCGCAGGCTCGAACTGGAAAGAACGGTGCGTCGAAAAGCTCTCTGAGGTGTTGCCGTAGATTTGCACCAGAGGCCCGGTAGCATAGCCTTCCAGATCCCAGGTGTTGGTATTGGCGGGGTAATACACGCGCCACTGACCAGCATTTGACGGATTCGATTGCAGACTCCAATCGTAGAGCCCGTTGGCGGCATACCCACTCAACGCAAGTGGAGACCCGTTATTGGCTCCGTTTGTGGCCTGAACAGCCCGGTTAGTGCCATCCTGAACCGTGAAGCTCACCCGCCCATTGCCCCGATCGTCTAGTTTCCAGATCTGGTTGCTGGCGTTGCTGGCATTCTGTTGCAGCACCGAATTATCGCCCATGGCCTGCAACCGTTTACCTGTTTTATCAACCTTGATGGTGTAGCAGGCAGCGGTGGGAAGCCCAGCGGGTTGCGCAGGAGGTTGCGTGTCATCAACAACGTAATACGGGTAAGGAATGGCCTGAGTGATGATAAAGTTGCCATTTGCATTTTGAACCAATGCCCGGCGAAACCCATCAGCGCCAACCTGACAGGTAGCACAATTATTCAACGTGCTGATATCCTTCAAAAGGCTGACAGGCTGGTTGGGGTTTATCGGTCCCGACGCTTCATTGAGCCAGCGAAATACAGTCCCTGATGGCGCGCTCAACGTCTGCTCATCAGCCGACAGCACTATGCTTTGCGCCACCGTTCCCAGATCAGACGGTGTAATGGGCGGTGATGCTCCGTCAAGTAGCTTACCTGGGCCAACGATAGCATTAAACCAGGCATCGGCGGCATCGGTCAGGCCATTTCCTTTCAGATGGGTCGGCTCAGAGCCATACACATCCCCAGTTACGTTGTCTGCCAGGGTACGTCGTTTACCGGGTCCGATAATCTGGTCCATGTCCGGGCCCCGATGAACATTCGTCACGCCCGACGTAATCACGGCCTCCTGGCCATTCCGAATCAACTCATTGGACGCTCCGTTTATGAAAGTAGCCTTGGCGATTACCCAGGGAAGTGCCCTGTTCTGAAACGTTGTTCGACTTTCAGCAATGACACGCTGCAGTTTTTGGGCGTACTCTGCCGTACTATGTACTGTGCGATCGTATGTATCGGTGGTTTGATCCTGGTTCGTAACGGTTATTGCTCCCCAGCCACTACTGTCGACCTGGGTTATTGCATCGGTTTCACCCTGCATCCACAAAACGGCTCTAATCCCGTAAAGTGACGTATACAGGTTTAATGTTCGCCGTAATAACATATAAGGCAGCCCCTGACCGCGAGTCCATAGATTATCTTTTCCTCTACCCGATACTGTTTTATTCACGTCAATAGACCGCTCCCATTCGGTGATCGTTGCGCCACCTAAGGATGCATTGAAAAATGCGACCGGCACGTTTTTCGCGTTGACAATCTTTTCGCCCAGCTTGGCCCAATACCAGAGCGAATTACCATTGGGTGCAATGCCGGCATCATATACGTTGACCAGGCTGTTTACGCCTGCCATAGGAGAAATAAGAGAATATAGGCCTAAAGTACTTGACGCCACTCCGGTAACCGTAGCATTATTTCTGGCCCTGTCTACCCGAACGCCATCGTAGGCGTTTTCATTAGCCACAAATGGCTGAGCTACTTTATACGCGTCAGGTACGTTCTGCACATTGGGTAAACCCTGCGCATTAGACTGACCGGAAATAACAAAGACCTCACCAATACCTACTTTAGTTGGCCCAACCGTATACGACTTCATGTAAGGCCGCTGGGGTGTAAACGTTACCCGTAGCGCGTACCAGCCTGCGTTCACGTTGGTAAACGTCGTACTAAAAATCGTGTTCGTTCCGGTAATGGTCTGGTTGATGGTTGTTGCGCCAGGGATTGGCAACCCCGTCTTGACATTTAACGGTTGAAGTGAGGCCTGAACGGTGTATAGTCCCTGCTGAAGCCCAAACGAGTTTAAAAAACCCAGGACTGGAATCTGCCCTTTTCCGTTGACATCCTGTTGAAATACGGCTCCGTCAATTGGCCATGTGATGGCTTTGTCGGTATATTGTGGAACGCCAGGTACAGGTTGAGCCATAACCTGCAACTGGGCTAAGCTCCTGACTGACCAAAATAGACACAACAAAGTAACGACCAGTGTAGAGTACCGGTTAAAAGTAAATTTCCTCATACGTGATAGCGATAAAACTAAATGTAAATATATAAAAACAAGGTTAATGACACTCGTACTCGAAATCTATTACACCAATCCCCGGATTAGCTGACTACCCATGGCCCGGTCCAGGATAGTGAGCACTGATGATGTAGGCTGTTTTCAAGCTCTGACCGCCTGTGCCCCGGTAGTGATAGACACAGGGCAATCAGCCTTAGGCCAACAAAGATATAGCGCATGAATCATTTTGTCGATGTCGGGTGAGCAAGGCAACAAGCGCATCGAATGATCTGTCGCATACCGCCGGTAATACATAAGTAGATAAGTTCACTATAGTATTAATCAATAGTCCATTAAACGGTTACACTGTGGCTGCCTGGCAGATACGTTTGGCGAGTTTTTTTGTGGCGAGTCAAACCTATAAGGTCTCGGAGACCTTATAGGTTTAGAATCAACAACCGCTTGCAACTTGATAGCCGAAGTACCAACCAAAGCACTTACCGTCGGGCAAACGGGCGTGCATTACGAGCTGTTTGTCCGGGCATTTTCCGACAGTAATCACGATGGCATTGGCGACCTGAATGGCGTCATCCAAAAGCTCGAGTACCTACACGATCTGGGCATTTCGGCCATCTGGCTCATGCCTGTAAACCCTTCCCCAACCCACCATAAATACGACATCACTGACTATTACGGGATTGATCCCGAGTACGGTACGCTGGCCGATTTCCGCCGCCTGATCGATGAGGCACATCAGCGGGGTATTGCCGTGCTGATGGATCTGGTTATTCACCACACCAGCATAAAGCACCCCTGGTTTCAGGAAGCCGCCAAAGGCCTGGACAACCCCTACCGGAACTTCTACAAATGGTTACCTCCCGCCGAGATAAAACGCCGCAAGCTGGCGACCCGCGATATCACCGCCGACTCGAATGAACGCAGTCCGTGGCATTATGCACCGGGGGCCGATACGCGCAATCCAGCTACGGAAAAGTATTACGGTATGTTCTGGAGCGGCATGCCCGACCTGAATTTCGACCATCAGCCCCTTCGGGAAGAAATTTATACGATCGTTCGCTACTGGCTCACGGAGGTGGGTGTCGATGGGTTCCGGCTCGATGCCGCCCGGCATTTGTACCGCGAAGCCGAAGAACCCAAAAATCACCAGTTTTGGGACGAATTCGGGCAGGTGGTGCAGGCCGCTAAACCCGGTGCCTACCTGGTGGGCGAAGTGTGGACGCGGCCCAATAAAGTGGCTCCCTATTTCCGGGGCCTACAGGCTAATTTTAATTTCGATCTGGCCCTTGAACTTGAAGAAATCATTCAGCAGGGCGATGATGCCAACGACGTGATGTCGTTCCTGCACGATACTCAGAGCGCTTATGGCGAAGTGAACGAGCAGTTCATCGACGCGCTGATTTTGTCGAATCACGATCAGAACCGGATCGGCAGTTTGCTTAAAGGCGATGTAAACAAGCTCAAGGTAGCGGCCAATCTGCTGCTAACCCTTCCGGGCAACCCCTACCTCTACTACGGCGAAGAAATCGGCATGCTGGGGCTGAAACCCGACGAATACATCCGCGAACCATTTATCTGGAATGTGGGCAAGAAAGATCCGAATCGTGCCCGCTGGACGCACGCCCGCTATTCGACCAGTCGCACGGTTCGCCCGCTGGCGCAGCAACAGACCGACCCCGATTCACTCTTCCAGCACTACAAACGGCTGATTGCCTTGCGAAACGGCCATCCGGTCTTAAACGATAACCGAAGCCGCCTCCAGTTGAGCGGCATTCGGCAGAAAGGCATCGTCGCATTTGGTCGTCAAAATGAGCAGGGCACCGTATGGGTGGTTCAGAACCTAAGCAAATCAACTATAAATGTGGTGTTGTCGGCCGCCCAACGGGCCGTTGAGCACGTACAGTTTCACACCGTTCCCGGTACATTACTAGCCGACGGTCGATTAACGCTACCTGCGTTTGGCTTGGCGCTGCTGGTGTAAAATCACCTCACCCCCGGCCCCTCTCCTGGTTTTCAGGAGAGGGGGATGCTCGGCATCCAATTGAAGTACAACGATTTGCAGCGTATTGCTCCCCTCTCCCACATTGGGAGAGGGGCTGGAGGTGAGGGAAAAGCCACTTACGACTTATATTTGCCAAATCGTCGCCCGCCGATACGTCGGACCGTGCCCTCCCCATGCCGCAACTCAGTACGCGCCACCTGCTTGGCATTAAAGATTTAACTCAGACCGACATCCAGCTTATTCTGGAGACCGCTACCCAGTTTAAAGACGTTATTAACCGGCCTATCAAGAAGGTCCCCTCCCTGCGGGACATCACGATTGCCAACGTCTTTTTTGAAAATTCGACCCGTACCCGCCTGTCGTTTGAACTGGCTGAAAAACGTCTCTCCGCCGATGTAGTCAACTTCTCGGCGTCGGGCAGTTCGGTGAAAAAAGGCGAAACGCTGCTCGACACGGTTAACAATATCCTAGCCATGAAAGTCGATATGATTGTCATGCGCCACAGCAGTCCGGGGGCCCCGCATTACCTCTCGTCGCGCATTCCGGCCAACGTCATCAACGCGGGTGACGGGACCCACGAACACCCTACCCAGGCCCTGCTCGATTCGTTTTCGATGCGGGAGAAACTGGGCGATCTGGCCGGAAAGCGTATCGCCATCATTGGTGATATTACCCACTCGCGGGTGGCCCTTTCCAATATTTTCTGTCTGCAAAAGCAGGGAGCCGACGTGATGGTCTGCGGCCCCACTACGCTGATACCTAAGTACATGGCTTCGTTAGGTGTACGCGTCAGCCACGACGTTCGCGAGGCCCTGCAATGGTGCGACGTGGCCAACGTGCTTCGTATCCAGCTGGAGCGGCAGCAGATCAAGTATTTCCCCAGCCTGCGCGAGTACAGCCTTTACTTCGGCATCAGCCGCCAGATGCTCGACGAACTGGACCGGCCCATCGTACTGATGCACCCCGGCCCGATCAACCGGGGGGTTGAACTTACCTCCGACGCCGCCGACTCGCCCCACAGTATCATCCTCGATCAGGTCGAAAACGGCGTGGCCGTCCGCATGGCAGTTTTGTACCTGCTGGCGCAGGAGTAGCTTCTAGCCCCGTCTGCTGTTCAGCCTTTACCGTTATTTTATGGAAAATGCCTCGTTCCGAACGCCTGCCCTTTTTGCTTCCTTTCCAGACCTGGTGGCGGCCGAAAGCACCCGGCATGGGGGCGTCAGCCAGCCGCCTTATAACTCCCTGAACCTCGGCATTAACACCGACGATACCCCCGACCACGTAGCCGAAAACCGGCGGTTATGGCTGGCCAACTGGCGATTGACCGAGGCTCAGCTGGCCTCCTCGTATCAGGTGCACGGCACGGCTGTTCAGCTGGCAACCCAGGCCGGGCGGACAACGGGCTACGATGCGCTGATGACCAACGTACCCGGCCTGATGGTGGGCGTGACGGTGGCCGACTGTACGCCAATTCTGGTCTTCGACCGCCGGAACCGGGCCGTAGCCGCCATTCACGCGGGCTGGCGCGGCACAGTGGGGGGTATTGTCACCAACACGCTGCTGGCCATGCGAACGCAGTTCGGCACGCAGCCCGCCGATTGCCTGGCGTATGTAGGTACGTGCATCGATGCCTGCTCCTTCGAGGTGGGTGCTGCCGTTGCGGCCCAGTTTGCCCAATCCCGAACGGCCATCGACCCGGCCACGGGCAGCGCCCTGGTCGATCTGAAACAGGCCAACGCCGATCAGCTGCGGGCCTTCGGACTGGCTGATGACCAGATCGAGGTCTCGCCCTTTTCAACGGTGCTGAACAATACCGATTATTTCTCGCACCGGCTGGAAAAGGGCCTCACCGGACGGATGCTGGCCATGATCGGGCTGAAATAAAGCGAGTTAGGGATAGTGCCCAGCCAAATTTATAGCATCACGCTACTTGGCAGTGCGTTTGTCATCCCGACGCCAAAAGCGGTTCGCCGGGATGACAAACGCACTGCCAAGTAATATGTTTGAAGAGCATCTATGCAGGTCGGCTGTTCCCGTGCGCTAAGGGTATAGCGTTGGGTTTGGCTGTCCGTTGAAAACGTTGTTACTTGCTCATTACCGGGCGGTAGATAAGCGCTGCCGCCTTTTTTGTACTTAAACAATCCCTGTTAAGATGAATCGTTCTGACTTTCTGAAACTGGCCTTTGGGGCCGCCGGGCTAACGCTCGCGCAAACCCGCGTGTTTGGCTTCCAACAGGCTGGCCCTTTTACACTGGCCCCCCTCCCCTATGATTCTGGCGCACTGGAGCCACATATCGACAAAATGACGATGGAGATCCACCACGACAGGCATCATAAAGCGTACGTCGACAACCTGAACAAAGCCGTGGCCGGTACAGCGATGGCCAGTATGAATATCGATCAGCTGATTCGGGACATCGACGCCAAAACGCCCGCCGCCATCCGCAATAATGGCGGTGGTCACTGGAACCATACCTTCTTCTGGAATATACTGTCGCCAAAAGGAGGCGGACAGCCCAAGGGGGCGCTGGCCGATGCCATCAACAAAAAATACGGCTCATTCGACAAATTCAAAGAGGAATGGGCCAAGGCTGCTACCGGCCGGTTCGGTTCGGGCTGGGTGTGGCTGATCAAAGATGGCAGCGGTGTTGACATCGTATCGACCCCGAACCAGGATAATCCGCTGATGAAGCTGGCCGAAAAATCAGGTACGCCGCTGATCGGTCTCGACGTGTGGGAACACGCGTATTACCTGAAATACCAGAACAAGCGCGCCGACTACGTAGCCGCCGCCTGGAATCTGTACGACTGGGACAAAGCCGCCAAGTCATTTGCGTAACCAATTGCCAAACGCTCAACGGGCAGAGGCTGCTTATCAGCCTCTGCCTTAAATAAAATGCGTAATGGGCCTGTCGGAAACGTTGGGTCGGAAACGCCTCGTCAAAGGCCCAGCGGGCCGCAGCGTCGGTAAAAAAAGGTAGGCTGACGAGTTGAAAAGCCCCAGCGGGGCGCGATGTGCGAATTTTAAACTTAACGCATGCTACGCCCCGCTGGGGCTAATTGTAATTGGGCTGGTAAAACGCTTTAGCTACCGACACTGCGGCCCGCTGGGCCTATCCCATCAGCAATCCAGCACTCACTTTACTTTTTACACCTGATTGATAGGCAGGTAGACGTGGAATTCGCTGCCTTTCCCCACGTCACTGTCCAGCGTTATGGTGCCTTTGTGGTTTTCAACCACTTTTCGGGTGGTGGCCAGCCCAATACCCGACCCCTCGAACTGACGGCGACCGTGCAGCCGGTTAAAGAGCCCGAAGATTTTTTCGTGGTTGGCTGGTTCAATGCCAATGCCATTGTCCCTGACTGATATTTTGGCGTAAACCGAATCGGCCGAGGTGGCCAGATTGGGTACGTGTGGCCCTTCAACCATGCGCGCGGAGACGGTGATCAGTGGCGTTCGGTCGGCGGGCACAAACTTAAGGGCGTTGGTCAGCAGGTTCTGGAACAATTGCCGTAGCTGTTGCTCATCGCCCGGAATAATGGGGATGGGTGGTTGCAGTCTGACCACGCCGTTCCGCTCCTGAATGAGGACGCTGAGATCGAAAACCAATTCGTTGAAGAGGTCTTCCAGATGCACCACGCCCGGCGGTTTCTGGTCAGCGCTTAGCCGGGCATACGACAGCAGCGACTGAATCAGGGTGCTCATCCGGTCAGCCGCCGACTGCATCCGGTCGATCATACCGACGCCTTCTCCCCCAATGCCTACGCCGTAATTTAGCTTCAGCAGATCGCCCAGCGCCTTGATTTTCCGGAGTGGCTCCTGCAAATCGTGGCTGGCTACGTACGCAAACTGCTCCAGGTTCTGATTCGATTGCTGCAGGGCCGTATTACTCTGAATCAGAGCCTGCTGTTGCCGGTATTGTTCGGTCACATTACGAAACACGATCAAGATCATGACAACGGTCCCCTGCGCATTCCTGACCGGACCAATGTATACTTCACTCCGCCAGCCGCCCCAATGATCGGAAAAGAAGTGCGATTCGCCCGTTAAAGCTGTGCCGAGGTAGTTGCGCCAGTCTTCGCGAAATTCGGGCAGCACGGCATTTTCCAGCGAACCGCCCACCAATTCGTCGGGATCAGTGTTGGTGAGTAAACCGGGCAGGGTGCCACTGGCAACCAGCACTTTTTTAAAATAGTTGGTCACCACAACGCCAACCTCCGGCACGGTAGACGACAGGGCGTTGAACAGGATCGAATCGGTCAACATCGTTTCCCGCGCCAACCGCAACTCAGAAATATCGGTAAAGGTGACAACCGCCCGCCTGCCGTCGCCGACGGGCTCCATGGCGAGATCGTACCACGAAGCGAGATGGGTCTGTCGGGTGTGAAAGAAAAAATCCTGCCGGTTGGCTTTTCCGCTGTCGATGACCTGCCCCACCTTTGCCCACAGTTCGGTTAGGTGGGGTTCAGAAAACAGCTTGTCAACCGACGTGCCCGGCACTTCATTTCGAGCCAAGCCAGTGATTTCTTCGGCCCGCCTGTTCATCAGCGTAATCCGCAACGTCTGGGTCGCCTTGGTTGCATCTTCGCGAACGGCGTCAAAGACGATGATGGCACTGGGTGAGTGATCAAGTGCAATCTGCAAAAGCCCATCAGACGGGCCGTTAGGGATAGTGGAGGTTGTAGGAGGTCTAGAATTAGAATACATTCGTTGGTGCGTACGTTTGGCTGATCGGTTCAGCAAATGCATAAGCAATCGAATTGGTAACGCAAATACCTTCACTGCTGTTTAAAAACCAGCTAGTGCGGGCACAACACAGTAACCAGGAAAGCTCTTCCCGCCATCGACGGGGAGGCCGATTACTTTCGCGCCTGTTTTCGTAATTTCGCCGGGCAAAACTTCGTCTCCAGTTATGACTGATTTATCAGAGTACAATGAAATTCCTTCTTTAGACTTAGCTGATTTTACGTCGGGCGATCAGGCCCGTCGCCATCGCTTTGTGAACGATCTGGGCAATGCCTTTACCAATATTGGCTTCGTGGCCATTCAAAACCACGGCCTTTCCGACGAGCTGACCACAAATTTGTATGAGTCAGCGAAATCTTTTTTCGCTGCGCCCGACGAGGTTAAAAAACGATACGAACACCCTGAGCTTAACGGGCAGCGTGGGTACATCGGCAAAGGCCGGGAAACAGCCAAAGGCTTTAAGGTAGCCGACCTGAAAGAGTTTTACCACATTGGTCAACCCGAACCGGAAGGCGATATGCCCGGCAATATTTTACCGGCCGAATACCCGGAGTTTGGCCAGTATACGGTAGACACGTACCGCATTCTGGAGCAAACGGGAAAAACCCTGCTCCGGGCCATTGCCCTGTACCTGAACCTGCCGGAAGATTATTTCGAAGACAAGGTTCGCAACGGCGACAGCATCCTGCGCGCCCTGCACTACTTCCCGCTCGACCCCAACAGCACACCCGAAGGCGCGGTACGGGCGGCCGCTCATGGCGACATCAACCTGATTACCCTGCTAATGGGTGCCTCGGCCGATGGCCTTGAAGTGCTCCGGCGCGATGGCAAGTGGATTGCTATTACGGCGCTGCCCAACCAGATCATCGTCAACGTAGGCGACATGCTCGACCGGCTGACGAATCACCGGCTGAAATCGACCATACACCAGGTGGTTAACCCTCCCCGCGAGAAGATGGGTACGTCGCGCTACTCGATCCCCTTCTTTATGCACCCACGGGCCGATATGAATCTGAAAACTCTCGACAGTTGCATTGACGCGCAGAATCCCAAGCTTTATACTGACATGACCGCCGGGGAGTTTCTCAATGAGCGGCTGATGGAACTTGGCCTGAAAAAGTAAGCAGCCTATTGCGTTGAAACGACCCCCTACCCTTACGCCTGTCCGGAAAATTCGGCACATCATCTTTCTGAAAGATGTGCTGACGCTGGCTGTGACATCGTTCGGGGGGCCGCAGGTGCATCTGACCCTGTTTCTCGATCTCTTCGTTACCAAACGACGCTACACCACAGAGGCTGACCTGATGGAGCTGACTGCGCTTTGCCAGTTGCTCCCAGGACCAACCTCAACGCAGACGATCACCGCCTTAGGCTACAAAATAGGCGGGCCCAATCTGGCTTATCTAACCCTGCTCATCTGGTGTTTACCCGCCGTACTGGCCATGACAGCGGCGGGTATCGGGGTCTACTACATTCAGCAGAACAACGGATCGCTGGCTTTCACCCGTTATATTCAGCCCATGGCCGTCGGCTTTCTGGTGGTGGCAGGCTACCGAATTGGCCGCAAAGTCATTCATAATCAGACGGGCCTCCTGCTGGCCATACTGGCAGCGCTGGCAGCCTATGCCTTCCGGTCGCCTTTTCTGACCCCCATTGTCATTCTGGTGGGTGGGCTGACCACATCGCTCACGTACCGGAAGCATGAAAAAATGGCCCGCCACCCCATGCAGATTCAGTGGGCCAACTTCGGGCTGTGGCTGGGTGTACTGATCGGCGCGGCTGTGCTGGGGGCCATCACCCAATCGCTGCCCATCCGGCTGTTCGAAAATTTTTACCGAAACGGCAGCCTCGTTTTCGGGGGCGGTCAGGTGCTCACCCCCATCCTATACAACGAATTCGTAGCCTTCAAGCACTACGTCAGCCCCGAGGAGTTTCTGTCGGGGCTGGGTCTTGTGCAGGCCATGCCGGGTCCGGTCTTCGCCTTTGCCTCGTATATAGGTACGCTGGCCATGCGCACCGAAGGCCTACACGGTCAGTTGCTGGGCAGCCTGGTGTCGACGGTCGGGATCTTTCTGCCGGGTACGTTTCTGATCTTCTTTGTGTACCGTTTCTGGGATCAGGTAAAACGCCACCGACCGGTTCGGGCGTCGCTGGAGGGCATCAATGCCGCGAGCACAGGGCTCACTGCGGCCTCGGCCATTATACTTTTCGAGCCAATGACCCAACATTGGCCGTTCGTAGCTGTTGTGTTAGGTACGATACTCCTGCTTGAGTTCACTAAGTTACCCCCTTATGTGCTCATTGTTGGCGGTCTGATCCTGGGCTTACTCCTTTAACACCTACGCTATGAAATACACCCAAACCCTCTCATGCCTGCTTGCTGTTCCGTTAGCTCTTACCCTGACGACCTGCGCCAAGAATCCGGTTACGGGCCGAAAAGAGCTAAGTATGATGTCGACCGAGCAGGAAATTGCTATCGGTAAAGAATCGCACCCTTCCATTGTGGCCACAATGGGTCTCTACGAAGATGCCAAACTAAACGCTTTCATCAACCAGAAAGGCAAGGCAATGGCCGCTATCTCGCACCGGCCAGACCTGCCTTATCAGTTTTTTATCGTCGATTCGCCCGTAGTTAATGCCTTCGCGGTGCCGGGTGGCTATGTTTATTTTACGCGGGGAATTCTGGCCCACTTCAACAATGAAGCGGAGTTTGCCGGTGTGCTGGGCCACGAAATTGGCCACATTACGGCCAAGCACGCCAATCAGCAGCAGAGTAAGCAGCTCTTTGGCACGTTGGGCACGATCGCCACGGCTATCTTTCTGCCGCAGGCCGCCGAAGCCGTTCAACAGGGTGCCGGTCTGTTACTCCTCAAATACAGCCGCGATCATGAGTCGCAGGCCGATGAACTAGGCGTTGGCTATTCGAGCAAAATTGGGTACGATGCCAATCAGATGGCCGACTTCTTCGCTACCATCAAGCGCATTCAGGATAATTCGGGGCAGAGCATCCCGAACATTACGTCGACCCACCCCGATCCGGGTAATCGGTACACGAAGGTGCATCAACTGGCCAAAGAATACCAGGCGCAGAATCCAGCCAGCTATAAGGTTAACCGCGATTCTTACCTGCGGATGATCGAGGGCCTGATGTTTGGCGAGGACCCCAGGCAGGGATTCGTGGAGAACAACATGTTTTATCATCCCGAACTGAAGTTCCAGTTTCCCGTACCGTCGGGCTGGCAGACCCAAAATTCACCTTCTCAGTTCCAGATGGGGCCTAAAGATGGTAAATCGTCGATGATTCTGATGCTGGCAAAGGGCAGCTCGCTTCAGGAGGCAGCCCAGACCATGGTGAAGGAGCTTAACCTGAAGGTGCTCGAAAACGCGCAGCGAACGGTAAATGGCAATCCGGCCCTGGTTATTATTTCGCAGCAGCAGCCACAGCAACAACAGGGGCAGCAGCCACAGCAGCAAACGGCGGCCAACACCCTGCAGGTCGGCACGTACCTGATCCAGTACAACAACGCCATTTACGCCATACACGGCCTTTCGTCGGCGGCCGACTTTCAGCGGGTGTTTCCTACTTTTCAGTCGGTCTCAGAAGGATTTCGCACCCTGACCGATCCTGATAAGATCAACCGCAAGCCCGATCGGATTTTTGTTCGGCAGGCCCCACGGGCCGGTTCGTTCAAGGAAGTAATGCAGGCAATGGGCATGCCCGCCAGCCGCCTTGAAGAGTTGGGCGTTGTAAACAGCCTGAAGGCCGATGAGCGGGTAGAGAGCGGAACACTACTTAAAGTCATTGCCAAATAGTTGATTAGCTGACACTTGCCGGCAAAATATTTAGCTATTGAACGGGATATATGTACGCTTGTCTGTTTATTTTTGTACCGACAAACTGCCTTTATTCCATGAGCCGCCTGCCGCGCTTTTTCGGTGATCCTTCTTCGCTACGTCTGACCCTGACGGTAGCGTTGAATGCACTGTGCATCGTCGCCGTGGTTGCCCTGCGTTACATGCTGCCAACCACGTTTCAGCGGCCTACGCTCAGTATTCCGAACGTCGGTGATTTCAGCATCGCCAACTGGTTTGCCAACCGCCTCGCCGACATCGTCACAATACTTCTTGATCTACTACGACAGTTCGCTCAGTGAAATTGGGGATTGGTTGGCTGGTTGATTGGGTAATTGGTTAGTTATGCGCAGTATGAGCGCGTCAGCCATTACCCAATCAACCAGCCAACCAATCTACTCGATCCGAAACAGGTGCATGGGCATAATATAGGGGTCCAGTTCCACGAAGTTCCACTCGCCCTGCCAGGTGTAGCGGGTATCCGTCAGCAGATCGTGCACGGTATACGGCTGATCCGGGCCAATACCCAGTTGCCAGATAGGTACCTGAACCACGCCGGCCCGGCGGTTATAGGCATCCATATTCACAACGATTAGCAACCGATTGTCGCCCGTCACTTTCAGGTAGGCCATCAGGTGCTCATCATCGATGCGGCAAAACGTTAGGTTGTTGGTCTGTTGCAGGGCGGCATTCTCGCGACGAATGCGGTTGGTAAGACCAATCAGGTACGTCAGTTTGTTGGTACGTTCCCAATCCCAATGCCGAATTTCGTACTTCTCTGAGTTCAGAAATTCCTCCTTGTTGGGCACCGGAATGTGCTCCATCAGTTCAAACGACGGGCCGTAGATACCGTAGTTTGCCGATAAGGTAGCCGCCAGAAAATACCGGATCAAAAATTGCGGCTCGTGTCCCGACTGCAATATACCGGGGTTGATATCGTGGGTGGTGGGCCAGAAATTGGGCCGGAAATAATACCGCATCGCACCGGGGCGGCCATCCGCGGCCGTAAGCTCAGTTACGTACTGCTGCAATTCAGCTTTGGTGTTGCGCCAGGTGTAATAGGTGTACGAATGGGCAAACCCCACCTTGGCCAGCTGCTGCATCACCTTGGGCTTGGTAAAGGCTTCAGACAGAAACAGCATATCCGGGTGATGCTGTTTCACTTCAGCAATGACCCATTCCCAGAAGCCAAACGGTTTGGTATGCGGGTTGTCTACACGCACCATGCGTACCCCCCAATCGGCCCAGACCAGCAGCACCCGTTTCAGCTCGAGCCACAGGGCGGGCCAATCGGCCGTTTCGAAATTGACGGGGTAAATATCCTGATACTTTTTGGGCGGATTTTCGGCGTATTGAATGGTACCATCCGGGCGTTTTTTGAACCATTCGGGATGTTGGGTCGCCCAGGGATGATCGGGTGAGCACTGAATGGCCAGGTCCATGGCCACTTCCATGCCGAAGGTTTTGGCCTCGGCAATCAGGTGCCTGAAGTCATCGACGGTCCCTAGTTCAGCATGAATGGCGTCGTGGCCGCCTTCTGCCGAGCCGATACCGTACGGAACGCCCGGTTCGCCGGGCAGGCAGGTCACCGAATTGTTTTTCCCTTTCCGGTGGGCCGTACCAATCGGGTGAATGGGGGGCAGATACAGCACATCGAAGCCCATACCGGCAATGCGGGGCAATAGTTTTTCAACATCGCGGAAGGTACCATGCACCGGCACCCCACCGGGCCCTAGCTCGCGGCTGGCCGAGCGCGGAAACAGGCAGTACCAGGTGCTGAAACCCGCCGCTGCCCGATCAACCTCCACGCTCAGATCATAGGGGAACCGGCCGGGATGCTGCCGCTCAGGGTACAGTTGCGACCAGGTCAGGAACTGCTCACTCTCGGCCACGTGAATGGCCTCCTGATAGGCGGCGTCATTCGTCAGCTCGGCCCCTTCGCGAAACAGGGTGGCCACGCGTAGTAGCGCCGCGGCATCGTGGGCGTTGGCCTGTGGGCCACCGCCGGCGCGGTGAGCCATGCCATCGACCAGGACGGCACCAGCCAGCAACTCGCTGCTGATCCGCTGCCCATCCGCAACTTTCAACTCAACTTCGTGTTGCCACGACGCAATATGGTCTACCCAGGCCTCGATCGTGTACTGATAACGACCCAGTTTCTCCACAACGAACGACCCCGCCCACCGGTCATTCACTACGAGTTTCATGGGTGATTCCTGCCAGGCTTTTTCGGTTGCATGCCGATACAGCAGCCGGGCGGCCAGCACGTCGTGTCCATCCGCAATAATATCCGCCTCGACCGGGATGGTATCGCCACTAATTGCTTTTATTGGATACCGGCCGGGACGATCGTACCCAGCCTCTATTTCGGGAGAAACGCGCTCGATTCGCACGCGGGTCTGACCAGAGACTGTGGCCAGTGAAAGATCGGTTGTTGGCGTAGATTTCCTTGACGAAGCTTGTTTCTTCATAGGTGAAAAGCTGTTGAGGCACAAAAATAACCGGCCGGGCCAGAGTTCACAGCATGACCGGTTCGCTGGAAAGCAAAAGTCCCCTGTCGGCTATCTTTCAGAAAATAGCTGACAGGGGATTATAACTCCGCTTACTGACGAAATGCACTGGAGCAGGAAGCGGATAAACTGTAGGTAGTGGCGGGGTGAGCTTAAGCTCGGGGCCGACCTACTTTACCCGTTTTTTCTGCTGGTTTGTTCAGTTTCAGCATATAGCCCGTTTCACCACTGGCAAAATCGACGGGACTAATCACAAAGCTGTATTTCTGAGAAACGTAATCGATACCGTTCTTTTGGAGAATAACTGGCAAGGAGATGCTGTAACTTTTAGCGGCTTTCACCACCTCGAACGCGCCTGAATCAGAGCCATCTGATGGTACTAAATAAAGCAGTTTTGCTTTCCGTTTACCAGCCTGAGCACCCACCTTGAATGACATGTCGGCAGGATTTAGCCCTAGTTGCTCAACGGTTTTATTTGGTAATACCAGTTTACCGGTTGCTGAAATATAACCGGTCAGGGTAGCTGGCTTTTTCGTCCGTTTTTTCGGTTCAACGTCAGTATTTTCCGAAGGATTGAAGAAGCGGATTTCGTCTGTTTGCATGATATAAGATCAATAAGTTTTGCACAAACATACACATTTATTGCAGCTACGTTCATAACCCCATAAAAAAATGTGCGAATGGCTTATTTCTATTGACTCAGTATACTACATACTGTAGGGAATTACAGCGGTAGCTGTACACAGCAGGAAAGTTGGAAAGCAGCTGGTATATGCTCTGTGTGGATTTATAGACCATCGTTACTTTTTTATCCGTACAGGCTAGCGCGTTAAAAATAAGTGAATTAGGCAATTTCCGGTTGCGCGTTATTGGCCGACGACAGTGAATTTCGTACCAAGCCGTGCCGACTTAACCTTACTTTTTGCTGGTTTTGAGTACAAAACACGCAGGGAATGGTTACCCCAAAAAGGATGTACAGGCAACGTCGAAAAACGGTCGGTTCATTCAATCGATCACAACCCTACAAAAAAATTCCTTCGCGAGAATGGTCTCTCGCTTGTAATGCCGTTCATCACTATACTAGGCATTACAGGGCCAATTGAGGTGGGTTGGCGGGTGTTCAATGAAGCACTGAGTGAGTATGGTAACGCACCAGTTGCATTCGGTTCGTAGCTGACCACCAGCCATTGCATCGAAGCATTTTCGAGAATTGGGACAGTGAGTTTTTACAGATGGGTCTGTCTGTTTTGCTCACCGTTTCGCTGTATCAGCTTTGTTTTTCTATATACTTATGTAAGAAATAGACCGAAACGGTTCGACCACCAACCAACGGAAATGACTAGTTGAACCGGTATTAAAAAAACGAACGTTGTCAGCAACAAAAAGCCCAGTCTGGTTCCAGACTGGGCTTTTTGTTGCGTATCTCCCTCCTACTGCATTGGGGAGTAATCGGTTGGTTTCAGATAAAGCGATTCTACTTTCACCGTCAGCGGGCCATCTTTTTCAGAATCAGCTTTGACTTTCTCCCACTTCGGATCTTTCCGGAAAAGATCGAAACTTGCTTTGCCTTCTTCTTCACTGCGGTGGGCCAGAATATAGACCAGCTTAGGTTGCGCATCGTCTTTCTCGGCCGTAGTCCAGTAGGCTATATTTTCCATGCCATGCTTGGTGAACAGCGCCCTTGTATGATCGCGGAAACGGGTTAGCAGGTTCGGCAATTTGCCGGGCTGAGCCGTATACGTGCGCAATTCAAAAACACGGGCCGGCGATTTTTTCATCGGCTTAACCACGGGCGACAAATCGGATTCTGTCATAAAATACGAGTCGACTTTCTGGACAAGTTTACCGTTGGCTTCGGTTTTGGCCACCACCGCTTTCCAGGCGGGATCAGCGCCGAAGTGCTTCCACGATGTATCGCGGGCGGCTTTGCTCGGGTAGGCAAGAATGTACACCAGTTCTTTGCGGCTCGTATCGGTAGGTGTCCAGTAGCCGATATTTTCCATGCCGTGTTTCTCAAACAACTTGGTCGTATACTGCCGGAACCGGTCGACAATAGCGTCGTATTTACCGGGAGTTGGGTGGTAAACACGTACCTCGTAGTATTTCGACGACGGACTTTGGGCAATGGCAACCGAATTCAGGCAACAGAGGGCGACCAGCCCGCTGGCAAAAAGCAGGGTAAAGCGGAGTTTATTCATTGGTGAATTAGAGCAGTTTTTAGGCTGAAAGGCGATTATTTCACTACTTATACTGATCCGCAACCAGACTATCTGGGGCTGGCAACAGTACCCGCTTGGGTTTATTCCGACAACCGACCGGTGCGTCGGCCTGTTCTGACTCCAACAAACGACAGAATGACAAATTGATGGGCGAATGCACCTGATCCCTGCATTTATCCAGAAAATACTTGGATCAGCTTCAGAGGCGGCTATTTTTGGGGGATTTCAATTTTACCCCCCGTCAACACCATGCTCAGCCGCGTTGCTAACTCAATATACTGGATGAATCGCTACATCGAACGGGCCGAAAACTACGCCCGCTTCATGAGCGTTAATTTCAACCTTGCCCTCGACCTTCCGCCCAACGTGGTGCCGCAATGGGAACCGCTGCTGATTGCCACCGCCAACAATCACGGTTTCTACGAGCACTACAAAGAAGCCACCCGCGACAACGTAATCGAGTACATGACGTTCGATAAGCGAAACACCAGTTCGATTGTATCGAGCCTGAATTTTGCCCGCGAAAACGCCCGCACCGTCCGCGAAACAATCTCAAGAGAGATGTGGGAGAAACTGAACGAGTTGTACCACATGGTGCAGGGCACGGGCAATCATGCCGACTGGAGCCTTGGCCAGACCCAGGATTTTTTCACGCAGATCAGTTACGGGGCGCAGCTTTTTTACGGCATTATCGACGCCACCATTACCCGCAACGAGGCCTGGCATTTTGCCCGCGTGGGGCGATTTACCGAGCGGGCCGATAAAACTACCCGCTTCCTGGACGTAAAGTATTTCACGCTGCTCCCCGACGGTGGCGCCGCCAGCACCACGCTCGATCTGGTGATCTGGGCGGCGGTGTTAAAATCGGCGTCGGCCTACAACATGTTCCGGCAACAGTACCGGAGTTTAACGCCCGCCAACATTGTGGAGTTTTTGCTGCTGGACAAACTCTTTCCCAGGGCGGCAGCCCACTGTATCCGGCAGGCCGAACTGTCACTCTACGAAATATCGGGTACACCGGTTACCCAGGGCTTCAGCAACGGAGCCGAGCGGGCAATCAGTAAGCTGCGCAGCGACCTGGAGTTTTCGATTGTCGATGATATTTTCAAGACCGGCCTGCACGAATTCCTCGACAACTTCCAGACGCGCACCAACGACATTGGCACGGCGATCTATAAAACGTATTTCGATCTGAAGACCGTGGAAGCGTGAGGAACGTAAGCGGCCTCACGGGCCAATTGCTTTGATGCGCCGCATGCGGTAGGCCATTACGGCTACCTGGGCCAGCTCGCTGAGCAGGCGCCAGTTGGCCACTACCCCCACCACGGCCCCAATACCGGGAACGAGCTGGAGCATCTTGGCCAGATCGATGTAATCCCGGTATTCCTGCTGAAACGTCAGCCAGTCGAACAGATGAATGTCATCGGGCAGGGTTTGGGCGTAGGCCGTCCAGTTTTCCAGCTGGGCGAACAGCGTCTGTCGGCGGCTTTGGCTCGAAAAAGCCAGTTGAAACACATGCAGGACATACAGCCGCTCCCGGTAATCAGACACGTCATGTCCGTACAGCGCGGCAATGTCGTACAGCATTTTCATCTTCAGGCTGAGCAGCAACGGAAAATCGGTAAGGCCCACCAGCAAACCGGCCGCGCCGGTCAGCCCGCCCTCCGCCGCACCGACCCGCTTGTACCACGCCACCCGGTTGTGCACCGCCGCTTCCAGCTCGTCGAGCGGCAGGTTGGTT
>CAVVQL010000009.1:0-176887 GCA_963750355.1 uncultured Cytophagales bacterium | reverse complement strand
CGACTCAGGTAGTTCGGCCGACGAGTCGATTCGTTTTTTAATTGCTTCTTTAATGGTTGCGAAGTTGTCAGCTGAAAGCAGACCTTTAGTT
The DNA here is from genome assembly GCA_963750355.1 of uncultured Cytophagales bacterium. Taxonomy (GTDB): domain Bacteria; phylum Bacteroidota; class Bacteroidia; order Cytophagales; family Spirosomataceae; genus Fibrella. The sequence continues at coordinate 176,796 of CAVVQL010000009.1, read as the reverse complement.
AAGGCGTTTAGATCACTCAAATGCTCAAGTAAATCGCCTAACTGGTTGTGGATGCTACGAATCTTGTCATATTCCTGCAAATTGAGCAGGTTTGACCCGCGATCCATGTTTTGTAATAAATTGACTCCATTCCTTTTCTTTTTCATCCCAGTAATCAAAATAACTACTTTGGTACTGCCGGTTTATTTAAGGCGATACTTTCGACCCGTATTGGGAAGATGACTTTAACAAACTCGTCTTTCTCAAGCCGTGCATTGCGGTAGATTTCAAGTAACTCGAACATGCAGTAGGGTGATTTTAGGTATTTGTCGCTAATGGCGACAATAACGATCTGTCCTTTCCCTATTCGTTTTATAAAATTAGAGATAAGCCCCTTGTAGCCTAAATCCATCTTGTCCCGAACGACCTGATAACCATCGTTTTTTAGGCTTTCGTATAGTTCATCTACTATCTTTTCTCGACTCTCCCCGGCATCGTTATTGTCACTCCACGCGTACGAGAAAAAGATCTCAGGGGTAGTAACGTTAGGTACGTTAGATAGCGGGTTCATGTGTTCATGTTCAACTATGGGCTCTTTACTAAACAGGTGCTGAAAGTCTTTAATGTAAAGCCTATTGCCTTCTTTTGATTTGATTCTAGTAGTCTCTTTATCATTAAAGCAATCTATTAATTCACCAATTTCTACAAAATCAGTTCCGTTGACAGATACTTCTATGTCGGGCTTTTTATCGCTAAGATACCATAGTGTGTCAAATAATTCCTGCGCCTTAGCTTTCGCCTGACTATTGTCTACAATCTGAAGAGTGATTAAACGCTCCCGGAACTTACATTCGGCTACTACACGCTGACTTGGTTTGTCTAGCACAATGCCGTATTTCCAGTAAACATTTTTGGCCAGATTACCATAACGCACCATAAAGCGGATGAATACACTTTTGGGCATGTAACGAGGGTAGCGAAGCGTGAAATTGATAAACGATTCTGGCCTGAGTTGTTCCAGGGCTTTATGATCAGGGTATTGATCAGGCAGGTACTGCGGAGCAATGTATTCATCAGGACAGTTTGGTTTTTCAAAAATCAATTCGAACCGCCCTTTTTTCATTAGTTCGAGGAACGTGTCTGTTAAATGGCCAATGCCTTTGTCATTGAGTACCTGCTCAACGTGCATGCGTGTAAACTCACCGGGCTTGTCTCTGCGGTCACGAATGTCATATGTGAGAATGTCATAGATTGTATCAGTAACCCATTGTGGATTCAGAAAAACAATGTTCCTTAATCGGGCATCATCCCCATAGTAAACAACCGTACTTGCGGCTCCACTCAGGTACGTAAGCAGACCTGACATCTCAACAGCGGAGTCAAATTTTACTGGAGGGGTAGCAGAAGCGGCAGCTTGCTGGCAGAAATGGTTAAACTCGGCGAATTCCATCGAATGCTGATTCGCAGGCAACAGCCGGATGGCATCCCTGATAGCGACCCAGCCTATACCCAGTTTATGCCTGGCCGCATCGGTTTTTAGGGAGGTTATTAAATTAGCTTCAAAAGCTTTATATGCAGACCAAGAGGGGTTGTGAAGACTCTCTTTATGGTCGTTGGCTTGAACTATACTGAGATAATGAGCGGGTGGATGAACGCTATATGTTGGCTTGAAACAATCATCGGGTACACCCTGTATGCCTGTTTTATCGGTCTTGTTCTGCACTAGCAAGATGGTGCTGTTTGGGGCGTAGTATCGAATGCTGTCTAACCAGTAGTTATAGGGAAAATGTTCCAAAAGCAGGCTGTATTGAGTGCCCGACAGATAAATATCTGTGTTTAAAATCTGGTCTGTATTCGTGTCGGCTTCCCAGACAACCACATACACAGCGTGATCATCCAGAAAAAGCCGGTGAGTAGCGTGGTAGTATTCCTGTCCGCCAAAATCCCAAATGTTAACGCGTAAATCAGAATTGGGTATAGGCCAGCGTGTGAGGGCAATGCCGTGTGTAGAATTTTCGGCTTGCTCGTATTGGCTTTCTCGTACAAACCGTAGCAACGATGTTTTGCCAGCGGTTGTATTGCCAACAACGATGAGTTTCACCTCATCATTCTGAATACTACCCTGTTTTATTGAAGCAAAATAAGCTCGAATATTTGCTAAGGCGTTTCTGTTTGTACCTTCAAAATGCTCTTTAGGAATATTATTTATACGATTACCATGTATATACAGTTGTTTCAGTAAAGGTAGAGAGAGTAGAAACCGTTCTGGAAAAACGTTAATCTCGTTGTTACTCAGATGAAGAGTTTGCAACTGAGTCAGTCCTTGCAGAAAGCTCACATTGGTCAGGTTGTTGTTACTCAGGTCAAGGGTTTTCAACCGAGTCAGCCCTTCTGGAAAGCTTGCATTGGTGAGTTGATTGTGGTTCAGGTGAAGCGTGTGCAACTGAGTCAGTCCTTGTAGAAAGCTCGCATTGGTGAGTTGATTGTGGTTCAGGTGAAGCGTGTGCAAAAGAGTCAGCCCTTCTGGAAAGCTCACGTTGGTGAGTTTATTGTAGTTCAGGTCAAGGGTTTGCAACTGAGTCAGTCCTTGCAGAAAGCTCACATTGGTCAGGTCGTTGTGACTCAGGTCAAGGGTTTGCAACCGAGTTAGCCCTTCTGGAAAGCTCACATTAGTGAGTTGATTGTAGTTCAGGTGAAGCCTGTGCAACTGGGTCAGCCCTTCTGGAAAGCTCGCATTGGTGAGTTGATTATGGTTCAGGTCAAGGGTTTGCAACTGAGTCAGCCCTTGGAGAAAGCTCACATTGGTCAGGTCGTTGTGACTCAGGTCAAGGGTTTGCAACCGAGTTAGCCCTTCTGGAAAGCTCACATTGGTGAGTTGATTGTGGTTCAGGTGAAGCGTGTGCAACTGAGTCAGTCCTTGCAGAAAGCTTACATCGGTCAGGTTGTTCTTACTCAGGTGAAGCGTGTGCAACTGAGTCAGTCCTTGCAGAAAGCTCGCATTGGTGAGTCGGTTCTCACTCAGGTCAAGGGTGTGCAACCGAGTCAGCCCTTGCAGAGAACTCACATTAGTAAGTTGGTTCTTACTCAGGTGAAGTGTTTGCAACTGAGTCAGTCCTTCTGGAAAGCTCACATTGGTGAGTTTGTTCTCACTCAAGTCAAGGGTTTGCAACCGAGTCAGCCCTTCTGGAATGCTCACATTGGTGAGTAGATTGTTATGCAGGTGAAGCGTGTGCAATTGAGTCAGCCCTTGCAGAGAGTCCACACCAGTGAGTCGATTGTTACGCAGGTCAAGTGTCTGCAACTTAGCCAGCTCCTCTAGAGAGCTCACATTGGTGAGTAGGTTGTTATGCAGGTGAAGCGTGTGCAACTGAGTTAGCCCTTGCAGAGAGCTCACACTAGTGAGTCGATTGTGGTCCAGGCGAAGCGTGTGTAACTGAGCCAGCCCTTCTGGAATGCTTACATTGGTAAGTTTGTTCTCACTCAGGTCAAGGGTGTGCAACTGAGTCAGCCCTTGCAGAAAGCGCACATTGGTGAGTCGGTTCTCACTCAGGTCAAGGGTGTGCAATTGAGTCAGCCCTTCTGGAATGCTCACATTAGTGAGTAGATTGTTATGCAGATCAAGGGTTTGTAACTGAGTCAGCCCTTCTGGAAAGCTCACATTGGTGAGTAGGTTGTAACGCAGGTGAAGCGTTTGCAACTGAGTCAGCCCTTGGAGAAAGCTCACATCGTTCAGGTCGTTGTTACTCAGGTCAAGGGTTTGCAACCGAGTTAGCCCTTGCATAAGAAAGCTCGCATTGGTGAGTTTGTTCTTACTTAGGTAAAGCGTGTGCAAGTGAGTCAGTCCTTGCAGAGAACTCACATTAGTGAGTTGGTTATCACTCAAGTCAAGGGTTCGTAACTGAGTCAGTCCTTCTGGAAAGCTCACTTTGGTCAAGTCGTTGTTACGCAGGTGAAGCGTGTGCAACTGGGTAAGCCCTTCGAGGAAACTCACCGAAGTGAGTCTGTTCTTACTTAGGTGAAGCGTCTGCAACTGAGTCAGCAGCATTAACTTGTATAAAGAGCTACTTGTTAGTTTGTTGCTACTACCCCCATTTTTAGACTTGCTATATTCATTCGTGCGTTTATCGAGGTAGTAGATGCCTAAATTCAATTCCACTAACCAAGTTAACGTGAAAAGCTCATCGGGGAGAGTTGTCAGGCCGCAGTTGCCAAGGTCTAAGGATAGTGCATGGGTACGTTGGTTTTCGGCAATCAATTGGCGGGCTAGTTCACTCATGAGAATAGGGAGGCTAATGGTCCTCTAACTAACTATTTTCTGGGGTAGCAAGCAAATGCAGTCAGTAAGTGGCCTCGTAGAATGAACGACCATGTTTAACTTGATTTGCGTAGTTTTGCGCCCAATTTGTATCGATTATTCTCGCATCTAACCGCAGTACAATGGAAAAAATTAAAGTGGCAAATCCGGTAGTTGAACTGGATGGCGACGAAATGACCCGCATTATCTGGAAGTTTATTAAAGACAAGCTGATTCTTCCCTACGTCGATGTCGATATTAAATACTATGACCTTGGTATCGAGTACCGCGATGAAACCAACGATCAGGTAACGATCGATGCCGCCAACGCGATCAAGCAATACGGTGTAGGTATCAAATGCGCCACCATCACGCCCGATGAGCAGCGCGTTCAGGAGTTCGGTCTGAAGCAGATGTGGAAGTCGCCCAACGGTACGATCCGCAACATCCTGGATGGCACCGTGTTCCGCGAGCCGATCGTGATGAGCAACGTACCCCGCCTGGTTACCAACTGGACAGCCCCTATCATCATTGGTCGTCACGCCTTCGGTGATCAGTACCGCGCTACCGATTTCGTAGTACCCGGTCCCGGCAAGCTGACCATGAAGTTTGAAGGCGAAGACGGCACCGTGCAGGAATACGACGTGTTCAATTTCAAAGCAGCGGGTGTGGCGATGGGGATGTACAACCTCGATGAGTCGATTCGTGGGTTTGCCCGTGCCTGTATGAACGTAGCCCTGCAGAAAGGCTGGCCCCTGTACCTGTCGACGAAGAATACGATCCTGAAAAAATACGACGGTCGTTTCAAAGATATTTTCCAGGAGATCTATGACGCTGAGTTTGCGGGCAAGATTCAGTACGAGCACCGCCTCATCGACGACATGGTGGCCTCGGCCCTGAAATGGGAAGGTAACTTTGTGTGGGCCTGCAAAAACTACGATGGCGACGTGCAGTCGGATACCGTAGCGCAGGGCTTTGGCTCACTGGGCCTGATGACCTCGGTGCTGCTGACCCCCGACGGACAGACGATGGAAGCTGAAGCGGCCCACGGCACCGTGACCCGTCACTACCGCGAATACCAGAAAGGCAACAAAACGAGCACCAACCCGATCGCTTCGATCTACGCCTGGACGCGTGGTCTGGCGTTCCGGGGTAAACTCGACGGCAACCAGCCGCTGATCGACTTCGCCAACGCGCTGGAATCTGTTTGCGTAGAGGTAGTTGAAAGCGGTAAAATGACCAAAGACCTGGCCCTGTCGGCGTATCCGGTTGGTACTAAACTGACGGCCAACGAACACTACCTGAATACCGAAGATTTCCTCGATGCACTGGATGCAGCCTTGCAGGCAAAGCTGGCATAGCGGTAAATAATAGATACTGTTTACTTTTTCAGACCTATAAGGTTTCTTACAAACCTTATAGGTCTTTTCTTTACCAAAAAACCAACCCTGCAATGACAAAATCAATCGCTTTTCTGTGTGCAGCATCGCTGCTGTCGGTCGCTTCTTTTGCGGCCAACCCAACTACTGACACGCCCCGGCCTCCCAAAAAACAAACCGCAACGCCCGTCGCTGCCAAATCTATGGTTCAACACATCGTTCTGTTCAAATTCAAGCCCGAAACTACGCCGGAGAAAGTTGCCGAGATCGTAGCCGCCTTTGAAGCCCTACCGTCGAAAATCAAAGAAATAAAAGGCTTTCAGTGGGGAACCAACAACAGCCCTGAGAAACTCGACAAAGGCCTAACGCACGCCTTCATCCTCACCTTCGACAATGAGAAAGACCGCGATACGTACCTGCCACACCCAGCCCACAAAGCCTTTGGCGGCATAGTTGGCCCCTGGCTCGCCGACGTAACAGTCGTCGATTTTACGAATAAAGGAAAGTAGTACGTTCTCACAGTAAAACGGCACCGTTGGTCAACCAACGGTGCCGTTTTACTGTATAGTGGGTAACTAATAAGTTAGCACATCAGCTACATTCATCGTGAAGCCTTGCAGGACATCTTCACCTGATAGCGTTTCCGTAAACGGTTTATCTTCCGGTTGGTGGTTAGGCCGGTAAATCGTTGTGGTTTGCGTTTGAGGATCAACAAGCCAGCCTAAACGAACACCATTTTCGAGCCACTTCTTCATTTTGTCCTGTAGCTGCTTTATTGAATCAGACTCTGATCTGACTTCGATGACAAAATCAGGGCATACGTGAGCAAACTTTTTTAATTCTTCTGGCAGCACCTTTGTCAACCGCTCCTTGCTGATCCAACCAACATCGGGTGCCCGCATTGACGTGTCGGTAGCGGTATAGCCACCGTTAGAGTCAGAAACACGACCACTTTTAGTCTTACGGTTCCAGATACTAACCTCTGTTTGAAGGTCACCGTTGGTGAAGCTACTTTCTAGATCCGGTTGGTGGCATAATCAGGATATGACCCTCCTCGTCGCGCTCGATGCGCAACTCTGGATTGGCCAAACAAAATGCATACAGTTCATCGTCTGAAAAAACGTTGATGTTTGGCGGTATCGATAGTGTGATCGTCTGCATAATAAGGGTACTGGTTCAAAGTTTAAAGTCTACTGTTCAATGTTGCTTCGCTTAAGGGCTACCCTTAAGCGAAGCAACATTGAACGTTGGACATTAGACATTGAACTCTTTTACTTCTTTCGCTGGTACTGCTGAATGATCTTGTAGAGCGCCTTTTGCTTTTCCAGTTCGGGGAAAAACTCGAACAACTGCACGTGGGTGTCGTAGTCGAGGGTGAGGGCCGTTTCCAGATTCAGGAGCGCGTCGCGGTAATTACCGGCGTAGATCTGGTACACCACAGCCCGGTAATACAGATCGGCTTCCTGCGGTAATTCGGCCAGGCCAAGCTGAATAATGCCATAGGCTTTGTCGTAATCGCCCTGATCGAACGGGATCAGCGACCACATCAGGTACACGTCGGCGTTGGCCGGATCAACTTCCGAGGCCTTCTCGAACGCTTCGATGCTGGAAATGACATTGCCGATTTTGTACTCTGTTTCGGCCAGAATAACGTAGTAATCCGCGTTGTTGTCGTTAAGCTTGATGGCCTTCTGCAAAAACGGAATGGCCTCGTACCACTTGCCCAACTCGCTCATGCACACGCCAATGCCGTACCAGGCTTCGTCCCAGAGGGCATCTAGCTTGGTAGCTTCGCGGTACTCCTTGATGGCTTCGGGCAGACGGTCCTGCCGTTCCAGGCTGGCACCCAGATGTGTGTACGTATCGGCGGTGGGCTCTTCGTACTTGAGCGTCAGCCGGTAAGCCGCTTCGGCCCGGTCGAACTGCCCCAGATTCATGTACGTATTGCCCAGGTTGAAGTGGGCCGACGCAAAATCTTCCTTAATAACAATGGCGTAATCGTAGGCTTCGGCCGCTTCGGTAAACCGGCTCAGCTTGCTGTAGGCAATGCCCAGGTTATACCAGGCATTGTACGAATAGGGATCTTTATCGATCAGACCTTCGTAATAGGGCAGATTGGCTTCAAGCTCACCATTGATGTCAAGGCAGAAGGAGAGTTCATATAACGCGCTTTCGTTGTTGGGATTCAGGTCAATGGCTTTCTTGTAATGCGCCACGGCTTCCTCAAATTTGCCCCAGTTCTGGTAACTCTGGGCCATCTGAAAAAACACATCGTCCTGATCGTCAGTGCGGTCGAGCATGTCGGTCAGTACCTCGATCGACTCTTCAAACCGACCGGCCATGTTGAGCACCGTACCGCGCATATACTGCACGTCGAGGTCGCCGGGGTTAAACAGACCAGCCCGGTCGAGCTGGTCAATGCTTTCATCAAAACGTTGAAAATTGGCCAGGATCTGTGCTCGATCGAGCATCAATTCCAGGGCGTAGGGGAAATGGTCGAGTCCTGCTTCGGCGGCCTTAAAAGCCCGTTCAAGATCACCCTCGTTGAGGTAATGTTCAACCAGCCGCTCGTAAACGTCTAGGTCGAAATAAAAATTTTCTTCGCTGGCGAGCATCTGCTCAAAGCGCTGAATGCTCTCTTTGATGTCGCCAGCCCGTTCGTCAAACTCTTGCTCCATGTAGCTGTGTCGATTCACGAACCACCACCTACGATTTGCCGAAAAGCGGAATGCGTAAGCCGAAGTCGTACCGCACGGGATAGGGGACGCACCACGGGCGCGATTTATCCGATGTTGTTATGAAATATATAGAGAAAAACACAAACTTCCACACCCCGGTTCAAATACTTTCCGTACGCTTCACCTGCCTGGCAATCCGCTGAATGGTCTCCTGGAGTGGGCGGTACTGAAAATCAATTGACTGGGTGATTCGCTGACCGGCGTACAGGTAATGGTGACTGGCACTTCGGGCCGTTTCCTGGGTAATGAGCGGTGAGGCTCCGGTAATCCATGATCGTACGGCTTCGGCCGACGCGAGTACCCTGGCCAGCCCCGGCGGCACGCGGATGCTGGGTGGTCGTTTGCCCAGTGCCTGCGCCAGTTGGGTCAGAAAATCGCGGTAGGGCAGGGCACCCGCATTCAGAATAAACCGCTGATCGGCCACTTCACTATGCAGCAGTTTAACAATGGCCTCGGCCACATCCAGCACGTCGACATAATTGATGTCGCCTTCGGTATAGAACCGGTTTTCGTCGTATACGTACTTGACGAGCTGCGTACTGCTGCGGGTCCAGTCGCCTTCCCCGAGCACAATTGTTGGGTTTACCATCACAACGGATAGCCCCTCGGCACTGCCCCGCCATACTTCCAGTTCAGCCCGGTATTTGGTTTTGGCGTAGGCCGAGTTAAGGGGTGACTCCTCCCACTTTTGATCTTCCGTCAGGACGATGGGCTGCCCAGGGGCATTCACGGCGAGTGCCTTGCTTTTCGATTCAGGCCGACCCAGTGCGGCCACTGAACTCAGGTACGCCAGTTTTCGGATGCCCGCCATCAGGCAAACATTAACCAGGTTGGCGGTACCTTCCACATTGACCTGCTCCATTCGGGCGCGGTCTTTTGGCACGAATGAGACAATGGCCGCGCAGTGAATCACGTCGCAACCGGGCGTAATGGCGGTTTCGAGCGAGGGTATGTCAAGCAAATCCCCTTCGATCCAGGTAACCTGATCGGCTACGTCGGTTAGCAAGCCGTAGCCATTCTGAGCCCGGTATAAGGCCGAAACCGATCGTCCCAGCGATAGCAGATAGCGGACTACGTGCGAACCAATCAGGCCAGTAGCCCCGGTAACGAGTGTTGAGTTAGGTAGTGATGAGGTCATTCAGTATGCGTTCAAGCGTGAGGATGCCTGGTGCTTGTAGGGCATGAAGATCGGTGAGTAAACGCAGGTAATCCGCGTCTGAGCCAATAGCTGTAGTTTTCAAAGCTTTGCCCAGGGGCTTTATCTCGTTTGGAAAACCATAAGTGGTTATGTCGATACTAACCTCGGCTGCGTTCCAGAGTAAAAACGATTCAATAGCCTTATCGATGACAATCAGATAAATATTTGAATCGTCTTTCCGCTTTAAGCATACTTTATTTAGCTCATAAACCGTATCAAATGTTAGCAGGTAAGGCGGAGTACGTTTGTCTTTGTCAACGACACCAACCATCCGATTATTCTTTTGCTGCTCCTGTGCTTCCCTCAGCTCTTTAGCAACATTTGGAATGCCATAAATATGAACAACCAGAAGCGGGTCGGGAACAAGCGATTGAATCAATGCCGTATCCGCATAGCACTCAGGCAGCACTTGTGGATTGGGCATTGGGAATAAAGCGATCAAGATTGAAAAATATGTCGGTACTGTATTCCTGAACGAAACTTAATTCTTCAGGAGTTAATGCTTTTACCTTCGTCTCATAATTCTCGTAGTACGTTACAAAAACCGAAAGCTGATCGTCAGTTAGGTTTTCAACTAGTGTCTGAAGCAGATACGGGCTATGGGTTGATACAAAGAACTGGTTCGTTTCGCTATAGATCATCCGATAGGCTACATCCTGCGTATACGGCGGGAATGAATGTACTTCAGGTTCCTCGAATATTAACACTGAATTCTTATTCGATTCGATCGCCGCGATATAAAACATAAATCGACGGAATGTATCGGCGATGGTGTAGTAGTCATACTTATAGATGTAAAAACCATCTTTTCGTTGAATACTGAATGATTGATTTTCTTGATCTAGTACTAAGTCTAAACCTTGTTCTAAGAATAATTTACCAAATTCGTTTTTTAAATCCTTTCGACGATCAATTATCTCGAAAATAGATTTTCTCCATTCGGAAGTAAAAATTTACTGAAAGAATCAATAAACTCCGTAATTCCTGAAAAATCATATTTTTTTAAGAATATTAATTCGTTCTGGCTTTGAGTTTTATATGATTTTTCGTTAATAATTCCATCGTCAGCTATATTCGTAGAATAACCTATCATCAGCTAACCAACTTTCCTCTCCTGATTCTTTTGCGATTGAAGCATCACTTGCTTTTATAAAAACATTTTTTTCGTGAACTTTGTCAATAAGTAATTCATAGTTGTTTTTTGAATTATTCCTTCGGCTCAAAGTTGCTCTTGAGATGTTCGTCCCGACACGGATTGGTTCATCAGAGTTGTTTTGGTAGAAAAAGTGCTTTATGTTTTATATCGCACCGACCCGTTCATAAACTTTTCATCAAACAATTCTGCCCCCAGCATTCCCAATGCCTCTAAAATATTCGACTTGCCGACATTAGGTTTGCCGATGAAGATATTGACTCGCTTGCAGTCGAGGCGGAGGTCTTTGATGGATTTGAAATTCTTGATCTCAACCCAGTCCAGGAAATTGCTGGTGTCGGGTGTGGGGTTGTCTTCCATGACGGTCAGGACGTAGCGTTAGGTACGTTGGCTGTAGGTGCTAATTGCGTAAACATAACAACTCTTGCCCTTGAATGGCTAATTTTGCAGCCCAACTCAGTGTTTCATGCTCGAAAATCCACAACGCTACACCGTTACGGCGGCGCTTATTTACGCCAACGGACCGATCCATATTGGCCATCTGGCCGGTTGCTACCTGCCTGCCGACATTTATGTGCGTTACCTGCGCGGTACGGGCAAAGACGTTGCGTTCATTTCGGGCACGGACGAACATGGCGTGCCCATTACCATTAAGGCGAAGAAAGAAGGCATCAGCCCGCAACAGGTTGTCGATAAGTATTACACGCAGATCAAAGACTCGTTCGAGCAATTTGGTATCTCGTTCGATATCTACTCACGAACCTCGAACCAGGTCCATCACGAAACGTCGCAGCAGTTTTTTACGACCCTGTACGACAAAGGCTATTTCGACGAAGAAGTAACCGAGCAGTACTTCGATGAGGTGGCCAACCAGTTTCTGGCCGACCGGTATATTGTCGGAACCTGCCCGGTTTGTGCTAATCCGAACGCCTACGGCGATCAGTGCGAACGCTGTGGCACGGCCCTCAGCCCCAACGAGTTGATCGAGCCGCATTCGACGCTGTCGGGATCGAAACCAGTAAGGCGGCAAACCAAAAACTGGAACCTGCCCCTCGACCGCATGCAGCCCCAGATTGAGCAGTATGTTAACAGCCATACCGAGTGGAAAACCAACGTGTTCGGCCAATGCCAGTCGTGGCTGAAAGAGGGATTACGTCCCCGCGCCATGACCCGCGACCTGGAGTGGGGCATTAAAGTGCCGCTGGCCGATGCCGAGGGTAAAGTGCTCTACGTCTGGTTCGATGCGCCGATTGGGTATATCTCGATGACCAAAGAATGGGCCGCCGAACAGGGGCGTGACTGGGAACTGTACTGGAAAGACGACAAGACCAAGCTGGTGCATTTCATTGGCAAAGACAACATCGTGTTCCACTGCATCATTTTCCCCGCCATGCTCATGGCCGAGGGGAGCCTGATTCTGGCCGATAACGTACCTGCCAACGAGTTTATGAACCTCGAAGGCGACAAGATCAGTACCTCGCGCAACTGGGCCGTCTGGCTGCATGAGTACCTGGAGGAACTACCCGGCAAGCAGGACGTGCTGCGCTATGTGCTGGCGGCCAATGCCCCCGAAACCAAAGATTCGGAGTTTACCTGGAAGGATTTTCAGACGCGCAACAACTCGGAGCTGGTCGGGATCTTCGGCAACTTTGTAAACCGCGCCGTGGTGCTGACGCACAAATTCAATGAAGGGCGCGTGCCTGCCTTCTCCATCCCAACCGATGAAAGCGCAATTGGCGCTGGATCAGGCCCTGATGGACGAACTGGCCCAGTACCCCGACCGGATCGGCGAGGCCATTGAGCACTATCGATTCCGCGAAGCATTGGGTTTCCTGATGGACGTGGCGCGGTTAGGCAACAAGTATTTTGCCGAAACGGAGCCCTGGAAAGTGGTGAAAACTGATCCGCACGGTCCGGCGTTCCGGCGGGCCAATACGATTTTGAATCTGGCTCTACAGGTGGCGGCCAATCTGGCTATTCTGTGCGAACCCTTCCTGCCCTTTACCGCGCAGAAACTCCACGCGCAGCTAGGCCTGGTGGAGAAGCTTGACTGGACCAATGCCGGCCGGGCCGACCTGATGGTAGAGGGCGCGCAACTGGCCCCCGCCGAACTGCTTTTTGCTAAACTGGAAGACGAGTTTATCCAGATCCAGATCGATAAACTGAACAAGACAAAGGAAATGAATGCAACTGACAATGCTGGTCTGCCGATCAATAACGGTACACCAGAGGCCCTGGAAGAGGCCGCACAGAAGACCGTACCTGCCCTAAAAGACGAAATCACGTACGACGATTTCGCTAAACTCGACATTCGGATTGGCACGATCACCGAAGCCGAGCGCGTGCCGAAAAGCGACAAGCTACTAAAGCTACGCGTGGATGATGGCCTGGGCGGACGCCAAATTCTGAGTGGCATTGCCAAACATTTCGCACCAGAAGAGTTGCTTGGAAAGCAGGTAACGTTTCTGGCCAACCTGGCCCCGCGCAAGATGATGGGCCACGTATCGCAGGGCATGATCCTGATGGCCGAAGACGCCGACGGTGCGCTGGCCATGCTGCCCCCGCACAAAACCGTTTGGAACGGAGGCGCGGTTTCCTGAAAAACTGTCTTTGTCCTCCGTCCTCTGTCTTCTGTTGCGCTGCCGCTGAAACATATCGGTGATCAGCAGCGCAACAGAGGACGGAGGAGCAGAAGACAGTTTTTACGCCATCATCAACAGCGTCAATTCCACAAATTTTGCGACGCTGAGTTGTTCGGCGCGTTTGTCCATGAAGGGGCTGGCGGCGGCGGCTTCGGTGATGCCTAGGGGCTTTAAGGCGTTACGCAGCGTTTTGCGGCGTTGGTTGAAGCCGTGTTTTACTACCTGAGTGAATTTACGCTCATCGCAGCCAAGGTCATTGCTGCTCATTGCGGCGGCAGCGAATCACCCCTGAATGCACCTTTGGTGGCGGATTGAACACCTCGGGGCCGACCTTGAATTCATAGGTAACATCGTACCAGGCCTGGAGAAATACGCTAAGAATGCCGTAGTCTTTATTGCCGGGGCCAGAGGCAAGCCGCATGGCTACTTCGTGCTGCAACATGCCAATTACTTCCGGGACCCGGTCACGCATTTCGAGTACCTTAAAGAAAATCTGGCTCGATATATTGTACGGAAAGTTACCGATTACGGCGAAAGGCTCTTTGGTATCGTCGTAGAAATCGGTGGGTTTCATTTGCAGGAAATCACCCTCGATAATGTGCCCCTGTAGCTCAGGTACGTTCTTTTTCAGGTACGCCACCGATTCGGTATCGATCTCGACCACGTCCAGGTCGAACCGACCATCTTTCAGCAGAAATTGAGTCAATACCCCGGTTCCGGGGCCAATTTCGAGCACTTTTTTGTAGGGTACCCCATCCAGACCGGCATGGCCCGTGAGGAGTTCGGCAATCCGCATCGACACACTCATGTCGGTCAGGAAATGCTGGCCGAGGTGTTTTTTGGGTTTTACGTAGTTGGCATCGCCTGCGCGGTGTGATTTCATCCGACAAAGGTACGAAGAACCCCAGCAACGGCGGGATTAGCTCGTGCCAGTCTACCGCTGCCAGTTCAGGCTGTTGACATGCTGCCCGATTTTTCTGCCTTCGGCTAGCCCGATCTGGTTGTCCTGCTGGGTGTGAATACCCCCATAAAAGCGTGATTGGGCGGCCTCTTCGGCGGTGGCCCAGAAGGAACTGAACTCGCGGGGTACGTAGTCGATCCGGCGAAACTGGTCGCGCGGGCGGCCCTGATGGGAATTGTCGACCAGCCGAAATCGCGCACCGTACAGGTCTGCCAGTACCGTCGCTGCCGCCGCCGACTGCACCGAATGGCCGGAGTAGAAGGCCGGAAAAGGCGGTTCAGGCCAGAATTGCGTCCAGTTCGGGTCGATGTTAGCCCGAACGTAGGTCGATGGGCGCTCGCAGTGATAGGTGTACTTGGCTTTCCAGCAGTTGATGAAGCCATCGGCCACGGCCATACCCACGCGGGCATACGTCTCTGCCGCTTTCACCAGATCAGCCCCTGAGGTCCTGACCACGATATTAGCCAGGTTGTAGGAATGGCCCGGCGGCGAAAACGTTTCTGAGGGGTCATCGCCCCACCAGGCCGCAATGGCTTTTTCGTTGGGCGTCAGCGATTTGTTTTTTAGGTAAACCGCCTGGTATTGTCGGTAGTAGTCGCTTTTTGGGTTGGTTGAGTAAGGCGTCATGGCTGGCACCGGCAAGGTACTGTTGGCGGGAACAAACGTGCGGTTTTTACCCCAGTACGGATGTAGCGGAACCGACGACACAATCTGACCAAAGGAAGGCGCAATCCAGTAGCCCGCCCCACGCGGGACGATGTAAGAAAACTCGAAGTTGCGGGTGTACCCTTCGAAGCCGCCATCGGTTTTCGACCAGGCGAAGATCGCTTCCGCAACCGAACGGCCGTAGGAAACGGAGCGAGTCACCACATCGGGTTTTTCAGTGGCCGCCAGTTCGCTATTGATGCTGGTTTCCAGCGAATCGATCTTGCGCAGTCGGCTAGTGGGGGCGAAGGCAAACAGCTTTTTCAAAATGACTGCCTGCCCCGCATTCAGCGCCAGGGTATAGTTGTACGCTTTCCCGGAGTCGGGGAGGGGCAGGGCGCTGAGGCCACTTAACTGCCCCGCCAATGAACGGTGTGTGCGGCTGCTGTTGACCACGCATTCGTACATCGTCAGCCCGGCATAACCCAGCGACCGCGACCCATAGGTAGGGGTATTGAGCGGTAGCTGATGCATGGTCGTCAGGGTCATTTGCCCCCAGCGCAGCGCAACACTGGTAGCGGCATCCAGAACAGGCTCTGGCTGAGGCTCCGGTTGGTGACAGGCCGCCAAACCCAGCAGGAGAAACACTATAATCGCCTTTTTCATGGAGAAACACAGCCCCGGTAAACGACGTATTGCCAATCCAGGTAGTGTCTGTAAAATAACGAAATTGTGGCTAATTCTTTGACGTATTGCTGACCCATGGCTTCGCTAATCGTGCCCTTCGACTCCGCTCAGGGTGACAATCTCACCCAAGTTTGTCATCAACCTGCTTGTGTATCCTGTCACCCTGAGCGGAGTCGAAGGGCCTATAGCGCGAAGCCAAGCCTCAGCAATCAACCGAGAAATTAACCACAGCTCCCGTTAAAGCAAGCTATACAGGGTTACAGATTTCGAATGTATTTCTGGCCACCCAGCGCGCGCATTTGTCGGGCGATCTGCCGGGTGCGTAACTGAATGTAGCTTGATGGACGCCTGATGGAGAACTGGTTGGGGTTGGGCAGCACCGCGGCGATGCGGGCGGCTTCGTCGCGGTTGAGGGTGTAGGCTGAGTGGCCGTAGAATCGCCGGGCGGCGGCCTCGACGCCGAAGGTCATGGGGCCGGTTTCGGCCACGTTGAGGTACACTTCCAGAATGCGCTTTTTGCCCCAGATCAATTCGATCATCACGGTGAAATACACTTCCAGCGCCTTGCGAATGTAGCTGCGGCCCGTCCAGAGAAACACGTTTTTGGCCACCTGCTGCGAGATCGTACTGGCCCCACGCGCCCGTTTTCGGGTCAGGTTTTCTTTAATCGCATCCTGAATCTCCTCGAAATCGAAGCCCCAATGGTACGGGAATCGCTGATCTTCAGAGGCGATCACGGCCAGTGCTGCTTCTTTGCTTATTTCTTCGTAGGGACGCCAGGTTTTATAGATCTTACTCGATTTATCGGTGCCCATAGCGTCCCATTTACGGCTGATGGTGAGCGGGGTGAACCAGACGGGTACGTATTTCAGCATGACCACCCACGCAATGGAGCCCAAAAAAAGAATCAGGAACGTTCTGACAACCAGCTGATACGCCGTGTTGAGCCAGGGTCGCTGCCGTACATACGCACGTGCCTGCCGCCAGTTTTGCCGAATGAACGTGCCTACCGCAGACCGCGACGATGCCGACCGACGGGCTTTGGCAGGTCGGGGTGATGAACCGGAGGCAGGGCGGCCCGACGTGGACCGGTTAGCTGGGGGCATCGGTGAAGAGGGTAGAGGTGTTCGTAGGCGATTAACGCGCTTTTCGGGCTGCATAGTGTCACAAACTTACTTTACACGAATTAGTTAAAACAGCGAAGCACTCATTCCAGGCTGAGTTAACCCTGCTGACGGCTAATTCGAGCGACACAAGTACGTTTGATGCCCGGACCATCAGGCCAGTTTCGGATGGGTAATCTGTCCACTGTCAAACACCGCCGCATCATCGACAAACAGATCGCTGGCCACGCGGTCGGCAAAGAGTTTGCCCGGTTCAGTGAGGGTAAGCACGTTGTCGGTTATGTTCAAGCCAGCCCGTCTTTGCCAGTTGCGCCAGTTCGCGCGCCTGTTGCTGGATAAACGACCGCCCCAGCAAGCCGTCTAATTCACTGATCTGACAGCCCCATATTGTCCGGAGGCCCGTGAGCAGATACTCGTTCACCTGATCGGCCCTGCTTAGTTCTTCGCGCTCGGCGGGAATCCGATTTTCGGCCATCGCCTTCACATACAGCGCATTGTTCGGGTACGTTATGCTCGTCGGCTGGCACCGTTGTATGAATGGGCGGAGGGGCCAATGCCGAGGTAGGGTTTCCGCTGCCAGTAGGCCGTATTGTGCCGGGCGTAGTGGCTCGTCGATTCGAGTTGTTTGGCAAAATTTGATATTTCGTACTGCACATACCCCGCCGCCGCTGTCGCCGAAACCAGCTCGGTAAACTGCGTGGCCGACAGTGCTTCATCAACGGGCGTAAGGCGACCTTTGGCGGCCCACCGCCCAAAGGCGGTGTCGGGTTCGATGGTCAGGTTATAGGCCGACAGGTGGGGTACGTCGAGGGCAATGGCTTTGGCTAAATCAGTGGCCCAGATGCGTTCCGAAATGCCGTAGATCAGGTCGATGCTGAGGTTATCGAAACCGGCATCACGGGCGCGTTGTACGCACAGTTCCGCTTCGGTTGTGTTATGCGCCCGGTTCATCCACCGAAGGGTCTCTTCATCGAACGTCTGAATACCGATACTCAACCGGTTGACGTACCGGCGCAGCATGGCCAGATGAGCCGGGTCGGCCAGGTCGTCGGGGTTGGCTTCCAGGGTAATTTCGGCCGTGGGCGATACCGTGAAATGGCGGTGAATGGCCTCGAACAGGTGCGCTAGTTCGGCTTCGGTGAGGAGTGAAGGGGTGCCGCCGCCGAAATAAATGGTTTCCAGTTGAGTGGTCTGGGCGGCCGAAGTCAGGTACGTATGCCGCAGGTCGATCTCGTGCGCCATCGCCTCGACCAGTTCCTGTTTGCCGCGCAGGTTCGTACTGAAATGAAAATCACAGTAGTGGCAAGCCTGTTTGCAGAAGGGAATATGGAGATAGAGATGCATCCTGACTGAATGACACCGGTTAGGCTTTTGAAGTTCCTGACAAAATGCCTGCGTGGCCCGGTTACCGCCTGTTGAAGAGACAAAAAAATTCCCGTTGCCAAGCCTAGGCAACGGGAATCCGGTCAACGTCTGATGAGTGACTATCAGGGTATCTTGAATGCTTTGTCGTCTAGCCCACGGTTCATTTTGATGGTACTGATAGCCAGTGTGGCGTCGATGGTGCCGAACGTTTGGCTACGGGTGTAGGGGAATACCACGCCGTTGATGGGTTTGTAATCAGAAAACTTCGTTGTGCTGGTCGCCAGCCCGTTGGCGGTGCGGTAAAAGAGTGTACGCTGAAGGCGTAAACCCGTTTCTACGTCGTACCAGTCGTGCCATTTCTCGCCATTTCCGGTCGAGAACTCGACCTTATATGTATCCCGGTCGTTGAGTGATTCGCGGGCCAGCACCCGGCGGATCACATTGTACTGGGCATAAAACTGCTCACCGAAGAGCGAACTGCTCAGAAGCTGACGCAAAGCCGCTGCGCCTTCGTTGCTGCTGATGACTTTACCACCCCGGATGGTCGATACTTTGCTACCGTCGGAAATGGTACGGCTTACTTCGGTACCACCCATATAGATCACCTGCGAGAATTTGTGGCCCTGTTTAGCGTCTACGTCAATTACGGCCAGCCCGTTGGGCGTATCGGCCTTCATGCTGAAAGCTCATGTCCTGAATCCTGTCGATAGCGGCCTGCCCGCCACAGGCTTTGATGTACCGTTGAATTACGGCGTCGGCATCGGGGAGGGCCTGAGCGGCGGCCATAAAAGATGTACCGGCCAGGAGTGTAATCAGGGCAAAGCGTGCTGCCCAGCGATGGGCGAAAGCGAACAGTTGGTTGGTTAGCATGATACTAGGGGTTTAAGAGAGGTGAAAAGGAGATTATTACTGATCGAGTTTAACGCGGCTGCGCTCATCGTCGGCGGTGGTAGTGCGTTTGCGCGACGATTTAAGTTTGGTGTTGCCAAATGCGTGGGTGAGGGTCAGGCGGTACTGGCGGCTTTCCCAGAGCGAGTTGATTCGCAGATTCATGGTCTGGTAATTGACGGTGCCAATGATCCGCGACCCGTAGAAAAGATCGTTGGCCGATAGCCGCACTTTGGTTTGCTCGTTGGGCAGGCTGTATTGCATCCCCATGTTTACGACCCCATAGCCATTGTAACGCACGAGCCCCAGCACACCCGCCCCCTGATAAGAACCCGACAGCTCGACCGATAGCCGGGCGTGGAGTTTGGCCGTTGCGGTGGCAAAAGCAGTGTATGACCAGCGGGCGTCGGCGTAGAGCCCGTTCAGGTAGGTCGACGAATAGCTATTGCGGAACCCCGTAAGGCTGCCGTAGCCCGAGAGCCATTTGGCAAACGATAGCGGGAAGTTGAGCGTGGCGTAGGTGTTGTGCTGCTCGTCGAGGTTGGCCATGGTCGAGAATGCCGCCCGGCTGTTGGGGTCCTGCTCGGTTACCTGCGTAATCACGTTGTTGGTGACGCTGTAGCCAATGGCAAACAGGGGCAGCTTCTGGTAGGTGAGTGTGGCTTTCCAGTTGTTGGTAAGCTGGGGCACCAGACCCGGATTGCCCCGCTGGTACGTATACGGATCGATGTAGTACACAAACGGATTGAGGTCCTGGTAACCGGGGCGGTCGATGCGGCGGCTGTACGAGACCGAAACACCCAGAATTGAGGTAAGGGCCTGGTTGAAAAACACGCTGGGGAACCACTGCCAGTACTGGCGGGCGGTGCGCTGGTTCAACGTTCCCGAAAAGCCCTCGGTCTCGGTTCGCTCGGTACGCAGTCCGATTTGCAGGTCGGCGCGTTTCCAGTTTTTGAGCAACGACACGTACCCGGCCTGCACCTGCTCGGTGTACTGAAACTGGTTGGAACGGCTGAGATCGGTGCGCCACTGCTCGGCGTTACGTACCTCGGCGGCCAGATCACTGTCGATAATGGTTCGGCTGAGTTTAGCGCCCATCTCCAGTTTATAGCTATTGGGCAGCGGCCGGGTGTAATCGGCTTTTGTGGCCCGGTAGTCGACGGTCGTGGGCAGCGTATTCCGGATGGCCGGGCTAACGGGTAAGGTGTCGGCGAGGCGTTGGGTATTCAGCAAACTGTTGGTCGACAGGTTGTAGCGGGCCATGTCGGCATCCAGCGTTACTTCGTGGCCCCGGCTGTCGAGCGTGAGCTTGTAGTTGAGGTTTGCCGTGAGGTTACGCCACTGCCGGTCGGTCTGGTTGGTGGTCTTCAGCAACGCCACCGTTGGTTTGGTGGTGAACGCTGCGTCAGTATCGGTTTGGCCCGTTGCGGCTCCTTCACTGGCAATACCGTTGATGAGCACCCCCAGCAGGCTCCGTTTCCCCAGCGACCAGTCGGCACCCAGTCGGTAGGTACTGCCCTGGGTCGTGCGGGGTTCATAACTGTGCTGACGAAGGGTAAACGGCTTGCCGTTTTCGATCAGGTCGCGCTCGAAGGTATTTTGGTTGAAGGTCTTCCGATAACTGTAGCTATAGGTGCCAAACAGGTTGAACGCGCCCGTGCGGTGATTGAACGACCCTGCCCCCGACGATTTAGCGAAGGTGCCGTAGCCAACACTACCCGTCAGTAGAATGTGCGTGCCTTTACGGTCGCTTTTCTTCAGCACCACGTTGATGATCCCGGCCGAACCGGCCGCATCGTATCGGGCACCGGGCTGGGTTATCAATTCAATGCGCTCGATGGTGCTGCTGGGAATGTCGCGTAGCATCTGGGTCATGTCAGTATGGGCCGACGGTTTTCCGTCCACGTAGATAGCCACACCCGTGCGGCCGGCCATTGAAATGCGGTCATTGATGATCTGGATACCCGGTGCTTTTTCGAGCGCATCGAGGGCCGACCCACCGCTCACCGACAGGTTGCTGCCCACGTTGAGGACCAGCCGGTCGGCGGTTTGTTCGATGAAGGGTTTCTGGCCCATCACCTTCACTTCCTGCAGTTGCTTCACATCGGGTACAAGATCTACAATGGGCACTGTGGTTGTCTGGCCAACGAGTACGGCAGGCAGATCGAGCCGGACGCGGCGGTAGCCCACCACCGAGATAACCAGGCGATACTGACCAGGGGCGGCTTTGGCAAAGGTGAATGACCCATCTGCTTCGGTGTAGCCGGCGGCCACTTCGATCGAGTCGGCAGCCCGTTGCAATACTATCGTGGCCAGTTCGAGGGGGCGTTTATATTCGTCGATAACCTGACCCGCAATGCGCCCTGTCGAATCGGTCTGAGCCAATGCGTTACCGGCTCAGGCTGCTGATCAGCAGGGTTATGGCTGTGTAATAAAGGGCTAATTTCATAGGTAGCTGGTGCGTTGAGGTTAGCAGAGAATTTCCTGACCAATGAGCATGTCGATCAATTCTGGCTTCTGAATAGCCTGGAGCTGAACTGGGTCGTTTAGCAAATCACCCAACTGGCGGGTTACCCGAAATGAGCGGTACAGATGCTTGTCGAACAGGACGGTCGTGTCGCCATCGGCTACGTTGGCATAGCGCTGGTGATTGAATAGCCAGTTGGTTTTGGCTCGTCGTTCTGTCGGCTGGTTTTGCCGGATACGCTGCCCGCAGCCGGGGCAAGTCCAGGTACTTCTGCACATACAGCCAGCCTTCCCATTGCGCCGGATATTGGCCCAGCATCGTTGAGAAGTCATTGTAAAGCTGCTGTGTCACCGTGGCGCACGCCCGATCGCGGTCGGCGGCTGGCGCAGGCGGAGTCGTTACGGGGTCGAACACATGCATGGCGTTGGTGTAGGGGCCGTCGCGGTACGCAAAAATGGGTACGATGGGCGTTTGGGTAGCCATCGATAAGTAAGCAATGCCCTTACGGGCCAGGATGGGTTTGCCCAGGAAATCGACCCCAACCAGCTTATCGTCCTGGCGGCTAACGCCCCCCGCGCCCGTGTTGCCATCCAGGTAAACGATCAGGCTTTTCCCCTGCTTCAGGCTTCGGATGAGTTGCAGGCCCGACGACGACTGCTCAGCGTCGATGAGGCCCATCTCGCTTTGGGGCTGCCCAAAATGCCGGGCGGCTTCGCCATGAATACGCAGGAATCGTTCGCCCTGATTTGGTGTATGTCTGGGTGTCGATCAGTAAGTTGAACGTCATGCCCAGGCGGGTGAGCAACAGGCCCAGTAGCCGGTAGGAGCCCAGGTGGCAGGTACAGAAAATAGTTGGTTTCCCGGCGGCGGCATCCCAGAGGCTGTCGGGTGCGCCGGTCAGGGAAAGCTCGGCAACCTTCGCAATCAGCTTCTCGTCGACGCCTGCCAGCGCCTGATAATACAGGATGTCGGCAAAGAACTGGTCGTGTTCAGAAGCTGACAGAGTTGGTAGGAATGTGTGCAGATTGGCCGATGTCATCAGGTGACTCATCCGCCGCGAACCGATCAGGGCCGCTGGTTGGTAGCTGTTGCGCAGGGTGTCTACTACCTGCGGGTACGTAGTTGTCTGTTCCATTGTCACTCAGGGTTTAGCAATTAGATATGAACGTAGTTGGCAAGCAGTAACAACAACTGAGCGGCCATCTGCACGGTAATCTGGTTCTGGTCGCGGTCAGGGTTTACTTCCACCAGGTCGAGCCCGACAATGCGTTGCCCCGGCAGCAGGTGGCTCAGAAGCCGACAGACCTCGTCGTAGGTGAAGCCGCCGGGTACGGGGGTGGCCGTTCCGGGCGCTACGGCGGGGTCCAGTACGTCGATGTCGAAGGTGACGTAGACGGGGAGGTCGTTGGGAATGGTGGGCAGGGAATGGCTAACCAGGGCTTTCCGAACGTCTTCAGCCCAAAGAATCTGCCGTTTGCCGGTATCATGCTGGGCGATATTGGTGAACCCACGCAGGCCCACCTGCGTAACGCGCTTAAGGCCGGGCAATTCCAGGCAGCGCAGCATGAACGTGCCGTGACTATGCGCGCCTTTCCGGGCGTATAGCCGGTTGTAGCCCGATTCGTACGTATCGCAGTGCGCATCGAAGTGAAGCACCTGAATAGCGCCGAAGTGCTCGGCCGCAGCCCGGATACCCGCGTAGCTGATCGAGTGGTCGCCGCCCAGCAGCATAGGCACCTGGCTGCGCTCAAGGGTCAGGTGTACTGCCCGGCTGATTTTGGCGTATACCTCTGTGGCCGACTCAAACGGGAAAAACAACAGATCGCCCCAGTCGCGCAGCTGGCCCTGCCGAAGCCGGTCGGCCAGGTCAATTGGTGCGTCGGCCGTGTGGAGCCCCCGGAAGTGGATGTTCCCCAGGTTGGCCTCGGCGCTAAAATTGATCTTCTGGCTCTTGGTGTACGCCCGAACTGCGGCTGGAAACTGCTCGCAACCCGTCGATGTCCCGTTGCCACCGCCGTAGGGTACTCCAATAAATACCAGACCCGGTTCTGCCCGGCTGCGTTGATGGTCGGGCAGATTGAACAGGCGGTTGGTCAGCTGGTTTACGTGGAATAAATCTTCGTTGGTACTACTGGCCGCATCGACGATCAGCTTCTCGGCGAGCAGAAACTGTAGGGCGCGATCAATGGCGGTTGGTGGCAGATCGGGCAGGCCTGCGTAGAGCTCGTCGGCCGGGGTAGCTTTCTGGAGCGTCGTTAAGATACGAACCACGTCGCTGGTAATCTGATACTGCTTACCCGTCAGCAGGTGCGCAATCTGGTAGCTGTTTCCGGTCCGGCCGCGAACGCTAAGGCAGGCCGACACAATGTATTGGGTGGAAAGAACGGCGTGGTCGAGGGTTTCCATGGCGATCAGGGTAGTTAAACCGGAAGAAGTTGGGTTGGCTGTATGCCGCCGGTACGCCGACGCAGGCGGGCCTGGATGATCCGGTGGCTGAAAAAGCCCGTTACAATGAGCAGAAAGAGCGTGCGGGCCAGCGTGAAAAGATCATCTGGCTGGTATTCAGCAAGGTTCCAGTGGCCGTAGTAGCTAGCACAATGCCTGCATTGATGAGCGAGTTGTAGAGTACGCCCACAAACACAAGGGCGAAGCCGGTCAGCACCAGCGTACTGCTGACGGTGTAGATAAACAGCGGTACTTCTTTTTTGGTAACCAACTGACTGACTGGCCATTCGCCCTGGGCTATCTGCGTCGTGCGTTTCTGGAGCGTGGCCCAGTACCGCATCGACTGGGTACGCAGGTTGGGCAGGTTGAACAGGTCGCTGTAGATCCAGTAGCCATCGTAGCGTAGAAACGGGTTCAGCGAATGCAGCATCACCAGTGAATTCAGAATGATGATGGGGCTGAGAAACAGGTGCGTTGTCGGCGCTGCGTAGGCCACCGCCACAAACAGGCCGTTTAGCAGCAGTTGGAAATAAATACCCCCCAGGTTGACGATAATGCGCTTCATACGGCTGAGCGCCCAAATGACCGATACGTCGGCGAAGAAGACCGGGAAAATCAGGTAGAACCCGAACCCGATGTCGCCTGGTACGAGCTTAAAACGCGCCGTTGCGCTGGCGTGACCCAGTTCGTGGCAGACAAAGACGGTGAAATAAATAATGTAGGCCACCACCAGCCAAACACCCTCGTTGCCCTGCCAGATACTGCGGTGCTGCTGAATAAACGCATCGCTGACCTGATAGAAATAGAGCGCCGTAGCCAGCAGGCAAACACCGCTCAATACGCCCATCAGTAGCGGGTGAAATAGCCCGCTGAGGAGCCGTAGCAGCCCTGGAAACCGTTGTGGCTTCAACAGGGTAAACTTGCCAAAGACGTACTGCATGCGCGCTACGCCGGTGGTAGGGCTGGCGGTATGCTCATTCAGGCGGGCCAGGGTTGTTTCGGCCAGCTGGCGCACCTCCTGCTCCGACACGGCCAGCCCCTGGGCCTGCAATTGGGCCGAAATCTGGGCGTAGGTCCGCTGTTGCTGGATACCGTCGATAATCTGGTACACCGACTCCCGGACATAGAACGAGGTCGACGGGGTTTTCAGTAAGTACGTTGCGGGGGTGCTGTTGCCAACCGGAGTAAGGGTCAGCTGGCTTAGGGCAGTCGGCGAAGAGGTAGTCATAAGTATAGGCAGACGGAGCCGGTTAGGCGGTGGCAGTGGCCCGGCTGGCCCGGAGGTGGGTAATGAGGCGGATCGGTAGCCGCAACTGTGTATTGATGTATTGCCCAAGCTTAGGCCTGAATGTCTGGGCTGACGGACGGGTCGGAGCTAAAAAGTAGTTTGTTGAGGTCGCGCACCAGCGAGAGTTTCAACTGATCGTAGGCGGCCGAATAAGTACCCAGGAAATAGGCCGTTTGCAGCAGGAAATCGCGGTAGCGGTGCGCGGCCAGATCGCGCTTGGCTTCGGTCCAGTCAACCAGGGCTGAATAGGGTGAGGGTACCCCCGGCACACAATTGGTGAGGCACTGGCTTATCTCAGACAAAATAGTATTGACAATAAGGGGCTCAAGGTCAGGCGATTTGAGCGACAGAAAGATGATTTCGTTGATGATTTCCATGAACTGCACCGCCACCAGCGAGTCGGGCAATTGCCGCAGCAGCGATTCATTCCAGTAGCCGGGCAGGGTAGGGGGCTGCCCCGTGGCCAGGTAGTGAACCAGTTGCCGGATGGTGTCTAAACCTGCGTCATACCGCCCCTCGGCCACATCGATCCGGCTTTTGTTGAAGAGCTGCTGAACGCGGTGAATATGCAGCACGCTATAGCGATGCTGCCACTGGTCGCTCAGGTCAATAGAACGGTCGGCGTAGCGGCGGGCCGTGTCGAAATCGCCGGTGCGGTAATAATAGAATGAGGCCATTGGGCTCACCAGCGTTTCGGCCAGGGCGTTGGCATCGGTCGGTAGTGTTGGAAGCGCGGCCAATACGGGTTCCAGAAGGGTACGCCCTTCATCGAGCTGGCCCTTCTTCATGGCTTTGAACGCCGATACAGCCTTGAGCAGCAGGGTCACGAGCTGGTCGGCTCCCGCTGGTACGGTTGGCAAAAGGGTGATCAGCGTCTGCTGAAAACTATTTTCCTGCGAAGCGCCTGCCATAGCATCAGTGGCCACGGGAGCCACAGCCGACAGGCGGTCGAAAAACTGCTGATAGTCGTGCAGACTGGGATAAGAACGGGTAGATGAACTGGTCATGGCGTTGCGGGAAAAGGAGGAGACAACTGACTTGGGTTGGGTTAGCCCAACTCCCCGCATCGATGCGGGGAGTTGGGGCTATGCCCTGGCGGTACTTACAGGGCGATGGTATCGGGATACTTGTTGTCGTTGCACCGATCGCAGCGACCTTCTTCGGCGGCCGAGGCCAGTTCGAGGCGGTCTTCCAGTTCGATGATCGCCAGCATGTCTTCGGCGTTGTCCTGCTTCATTGGGAGAATAGACTGATTTTCCATGTGTAGAAATAAGGGGGGATTGATCGTTTAAAGGGTTACTTGAGACGGTAGCTTACAGGATTATCGTATCGGGGTAGTCGTTACCGTTGCAGCGGTGGCAGCGGCCTTCTTCAGCGGCCGAGGCCAGTTCGAGGCGGTCTTCCAGTTCGATGATTGTGAGCAGGTCATGAGCGTTTGTCTGCTCGGCTGGGAGGTTAATTTGGTTTTCCATGAGTTTTGACATTGATTAAGGGTGAAAATTGAGTTGGTTAAGGCCCGACCAGCCCCGATTACAGCGAGATGGTGTCGGGGTAATCGTTACCGTTGCAGCGGTGGCAGCGACCTTCTTCGGCGGCCGAGGCCAATTCAAGGCGGTCTTCCAGTTCAACAATCGTGAGCAGATCGTGTGCATTGGCCTGCGCAGCAGGAAGCGTAAGTTGATTTTCCATGGTTATCTGGATTTGATTAAGGGTGAAAAATTGGTTTAGGCAACACGGTCAGGGAGTCTGTCAGAAGCATTCGCGACTGCTTGTGCCGGGGCTCTCTGTGCCGTTTGACTGTGACAAAACAAGTATGCCGCCTGGGCGTACTAAACTTATTTCGACCAATGCTACCCCCTCTTTCGACCAATGAAGCCACTGCGCAGATTAATCATTAACTGACCATACGATGACCGAACCCTTTACCTGCTATCTGGTAGATGATGAATTGCCTGCCCACCTTGTCTTATCGAAATTCATTAGTCGGGTTCCCTACCTGCGGCTGCTTGGGCAAAGCGTCGATCCGTTCGAGGGGCTAGAGCAGGTGCAGACGCTTAAACCCGATGTGCTGTTTCTGGATGTGGAGATGCCGGATTTGAGCGGGGTGGCTTTTCTGAAGTCGTTGCCGCTGCCGCATCCGCTGGTGGTGATGGTCACGGCCTCACCGCAGTACGCCGCCGATACCTACAATTTCGAGGCCGTAACGCACTACCTGCTGAAGCCCGTGGGCTACGACAAGTTTACGGAGGCGATCAGCCGCGTTACCAAGCGGCTGGGCTTTACCCCCAGCAGCCACGTACCCGGTGGCGCAATGCCTGCTGGTACGGTGGCTGCTCCGGCTCCGCTGGCCGATCCGCGCGAAAAGGTGCCGTACTTTCTGATTAAGGAAGATAAGAAGCTGATTCGGGTAGCCCCCGAAGACATTGTCTTTGTGGAAGGGATGAAAGACTACCTGAAACTGCACCTCACCAGCCGGGTGCTGGTGACACACATGACCATGAGCAAGCTGGAAGAGATGCTGCCCCCCTCGCAGTTTTTGCGCGTCAACCGGTCATACATTGTGCGCCGACAGGCCATTAAGGAAATCGACGGAAATACGATCACCACCCTCGACGGTAAAAAAGTGGCTATCGGGGTCACCTACCGCGAGGCGTGTGATGAGGGAATTAAAGAAAAACATGATCTGAGGCTCCATGCAACGCCCCCGGCTTCCGGCCCGCCTCCGACCTGTTCTTGCCACCGTTACTACGCCAGCCTATCGCGACTGGGCCCGTCGCCTGCTGGTCTGGGGTATCATCTGGTACATAATCCGATATGTGTATTTCGGTAATTTTCTGCGGACCAACTCCCAGCAGGCATTGTACGTGTTATCGGCCACCATAATGCTGCAGACCCTGGTGCTGTACTATGTGTTTGCCTATAATATTTTCCCCCGAACGCTGTACAAAGGCCGTATCGGGTATGCACTGCTGTGGTTGTTTGTCTGGCAAAGTGCGCTGTATCAGATCAATTACTGGGTTTTTTACTGGCTTCACCACCTAGGCGACGGTGGCGTTGCCCCCTACTGGCAACTATTCGAGCGCTGGGGAGCCTGGGGCTTTATTAACAACGCCGCTGCCGTTTTTTATAATTTCTTCTGGAGCTTTCCGCTGGTCATCATTCTCCTGACGGTAAAAGCGGTTGTTGACCTGATCAACCTGCGTACCCGTACTATTCAGCTCGAAAAAGATAAGCTCGTGCTCGAACTTGACTTTTTGAAGGCGCAGATAAATCCTCACTTTCTGTTCAACACCCTCAACAGCGTTTACGCCCGCGTATTCGACATCGACGAGCAGGCGGGTGACCTGCTGCTCCGGCTGTCGGAACTGATGCGGTATAACCTCTACGAAACGAACCAGCCCCGCGTTGAGCTGGCCAACGAACTGGCCTACATCCAGAATTACCTGGATCTGGAACGCAACCGGCTGGAAGGCCAGCCGGTGGTTATTACCTACAAACAGTCGGGCGATGCAGACCCTTACCAGGTTGCCCCGCTGTTACTGATTGCTTTCGTTGAAAACGCGTTTAAGCATGGCGTCAGGGGGGGAGACAAAAATGCGTTTGTTCGGGTACAGGCCGATATAACGGATCATCAGCTCGTCTTTACGGTCGAAAACAGCGTTCCGCCCAATCGGCAGGTGGCCAATGATCCAGTCAGAAAGTCGGGCGGTGTAGGGCTTGATAATGTACGCCGCCGATTGGGTACGCTCTACCCCGGTCAGCATGACCTGCTCATCAGCCCCGGCGAGGCCACCTACACGGTACAAATCAGTATTCAACTCTGAGCTCATTCATCGACTAATGCCAGCCATTGGTCGAAAATCAGGTATGTATAGGTCGAAAGTAGTTGAGATGACCCGTCGGAACAGCGTATGTTTGATGCGTCGGTTCGCCGAAGCAATCTACTCCTAAGCCCTTAACAATCATTTCTTTAACCTAATCAACTACTAGTAACTATGAAAAACCGGTCTACTACTCCTGCGCCACGCCTGACCCTGAAAAAAGAACGGCTTGTTTGCCTGACCACACTCTATACGTCACCCAAAGCGGGCGGACGGACCCTGACGAGTATTTTTACCATCATTCAATAGGCGTACCATTCCCCTCCATTCGCTTTGCAAACCTGTCATCTCCTTAATTATTCCGGGGTTAGCCGAAAGCAGCTTACTCATTGCCTCCAGCGTACCGGCTGGCTGAACGAAGGTCAGTCTGGTACGTTCTCGGAGGAAATGCTTACTCAACTGAAGCAGGTGACAGATGCGCTTGTGTTTCTCCATTTGCCCGACCCCGATCAGTTCATTCCGGAGTCATTCCGACCTGTGCTAGCCCAGCATCCTTCCGTTATTGTTACCTCCCCCTATCCGGTTCAGCTGTTCAGGCAATTGCCATTTGTCCCCTTTGCCTTCCTGACCGAGCCACTATCGTTTGAAAATTTCGCCCGCTGCCTGGAGAAATACGTAAGCATCTACGGATAGGCCCCGCTCCGTTGAAACCAGCCGTACCATCTGCATATTTTTCGTAGTAATGACTGGTTGTGTTACCTATCTTGGGAATCAGCTTCTTCCAGGATACTGTTTGCATGATTCAGTTAAGTAACTTCTTCGTATTACGTCGACCCGCCTACTCCGTTAGCAAGCTGGTTCAGTTTCACGATCAGCTGTCTGCCCACTCGTTAGAGGATACGCTACGGCAGTATTACCAGGACCCGCTGGCGCAGGAAGCTATCCTGGCGGCTTCGCCCGCGCTTTACGAACGATTTCACCGCTGGCTGGCGGGGGAATCGATGCCTGAGCAGAAAAAATTATTGACAACCCTTCATAAGTACGTTGTTCGGATGTGTAGCCGGTCAACGCCTTATGGCCTGTTTGCGGGTTGCAGCCGGGGCACATTTGCCGAACAGTCACACCTTCGGGCGGGTGCCTCCTCTACGCTGCGAACCCACACCCGCGTTGATATCGACTGTTTGCAGGCCATTTGCACCTGGCTCACGAACCAACCCCAAATTCGGGCTCAGCTACGCCTGTACCTCAATTCATCGCTGTATCCGGTTGGGTCGTCGCTGCGGTATGTAGAACAACAGCGCGACACCAGCGACCGGAATTATTTCATCAGTGCCGTAGAGGCTGACACCTACCTTAGCCAGCTGCTCGACGCAGCGCAACACGGCGCCACCATCAACCAGCTACTTGATTTATTGCCAGACGTACCTGCCGACGAAGCGCAGGCCTTCGTTGACCAGTTGATTGATAGCCAGGTGCTGCGGTTCGACATTGAGCCTACCGTTACCGGGGCCAATTCGCTGGACCGGCTAATTAACCGGATGGCCGACTTGACCGAGGCCACTGAGGTGACGCAGGCCCTGCACGACCTGTCGGGGTACCTGCAACAAACCAACCGCCTGATGGCCTACAGCCAAACCCGGCAATGGTTTACCGACCGGGCGATTCAGTCGCCGACGGCCGACGTAGTGCAGGTAAACGCGTATTTCGACGTACCTGGACTAACCATCGGGAAAGCCGCCATGCGGTTGGTGCAGCAGGATATGGAAAAACTGCTGGTGTTGAATCAGCCAGCCCAGTGCCCGGACCTTGATGCATTTAAGCACCGGTTCATTAACCGCTACGAGGGCGAAGAAATTGCGTTGTCGCTGGCCCTGGACAGCGAATTCGGGGTTGGCTACGGCAACGCCTCTACACAGGGTGTTGGCTATGCGCCACTCATCGATGACCTGACTTTCGCCACTACCGCCGCCCCCATGACAACCGCCTGGGACTGGTGGCAGAGCCTGGTCATGGACAAGTACGCCGATGCCTTACGAACCCGGCAGCCTGAAATTGTGCTTACCGATGATGACCTGGCCTACATTGGTCGCCAGCAAACCCAGCCTATACCGCTGCCGACCAGCTTTTATGCCTTTGGGTCCTTGCTTGCCCGGTCGGAGAAGGCGATCGATGAGGGTAACTTTCAGTTTAACCTGATGGCCTGCAATGGCTCGTCGGCAATGAACCTGTTGAGTCGGTTTGGCGAAGGCGACCCTGAACTGGCACAGCATATACGCGCCTGTGCCGCCGCAGAAGAAGCGCTTCACCCCGATGTGGTTATTGCCGAGATCATTCACCTGCCCGAAAACCGGGTAGGCAATATTCTGGCCCGACCCACTGATTCATCAGTACGAGATTCCGTATCTGGGCCAGGCTTCAGTAGACGCCGACCATCAGATACCCCTGGCCGATCTCATGGTATCCATGCGCAACAACCAGGTGATATTGCGGTCGAAACGCCTGAACCGGCGCGTGATTCCCCGGCTCACTACCGCCCATAATTTTACGCAGGGTCTGCCAATTTATCGTTTTCTGTGTGATTTGCAGGCGCAGGACGCCCACCTATCGATTACCTGGAACTGGGGTGTTTTGCGCCAGCAAACGTACCTGCCCCGCGTTCGTTACCGCCGGGTTATTGTGAGCCGGGCAACGTGGCAATTACAGAGCAATACGCTCACGCCCGACAACCCGCTGAAGTTAGTGGCGCAGCTGACGGCGGCGGGCCTGCCTGAACAGTTTGTGGTAGCCCATGCCGACAACGAGCTCCTGATTTCAATGCACGTACCTGCCTCGCTGGAGTTGCTGATTCAGGAGATTCGCCGGCACGACCGCATCCGATTGGTGGAGTTTCTGTACCAGCCCAATCAATGCCCCCTCATGCACCACCGCGACGCCTATGCCCATGAGGTGATTATTCCGTTTAACACCGCCGGGCCGCCGGTACTGACCGACCTCAGCCAGCCACCGGTTCAACTACCGCAGCGGCGCTTTTCGGTGGGAAGCGAATGGTTTTACCTGAAAATTTACACGGGCGAGAAAACGTCTGACGCACTCCTGATTCAGGCCATAAACCCGGCCGTTCAGCGGTTAATACAGACTGAAACCATTCAGGCATTTTATTTTGTACGCTACCAGGACCCCGATTCGCACCTGCGTCTGCGCTTTCGGGGCAATCCTCACGTTGAGTTCTATCAGTATGTGGTGCGGGCAATGCAACACGCCCTGCAGAGCACTATCGCCTCAGGTGTGGTACACCGGGTGCAGGTGGATACCTACCAGCGCGAACTGGAACGCTACGGTATGGAGCGTATTGAGCAGTGCGAAGCTCTGTTTTACTACGACAGCCTGTCGACGCTGCTCTTTCTGACCAAAACAGAGGGCTTTTTCGATGAAGACCTGCGGTTTGCCGTTGCCGCCGCTAAAATTGACCGGTTGCTCACCCATCTGGGCTTGCCGGTCGGCCAGATCAGGCGGTTGATGGCTACGCTGAAAGAACAGTTTTTTGTTGAATTCGGGGGTGAGCCCTCACTGCGGCATCAACTCAACGATAAGTACCGCTCCTATCAGCCGGTGATCAGGCAGGCACTTGCCCCCACATTTGTGCCCGCCGAAGGAATCTGGCAATGGCAGGAACCGCAAAGCAGCGTACTGAGCCAGTTGGCCGCTGGTATTCCGGATGAAAATCAATTGCTGAACATAGCCGGGAGTCTCATCCACATGACGGTGAATCGGCTCTTTCCGTCGAAACAGCGGGTGTATGAACTGGTGCTGTATCATTGCCTGGCTAAACACTACGACTCCGTAATGGCCCGGCAACCTGCCGTTTTGCCCACGCTGCCTTAGCCCGTACACAGGCGTTGTGGCTGGCAGTTGGGGCATGGGCACGCAGGGCTGCGTGCTGCCTTTCGGCCCGTTACTTTTTCGGACAGCTTTTGCAGCGCTTGCCCTTCTTGTATTTTTTGCAACAGGTCTTTAAGGCGCAATCGGGCGTCTGGCGCAGGGTGTTCTCGAAAAGAGGAAGCGAAAAGAAGGCAGTCAGCGCAGGCTGATCGGTCTCACTGTCTGGGAACGGGTTCATGTAATCTTGATAAAGCGAAACAAAGATACCCCTTGTTTAGACTGTTTCCAAAGAGTGATATCGGTTTAATAAGCGTATTTAGTGAAAAAGCGTTCGGAGCTGCAACAGATTCAACAGATAACCAGTAATTTGACGGTAGCTTTGTTTACGCAACAAACTCTTTATCCATTACTTTATGCCCCTTTTTTACCGCCTGGGCGGGCTTGCCCTTTTTCTTACTGGTTCAGCCCTCGCGCAGCCACTTCCTCAATACAGCCTGGCGCAGAAAAACCAGCTTCAGGTCCTTCAACAAACCCTGACGCAGGAACGGGCAGTTAACTACCAGAAAGCCCTTGCAGTGGCCCTGAAACAGGGGCGGGCGGTGGAAGAGCCGGCGGGTAACGGCCTGGTGCGGCGGTTGCGGGGCATCGACGAGGAAACCGGTAATTTGCTCTACGACATGGTCTATTTCAACGCCCGTGCCGCCAACACCACGCGAACAAACAGCCTGTATGCGGGCGGTAGCCTCGGCGTTAACCTGAACGGAAGCAGTGAGACGGTTCGCAACCGGCTTGGGGTTTGGGATGGTGGCAAGGTGTACGCCGATCATCCGGAGTTGGTCAATCGCATCATCCAGCAGGATAACCCGTCGAACACTGACCGTGAAAATGAGGAAGTGTATCATGCTACCCATGTGTCGGGAACGCTGATTGCTTCGGGCATTAACGCATTGGCGCGGGGTATGGCCAACGGCGCTACTCTGAAAGCGTGGGACTTTTCCAATGACATTAGTGAGATGACCCTGGCTGCGGCTGGCCTGCTGGTGTCCAATCATTCCTACGGCTCTACAGCGGGCTGGCGGTTCAACAGCAGCCGCACAACCACCAACAAATGGGAATGGTGGGGCGATACAACCCTGAATGCCAGTCAGGATTATAAATTTGGCCTCTACGATGACAACGCCCGTTCGTGGGACCGCATCGCCAATGCTTCGCCCTACTACCTCATCGTGAAATCGGCGGGTAACAACCATGCCGAGGGCGGGCCACCAGCAGGGCAGGGCTATTACCTGGTTCAACACGGAAACAGACTAAGCACCACTCCGCGAGACAATCAGAACGGCTACGATCAGATTACGACATACGGCACGGCTAAAAATAGTCTGGCAGTCGGCGCTGTTTCTGCCATTACGAATGGCTACAGCCGCCCGTCCGATGTCAGCCTGGCCACATTTAGCAGCTGGGGCCCTACCGACGATGGACGCATCAAGCCGGATATTCTGGGGGTGGGTGTCGGGGTGGTGTCAACGGCTTCGTCAACCTCATCGGCGTATGGGTCACTGAATGGTACCTCCATGTCGTCACCCAACGTGGCCGGGTCCGTGTTGCTGTTGCAGGAGTACTTTGCCCAGCTAAATCCCGGTCGGCTCATGCGGGCCGCTACGCTGAAGGGGCTAGTCATTCACACGGCCAACGAAGCCGGCCCCACCACTGGCCCCGATTACCAGACGGGCTGGGGCCTGCTAAATACGGAACGGGCCGCCCGCCTCATTCAAAATGCCGACAAAAGCAATATTCTCGACGAACGTACCCTGACGCAGGGACAATCGTATGCTGTAACTGTGATAGCTTCGGGGCGGGGCCCGCTGGTGGCCACTATCTGCTGGAGCGACCCGGAAGCGGCGGCTACTACCGGAGCCGGTCGCTTCAATAACCGGACGCCTAAACTGGTCAATGATCTGGATGCCCGCCTGAGCGATGGCCCAAACACGACCCTTCCCTGGACGCTCGATCCCGAAAATCCCGGTCAGGCAGCCAGGCCCGGCGATAATATCCGCGACAACGTGGAGCAGGTCTATGTGGCCAATCCCGTGCCGGGCCGTACGTATACGCTGACCATCAGTCATAAGGGTACCCTGACGGGTGCTGGCGGGCAGGCCTACGCGCTGCTGGTCAGCGGCGCAGGCGGAACCGCTTACTGCGCTTCGGCGGCCAGTTCGTCGGCTGATGGTAAGATCAGCCGGGTGCAGTTTGCCACCATCAACCAGACCGGTGCCGATGGCTGTACGACCTACAGCGATTTTATGAGTACGACCGCCGTGGCCGAGGTGCAGCCCGGCCAGCCAATTCCGCTGACGGTGACTACGGGCACCTGCGGCGCGGCTAAGCCGCTGATTGTGAAAGCCTATGCCGACTGGAATGCCAACGGCAACTTCACCGACGCGGGCGAACTGCTGGCTACCTCGTCGGTGCTCAGCGGGCCGGGTACGTTTGTCTCCACCCTGACGGCCCCGGCAGGCATTGCCCTGGGTACCTTGGTTCGGTTGCGGATTGTGGCGGTGGAAACGTCGGACGCGGCCGCCGTGCAGCCCTGCGGAAGCTACGGCAACGGCGAAACGCAGGAGTATCTGGTGCGGATTGTGGCGCCACAAATCGACGTACTGGTGGCTGCTTTTGTGGAAGGCACCTCGTCGTTCTGTGCCAATACCCAGTCCCTTTCTGTTCGGGTACGTAACAACGGCGCAACAGAGGTGCGTAATGTGCCGGTGAGTTTGCAGGTAACAAACGCGGCCAATCAGCCTGTGGCGTTGGTAACCAGCACGGTAAGCCTGTTACGGGCCTACCACGATGCCCTGGTTACCGTTGATCTGCCCGCGTCCGTCTCGCTGACCGTGGGCCAGACGTACCTGCTGGCCGCTACCGTTACGCTTCCCGGCGATCAGGACACGACCAACAACCGACTTACTGCCAGCCGAACCGTAAAGGCCGGTACAAATGCGGGCAGTATTTTTTCGGCGGTAAGCTGCGGCAGCGAAACCGTGACCCTGCGCAATGCCGGGAGTGGCCTGGCGTTATGGTACGATTCTGCCACGTCGGGTACATTGCTGGCAGCGGGTAACCTGACGGCCGCCCCCACCAAACCTGTTTACTACGTCACAACCAATGATTTTTCGGGGCGACTTGGTCCGCTGGCAAAAACCGATTTTCAGGGTGGCAGTTATTCGGGCAATTTCGGGCCGCAACCGCTGATCAGCACCCGCGTACCCCTGCGGATCGACCGCGCCAGAATTTACACGGGTGCCCCCGGTCGGCTAACCTTCCAGGTGCGTAAGTTCGATGAAACGGTTATATCGAGCGCCACCATCGACGTGAATGCTACGCGTACACTGCCTGCTTCACAAACCAACGCCAATGGGCAGCAGGCCGACGACCCGGCCGATGCTGGGGCCGTGTACCCCCTTAATCTGTCTATTCCCGAGCCGGGCGATTACAAGATCACCATAGAATATGAAGAAGGCGTCACCATTTTTCGCTCCAATTCGGTAACGGCGGGCTCTGGGTCGAGCTTCGCTTTCCCCTACGCCCTGCGCGCCCAGAACGGCGACATACTGGCCAGCAGCAAAGGGTCACTCTTCAACAGCGGTGCCACGATAGATACGCTGAAAGCAGCCTGGTATTATCTCTACGATATGCAGCTGCGGCCACTCGATTGTCCGGCGGCGCAGCGAACGGCCGTCAATGTGACCTCGGGTGGCACTGCGCCCACTGCTTCCCTAGCGGCCCTCACCGCCACCACTGCCTGCCAGGGGGCGACCCTTACGCTTCGGTCAACCTCGACAACGGCGGATGGGCTGACGTATCAGTGGTTAGTAAATGGCCAGCCAATTGCCGGGGCAACCAGCCCGACGTATGCCGCCGGTGTATCAGGGCAATACGCGCTTCGGGTGAGCGGTGGCTGTGCCCCCATCACGTCGGCGGCGGTGAGCGTTTCCATTGTGCCACCGGTACTCCCCACCATTGCCCAGTCGGGACTGGTTCTCACCTCCAACGCCGCGTCGGGTAATCAGTGGCTACAGAATGGCGTGCCGCTATCGGGGGCTATCGGCCAGGCGTATACGGCTTCTCAAACAGGGCGATACTCCGTGCGGGCCAACGTGAACGGCTGTGGTGATGCCATTTCCGAAGAGCTGTTCGTCACTGTTCTGGCCGTTGAGCCTCAGTTTCAGGCGAGTTTGCGGGTGTATCCAAACCCGACCCAGCACCAACTGACCGTCGAGGTGGCGGCACCGGATTCGGGGCCAACCCCAACCGTTCGGCTGCTCGATATGAA
This sequence comes from uncultured Cytophagales bacterium, assembly GCA_963750355.1. Taxonomy (GTDB): domain Bacteria; phylum Bacteroidota; class Bacteroidia; order Cytophagales; family Spirosomataceae; genus Fibrella. Next base: position 139,516 of record CAVVQL010000009.1, on the reverse strand, counting down.
GGGGACCGTGCGGCAACAGGTGCCTATGGGCCGTTTGCTAAGTCGTTGTTCGGCAACCCTCGACCTGACCGGCCTGCCAGCCGGTACGTTTTTTGTACAAGTAGTGACAGATACTGCCCAGCCAGTGGCGGTAAAAGCAGTACTCAAGTACTAAACGTCTCTACGTCTCTTGATTCCAGTTACCAGTGCATGGCTCAACCCGTTTAAACGCACCCATGCTCTGCTGAGGAGCTGGGGTAGTGTGCTTAGTATCAGCCTGCTAGCTGTTACGTCCATACAGGCGCAATCCGCTTTGTACGAACCCGCTCAGCCTATGGCAGCCCAGCGGCCTGCCCCGCTACCCCGTGCGGGTACAGGGGGCAGGCCGCAGGTGCATCGGCCCCGCAAATCGTATGCCAGTCACCGGGCCACGCTCGACTTTGGGGTAGATACCACCGGCCATCCGGTTGTGTATGGGCTCCACAACACCGAAGCCGCGCAGGGAACGCGTACGCAGGCGCTGTATGGCCAGAACGCTACGGGCTTGTTTCTGAATGGCGGTACCCAATTCGTGGCCGGTAAACTGGGCCTTTGGGATGGCGGTCGGGTGTTGCTCGAGCATCGGGAGTTTGGCGGGCGGGTCAGTATGCGCAACACCGGCATGGCGTTGAGCAGCCACGCCACCCACATGGCCGGTACGCTGGTGGCGGCGGGTATCACACCCGAAGCACGCGGTATGGCGTATGGGGCTTCGCTGACCGTTTGGGACTACACGAATGATGTGATCGAGCTAAGCGCCGCTGCCCCAGGTTTGCTGGTGTCGGTACATGCCTACGGTCCGCTGTCGGGCTGGGTGCAGAATTTGAACCGGCCGGGCAACGACCCAACCCGCAAGTGGGAGTGGTGGGGCAATCCAGCGGTGAGCAGCACAGAAGATTACATCCTCGGTTTTTACAGCAGCAAAGCCCGCGAAATTGATCGGATTGCCTACGCCAATCCGTCGCTGCTGATGGTGCGCTCGGCCGATAACAAGCGGGGCGAAACCGGCCCGCCGATCAACACACCCTATTTCCTGAACAGCACGGACCTGCAGAGCATACTGCCCCGTAGCCGGAACGATGCCTACGACGTTATTCCCGGCGAAGCCAACGCAAAGAATATTCTGACAGTAGGCGCAGCCGAGGTGTCGCTCAACAGCGATAACGACCCCACCCGCCTGCTGGTGTCGCCCTACAGCGGCTGGGGCCCTACCGACGATGGACGGATCAAGCCGGATATTCTGGGGGTGGGCACGGGCGTATACTCCACGCTATCGGGTGATATTGCGGCCTACGGAACCAACACGGGCACCTCCATGGCGGCGGCCAATGTGGCAGGGTCGCTGCTGCTGATTCAGGAGTTGTATGCCCGCCAGACCAACGGGCGATTTCTCCGGGCGGCCACGGTAAAAGGGCTGGCTATTCACACCGCCAATCGCCTCGACCCGAACGCGGGCCCCGACTACCGGCAGGGCTGGGGCCTGCTCAACACGCAGGCCGCTGCGGGCGTGGTGCAGAATACCAATCAGGCCCACCTCATCAGTGAACTTACCCTGACCCAAAACCAGGTCTGGACAACCTCTGTAACCGCGCAGGGAGGCGAGCCATTCGTTGTAACGCTCTGCTGGGCCGATCCTGAAGGCACGGTCAGTGCGCTGGTGCCCGCATCGCTGAACAACCGCACGCCTAAACTGGTCAATGATCTCGACCTGCGGGTCATGGTCGGAAGCCAATTGTCGTTCCCGTTTGCCCTTAACCCCGCGCTGCCAGCCAACGCCGCCGGGCGTGCCGACAATAACCGCGACAACGTAGAGCAGGTCTACATACCCAACCCGGTGGCTGGTCAGACGTACACCATCCGCATTACGCATAAGGGTGCCTTGCAGTCTGGTAGCCAGCCGTTTACCGTGATTGCCAGCGGGCGACAACATAGTAAATGCACCCTGCCGGGCCTGACGTTACTAGCTAAATCGGATACCACCATCTGTGCGGGTGCTACCCTCAATCTTAAAGTCGACGATTTGCCGGGTGTGCGGTATGAATGGCTGCGCGATGGCATTCGAATTCTGGAAGCCAACACGCCCGAATGCCCCATTCAGGAGGCGGGTGCCTACACCCTGCGCTACACCGACCGTAATGGGTGCAACGGCCTGTCGACGCCTGTCAGGGTAAAGCTGTTCACCCCGGTTGTCCAGCTCTCGCCATCGACACCCTATCAGTTTTTATGCCCCGAGCAGCCGACCGCGCAGTTGGCGGCTTCGGCGGGCTATGGCTCAACGCTTAGCTGGCTGCGCGATGGCGTTTTTGTAACCAGCGGCGCAGGCGGTTCACAAATTACCGTCACCCGCGAGGGGGTGTACCAGGCACAGGCGACCGTAAACGGTTGTGTAGGCCGCTCGGCGGAAGTGACGGTACAGGCAAGCACGGTTACTAAAGTGGCCGTGTTGCCCGCCGACAATAGCATACAACTGCCCGTAGGGGCTAGTCTGAGTTTGCAGGCTCCGCTGGGAAGGGAGTACCAGTACCAGTGGTACCGGGATAAGCAGGTGCTCGCCAATGCTACGGGTCAAAACCTGGTGGTGAATCAGCCCGGTATCTACCGATTGCGGGTGAGTCAGCAGAAGTGCCAGGGCTGGTCTGAGGATAAACAGGTGCGCCGTTCGGCCTGGACCGGAACCAGCGTGGCCGATTCGCTGCTGACCTTCGGCTCGGGCGATAGTACGTTTGTGGCTTATCCTAACCCTGTACTCACTTCACTGCTGATTCGCTACCTGCAACCGGGTGCTACGCAGGTAAGCGTCGATGTGTTCAGTGTGGCCGGCCATAGCGAAAAGACCGGATTTGTGCTGACTCGGCTGGCAAACGGCTTATTCTCCCTCGACCTGCCTGTTTCTGATCTGCCCGTTGGCCTCTATATCCTCCGCCTCACCGACGGCCCCCGGCAGCGCAGTCTTCGCTTCATGCGCCGTTGACCTGACTTCGGGAAGGCGTTTTATGCGCTGGATAACACCTACTTAATACAGATCGGATTTTGTGGCTAAATTTAGCATAAATCGCTGATAACGAGCAGTTAAATCAATGCCCTTTGTTATCATATTGTGAACTCTGGTTACGGTTTTAATTTGGCTTTAACCTTTGTGCCTACAGACAACCAAGTTGGCGTTTATATGCACAAATCACGTTACTTTCTGGCTGGTAGCCTTTCGGTTTTGTTACTGGCTTCCTGCGATCACCGCGATGGTGAACTCAATCCTCTTGCTGAAAATGTTAGCTTATTTCGTGAGCTAACCGCAGTGGATCTGGGCGGTACTGGTGCTTCAGAGATTTCAGCTTACGACCCCCTCAGCCGTCGGATATTTACGGTCAACAATGAGACCGTTGCTAAAGTGGAGGTGCTTGATTTTTCGACTGGCACCGGCCTAACCAGGCTGCCTGCTATTGACGTAGCGCCATTGGGTGGGGTGGCCAATAGCGTGGCTGTTAGCAACGGTCGGCTGGCTATCGCGCTTGAGGCTACCAATAAACAGGCATTGGGCAGCGTGGTAATTGTGGATACCCGTACGCTGGCCGTGATAAAAACTGTGCCTGTGGGGGCACTACCCGATATGGTAACATTTAGCCCTGATGGACGGTACATTGTGACCGCCGATGAAGGGGAACCCAACGCTACCTACACCGTTGATCCGGTCGGATCGGTGTCGATTATCGACCTGGCAAACAACTACAGCGTAAAGACGCTCACATTCGACGCGTTCGAGTCACAAAAAAACACCCTGATGGCCAGTGGGTTCCGCCTTTTCGGCCCCAATGCCACTGTAGCTCAGGATATTGAACCCGAATACGTGGCCATATCGCCCGATTCGCGCCGGGCGTGGGTAACGCTGCAGGAGAACAATGGCATTGCCGAAGTGGACCTCGTTGCGGGAAGTATTTTGCGGATATGGCCATTAGGTACAAAAGATGTTAGTCTGACCAGCAACGCCATTGACCCCAGTGACCGGGATAACAAGATTGAACTGGCTACCTGGCCCATCAAAACGTTTTATCTACCCGATGCCCTGGCCCATTTCCAGGTCAACGGCGGAAGCTACCTGATCACGGCCGACGAAGGGGATACCCGTGATTACAGCGGGTATAGCGAGGAAGCACGCGTAAGCACTCTGACTCTTGATCCGGTGGCGTTTCCAAACGGAGCTGCGCTGAAAAATGTGGCTAACCTGGGGCGTATGATCGTAACGAAGAGTCTGGGCGATACCGATGGGGATGGAGACTATGACGTATTGTATGGAATCGGTGGCCGGGGATTCAGCATCTTTAATGCCACCACAGGGCAGCGAATCTACTTCTCCGGTAAAACACTGGAAGAGAAAGTAATTGCTGCTGGCTTGTATGATGATACCCGGTCGGACGATAAAGGGATAGAAGCGGAGGGCGTAACGGTGGGGATCATCAATGGGCGTCCCGTGGCTTTTATAGCGCTGGAACGGGCCGACGCCATTGCTATCTATGATTTGAGTGATCCGGCCAATCCGCAATTTAAGCAATTGGTACCAACCGGCGATGCCCCCGAAGGTGTTCACTTCGTTCCTGCCAGCAGTAGCCCAACGCGCCGTAGCCTGCTGATTGTCAGTTGCGAGGGTGATGGAACCGTAAAGGTGTATCAACCTGATCTAGTATAACGGCTGGTTGGTCTGTCGTACAGAAAGCCGGGCCCGTAGAGCCCGGTTTTTTTATACGTGCCTGTTTACGCCTGCTTTTTTCAGGTTGGCGGAATAAACCGGCAAACCCTGTTTTAAAATCGACTCATTCGGAGAAAAAGTAGGGGGAAACCCTAGAATTCCTGATGGAATGGCTTTAAATCTGAAAATGGGGGTAATTTTGCGTGGTTCTTTTCGGGCCTAATCCCTACCAGTTGTTGTTTTCGACGAAAAATTAATTGACGAATGAAACGTATTGCTGTGTTTACCTCCGGGGGTGACGCGCCGGGTATGAATGCCTGTATTCGGGCGGTTGTGCGCGGGGCTGTCTACCACGGTCTCGAAGTGTTTGGCATCCGCCGGGGGTATAATGGAATGATCAACGGCGACATATTCCAGATGACTTCGCATTCGGTGAGCAATATTGTTCAGCGGGGTGGTACCATTCTAAAGTCGGCCCGCAGCAAGGAGTTCATGACCCCGGAAGGGCGGCAAAAAGCCTACGAACAATTGCAGAAATTCGGTATCGAAGGCCTCGTAGCCATTGGTGGTAACGGTACATTCACCGGAGCCACGCTCTTCTTCGATGAGTTTGGCATTCCAACGGTAGGCGCACCGGGTACTATTGATAACGATCTCTACGGTACTGATTATACCATTGGTTTCGATACGGCGGTGAACACCGCCCTGGAAGCCATCGATAAGATCCGGGATACGGCCGACTCGCACGACCGGATATTCCTGATCGAAGTAATGGGCCGCGACTCGGGCTATATCGCTATTCAGTCGGGTATTGCCGGTGGGGCCGAGCTGGTCATGGTGCCGGAGGTGCTCACGCCCATTTCGGAGGTCGTCAATATCCTGCAACAGGGTTTTATTCGCAGCAAATCATCGTCGATCCTCGTAGTAGCCGAAGGGGAAGAGGAAGGAAGCGCCAAGGAAGTGGCCGCGAAGATCAGTAAGATGATGGTTGGCCAGGACCTCGACATGCGCGTAACAACGCTGGGGCACATTCAGCGGGGCGGCGTACCAACGGCCTACGACCGAATTCTGGCGAGTCGTTTGGGTCTTGGTGCGCTAGAGGGACTTATGAACGGGGAAAAGAACGTGATGGCGGGCGTAGTGAATAACGAACTCGTTTACACGCCTTTCCGTGACACCATCCGCCTGCCCAAACCAATCAATGAGGACCTGCTCAGGATGGTTAAGATCTTAAGCGTTTAGCAGTTGCCAGTGGCAGGCACGCAAAAGCCTGGGATCGTCTCACCAGCCGTTTCGGAGGCACTAATAGCGCGATATAGAGCCGACCAGGCCAGCAAATAAGGGGTAAGCCGTTTGTGGTCCCTTCTTTTGCCTGTATGTCAGCCAGCTTCGCGCTTGCGGCCTGACCCATCACGTGTTATGAAGATGCCAAAAAATGTGTTTCTCCTGCTTATAGGCAGCCTGTTCGTTCTCTCGGCAACGGCCTGGATCGCCCTGCCGAAGCCTACGCTCACCCAGTCTGAATCGGCCCCGAAAGGGCAACGGTACCTGTACGTCGTTACGCCGGGCATTCGCAATTACCTGGGGTATGGCGGGCACGGTGTTCAGGTGTTCGATATCGACAACAACCACCGGTTTGTGAAATTCATTAAAACGGGCGGTTTGCAGAAAAACGGCAAACCCTCCAATGTGAAAGGGGTGGATGTGAGTTTGGCCACCAACTGCCTCTATATCAGCACCCTTGAAGCCTTGCAGTGCCTCGACCTGACCACCGAAAAGCTGCTGTGGGAAAAGCCCTACGAAGGCGGCGTGGATCGAATCTCGATTTCGCCGGATGGCAACCTGATTTACATGCCATCGCTCGAAAAAGAGTTCTGGACCGTGGTAGACGCCAGAACGGGTGAGGTGATCAAAAAAATCGTGACCAACTCCGGTGCCCACAATACCATTTATGGCGCAGATGGCAACTCCGTGTACCTGGCTGGTCTGAAATCGACGATGCTGAACATTGCCGACCCCAAAACGCATACTGTCACCAGGCAGGTTGGCCCGTTCGGAGCCGATATTCGCCCGTTCACCGTGAATGGGTCGCAAACGCTGGTGTATGTGAACGTAAACGGGTTGCTGGGCTTTGAGGTGGGCGATCTGGTCAGTGGTAAATTCCTGCACCGGGTGGTGGTCGAAGGGTTCAATATCGGGGAGGTAAAACGGCACAGTTGCCCCAGTCACGGCATTGGCCTAACGCCGGACGAACGGGAACTCTGGCTGTGCGACGGGGCCAACAACCGCCTTCATGTATTCGACAATACGGTGATGCCACCCGTGCAGAAAACCTCGATTCTGGTGCGGGATATGCCCGGCTGGATTACGTTTAGTGTGGATGGGAAATACGCTTATCCGTCGACGGGTGATATCATCGAGGTGAAAACCCGCAAAATTGTGGCGACCCTGGAAGACGCGGAGCACAATGCGGTGCAAAGCGAGAAAATGGTTGAAATCCACTTCCGGGAAGGCAAAGCCGTGGCCGCCGGAGATCAGTTTGGCCTGGGTCAGGTAAGAAAATAACCCAAAGACGCTGAAAAGGGCTTCGCTTAGTGACTGGATGGTCGCTAAGCGAAGCCCTTTTCAGCGTCTTTGGGTTAAAAATTACTCGGCTGCTTTCTCTTCGTCGGCCGCAGCGGGCTCGCTTTCGGTAGCCTCAGCAACAGGTGCTTCTTCTGATTTCTCGAACGCCTCCGGCGCAAACTGACGCAGAATGGTATACCAGCTGATGAGCTTACGGATATCGGTGTCGCGAACACGCTCACGGTCATAGTCGGGCAGCACCTGCGCCATGAAATCGGCGAGTTCAGAACCGTCGGCTTTGGGCGTCACGGGTAGTTCGTCGCCGAAGGTATCGGCCACCAGCATCAGAATGTCGCCCAGCGGCACCGACTGCTCATCTTGTGGCGAATCGGGCCGGTCTACATACATCGAAATGTCGTTGAGAACCGATACGCGGGCCTGAGGGCCCATCATGGTTTTGGCTTTTTTTGCGTCGATGGTTTCGACGATCACGCCCGAACGGCCCGGTTTTACAATCCGGTACAGGCCGGGATAACCCGAGATATTGGCAATGGTTTTTAGTGCTTCCATACGTAGGCGCAAAGGTAAGGCTTTATCTGTTTAAGTTGACCTTTAGCCCTTCCTGACCGTTGGATTCAACGTCCACTCTCCGTTCAGTTCGTCGATGTAATTGAGCACGTCGTCGCGGCCTTCGCCCGATATGGCCGACGAAATAAAATACAGGGGGAAGGTGTCGAAGATCTCGGCCATTGCTTCACGGTATGCATCCAGGGCCATCTGCCGACCACCCGATTTAATCTTCTCGGTTTTGGTAAAGATTATGGCAAAGGGCAACTCCTGCTCACCGAGGCGGGCCATGAAGTCCAGATCAATTTTCTGGGGAGGAATCCGCATGTCGATCAGCACGAAAATGCACTGAAGGTTGGGGCGGCTGGTGAGGTAACCGGTAATGATGCCGGCAAACTGTTCGCGGATGGTTTTGGGCACTTTGGCGAAACCAAAGCCTGGCAAATCCACTAAGTACCAGGACGTTTCGCCTTTCAGGTCGTTGATTTTGAAGTGGTTGATCAGCTGGGTCTTACCCGGTTTGCCCGATGTTTTGGCCAGATCAGGGCGTTGGACGAGCCGATTGATCAGCGACGATTTCCCGACGTTCGACCGACCAATGAACGCGTATTCCGGCCGGTCGGGTTTAGGGCATTTGGCCCAATCTGTATTACTGATAACGAACTCGGCCTGATGAATTTTCATAGAGATGGCAACTTACTGGAACCGCAAAGGTACGGCTTTCGCAACGCTTCCCTGTCGATCGGGCTTCGAGGTCATTAAGCTACCCTGCTAATACGTTGCCATTTCCGGCTCTATCTGTTGCGCCCAGGCGTTGATACCACCTTCCAGGTTATACAGATTGGTGTAGCCCCCCTGCGTGTAGAGGTAATTGGCTACGTTGGCCGATCGAATGCCGTGATGGCAATAGATAACCACGGGAAGATCGGTCGGAATGCGTTTGCGGTCGGCGGCGGCGGTTGCGGCAATCATGCCCACCGGAATAAGCAGGGCCCCTTCGAGATGGCACAGGTCATACTCTTCGCGCTCGCGTACATCGAGCAGAAAGATGCGCTCACCCTGCTCCAGGCGATTAGCCAGAGCGCGGGCCGTTATTTTTTTCGGGGCATCGTTCACCAGTTGGGTGGGCTTCTGGCGGTCGGTAATTCCCTGCCGGGCCATATCGGCAGCATCGGCCCGGCGGCGAATACGCACCGTCCGGCTTGTGTGCGTAAGCAGGTCGGTCATCAGCAGCTTGTCGGTAAGCGGCTCGCCAATGCCGGTCAATAGTTTCAGGACTTCGGTGGCCTGGTAGGTGCCTATTACGCCCGGCAGCACACCCAGAACGCCCGTGTCGGCGCAGTTGGGTATCTCCATCTGGCTGGGGTTTTCCGGGAAAACACAGCGGTAGGTGGGGCCGCGCTGCCCGTTGGCCAATTCAGCGTTGAAGATGGCCACCTGGCCCTCGAAGCGGTGAATAGCGCCGTAGACGAAGGGTTTGTTCAGCGTCACGCACCAGTCGTTCACCAGATACCGTACCCCAAAATTATCGGTGCAGTCAACCACTATATCGTAGGCATCGATCAGGGCGCGGGCGTTGGTCGAGTCGAGAGCCTGCGCGTGGGTGTCGAATCGCAGATCGGGGTTCAGGCGTTGCAGATGTGCCACGGCTGCTTTGGCTTTGGGTTGCCCAATGTCGCCGGTTGTATAAAGCACCTGCCGTTGCAGGTTGCTCAGGTCTACCACATCGGGGTCTATTACGCCAATTCGCCCTACGCCGGCTGCCGTGAGGTAAAGCAACACGGGGCAGCCCAGCCCGCCCGCTCCCACCACTAGCACGCGGGAGTTTTTAATGGTAAGCTGACCAGTCAGGCCCCATTCGGGCAGGTTCAGGTGCTTCTGGTAACGGGTTTGTTCGGATGGCGTCAGCATTAGTTGGCGGGGCAATGTAGACTGATAAATGAACGCAGAATGGGCGTTTTTTTATCTGAATTGCCGATAAAATAGATGAATTTTTTTGATCGCTACGAGTAGTGAGCTAATGGTCCGTCCCGAAGCTCTGTACACTTTACGGAGAAAGGCTAAGCGACGTTGCTTCCTTTTGCAAGACCAGTCTGAATGACCCATAAACCAGATACAGAAGGATGACGCCCGGCAAAATCCACGTGGTTATCTTGACCAGTTCACAGAGCACTGCCAGCGTAGTCATGGTTCAGGAATGGGTGCAGAATACGGTCACCAGGCTGCCGTGTAGATCAGCTAATTAACGGACGAATGAAGGTAGCTTTTATCTAAATTCGACCCGCGTAATTCATCGTAAACGGCGCATTCCTTTCGCAATGCTCTTCGCCAGCCTGTCGCGAAAGGCCGCGTCGACGATCAGGGCTTCGTCGGCCCTGTTGCTCAGGAACGGCCCTTCGACCAGCAGGTTTGGGTAGTCGGTGGGGCTGTTGAAGAAAAAGTTGAAATGGCCCACATTGCCAAATTCGGATACGGGCAGTTGGCGGAGCAGCTCACACAGCACCGCCTGGCTCCAGGGCCGAAAGCCGACGTGCTTGTAGTAGGTGCTTACCCCCCGCACAGTCGGGTTTCCCGACGAATTGAAGTGTACGCTCACCAGCAGATGCGGCATCAGCCTGCGCATGGCAAGCACCCGATCGGCAGGGCCGAGTGTGGTATCGGTGGTGCGGAGCATTACCACCCTGGCCCCGGCTCGTGTCAGGTACGTGGCCAGTCGCCGGGCCACATCGAGGGTCAGGTTCTTTTCCAGCTGGCCCGTTGCTTCGCCTTTTGCCCCGGTGTTGGTGCCTCCATGCCCCGCATCCACGGCGATAGTCAGCCCCCGCAAGTGTCGGCCTTCGGGTGGTCGGCGCAGGCGGAGCATCAATGTTGTTTTCTGGTAATAAAGCGAATAACCCCAGTGGGCCGGGCCGCGTCTGGGGGTTTTCAGGGCCACAATAACCCGAATATGTTCATCGGCCACCTGCTCAAACCAGACACGCGCCACAGTTTGTACGGTGCGTAGCTGCGTAATCCAGTTTGTATTGATGGCGGCCCCAAAAATATCCAGCACGATCCGATCTGGCCCAACCTCCTGCCGACTTTGGTAGGGCAATCGGTCGGGCAGTCGAATGGCCACATAGTCGAACAGGCTGTCGCCGGATACGGTCCAGTTGCCGGTGAGCAGAATGGGGCGTGGTGGCGTACTCGGGTGGCGGTCAGCCGCTGGCAGACGGATCGTATCGGCAGCGCTGCTGTCAGGCATAGACGCCCGTATTGCCTGCGGAACCGAGTCGGCCCGAACCTGCTCGGTGGGTACATAGGCGGTCTGATTGGGGGCCAGTTGCACCCGGTACAGTTTATCGAGTATCCCCGTAACGTGCAGCACAACGCCCGAATCCAGCGTTTCGCGTTTTGCGCCACCAAGGCGGTCGGTACCGGGGCCGTAATACAGGCTGGTCAGGGCCGTGCGGGTACGGGCCGTCAGCAGCGTATCGCGAACCGGCGGGGTTTGGGCAAGGGTTGAAAGGGAAAAAAGGAGGAGGAGCAATAACTTCATAAACGAATGTAAACACAGAGCCACAGAGAATACAGAGAAATACCTCTGCGCGCTCTGTGGCTCTGTGTTTTTATCCTCTTATTTCTAATTTACGCTGAAATCAGCATCGGTCAGGCCTTTGTTGACCTCTACTTTATCCACCACAAGCGTCATGGTCATGGGCCCCATCGGCTGTTTGATGGTATACGGGATCTTCACGCCACTGACGTCTTTGTAATCGTCGTAGCTGACGGTCTGGGCCACTTCGCCCTGCGGACCCCGCTGCATAGAGATGGTCTGAAGCTTCAGGCCCGTGGCGGCATCATACAGGTTAGTCCAGGTGGCCCCGCCGGGGGTGCTGTTTTTCACCCGGTAGGCATCTTTTCCGTCCACTTTTTCGGTGCCTTCCAGCACACTCGTAACCTTATTGGCCGAGAAATACAGTTCGGGGAACATACCGCCCTGAATGGCCATGTCAAGGTCTTTACCTTCCAGTTTCTGGCTTCGGCCCTGCATTGTCCGGGAGGCTGTCTGGCCATCGCTGACCGTTTTCATCATTTCCTGCCCCATCATGCTCACCGACATCGCCGACTTGTTGGCGCCTTTGGCCCGGCGGGTCATCGTCAGCTTCTGGCCCTGCATTTCGGTGCTCATCTGCATGGTCATGTCCTGCACCTTCATCAGGGCCTCTTTGCCGCCAATGGCCGTAATGTACTTATCGATTACCTGCTGGGCGTTCATGCCCGCCGGTACAACCATCGCTGCTTTGGGCGCGTCGACCTTATTGCCTTTGGCGTCGTAGTACTCGATCTCGCCAAACCGTTTTAGTTTGTCAGCAATCTCGCTGGCTTTACCCACCACCACAATAATGGCGTTTTCGGGCTTTATGAATTGCTTGCCTGCTTTAGCCACATCCGTTTCGCTGATGGCGTCAACGTACTTCAGGTAGTTCGGGAAAAAATCATCGGGCAGGTTATACCGGGCCGTATTGATGGCGAAGTTGGCTACGGTTTGCGGGTCTTCGAGGGTGAAAATGAAGTTACCCCCAAAGGCGTTCTTCGTCTGCTTCAATTCGGCCGCCGTAACGGGCGTGCTGCTGATGGCTTTCAACTCGTTCATAAGCTCGGCTACCGAACTGTCGGTTACGGCATTACGCACGCTGGCACCCGCCCGGAACCGACCAATCAGCCGGTCGCCCGACAGGCTGGAATAGGCACCGTACGTGTAACCATGCTTCTCGCGCAGGTTGTTGAACAGGCGGGCTTCTGAACCCCCCAGAATGTCGTTCATCACGCTGGCCAGAATAGTCTCCTGCGAATAGGGCTTCAGCGCCACGGGATACCCCACGCTGATGACCGATTGCACCGAAGCAGGGCGGTCGACCAGGGCTATTTTGGTTTTGCCAATAGAAGCCGGAGCCGGGTACGTTGGCTTGGGAACGTCGGCCCGCTGCCAGCTGCCAAAGGCTTTTGTTACCAGCGTTTTCGCCTGCGCAGGCGTGATGTCGCCCACCACCGCGAGGTACCCGATATTGGGCCGGAAATACGTGTTGTAATACGACTGCACGTCGGCGATCGTCACGTTATCCACTGATTCCTCCGTCTGCTGCTCACCATACGGGTGATTTTTACCGAACATCACCACGTTGGCTACTTTCGTGGCAATGGCGTTTGGATTGTCTTTCTGCGACGCCAGGGCCGACTTGGTCTGCTTTTTCAGCTTGTCGAGTTCGGCCTGCGGAAACGCCGGATGAAGCACCACGTCCGACATCAGTTCGAACAGCTTACCGACGTTTTTGCTCAGTGACCGGCCCGACACGTTGGTTGGCGAGGTGTTCAGGTCAGCCCCGATGAAGTCGATTTCTTCGTCGAGTTGCTCTTTGCTGCGGCTTTTGGTGCCACTCCGCAGTAACTGCCCGGCAAAACCGCTGAGGCCCGCTTTGTCGCCTTCAAGCAGCGGTTCACGGTCCAGCACAAGGTTCACGGCCACGCGGGGCAGTTTATGGTTTTCGACCACGAACACCTTCAGGCCATTGGGCAGGGTAAAGGTTTCGGGTTTGCCGATTTTGATTTGCGGCGCCGGGGCGTCCGTTGGCAATTTGCTCCGGTCGAGCGTCTGGGCGAAGCCGCTGGCTGAAAGGCCCAGCAGTGAAAGGCCCAGTAGGGTGTGTTTGACTGTCATTGTGTTAAGTTTCAGGTATTCGGCGTAGCCCCCCGCCGAGATGTCGGACCACCTAAAGGGAGCTTTGCTTACGCGAAGCTACTTATGCGCCAGCAGGCCCCTTTAGGTGGTCCGACATCTCGGCGGGGGGCTACGCCGAAACTTTATTTATTTCCCTTTTCCTGTGTCTTTTCCTTCGGCTGCTTTGGGCAGGTAATACAGCACTACGCGGTTCTCGGGGCGGAGGTACTGGTTGGCCACGCGGCGCAGGTCTTCCTTGGTTACTTTGTTGTAGCGGTCAATTTCCGTGTTGATCAGGTTCGCATCGCCGTAATACATTTTGTAGTTGGCGAGGTTCTCGGCGACACCGAAAATGCGGGCGTTCTGGTTCACGAAGTTGGTTTCGAGCTGGTTTTTAACCTTTGTCAGTTCGGTATCGGTTACGAGTTCTTTCTTCACCCGCTCAATTTCTGTATTCACCGCTGCCTCCAGATCGTTTGGCTTAACGCCCTGATTGGCAATCGAGTAGGTCAGAAATAGCCCCGAATCTTCATTGGCTACCGGGAAAGCCGCCGATTGCAGGGCTTTCTGCTGCTTGTCGACGATCTCTTTGTTCATCCGCGAGCTTTCGCCCCCGGCCAGAATCGTCTGCAACACCTCAAGCGCATACGAATCGGGTGTGCCCTGACCGGGAATGTGGTAGGCCTGCACCACGGCAGGCAGCGTAATGTTGTCGTAGATGGTATCGCGTACTTCTTTGGTCTGCGCCGGTTCTTTGATGGTGGGGCGGTAAATGGCCTTCGTGCCCTTCGGAATTTCGGCGAAGTATTTTGTCACCAACGCCTTTGCCTGAGCGGGTTCAATGTCGCCCGCAATAGACAGAATGGCGTTGTTGGGCACGTAGAAGTCTTTGTAAAACTGCCGGAACTCGTCGATGGTCGCGGCGTTCAGGTGTTCGAGCGAACCGATAGGTGCCCACTGGTAAGGGTGCTTCGTGTAGGCGTGTTTGAGCACTTCGGTGAAGATGGACCCATAGGGCTGGTTGTCGATCCGCTGCCGTTTCTCTTCTTTCACCACCTCGCGCTGCGTTTCCACCCCTTTCTGGTCAATTTTGGCGTGCAACAGCCGCTCAGATTCCAGGTACAAGCCCAGTTCGAGTTTATTGGATGGCATTACCTCGTAGTAGAAAGTCCGGTCCTGGCTGGTGTTGGCGTTTAGCTGCCCGCCATTGCCTTTCACGATCTTCATGTACTCGCCCCGCTGAATATTGTCGGAGCCCTCGAAGAGCAGGTGCTCGAAGAAGTGGGCGAAGCCGGTGCGGGTTGTCTGTTCGTTTTTCGAGCCAACATGGTACATCATGGTCACAGCCACCAGCGGCGTGCTGTTGTCCTGATGCAGAATCACATGCAAGCCATTGTCGAGGTCAAACTCGGTAAACTTTATGCGGGCCCCCGTGGACGCTGCCTCCATGGAGGTTTTTGACGCGGCAGCATTGGTTGCGCCTGACTTGACAGCGGCCTGAGCTGGCGACGGTTTTGCCGCTTTCGTCGACTGGGCCGGTGCCTGAATGTACAGGCACGCACCAGCGGCCAGCAGCCATAAGGTTCGTTTCATGCGTAATAGTTTTCGTTTATGGTTGAAGATGCCCAATGGCAGACTATAAAAATACAACCCAGACGTCGCAACTGGCAAGGCGTGGGCCGGGCGATTACACGAAAGGAAAGCAAAGCCGGATGAACGGTTGGCACGGAGAACGGCTTACCATCAGCCTTCGACCCCGGTCTGACCCGGAAATGTTGTCAATAGTCCTTTTAATGGCCTAGTTGGGGAGACAACAACTGAAATCAGTTCATGCAAGCCTTGTTGCTGAACAGGCTACACTGGAACCCGGACAGGCCGCGTACATGAACGGCTCGACAGGTTTGGGCAAACGCTGACGGCCATCCTGAAGCCATACCGCAACCGTCAGCGCATTGGGGGCGGGCTATCGGTTTCGCCATGCCGCCGAAGCAGGGGGCGGAGTTGAGCCAGACTGTAGAACCGGCCTTTGAGCGAGTACCCCTGCGTATAATGAACGACCAATCGTTTGTTTTTGCGGATCGCCCCCCGTGAATCGTACCGGTAAAGCTGTTTATCCGCTCCGAAAAAGTAGTCAGGAAAGCCATCTATATCCCAGGCACGACCGATTAATAAAGTGACAGCAATTTTTCGAGGCATTATACGGGCGTTAATAAGTCGAATGGTTACTATTGTCTCCCAATATGTCACTCGGCACCAAAGGTAAAGAAAAATGATAAACTAAACCATAAGTAACTAACTAGCAGCTCGTTGTGGTTTAGTGACTTTACGCCCATATATATGTTGGGTGTTCCATGCAAGTAATGTTTGCGGGGCGGGTTCCGTGTAACAGTTTTCACGTCTCAAAGTTTAGGCTTTAGCTTGTTGGGCGGGTTTCGTGTGACACAGGGAACGCCCCGGTTAGGGAGATTAGAGAGAGTGTTAAATGACAACTAAACCAATCAAAAATGAAAGATTTATGGATTGCTTTTGTAGATAGTGTTCGTAGCTTAATGATTGCTTCTCCTCATGATAGAGGGTTGGATCAGTATTTACCAGTACGCGACTTTGTAACGGAACTGGTAAAAGACGAGCAGTTTATAAGTCTTCTTGAAAAGACATTTATTGATTACCCAATAAATAAAAACACTGCTCCTATATCTGAAGATAGACTAAAGACCAAAATTGTTGAAGCCTTAAAAATGGAATTAGCAGCTTTCCCCGTAGCGGTTGAAGTTAATCGGACTACCTCAAAACCAGATGATGCGCCAAAAGCATGGAGCGAACGCTGGTTGGGTAAGGCTTCAACTGTCATTGGAAGTGTCAAGGATTTTGTGAGCGATAGTCCACTTAAACATGGGCTTACTGTCTATCAAGAGGTTGTAGATCTGTTCAAGGGGGAACCGTTATACAAATGAGTTTGCTAATCAGGTGTTAATCACCCAACTATATTTGACATATCGCTCCGCGTAGGTGGGTCACCGCTGACAGGACGCTTGCCGGTTAGGAGCGTTTGCAGCCCAACTCAAGCAGGGGTGTAAAGGTTCAGGTTGCTCTTGTTCAGTAAGTTAGCTTATCCTCCATCAACCCCTGCGGTCGTTGGGTGAATTCCATTAAGTGCTTGTTTGCTACCGTCTTGGCGTCGGGTTGCGCGTCCCGGTAAGGATAGTTGAAATTTGCGATCCCCAGTTTCGGCCGATGGGCGAAACGCCCGGTTGGACTAGATTTCAACGTATAAATCCGTTTGTGATGGATAACGCTTTTGCTTCAGAAGATTTTCCCCGCTCGTCAAACTATCATCCTGACTGGATCAGGGCAAGTGTGAGTGGTGGCGCTAATCCGTTATGGCTGACCGAATGGCTTGCCAGAGGCTTAAACCTACAGCCGAACATGCGCGTGTTAGACCTCGGCTGTGGACGGGCTATGTCCTCCATTTTTTTGCATCGGGAGTTTGGTGTACAGGTCTGGGCTGCCGATTTATTATTTTCAGCATCACAGAACTATCAACGCATTCGGGATGCCGGCATGGAGCATAGCATCTTCCCCATTCAGGCAGATGCCCGGCTCTTACCTTTTGCTGCTGAGTTTTTTGATGTCATCATCAGTATCGATTCATTCTTTTACTACGGTACAGATGATCTTTACCTGAACTCCCTGGCCCGTTTCCTTAAACCGGGTGGGCAACTTGGCATTGCAGGTGCCGGCCTGATGCAGGAAATTCAACATACAGTTCCTGAACACCTCCGGCAGTGGTGGACACAAGACTTGTGGTGTCTGCATTCGGCTGGCTGGTGGCGGCAGCACTGGCAACGTACTGGAATTGTAGAGGTTGACGTTGCTGACACGTTGCCTAAAGGGTGGCAGCTATGGCAACAGTGGCATAAGGCTATCGCTCCTGATAACAGGGTAGAACTGGAGGCTTTAGAAGCAGATGGTGGTCGGTATTTGGGCTATGTTCGCGTTATCGGTCGCAAACAGACAGATAGCCAGCCTGAGGAACCGCTACTATCCATACCCACCGAATACACAAGAAGGCCACTACTGTTGAATCAAGACTGAAGGCGTTTAGGATGAAGCAGGCCAAAAGTGGCCTGTGCGTTTGTGTCCGCTCCGCGTGGGTCAGTTTGTCGCCCTCTACAGGTATGTTTTCTATCCAGGCAGGCTGTTCATGGCGTAGGGATGTCGGTGGGTTCGTTCTATATTTACCGATTCACTCATCCGGCAAATTATCGTATGATTAACCGATTTACCCTTTCCATTCTGACCCTGACCGCCCTGATAACGGTTAGCCCCGCCCTGGCGCAGCGCAAGAAGTCGGCTGCTCCGGTGGCCACTCGTCAGAATACCGTATCTGATAGCCTGTTCAATGGACTTCGGTGGCGCAACATCGGGCCGTTTCGGGCGGGGCGTGCCCTGGCCGCCGCCGGGCATCCCGACCAACCGCTTACCTATTACTTCGGCACCACGGGCGGGGGGGTCTGGAAAACCATCGACGGAGGAGCCAACTGGTTTTCAGCCTCCGACAGCACCTTCAAATCATCGTCGGTGGGGGCCGTAACGGTGGCTCCGTCAGACCCGAATACCCTGTATGTGGGCATGGGGGAGGCCGAAATCCGGGGTAATATCTCGTATGGCGATGGGGTCTATAAATCGACCGATGCGGGCAAGACCTGGAAACACGTGGGCCTGAAGATGGCCGATGCGATTGGCAACATCGAGGTGCACCCAACCAATGCCGATGTGGCGTATGTGGCCGCGCTGGGTAATCCGTTCGCACCGAACAAAGAACGGGGTATCTTCCGCACCACCGACGGGGGTAAAACCTGGCAGCATATCCTGGCGAAAAACGACAGTACCGGCGCGGCCTGCATTAAAATGGACCCCAACAACCCGCGTATTCTGTACGCAACGCTCTGGCAGGCCTACCGGAACAGCTACAAAATGAGCAGCGGCGGACCGGGTTGCGGCCTGTACAAATCGACCGACGGGGGCGACACCTGGACCAACCTCAACGACCGGCCGGGCATGCCAAAGGGACTGCTGGGTAAAATGGGCGTGACGGTATCGCCCGCCAATTCCAACCGGCTGTATGCCATGATCGAAAGCGCCAAGGGAGGCCTGTACCGGTCAGATGATGCGGGCGAAACCTGGCAGTTGATTAATGAGGACAAAAACCTCTGGCAGCGGCCCTGGTACTACATGATGCTGGCGGCTGATCCCAAAAACGAAAACGGGCTGATCGTGCTGAACGTGAACGCGTTGAAGTCGTACGATGGCGGTAAGTCGTTCCAGAACATTGCGGTGCATCATGGCGACACCCACGATATCTGGTGGAACCCGCAAAACCCGCAGAATTACATTATTGCCGACGACGGGGGCGGGGAAGTAACGTTCAATGGCGGGGCTACCTTCTCGGATGTCGATATCCCGACCGCTCAGTTTTACCATGTCGCGCTCGATACTTCATTCCCCTACAATGTATATGGTGCCCAGCAGGACAACTCATCGATCCGGATTGCCAGCCGTACCACCGGTAATTCGATCGGGACCAGCGATTGGTGGGCTGTGGCCGGGGGCGAGTCGGGATACATCACCCCCGACCCTAAAGACCCTAATGTGACCTTTGGCGGCAGCTACGATGGGCTGATTACCCGGCATGACAAGTCGACGGATCAGGAGCAGCGGATCAACGTGTACCCCGAATACGGGATGGGGGCACCTTCGGCCAGCCGCAAGTACCGGTTCCAGTGGACGTATCCAATCGTGTTTTCGCCCCACGATCCGACCGTGCTGTTCTGCACCTCGCAGTTTGTACACCGCAGCACCGACGACGGGCATTCGTGGGAAGACATCAGTCCCGACCTGACCCGTAACGACCCCAAAACGCAGGGCGATACGGGTGGGCCGCTGACGAAAGATAATACCGGGGCCGAAACCTTCCCGACAGTTTATGCCTTCGCCGAATCGCCCCAGGAAAAAGGCGTTTACTGGACCGGTTCCGACGATGGCCTGATGCACATCAGCCGCAATGCGGGTAAAAGCTGGCAGAAAATTACCCCGCCAACCTCGATGCTGCCCGAATGGTCTATCATCAGTATCATTCACCTTTCCGACCACACACCGGGCAAAGCCTACGTGGCCGCCAAGCGGTACATGTCGGGCGACCGCACCCCTTACCTGCTCAAAACGACGGATTACGGCCAAACCTGGACGATGATTACGCGGGGGATTCCGGCCGATGAATACTGCCACGTCGTTCGTGAAGACCCCAATCAGGCGGGGCTGTTGTATGCCGGCACCGAACGCGGCGTGTATGTGTCGCTCAACGATGGCGCGTCGTGGCAACCGCTCAACCTGAACCTGCCCATCTCGCCTGTTCGGGACCTGCAAATTCATAAGGGTGAGCGCGATCTGGTGGTGGCTACGCACGGCCGGTCGTTCTGGATTCTGGACGATATAAGCCCATTGCACGAACTGGCCACTGCGGAAACGGCCCGCGCTATTGCCGGCAAAACGGCGCATCTGTACAAACCCCGCCACGCCTACCGCCTGGAAGGGGGCAACGGAGGACGGCGCGGCCCCATTACCGACGCCGGTGAAAATGCCCCCAACGGCGTTTTGCTGCGCTACTATCTGTCGAAAAAGCCCACCGACGAACTCCGGCTGCAATTCATGACGGCCTCCGGCGACTCGATCATCACGTATTCAAGCACGAAGGATAAGAAGGGCGAACCGCTGAAAATTGCGAAAGAGTTTTACCCGAATCCTGAGGCCAGCCGGTCTGATGTGCTGGCGGCTAATGCAGGTATGAACACGTTTGTGTGGGATATGCGCTACCCGGATGCAACGGCGGTGGAGGGCACTAACATCATGTGGACAGGCCGCGGAACCGGGGCCAAAGTGGTGCCGGGTATGTATAAAGTGCGGCTGATGATGGGTAGCCGGGTGGTTGCCGAGCAGCCCATTGAGATTCGGAAAGATCCGCGCCTGAAAACAACCGCCGAGGATTACAAAGCGCAGTTTACCCTGCTGCAGAAGATCAATGACAAGTTATCCGAAACGCATAAGGGGATCAACCAGATTCGGCAGATCAGGACGCAGATCAACGGCTACCTGAAAGAAGTGAAAGAACCGGCGGTGGTCGAGAAATTCAAGAAGGCCTCGAAGCCGATGCTGGATGAACTCGACCAACTGGAGTCGACGCTGATGCAACCCAAATCGAAGGCGGTTCAGGATGCGCTGGCGTTCCCTATCCGCCTCAACGACAAACTGGCGGGGGTCGCTTCAGTCGTATCGTCGGCCGATACCAGGCCTACCAAAGCCTCGTACACGGTGTATGAAGAGCTGGCCAGGCAGGCCGATGTGGCCCTGGGCAAGCTGAAAGAGCTGATCGCCAAGCAGGTTCCGTCGTTCAACCAACTGGTGACCGAGCAACGGATTCCGGCCATCAACGCCCAGTAGGAATTGAGCATAACAGGCCTCCCTCACCGAAACAGTTTGGTGAGGGAGGCCTGTTTGTGACCAGACCAGAACGCACCTGCCACCCAGATGCAGGGCCTGTCTTCCCTGAAAAACCGTTGCCGACCCATTCAAAGTGGCGCATGGTCAGCCAGTTGCCTTCGTCGGCACACCAGGGCTGAGTCACCGTCCTTTTAATCAAAAAAAGCCTAGTCAGGTGCGGTAAGCAATCATTCTATCGGGCAGGCAGTTACTTTGCTGGAGGCGACACCTTACTAACCGCTTCCCTGATCGAAGACAACAACCGCACTGATCTTCCTGTTGCCGCTTTCGATGGCCTGCCAGTATCGGTTGGCATTGACGCCTTACAGCAGGAATGGCAATCGATTCTGAATCAACCTGATCTGTTTACGCTGGATCACCGCCAGGCATTAATCAAACTGGTTCGTCGGCGGATCAATCACTATCGTGACGACATTCTGACTCACGAGCGAATGCTGGATTGGTATAGTGACTGGCTCCAAAGAACCCAGGGTTGGACGACGGCCTTACAACGCAATTACCTGAACCGATTGTAAATAACCCAGATAGGGGCCCTTACACGATAGGTTAAAAAAGACCTGCTGTCCTTTCGTGGCATGCCACAGCGCCGTAACGGCACCTGCATCGGCTGTGGTGACGGTGTAAGCGGTCGACACGCCCCAGGGACCATTTAGCTGCATGGTGATCTGATACCCGGAAATCTGTTAGGCCATCGACTAATTTGAGCAGTTTAGCCCGGCTAATGCGTTTGAGCCTCGGGTTTTCAGTCGAGGCATGTTCGTTGAGCTGATCAGGACTCAACGGCACTTCGCTATTTTCGTGTGCTGCGTCAATCATGTTTGTCCAGGTTTAAAAAGTAATGCCGAATCAACTGACCACCAGCAAGCGGCCCGGCCGAAAGAGCCCGTCAGTACTCTGGTCGGTTGATTCGGCATCAATGAATTAAAACGTAGCACATTGACTACGATGCCTTTACGAAACGGTAAACTTTTGTTCGACTGGTCAACATAAACGGCTTTACCGGTCAGTTGGCCCTGCTTTGCCGGTTCATCTCCTCGAACAGGGCCTTGAAGCAAGCGGTTGCCGTGTCGGTGCCGGAGGCAGGATTTTTACCAGCGTATTCGTCTAAAAACGGACCGGCACCCGACCAGACCGTCTGCATCATCCCCTGGAAGCGCTCTTTCATCTGGGGTGTTACCGATCGCCTGAACCGAACCAGATCCTGCGTTTGGGCAATGGCAATACCGGGTTTGCGCCAGGGGCAGGTGATCACACTGAACCCTTTTGTGGCAAAATAAACGGCGGTCTGGTCGGGGCGTTCGTAATGCCAGTCGCAGATCACCACGTCTTTGGCAATGAGATCGATGGCCCGGTGGGTATTGTTGTAGCTGCCTTCCCACATGCCGATTCCGGTCGTCTTGCCGTCGATCAGCCGGTCACCCCACATCCAGAGCGTGCGGTTTTTCTGAGCCAGGTGGTTCCGGATTTTGTTTACCTCACCCGCGAACAGCTCGGCCTTGTCGCGCCCCGAGCAACGCGGACAGTTGTCGTCGCCGAGGTAAAAGACCTCATCCATTCCCGCGTGAAAGGCCGTGGATTCAAACGCATCGCAGATTTCATCGACCAGCGCAAACACAACACCATGCACGTCGGGATGCAGCGGACAATAGCTTTTGCAGTACAACCCATCGGCGTTGGGCCAGACGTAGGTCTGCGGCATCTTCACATGGGGTGTTTCGTCGAATTGAGGGTAGACCCGGAGTAAATTATGGGTTTTGTTGGCCCAGGACTGATGACCCAGCAAATTGATCTGGGGAATGACCCGGATGTTCTGTTTCTGACAGGCTTTCACCAGGCGCTTTACCTCGCGTTTCGACAGCGCGACAGTGTCGCGCAATTCAGGATGGCTGTCGAACTGATAGTTGAAGTCTACCCGGAGAATCAGGGTATTTACCTGCCGGGGGGCCAGCTCTTCGTCAATGAATCTGATGAACGAATCGAGTTGTTTGGGCTGGGGAGCGGCGATGCAAAAGCCCCGAACCGGAAACAAACTATCAAGGCGGGTTTGGGCAAACGAGGGGGCTTTCACCAGCAGAAGCACTACCATAAACAGGGTTTGAATCAGTCGGGTCATTGGGTAAATGGGGGATTGGGTAACTGGTTGATTGGGTAATTGGTTGATTAGGTTGATTGGTTAAATAGGTAATTGCTTGCGCCAACCAGTTACCTATTTAACCAATCAACTAATCAACCAATTACTACCGCAGCAGGCTCATCACGGCTTCATCGCCGACAACGGCGTAGGCTGGGCGGGGGTAGGTGGGGGTGAAGACCCGCAACCGGCTTTTGTCGAGCACCGTGTTTACGCTTTCGTCGAACTGGCCGTTTTTCAACACGCGGTTCAGGTCGAGGCCCAGGTGTGTAGCCAGAAAGCGGTAAGCGGCGTCGCGTTTGCTGGGGCCGTAGTCGTGGCCTTCGGTGGGTAAATGCACATTCGCCACCTTGTCCTGAGCGTTAAACAACTGGTACACACGTTGTACGTAAGGAAATTCGACGACGGGCGTGTTCTTCGTCCAGTCTTTGCCGTCGGAAACCAGCAGCATAGGCCGGGGCGCAGCCAGCGCGGCCAGTTCAGCGTTGGATGTTTCCGAGGCCGGGCGTTTGTGAATCGGCATGCCGCTTTCGCAGGTGCAGCCCCCAAAGAAATGGGCCGACACCATCACCACCGGCACCGATACGGTAATGCGCGGGTCCAGGGCCGTTAGCATGATTGTCTGCGTACCCCCGCCCGACTCGCCCGAAACGCCAATTCGCTGGGCGTCGACCTCAGGTAAGCTCAGCAGGAAATCGACCGCCCGCATGCTGTTCAGGGTCTGGAGTTTAAGGGCCTTGGGCAACTTATGGTTGCACTGCGTTGCATCGCCGTAGCCAATCATATCGATCGCAAAAACGACCGCCCCCATCCGGGCGAGGGTAGCGCACCGTTGCTGAGTGTATTCCAGCGTTCGGCTTTCCAGCGTACCCGAATGGCCGTGGGTGCTCAGTATAGCCGGTCGCTTGCCCGTCATGCCCAGCGGCCGATACAGGTTTCCGGTTACGAAAAACCCCGGCAGGCTCTCGAAGGCCACGTTCTCGACGGTATAGCCCGTAAGTTCACGAAGGCTATGTCGAATAGGGGCCAGCGGGGCAAAAGCCGGGCGGTCGGGGAGTTCCATACCCTCGCGAAGGCCTTGCCGCAGCAGGGCAGCCCGCTGCTGCCAATCCGCCAGCGATGGGTACGTACGGGCGGTGTCGGCCAGGCGTTTAGCGGCCTCTGCTTCAGGGTAATAAGCGCCCTGCCGCAAATCGGGGCGGGCTGGATTGGGTTGTGCGGTAACGGTCAGCGCGCCGAGTAGAAGGCTGACAATGAGGCCGGTAGTAGATTGACGCATGGCGTTAAAAGCAATTGACCAGGCGGGTTCTACCGCTTTGCTGATCGAATCGGGGATTGCCAGTGTGTTCGCGTGTTTCTGCCAGCCCAGCCGCCACACCGACTGTGCTCTTCAGACGTGGCCCCATTATTTCAACCGCCCGAAATACCAGTTCACCCGCCTGGCCGACAGGCGTTACTTACCCATCCACTTTTTAAAATCCGTGGCCCGTTCGCGGCTGACCAGCACCTCCTCATCGGGGGTTGGTTTAAGGGTTAGTTTAAGCTTGTTGTTGAAATACGGGTGTATCTGCTGCACCGTGTTGATGGCAACGATAAACTGACGATTGGCCCTGAAAAACTGGGCGGGATCGAGCATCGCGTCCAGTTCGTCGAGGGTATAATCGAGCGAGTATTTCTGGCTGGACGTGGTGCGGAACAGGCTCACCCCATCCTCTGAATAGAAATAAGCGATGTCGCCCACCTCGACGGGTACCCACTGCTGCAGGTGCTTCACCAGAAACCGCCGCCGGTAATCGACGGGCTGCACCTGCTGTCGCAGTTGCTGCAACAGGGCGTCGATGTTCATGTGCCCGCTTCCAGTCGGTGGGTTGTCTGGCGACTCGTCGCTGGTGCTTCGGGTCTGCCTGTACTTCGTCAGGCTGGCTTCCAGTTCGTGCCGTTTGATGGGCTTCAGCAGGTAGTCGATGCTGTTGACCTTGAAGGCTTTCAGGGCGTATTCGTCGTATGAGGTGGTGAAGATGATCGGGGCACTTACGGTTGTTTGTTCAAATATTTCAAAGCTCTGGCCGTCGGCGAGTTCAATATCCATCATGATCAGATCGGGGGCCGTTGGCTGACCGGGTGCGTTGGTGTTGAGCCACGATACCGCAGCCCGCACGCTGGCTGCGGTGCCAACAATCTGGATGCTGTTATCGACGTCCAGCAGGAGCTTGGTTAGTTTGCGGACGGCTAATTCTTCGTCTTCAATAATGAGTACGTTCATGGCAGAAAAAGGAAGTAGGCTATATACATCTACGCTGCTGCCCTGGTGGGCCAGGTTTGCAAACCTACTGATTCAGCGTATCCAGGCAATCAATTTACCAGAGAGTGGTCATAAAGATGAGAAGCGGACAGTCTTCGGCCCTGACCTCGGTGTGCTGGCGAATTAAAAGTGGCAGATTACCGGCGACAGATCAATTGATAAACCGATGAAGCGTCACTTTTAGGGGGTGAACCGACGGCCTCGTTTAGCTGGGCGGCAGCAGGGGAACCACCACCTCGAATGTTGTGTCGCTTTCGGTGACCCGAATGTCGTCCAGGTCCAGCAACCGGTATTTCTCGCTGATCGTCAGCAGCCCCCGATGGGTCGTAATGCTGGGTCTCTGCGTTTTCCGTTGCAGGTTATTCTGCACCAGGAGGGTATCAGACCCATTGGTGGCAATTCGGATATGCAGCGGCTGGTCGGCCGACACGACGTTATGCTTCACCGCGTTTTCGAGGAGTAGCTGCAACGTCAGCGAGGGCAGCCGGTAGGCGGTGTAGCGGGGGTCAATTTGCAACTCAAGGACGATCCCCTTGTTATAGCGGGTCGTCAACAGGTTAAAATAAGCCTGCACGAACATCATCTCGTTTTGCAGCGTGGTCAGTTTCTGACTGCCCGATTGCAGCAGGTAGCGGTACACCGTGGCCAGTTCATCCACAAACGTTTCGGCCCGGTCGGGTTCGTCGGCAATCAATGACGAAAGGGTGTTGAGGCTGTTGAACAGAAAATGCGGGCTGATCTGCGCCTGGAGGGCCCGCATCTGCATATCGGTCATCTGTTGCTTTAGCTGTTCCACGGCCAGCTGAGCCTCGGCCTGTTCGCGCCGGTGCTGATCTCGTTCGCGGTCTAGCTCCTGCCCGAACAGGGCCTCGCGCACGGCGGCGTACCGATGGCGGTAGGCCAGACCCAGCGAAAAGAAGAGCAACTCCAGTATGATGCCCAGATGCAGGTAGGTGAGCGGGGCGCGCCAGAACCCGGTCGGGCCGTTGCTTTGCAGGGCCGAACTCACGAAGCTCAGCACCATGGCGGTAAGAGCACCCGTAACCAGCAGCAGTGAGCCCGTGATAAACAGCCGCCCCATGGTGCTGGGCTGCCGATAGATCTGCGCGATGATGTAGCCCGAAAGCACCACCAGCCCCACCCTGACAACCGTATGGATAAGCTCGTGGACAGGCTGTTTGTAGAGTACCGAGCCATAGCAGAGATACCCTTCCACCACCAGATACCCCAGCAAAAAGACCTGAGCGTAGCGAAGCAGCCGGACCAGCGCAGGTTGTTTGGTTCGCAGGTCGAGAAACTGAATGGTGAAGTCGAAATAGATAACGTAGGCTACCATGGGGCCGATCGTTCGCAGGAAAGCCCAGCTACTCTCAGGCAGGTCGATTGAGTTCGACGGGTTACGGAGCATGAAGTAGCCCAGCCACACCAGCATATAGCCCGTATATAGGCCATAGATCCGTTCGCGATACCAAAGCCACTGCACTGCATTGTAAACAAGCATAGCCGATAACATGCCCAGAAAAAACAGCACCCAGGTCTCGTATGTCATTCTTAAGCGTAATAAAGAAACTTGCGAAGGTAGTATCTGTCGGGTGGCTACGTCAATAGCCAGTCCAGCGAAGCGTTAAAGTTTGCCGATCAGGCGGTATAGAGTAGGAGTGAACCGTTTAGCTCACCATTGTACAATCGCCTCTCAGCAGGATCCTATACGCTCAGGATTCAGCGATTTTACGGTGTTTCGGGGAACAACGGCCACTTGTTTTTGGTCTTTATTCAGGGGGCGATTCGCCGCTCAACGACAAGCATGGGAAAACGCAAAGACGCGCACATTCAATCGTCAGACGTCATTTTAATAGGAGCGGGCATCATGAGTGCTACGCTTGGGGTAATGCTCAAAGAGCTGAATCCTGACATTACCATTCAAATTTTTGAGCGGCTCGATCAGGCCGCTGCCGAGAGTTCCGACGCCTGGAATAATGCCGGCACCGGGCACTCGGCCTTTTGTGAACTCAATTACACACCCGAACGCGAAGACGGCACCATCGACACATCGAAGGCCATAAAAATTGCCGAATCATTCGAGCAGTCGAAGCAGTTCTGGGCGCATCTGGTCGAAGAGGGTTTCCTGAAAGATGCCCCCAACTTCATTCGTCCCATTCCCCACATGAGCTTTGTCTGGGGCGAAGACAACGTATCGTACCTGCGTCGCCGCTATGAAGCGCTGACCCGGTCGCACCTGTTTCAGGGCATGCAGTACACCGAAGACAAGGCCAAAATTGCCGACTGGACACCGCTCGTGATGGATGGTCGTGACCCGGCCCAGCCCGTAGCGGCCACCAAGATGGATCTGGGTACCGACGTGAACTTCGGTTCACTGACACGGGCCATGTTCCGGCGGCTGGACGAAATGCCGGGCGTAACGATTCACTTTGCCCACGATGTTCACGAAATCTGGCGCTCGAAGTCACTGGGTGGCTGGAAAATCGAAGTCGAAAACGTAACGACCGGAGCCGTACGTGATGTGCACGCCAAGTTTGTTTTCATTGGGGCTGGTGGTGGCTCGTTGCGGCTGCTCGAAAAATCAGCCATTCCCGAAAGCCGGGGCTACGGCGGTTTCCCCGTTAGCGGGCAGTGGCTGCGTTGCCTCAACCGCGACATCATCGAGCGCCATCAGGCCAAAGTCTATGGGAAAGCGTCGGTTGGGGCACCGCCCATGTCGGTGCCGCACCTCGACACCCGCATGATCGACGGCAAGCGCGAACTGCTGTTTGGTCCCTACGCCGGTTTCTCGACGAAGTTCCTGAAAAACGGCTCGTATTCCGACCTGCCCAAGTCGATTCAGATGGGCAATTTAGCCCCGATGCTCATGGCTGGCCTGCACAACATTCCCCTGACCAGATACCTCATTCAGCAGGTGATGCAATCGCCGGAGGATAAACTGGCGGCCCTGCGCGAGTATTTCCCCGAAGCCAAACTGGCCGACTGGGACCTGGAAATTGCCGGACAGCGGGTGCAGGTTATCAAAAAAGACGAAGAAGAAGGGGGCGTACTGGAATTCGGCACCGAAGTAGTGAGCGCCGCCGATGGCAGCATTGCCGCCCTGCTGGGTGCCTCGCCGGGGGCCTCAACCGCCGTTTCCATCATGATCGACCTGCTGAACCAGTGCTTCCCGGAGCAAATGCAATCGGCCGACTGGCAGGAGAAATTCCGCAACATGATACCCAGTTACGGTCAATCGCTGGCCGAAGATGCCGCCCTGACCCAGCAAATGCGCGAACACACTAGCCGCATCCTCGGCCTGACCCAGTACGAGTACACGGCGTAATTGCGCGAGGTGAGTTCGTGAACTACAAAGGCCCGGCGGGCCGCAGCGTCGGTAGAGCCAAGTTGACCTTGCTCGCTTATAAGCCCCAGCGGGGCGCGATGTGCGGATTTTGAGTAAAAACGCACGTTACGCCCCGCTGGGGCTTATTTTTATTTCGTCAGTCTACTTTTCTACCGACGTTACGGCCCTCTGGGCCTTGACTATCAACCCGACGTTCAGCAAATGCACCCGTTAATGGGTTGCGTAGTCATGTGTAAGCTTCAACAGCTTGTTAGCGTCAACAGCGCAGCTAGCGATAGTCCGTCCCTGTTTGTCCGCGAACTCAACTTCATATACATTCTCAGCTAACTCTTCAACGATAGTGCCTACCTGCCCTGTTTGTATATTTTCTTCAGGTAAATCAGTTAATAGAGCCACTGTGTCCAATAAACTCAATAAGTTTTTCATAAAGAGTAAATGATAGGATACCGATAAACGGGTCAATCAACAATATAACAACTCGTCAACCGGGGAACAGCTTCGCTGGTTCTTACGATCCAACTTGTTAGTACGGTAGCTGTTCTATTCTGCCGTGTCCAGTCAAATTTAACTGAATAGCGTTTACCAAACCTGTCTTCTTTTCCGGGCACCATGGGGTTCTTCACTACCTCTGCTAAAATGCGGTCCTTCAATTCGGCCCCATCTTTAGCTGTTACACCTAATACTGTACTGAATACATGTGCTTTATGTTTCCCTTCTTCATGCTCGCTATTCAAAACGTAGTCGATTAATTTCTTCATATCTATAACCGCTAACTCGGCATTCGGTAAAACTTGCATCTGTGGGTAGGGCTATTCAATGAAAAAGCCCCTGCTAAGTTCAGCAGGGGCTTTTTATGAATTAAAATCGAACCTACAAAATCCGAAAAGAGACCTTATAGGTTCAAATCAATTACTTCACTTCTTCGTAAGGAACGTCCGATACGTCGCCGTCAGTGGGTTGGTTTTGCGAACCGTTGCCGTTCGACTGGCCGTTGCCGCCGGGTTGTCCGCCGAAACCATCCATCGGGTTGGCACCGCCATCCTGACCTTGTGTGGCGGCGTAGATCTCCTGCGAAGCGGCGTTCCAGGCGGCGGTGATCGCTTCCATCGCGGTGTCAATGGCGGCCACATCGCGTGAACCGTGGGCCGTGCGTAGCTGAGTCAGGGCGCCTTCGATGGCCTCTTTATTGCCCGCCGACAGTTTGTCGCCGTAGTCTTTAAGTTGCTTCTCGGTCTGGAAAATCATCGAGTCAGCGCTGTTCACCTTCTCAATTTTCTCCCGCTCTACCTTATCCGATGCTTCGTTGGCTTTCGCTTCTTCGCGCATCCGGTTGATCTCCGCGTCGGTGAGGCCACTGCTGGCTTCGATCCGAATCTTCTGCTCTTTACCGGTGCCTTTGTCGCGGGCCGTTACGTTCAGAATACCGTTGGCATCCACGTCGAAGGTCACTTCAATCTGCGGTAGGCCCCGTGGTGCCGGTGGGATATCCGACAGGATAAACCGGCCTAACTGACGGTTCTGCGCGGCCATTGGCCGCTCACCCTGCAGCACGTTGATCTCCACGCTTGGCTGATTGTCCGATGCCGTCGAGAACGTTTCCGTCTTCTTGGTCGGAATCGTGGTGTTGGCCTCCACCATTTTGGTGAACACACCGTTCATGGTTTCGATACCCAACGAGAGCGGAATCACGTCGAGCAGAAGCACGTCTTTTACTTCACCCGTCAACACGCCCCCCTGAATAGCAGCACCAATGGCTACGGCTTCGTCGGGGTTAACGGCTTTCGACGGCTTCTTGCCGAACAGTTTCTCTACTTCTTCCTGCACTTTCGGAATCCGCGTTGATCCACCCACCAGAATCACTTCGTCGATCTGGCTGGCGTTCAGGCCTGAGTTTTTCAGGGCGCGACGGCAAGGCTCCAGGCTACGCTGAATCAGCGAGTCGGCCAGTTGCTCGAACTTCGCCCGGCTCAGCGTACGCACCAGGTGCTTGGGAATGCCGTTTACCGGCATGATGTAGGGCAGGTTGATCTCCGTCGATGCCGAACTCGACAGTTCGATCTTCGCTTTCTCAGCGGCTTCCTTCAGGCGTTGCAGGGCCATCGGGTCTTTCCGCAGATCAATATTTTCGTCGTTGATGAACTCCTGCGCCAACCAGCCAATGATCACCTGGTCGAAGTCGTCGCCACCGAGGTGCGTATCACCGTCCGTGGCTTTTACTTCGAAAATGCCATCGCCCAGTTCCAGGATCGAGATATCGAACGTACCGCCGCCGAGGTCAAATACGGCGATCTTCATGTCCTTATGCGTCTTGTCCAGGCCGTAGGCAAGGGCAGCCGCAGTAGGTTCGTTGATGATCCGTTTTACGTCGAGACCGGCAATCTGACCCGCTTCTTTGGTAGCCTGACGCTCGGCATCGTTAAAATAGGCCGGTACCGTAATAACGGCTTCGGTTACAGTCTGTCCCAGATAGTCTTCAGCGGTCTGCTTCATCTTTTGCAGAATCAGCGCCGAGAGCTCCTGAGGGGTATATTGGCGGTCACCAATCCGAACCCGGGGCGTGTCGTTAGGGCCACGCTCAACGGTATACGGCATTTGGCTGGTTTCATTCTGGACGTCGTTGAACCGTTTGCCCATGAACCGCTTGATGGATGAAATGGTATTCTGCGGGTTGGTAATGGCCTGACGTTTGGCGGGATCACCGATTTTCCGCTCGCCATTGCCATTGTCCATAAACGCCACGACTGATGGCGTAGTCCGCCGACCTTCGCTGTTCGGAATAACGACCGGCTCGTTACCCTCCATCACGGCTACGCACGAGTTGGTGGTGCCTAAGTCAATGCCTATGATCTTTCCCATATCTGATAAATTGGACCACCGCGCCGGGGCGTAGCAGTCAGATGCTGATTAGAGTTTATGCGATGGTTAATGGTGTTCCGGTTACTGTTGAGGTAACCAGGTACCACTCCTATAACAAGCAAAATGCCAGTTGACTTTTTTGTTTGAATTTGTGACAGATTGGCAGTCAAAATCAACGTAGCGGGCCGGATTGGCATAGATTCGGTGCCCCAGACAGTTGAGGGTGGCAGGGTTGACATAAGGGCGGGATGACGGCCATACGTCGATGGCTGGCTTATAAAAAAAAGCCCGTGGCCGAAACCACAGGCTTTCACAGTAACTCCTCTGCGCTACTTATTTTCCGCCGAACAGGCCACCCAGCATATTGCCGAGGCCACCGCCCGTTTGGCCGCCCCCAACAGAGCGAACTAGGTCATTCATATCAAGTTTGCCGTCGGCCATTGCCGAACTGGCCATGCCCATCCAGTCGGTGCCCTGCTGGCCAGTGGCCGCGCCCATGATGGTGTTGCCATCAACGCTCGAATCGTTCGGGTCAGCGGCTTTGGTCATCAGTTTGCTGAGCACGATGGGTACCAGTGCGCTGGCAACCGACATGGCCACCTGCGGCGAAATACCTAGTTTCTGCATCAGGTTCTGCTCCACATGCTGTTGTACGCCCTGGGTTACGGAGTTGTCCTGAACGTTGCCGCCGCCATTGACGATCATGCCGAGCAGGTTGCCAAGGCCACCGCCCTGCGCCTGCTGGCTAAGGCCGCCCATCATGCTCTGCACCACGGTCTCCATGGCTGCGTTGTTTTGCTCGTTCGGAATGCCGGGGTTGTTAACGATAGCGCCGCCTGCATGCTGCTTCACGAGGTTCATTAGGGTCTCAAACATAATCTTGGTTCGAAAAAATTGTGTGTTGGTTTAGACTAGGGTAAGCGGCTCAATGTAGCAACTTATTCCGATATGCCCGCCCGATCGCCGCAATGACTGATTGCCGCAGATAAGGCATAGCCTATAAAGCATATTCGTGCTAACGTTGTTATTTTGTCTACACTGACAAGCCATTTCTATGACACCCGAATCACCGGATAGTAACGCCCCTGAACCCAACAAAAGCGCTCAGCCCGAGCCGGAGACCCCCTCATTTTCGCAGCAGGTTGCTCCTCTACTTACCGATTTGCTGTATCCCAGCGAATCCGACGAGCCGATCGAACCGGTCGAGACGTACCTGAGAATGGCTGAGCCACTAACCGTCAGCCACATGAAAGACTGGCTGATGCTACCGCCATCCAACTATGTCGAAGAAATAACCGAAGCTGAGTTTTGGGAGCCCGTTGTGACGATGGAAGACTGGTTTGACGAAGAGGAAAAAGCTAAGGCAACTCAATTTCAACAGCTTAAAAAACTGCTAGAAACCACCCTCACCGACCGTCAGGTATTCCGCGTGGGTAAAACCGAGATCGATGTTTATCTGTTGGGCAAGCCGAAAGAAGGCGAGCCCCGCGTTGGGTTGAAAACGAAGGTTGTGGAGACGTAGCCAACCCTGTACGGTCTCTAAAAACAAAAACCCCCGGCTGAATCAGCCGGGGGTTTGCATTGGGTAAGGTCTGTTTATTTAAGCTGGTCGACAACCGCTTTGAACGCCTCCGGGTGGTTCATGGCCAGATCGGCCAACACTTTCCGGTTCAATTCAATACCTGATTTATTCAGGGCACCGATAAATACCGAGTACGACATGCCATGTTGGCGGGCACCGGCGTTGATCCGTTGAATCCAGAGACCGCGGAAATCGCGTTTCTTGGCTTTGCGGTCACGGTAAGCGTATCCTAACGCTTTTTCAACGGCGTTTTTTGCCACTGTCCAAACGTTCTTACGACGGCCATAGAATCCTTTGGCCAGTTTTAAAATTTTCTTGCGACGTGCCCGTGAGGCGACGTGATTGACTGAACGCATTTTGTTTGCTTTTTTTGACGCGGGCGAGTGTCAATTAAGAATTGTCAATGCAGAATTAAGAATGACAACTGCTGAGCGCATAATTCTTAATTCCTACTTCTTAATTTCTTCTGCTTAAACGGCCTGTTGTCGGGTGAAATAGATAACCGAAACTAATTGACTAAGTTAGACCGCAACAGGGCTTTGATGCGCGTCATGTTCGTCGGGTGTACGGTCGACGAGTGAACGAGGTTACGCTTCTGCTTGGTGGTCTTCTTGGTCAGAATGTGGGAGTGGAAGGCGTGCTTCCGCTTGAGTTTTCCGGTGCCGGTCAGCTTGAAACGCTTTTTGGCAGCCGAGTTGGTTTTTTGCTTTGGCATGATTGAAATAAGGCCGGATCGCCGGTCGCGTTAAATAAACAGGCCGCAAAGGTACAAAAAAGCTAGTCCAAAGTCTAAGGTCCAGCGTTCAAATGTTGCTTCGCAGGCGTAGGTAGTGCGAAGCAACTTTAAACGTTGGACCTTAGACTTTAGACCAGCTTTTCTCTATTTCTTCACCTGCACCGCTTTCGGGGCGAGAAACATGATCATGCGTTTGCCTTCAAGTTTGGGCTCCTGCTCAATCTTGCCTACTTCTTCGAGGCCTTTTGAGAATCGCTCCAGGATCTGAAGACCCCGGTCTTTGAAAACAATCGACCGGCCCACGAAGTGTACGTAGGCTTTCACCTTGGCCCCTTCTTTCAGGAAGGTCAGGGCGTGTTTCAGCTTGAACTCAAAGTCGTGGTCGTCCGTGTTTGGGCCGAAACGGATTTCTTTGATCACCACTTTCTGGGCATTCGACTTAATCTCTTTCTGCTTCTTCTTCTGCTCGTACTTGAATTTCGAGTAGTCGATGACACGGCAAACCGGAGGGACCGCGTTCGGTGAAATCTCCACCAGATCTAAGCTCTGGGCTTTGGCCATGACCAATGCCTGCTGGATGCTAAAAATGCCTTGCTCGACGTTTTCGCCGACAACACGCACCTCGCGAGCCTGGATGCGTTCATTAATTCGGTAGGGTTCTTCCACCACGCGACGGGGTGGTCTCCGTTGGGGTAATGCCATATGGTTTGGTTAATGTGACTACTTATTGGTTTGGTAAACGTGTTGTAAATCTAAAAGTTTATACTTTCACTTGTTCCTGAAACAGGGCGGTAAATTCGGCAACAGTCATGCTGCCTAAATCACCCTCGCCCTTGCGGCGTACCGACACCCGGCCTTCGGCCTGTTCTTTCTCACCGACGATGAGCATAAACGGTACTTTCGCCACCTCAGCATCGCGGATCTTGCGGCCGATTTTCTCGTCGCGCACGTCCACAAAACCCCTGATATCATTCTCCTGCAAGGTCAGGAAAAGCTCATTAGCGTAGGCTTCGTATTTCTCCGAAATGGGCAGCACCGCAATCTGATCGGGCGACAGCCAGAGGGGAAAATTACCCGCCGTGTTTTCGATCAGAATGGCAATGAATCGCTCCATCGAGCCAAACGGAGCCCGGTGAATCATGACGGGTCGGTGCTTCTGGTTATCGGCACCTGTGTACTCCAGTTCAAAACGTTCGGGGAGGGTGTAATCGACCTGAATCGTGCCCAACTGCCATTTCCGGCCCAGGGCATCGCGCACCATAAAATCAAGCTTGGGACCATAGAATGCAGCCTCACCTTTTTCTATAACGGTGGGCAGACCTTTCTCGTTCGCCGCGTTGATGATGGCCGATTCGGCTTTCTCCCAGTTATCATCGGAGCCAATGTACTTGGTACCATTATCCGGGTCACGAAGCGATACCTGCGCGCTGTAGTCGTTGAAACCCAGGGCTTTAAACACGTACAACACCAGGTCGATGACCTTCATAAACTCATCGCTCACCTGATCGGGACGGCAGAAAATGTGGGCATCGTCCTGCGTAAAGCCACGTACCCGCGTCAGCCCGTGAAGCTCGCCCGATTGCTCGTAGCGGTACACCGTGCCAAACTCGGCCAGCCGCAGGGGCAGGTCGCGGTAGGAGCGGGGTTTCGTCTTGTAAATCTCGCAGTGGTGCGGGCAGTTCATCGGCTTCAGCAGAAACTCTTCACCTACGTCGGGCGTCAGAATGGGCTTGAACGAATCTTCCCCGTACTTCTCCCAGTGGCCCGACGTTACGTACAGCTGCTTGCTGCCAATATGCGGCGTAACCACGGGCGAATACCCGGCCCGCACCTGCGCTTTGCGCAGGAAGTTCTCGAGCCGTTCGCGGATGATAGCCCCTTTGGGAAGCCACAGGGGCAAGCCCTGCCCCACTTTTTCGGAGAAAGCAAACAGTTCCAGCTCTTTGCCCAGCTTGCGGTGGTCGCGCTTTTTAGCCTCTTCCAACAGGGTCAGGTATTCCTCCAATTCCTTCTGCTTCGGGAAGGTAATGGCGTAGATGCGCGTCAGCATCTTATTTTTTTCATCGCCGCGCCAGTATGCGCCCGCCACGTTCATCAGCTTGGCGGCTTTAATAAATCCAGTGTTCGGGATGTGTGGCCCCCGGCACAGGTCGGTAAAGTTACCCTGGGTGTAGAAGGTGATGCTGCCGTCTTCCAGGCCCTGCAACAGATCGATTTTGTACGGATCGCCCTTTTCTTCGAAGTAGGCAATGGCGTCGGCCTTACTGACTGACTTGCGGTGGAAGGCGTTCTTCTGCCGCGCCAGCTCCAGCATTTTGTCTTCAACTTTCTTGAAGTCGTCCTGCGAGAAATGCTTGCCCTCAAAATCGACATCGTAATAGAAGCCGTTTTCGATGGGTGGGCCAATGGCAAACTTGATGCCGGGGTACAGTGCTTCCAGGGCCTCGGCCAGCAGGTGGGCCGACGAGTGCCAGAACGTTGATTTACCGTCCAGGTCATTCCACGTCAGCAGCTGTACCGACACGGGGCCACCTTCGGCCGGGGTTTCAATGGGCAGGGTGGCATCCTGTACCTTGCCATTTACTTTGGCGGCCAGCACGTTGCGGGCCAGCCCCTCGCTGATACCAAGGGCCACGTCGAGCCCGGATGAACCAGCCGGGTACTCGCGAACACTACCGTCGGGCAGCGCTACCTGTAATTGTATATCCTGAGTTGTCATATCCTTTTGTGTCTACTGTCCTCTGTCTTCCGTCCTCTGTTGCGCTGCTTGGTACAACTGGTTATGTTAGCAGCGCAACAGAGGACGGAAGACAGAGGACAGTAGACACATTTTAATTAATTTTCACGTTAACTGTCGAATCGTTCATTGACTGAATGCGGGTTCGGGGCTGTATCGGTGCGATACGGATCCGATTGGTGTCGAGTGTGGGCCCGCTGGGCGTTCGGTCTGTCGGGGCCTGCAACAAGCCTGCTTCCGGGGCTGTCGGATTCAACAGGTACCCATTATACGAAGCCGTTGCCTGCTGCTGCCGCCGTTGTACCCGCCACACGCCTAGCTGGGCTGGCTGATCATTCGGGTTTTTTTGCAGGGCAATCGAGTACTGGGCCAGTGCCCGGTCTAATTGGTAGGTCATTTCGGCCCCGTGTCCCACGTAAAAATCAATACGTGGAAACGTCGGTTTCCGTTTCTGCACCTGCTCGAAGTTCGCCAGCGCGGCCCCATAATTGCGGAAGCGGTCGAAAATAAGACCAGCCTGAAAATAGGCCTGAACGTAATCGGGTTGCATGGTCACGGTTCGTTGGTAGGCGACAAGGGCGCTGTCGGCCCGGCCACCGTACTGATAGATCATGCCCCGCTGAAACAACAGCTCCGCATTGATAGGAAAGTACTGCACGGCTTTCTCATTATAAGCCAGTGCGGTAGTCAAGTCACCCAGCGATCGGTAAATGGCCGTTAGCTGATTGTAGGTCGGCAAAAAGCGCGGTTTAAGCTGAAGCGCCTGCTGATATTGGGCCAGTGCCTGCGTGGTGTCGCCCTGCTTGGCGGCCATCAGCCCACTGTAAAAGTGGGCTTCCCCGTCGTATGGGGCCATTTGCAACGCTTTTGCCACGTAGAGATGGGCTTTGGGGTATTGGGCCTGCTGTTGCAGTACGTCGCCCATGAGGGTGTACAGTTCCGGTGAGTTGATACCCAGAATTTCGGCCCGCTGTGCATCCTCGAACGCCTGATTCGGCTTTTTCATAGCCCGCATGACCTGGGCCCGAACCAGAAAGAAAAAGCCAGTACTGTTGTTCCGGGAAATAGCTTCGTCGATATCTGCCAGCGCATCAGCCGGGCGACCCATAGCCAGCAATAATCCCGCTCGTTTGGCGTAGGCCGTGGCAGACGACGACTGATTGATGGCGCGGGTGAGTGCCCGGAGCGCATTGGCCGTCTGGGCACTGTCGGAGGCCTGGGGAAGGGGTGGGATGCGCGAAAGCCGCCGGTCGCCGCTACTACACGACGCCAGTGTGGCAACCACCAACAGGATCAATATGTACCGCAAAATGTCCCCAAGGCGAAAGAGATAAAAAGAACTATAACACGGAGTTACACGGAGGTCTCACAGAGTTGCACAAATGTTAATTTTTAGAAAAAGCCTCAGTGCAACACTGTGAGACCTCCGTGTAACTCCGTGTTATAGCCTTATAATACCTTACAAACTTACGGAAGAAAAACGAGAGAAGACGCCCAGCGGCAGGCGTTTCTGCTGCGAATCGGTCAGGAAAAGCTCGCCAGACTGCTCATAACGTGGCGCTTGCCCCGTTTCGGCGGGGTTGCCGAAGCACTGCGCCACCAGGTTATCGAGAATCAGGGCGGAAAAGCCCAGCGAATAGAGGTTGATGATGAAAAAGTAGTTCTGCCGGTCGAGCAGGGCGGCGCAGGTTTTCAGCAGGTCGTTGAGCTGCTCTTCCAGCACCCATTTTTCGCCATCGGGCCCGCGTCCGTAAGCGGGTGGGTCGAGGATGATGCCGTGGTAGGTGTTGCCCCGCCGCTCTTCCCGCCGCACAAACTTCACGGCGTCTTCGACTACCCACCGAATATTATCGAGTTTGCTCATCTCCATATTCTCCCGCGACCAGGAGATCACCTGCTTCACCGAATCGACATGGGTTACGTCGGCGCCGGCCTGTCGGGCGGCCAGCGAGGCGCCCCCCGTATAGGCAAACAGGTTCAGCACGCGGGGCTTCTCCACGGGTAAGGCCTTCACCGCGTCGTGAATGTAGGTCCAGTTGACAGCCTGCTCCGGAAACAGCCCGACATGCTTGAACGACGTAAGGGCCAGCTTCAGAGTTAAATCAAGACCCTGCTGCCGAAACTGCACCAGCCAGGGGTCCTGAATGGGTTTGAGCCGCTGCCAGTCGCCTCGTTCGGGTGATTGTTTATCGCGCCGGAATGTAGCGTGGGCCAGTCGTTCCCACTCCGCTTCCGACAGCGAGCAGTCCCAGATAGCCTGCGGTTCAGGCCGGGCCAGCACATAGGCACCAAACCGTTCTAACTTCATGAAATCGCCCGAGTCGATCAGCTCATAATCGGGCCAGGTGGGTGGAGTGAGGAGGGTCATAAACTGGTGTCTACTGTCCTCTGTCTTCTGTCCTCTGTTGCGCTGCTAACACAACCAGTTGTAATCAAGCAGCGCAACAGAGGACAGAAGACAGAGGACAGAAGACTATTTTCTTATTAAAAGCGCCACATTCTCAACATGGTGCGTGTGGGGGAACATATCGACGGGCTGCACCGCTTCGACGCGATAGGCTTCGTCGAGCCAGGCGATGTCGCGGGCCTGTGTGGCGGTGTTGCAACTGACGTACACGATTTTTTTGGGAGCCGCTTTCAGCAATTGGCGCACAACGGCCTCGTCCATGCCAGCGCGGGGCGGATCGGTGATCACCACGTCGGGGCGGCCGTGTTGGGCAAAAAAGGCATCGGTCAGCAGCAGCTTCATGTCGCCCGCAAAGAACGAGGCGTTGGTGATGCCATTTACTTCGGCGTTTACGTGCGCGTCGCCCACGGCAGCTTCCACATATTCGACACCAACTACATGTTTGGCCTGCCGGGCCACGAACAGCGCAATGGTGCCCGTGCCGGTGTATAGATCGTACACCAGTTCGTTGCCCGTCAGGCCGGCCATGTCGCGGGCAATGCTGTAGAGGGCAAAAGCCTGTTTGGCGTTGGTCTGGTAAAACGACTTGGCGTTGATGCGGAAGGTCAGCGGTGGATGGTTTTCCGACGCCACCATCTGCTCTTCGATGTACGGCGTACCGGCGTAGTTGATCACTTCCTGATCGCCGTAATTGTCGTTTTTCTTCTTGTTAATGATGTAGTTCAGCGACGTGATCTGCGGGAAACGCGCCTGGAGATGATCGAGCAGCGCCGCGAGCTGTTCGGGGTGGTCCTGCGCCACCTGCATGGTCACCATCACCTGATTGGTCGTGTCGGCGGTGCGGATAATCAGGGTCCGTAAATAGCCTTCGTGGGTTTTCAGGTTATAGGCCGCCAGGTTATGGGCAAACATATAATCGGATACCGACAGTCGGATATCGTTCGACGGGTCGGGCTGGAGGTAGCAGTGGTTGATGGGCAGCACCTTGTCGAACCGGCCGGGTACGTGGAAACCCACGGCCCGGAAGTCCATGCGCTCACCGGCGTCGACCTCGGCCTGCGTCAGCCAGCGGCCGGCCGCCACGGTGAATTCGAGCTTATTGCGGTAATACTGCGTGGGCTGGGCGGGCACAATTGGCCCGAATGCCGGCAACGGAACCTTGGCAATGCGCGTAAGGTGATCGATGACCTGTTGCTGCTTGAAGCGAAGTTGCTCGGCGTATTGAATATGCTGCCATTTACAACCGCCGCAAATGCCGAAATGCTCGCAAAACGGCTCGGTACGTACCGCAGAAGGCGTCACGATGCGTTCGACGGTGGCTTCGCGGTACTGTTTCTTTTGATTGACAACGTTAATATCAATGATATCGCCGGGGGCAGGCATCGGGTAGCCGGGGCGGCCCTCGACGAAGATGACGCCTTCGTCGGTTTTGATGATACACTTTCCTTCGGCGGCCACGTCGGCTACCAACAGGTTGGCAATGAGCTGGGGTTGTTTCTGTTTATGACGGCGCATTAAAAATTGGTTCAACGTCTAAAGTTCAATGCCTGAAGGTTAATCAGGCCACTGGTAATCAATGAGCTAGCGGGAAATAGTACACCTTAACCGTTGAACTTTGATTCCTTGTCTCAAGATAAACTGCTAAATTAAGCATCCTTAATCGGACCCTGTGTCTCTTGTCCTAATTTGTATGACTCAACAATACCGTACATTTTTTTATTTCCTGTTTTTCCTTGCCTTTTTCGCGTCACTGCCGGGGATAGTCATGGCTACCCATATTGTCGGGGGCGAAATAGAATTGCAATACCTCGGTACGGGACGAACCTACACGCACCGGCTAAACCTGAACCTGTACTTCGATCAGCTTACCGGTAATCCGGCGGCCGAAGATCCGACGGTGGTGCTGGGTATTTTCCGGAAACGGGACAACGTGTACCTGTCGGGTATCGAACTGCCCCAGACCGGCTCGTTGCTGATCGCATCGACGCTGCCCAACTGCGCGCAGGCCAGCCAGAGCACCCGCCTCATCCGCTACGGACTCGACCTGACGCTCAACGCCCAGGCGTTCAACGACCCGGGCGGGTACTACATCACCTGGGAACGCTGCTGCCGGAATGGCGGTATTACGAATATCGTTGCCCCCGGTGATGCGGCGTCGACGTTCTACCTCGAATTTCCCGCTATTGCGGCCACAACCCCGGCTCTCTATAATTCGTCGCCTGCTTTTGCCGTGCCCAAAGGCGATTACATCTGCCTGAACCGGCCCTTTACGTTTGATTTCTCCGCCAAAGATGCCGACGGTGACAGCCTGGTGTATTCGATGGTAACACCCTACAACGGCTTCAGTGACCGCAACAACCCCAATCCGGGCATCGGCACGCAGGCGCTTGCCCCCAAGTTTTTTCCTGGTCCGTACCCGGTTGTCAACTGGAGTTCGGGGTACGCCGCCGCCAATGCTATTCCGGGAGCGGTGCCGTTGCAGGTAAACCCACGAACGGGTATTCTGACGGTCACGGCCAGCCGGGCGGGGCTGTACGTATTTTCGGTGGAGGTGGTCGAATACCGGAAAGGCGTGGCGATCGGGCGCGTCCGGCGCGACTACCAGCTCAGGGCCATCGACTGCCCGACCAATGACCCGCCTGTGCTGTTGATGAAAACGCAGGGGGCCAGCACATTTTACAAGCCGGGCACCCTGCTCACCCTGAACGACACAGACAATGCCTGCCTGACCTTGTTTGTTACCGACCCGAATGCCAACCAGCGCATCACGATCTCGAACGGCAGTGGGTCGCTGGCGGGGCTGGCCATTACGCCCGGCGTGCTGCAGTCGATTACCGGGCGCGATACCACTACGGCTCAGTTCTGTTTCGATGCCTGCGCCCTGTATAACAACGGAAAAGCCGTTACGCTGCGAATTCAGGCCACCGACGACGCCTGCCCGCAGGGCTTAACCACCACCCTGGATATTCTGGTGCAGGTAAACGCTACCCCCGCTACCAAGCCCGCCGCCAGCACTGACCTGCGCAACGCACAATCGACCATTGCGGTAGGCACGTCGCTGACCTTCAACGCCTTCGGTAAAGATTCGCAGAATGGCGCGGTTACCATTCAGGCGGTGGGGCGCGGGTTCGATCTGGCCGGCGCGGGCATGACCTTTTCGCCTAAATCAGGCACGGGAACCGTATCGGGGCCGTTCGTCTGGAAACCGACCTGCACGCAGGCTACCCGCACCGACTACCTGGTCGACTTCATCGCCATCAACAGGCGCTGCAACGTAGAACGCCGCGACACCACTACCGTTCGGCTGGCGGCGCAGGGCGTGACCAGTCAGCCGCCCAGCATACGAACGTCATTGCCGGGCAGGGTAGTGGAGGTGGTGGTTTCTCCCGCCGACACAACCGCGAGTGGGATTCGGTTCACCGTTTTTGGAAACGACCCCGACAAAACCGACACCCTGCGGCTAACAGGCATCGGGCGCGGCTTTAATCTGGCGACCGTCGGTATGACATTCGGCAACAAAACGGGGCGACCGGAATTGCAGTCACCGTTTGCGTGGCAGGCTACCTGCGCGGCTCTTCAGGGCAAAAGCGAGGCCACCTTCATACTCGATTTTGCGAATACAGACGGAAGTTGCCAGCCCAAAAATACCGACACCACCAGTGTGGTGCTGAAACTGAGAACCCCCATCGTCAACGTCGACGATATGAAAATCCCGAATACGATCACGCCCAATGGTGACGGAAAAAACGACTATTTCGCCCTGATCAATGCCCCGCTCGAAAGCTGCACCGAGCGGTTCGAGCGGGTAACGGTCTATAACCGCTGGGGTAAATCGGTATTCGACTCCACCGACCGGGCTTTCCGCTGGTACGCACCCGACTACCCGGCTGGCATCTATTACTACAGCGTCGTCTTTGGTAAACAGACCTATAAAGGCACCCTCACGGTGATGCGGTGATCTGCGCTGACTTGCCACTTATTATTCAGAATCACTACTTATTTACATGACGCGTATCGACAAGATTGCCTATAAACTTCACCGTATTTTTGGCCTAACTGGTGGCCTATTTATTCTGATGCTGACCCTCACCGGCAGTATTTTACTCTTTGATAACGCCATTGATGGCTGGCTAAACCCATCGACCGTAGCCGTAACGCCCGGTACTACCCGGCAACCCTACGACACCCTGCTGCAAACCCTTCAGCGGCAGTATCCGTCTGGCAGCGTTCGTAATCTGGTTCTGTACACCAACGCCGATAACCGGGCCGTCAGGGCCGATGTGCGGGATGGCAAAAAACGCCTCTGGGCCTACGTAAATCCGTATACCGGTGCGTTTCTTGGCGACCGAAATTCGGAGGCCGCCTTTGTCAGGAAAGTGCGTCAGTTGCACGAACACCTGCTGGCACCACCCATTGGCGACTGGGTGCTGTTTCTTGTCGGCATCTGCCTGGTCGGTTCTGTGCTGACAGGTAC
This sequence comes from uncultured Cytophagales bacterium, assembly GCA_963750355.1. Lineage (GTDB taxonomy): Bacteria > Bacteroidota > Bacteroidia > Cytophagales > Spirosomataceae > Fibrella. Next base: position 95,862 of record CAVVQL010000009.1, on the reverse strand, counting down.
GTGGTATTACCGAAAATCGCTGCTGAGTGTATTTGCGGTGGGTGTTCGCTGGAAAAAGCCGAAGCGGTTCGTGTATGGCGATCTGCACAAGTACCTCGGGGTGGTGACGCTGCTCTTTCTGCTGATCATCAGCGTATCCGGCACGTTCTTTCATTGGGAGCAGATCGAACGGGCGCTGGACGGCGGCGGCCCACGCGGTTCCCGGCCGGACGAAACGACGGTTGCGCCGGTAAAAGCGGTAGACGCGCTGTTGGCCGAAAGTCGGGTGCAGGTGGCTGGGTTTGCCCCGGAGGTGATCGTTTTTCCCGACGCACCGGGCAAGCCGCTGGTGATTCGCGGCAATGGGTCAGATGCCAACCCGCTGCTGGGAAAATTCACCTCTGCCACCGAGTTCGATGTGCAGACCGGTAAGCTGACGAAGGTATTCAGAGCCAGTGAGGCCGACGCCGAGTATGTGGCGGAGCATGTACTGGAAGAGCTGCACTTTGGCCGGTTTGGTGGGCTGGCCACCCGGCTGCTCTACCTGGTGCTGGCCCTGTCGATGGCCGTAGTAACCGTTACCGGTTTATTGATCTGGTGGGTAAAGCGATAATGCCTAATTTGAGTTAAGTTGAATAGTTTTCACTGGTAAGGGTCTTTACTTTCTAAAGCACGTCTTCACGTTTATGTATACATCATCAATTAGTCAACGCTTTGTCGATACGCGCCGAATCGGGCGCCGATTTGGGCACACGCTTGCCGTTCTGAGCGGCTTGCTGACCGTTGCCTTGCTGCCCGGTAGTCCGGTAGAAGCCCAGTCGCTCACCGCCAAACGGGTACTCGTTTTCTCCCGCACCAAAGGTTTCCGCCACCAATCCATTCCAACGGGGAAACGCACCCTGATGGAGCTTGGCAAACAGAATGGATTTGCCGTTGACACGACGGAAGACGCGGGCAAATTCACCGAAGCTAACCTGAAAGGCTACAACGCTGTGGTTTTTCTGAGTACCACGGGTGATGTGCTGAACGACACCCAGCAGGCTGATTTTGAGCGGTATATTCAGTCGGGTGGCGGGTACGTTGGTATCCACGCGGCCACCGATACCGAGTACGACTGGCCCTGGTACGCCAAACTGGCAGGCGGGCAGTTTGCCTCGCATCCCGGCAACCCAAACGTGCAGGAAGGGGAGGCCTATGTCGTGAATAAAAACCACCCCTCGATGGTTGGTTTTCCCGATCGCTGGAAGGTCAAAGACGAATTCTACGACTTCAAGAATGTGAACAAAGCGGTGAACGTACTCGTCAAGATCGATGAGAAGACGTATAAAGACGGTAAGATGGGCGACGATCACCCCATGGCCTGGTTCCACGACTACGACGGCGGCAAAGCCTTCTACACCAGCTTTGGTCACACCGACGAGACCTTCGCCAATCCGGTGTTTCTGAAGCACCTGCTGGGTGGTCTGCAATCGGTAATGGCCTCGAAGCTGGATTATGCCAAAGCGAAGTCGCAGGCTCCGCCCGAGGAAAACCGGTTTGAGCGCGAGGTGCTGGTTGCCAGCCTGGATGAGCCAACTGAACTGGTGGTGCTGCCTACGGGTAAGGTGCTGTTCGGTGAGCGCAAGGGCCTGCTGAAGGTGTATAACCCCACCACGAAGAAGACCAAAATTGTGGCCCGGATGCCGGTGTATACCAAATTTGAGTACGGGCTGATGGGGGTAAATGCCGATCCTAATTATGCGGCCAACAAACGGCTGTTCCTCTATTATTCGCCCGATGCCGCCCTGTTTGGTGCCGATACCGCCCAGCACCTGTCGCAATTTACCTACGACGACGCCCGCGATACGCTGCTGATGAACACCGAGAAAGTGCTGTTGCGCGTGCCCGTAAAACGGACTGGCTGCTGCCATACCGGGGGCTCTATTGCCTGGGACAAAAAAGGCAACCTGTACCTCTCGACCGGAGACGATACCAACCCATTCAACTCAGATGGGTACTCACCGTCGGATAACCGGGCGGGCCGTCAGGGCTGGGATGCGCTCAGTACGTCGTCGAACACCAATGACCTGCGGGGTAAGATTCTCCGGATTACGCCCAACGGCAACGGCGGCTATTCGATCCCGGCGGGCAATTTATTTCCTGAGGGTACCGCCAAAGCGCGGCCGGAGATTTACGTGATGGGCAACCGGAACCCGTATCGGATCGCCGTCGATCAGCGGACCGGCTTCCTGTATTGGGGTGAAGTGGGGCCTGATGCCGGTGAAAACCGCGAAAAGCGCGGCCCACGGGGACATGACGAAGTGAATCAGGCACGGAAAGCCGGTTTCTTCGGCTGGCCCATGTTTGTGGCCGACAACCGGGCTTATCAGCGGTTCAATTTCATCGACAGTACCTCGACGGGCGTGGCCTACGATGCCATGAAGCCGCTGAATATGTCGCCCCACAACACAGGGCTTCAGGAGTTGCCACCGGCTCAGAAAGCGTTTATCTACTACCCTTATGCCGACTCACCCGAATTTGGGGCCATTGTCGGCAAGGGTGGCCGGAACGCGATGGGTGGACCGGTGTACTATTACGACGACTACCCAGCCAACTCGAAAGTGAAATTCCCCCGCGCCTACGACGGAAAATTCTTCGCCTACGACTGGATGCGCGACTGGATCAATCCCGTCACCATGACCGGAACGCCGGAACAGCCCGAAGGTGACTTTGTGAAAATGGAGCGGTTCGCGCCAAACATGAAGTTCTCGCACACGATCGATATGCAGTTTGCTCAGGACGGTAGCCTCTATACGCTTGAATATGGTCAGAACTGGTTTGCCGCCAATGATGACGCCCGGCTGTCGCGCATCACCTACACGGCCGGCAACCGCAGGCCTGTAGCCGTGGCTTCGGCCAATAAAATGGTGGGTGCAGCCCCGCTCACGGTGGCCTTCTCGACAAAAGGGTCAATGGATTATGACGGCGACGCCCTGACCTATAGCTGGGATTTTGGTAAAGGCATGGCCCGCAGCACGCAGCCTAACCCCAGCATGACCTTCACGAAGCCGGGTGTGTATACGCCAACGGTGACCGTGACCGACGCGGCCGGTAACAAGGCTACCCAAACAATGACCGTGAAAGTGGGTAACGAGATGCCTAAAGTAGATCTGGCCATAAAGGGTAACAAGACGTTCTTCTTCCCTAAACAGCCCATCGCCTATCAGGCCATAGTGGCCGATAAAGAAGACGGCACGCTGGCGAAAGGCATTGATCCGGAAGACGTGACCATGACGATCAACTACGTAGAAGGCTTCGACAAAACGATGCTGGCCCAGGGGCACCAGGCCAACCTCGGCTATACCGCCGGCAAACGCCTGATTGAACAGAGCGATTGTAAAGCCTGCCATGCGATCGACCGGAAATCGATTGGACCCGCGTATATCGACGTGGCCAAAAAGTACAAGAGTGGAACCCGGCTGCGTGCGCTGGCCCAAAAGGTGATTACTGGCGGTGGCGGGGTGTGGGGCGAACAGGCCATGAGCGCTCACCCACAACTGAAACTCGAAGAAGCTGAAGACATGGTACGCTATATTATCTCGCTCGCCGACCAAAAGATGACGCAAAAGCAGCCGCTTCAGGGGGCGTACATGACGCAGGATCAGGCCAAAGACGGGTCGTACGTCCTGACCGCTACCTATACAGACCGGGGTAATGGCCAAATTGGTCCGCTGACGCAGGTGACATCGATAGCACTTCGCAGTCCAAAGCTCAAAGCGGTAGCCTCCGACGACAGGAAAGACATCAGGACCGTTAAGCTGCCCGCTACCGGTTCCGATGCGGCAATAGCCTTGAAGAGTGGCAGCTACCTCGCCTACAACGATATTGATCTGACGGGTCTGTCGGGTCTGAGTGCCCAGGTTTTCACAACGGCTGGCCGACAGGTGGGTGGCAAAGTAGAGGTACGTACCGGCTCACCAACCGGCCCGCTGCTCGGCGATGCTGAGGTGAAAATGGGCACGAGCGGACCAGTGAATATTCCCTTCAAAAAACCAGAGTCGGGTACACATAAGCTCTACCTGGTTTTCGTGAATCCCGAACAGCCCGATAAACCGCTGATGGCGATCGATGCGCTGACGGTGCAGCAAAGCGGTATGTAAATACGCTTTGATCTACTGCAAAAAGGCCATTTCCTCCGGGGAAATGGCCTTTTTTGTCTAACGCGTGTTTGGGTGTATGGTGCTGAATGGTAGGAGTTCTCTAGGGTATTGCTGAGCCCTTCATATAGGCCGTCATGCCGAACTTGTTTCGGCATCTGTGCACTCCTACCCTAATTGGCAAGTAACGTACCTTGGTTTGTTTCAACTTCTTAGTAAGGCCTGTCCAAGATGCCGAAACAAGTTCGGCATGACGGCCTATTACCCTGAGCGGAAGCGAAGGGCACGACCTTAGCAAGCCACCATCGAGAGGTATTAACCTGATGGAATTCCAAACCCATAGGCCCAGCGGGCCGCAGCGTCGGTAGCTCTCCGTATAGCTATCAGCGGCTAAGCCCCAGCGGGGCGCAGCGTGCAGTTGAGCCTATATTGCGCACGCTACGCCCCGCTGGGGCTTATACATTATCGTGGCATCCATTACTACCGACGTTTCGGCCCGATGGGCCTATCCATAGTGTCTACCCCCAACGTACCTTACTTGCCGCGTTGTTCCTTTGATACCGGATTCGGTAACGGATAGAACCGCCAGGTGGGTTTATACTCGCGGGTGAGCTTCTGATTGGTCAGGATGGCGCGGATCATATCGACGGGCAAGGAATTCTCCTGCATGATGGCGTCGTGAAATTGTTTGTAGGTCATTTTGCCGCTGTCGACCAGTTCTTTTTTCAGGGCGTAAAACTGGAAGCCACCCGTCATATACGCCAACTGATAGAGTGGTTCGTACCCACCCACAAACGACCGTCGTACTTCCCCCTCAGCATTCGCCCGTTCGTGTCCCACGCGGTCGACCAGAAAGTCGATGCACTGCTGGGGCGTCCATTTGCCGAGGTGGTAATTAAGCGAGAAGATGATACGGGCGCAGCGGTGCATCCGCCAGAACAACATGCCGATCTTGTCTTCGGGCGACTGCGGAAAATTCATGTCCCACAAGATCATTTCCCAGTACAGCGACCAGCCCTCGGTCCAGAAGGGCGTGCGGAACCGGCGATAGGTTTTGTAGCGGTTGTTCATGAACCCCTGCAAATGATGCCCGGCAATGAGTTCATGGTGTACCGTAGCCCGCGAGAAATGCGGATTGTTGCCGCGCATGCTCATCAGCTTATCCTCCTGCGACATGGCCGGGGTTGGGTACGAGATGATGATCGTTTCGCCACCCAGAAAGAACGGACTGACTTTCTGCCGTTCTGCCGACATCATCGTCATCCGCCAGGTTTCTTCGGCAATGGGCGGAATGGTGATCAGGTCTCGTTGCTTAATAAACGCAATGGACTCGTTGTACAACCGCAGAATAAGCTCAGGTTGTTTGCCGACGGGTACCACGCTGTTCTTTACTTTTTCCTGCGCCGCTTTCCAGTTATCGCCGAAACCCATCTCGCGGGAGGCTTGGAGTAGTTCCTTGTCGCACCAGGCAAACTCCCGATTGGCAATCTCGATCAGCTCTTCGGGGGAGTAGGTGATGAGCTCAAACTGAAGTTGGCGCACGAGTTCGTCGCGGCCAACGGCTGTGCCCGCAATGCCGCTTTCATCAACAGGCGGGGCGGCGGCTTTGGCTTTCTTACCAAAAAAAGCGGCGTACTCCGTCAGCAATCCATCCAGCTTCCGGTAGGGTTCAGGCACCCACCAGGTGAATTGGGGGTCGTATTCGTTATAGAACTCGAACACACTTTTCAGGGCTGCTTTCAGGCCGTTGGCCGTGTCTTCGGCCCGATGCGCCAGCGCCGGATCGATCTTATCCAGCTTCTGAATGGTTTTAAGGGCGTCGGCTACCTCGCGGCTCCAGTTGGTTAAGTCGACAGCAACGGCTTCCCCGTTCATGGAGGCCCCGCGCCGCCTGACTTTTTCGAGGGCATACATGGGAGCGGCAAAGGGAAACCAGGCTTTTATCCGGTCAACTTCCGTGGCTTCGGTCTGCAACTCCCGCAGGTCGACCTCCAGGCTGCGCCGAAACAACAGGTAATCGACCTGGCTGTCGACCGGCAACCGATCAAAATCCAATTTCTGAAGCGTTTGCAACACCTCCGTGCTGTGCCGTTGCAGGCGCTCCCGGCGTTCGGGCGAGTTAGCAATGACGTAGAATCGATTCAGGCTACCCCGGTCAGCCGTGTACTGGGTCATCAAATGATGCACCTCGCTCGTTTGCCGGTACAACTCGTTGATAGGAGCGGGTTGCCCCTGAACGGTGGAGGTGGCAATAATCAGCAATGAACAGACAATCAGGGTTTTATAAAGCTTTAGCATCGACATAAAGTATTGATAGACAGTCTTTAAAAGTAGCAAGAATCCATGTTTGTTGTATGCTATGAATTTGAGGTTGTAAGGAATATACAGGCTTTTTAGCCCAATGGGGAAGAGCACATCGGCCAGGACGTTTGGGTCGACAAGGTCACGTAGCTGCGATAGCCTGGTTTGATAGGTACCGGACCCTCTGGGCTTGTATAGTTTTAGGCGTTGTTTCGGGTAGCTTTGCCTAATGGAGACAGGCGTTTACATTCCCATCATTTCTGACTACGGTTTCAAGGCCACCTTCGGCAACGAAACCAATAGCTTATTTTTGCGGGTAGCCCTACAAGCCCTCATTAAATCTGAAACGCCTATCCGGGAGGTACATTTCGACAAGAATGCCTTTGAGGCGCTGACCATTGACAGCCGGAGCGGCATTTTCGATTTGTCCTGCACGGACGAAAGCGGCAGTCAGTTTGTGGTGGAGATGCAATTAGGCTACACGCCCAACTTTCTCCAGCGCATGAAATTCTACACCTTGCACAAGTTCAACACGTTGGTAGAAAAGGGTGCGTTTGACTACGCTAACCTGCCTAAGCTTTACACAATAGCTATTTTGGAGAAGGCAATTCTGCCAACGACTGATTTTCATACCGTTGCTAATCTGAGAAATGAGCAAGGCGAAATCATTGACGACCAAATGACGTTTGTGATGGTAGAACTGACCAAGTTCACCAAGCAGGAATCGGAAGTAGAAACGGATTTAGACAAACTGGTGTACACCATGCAGACCTTACACACGACGGAACCGACTAAGTACCCGGCCTTCTGGAACGAGGAATGGTTACGGCGAGCCATTGACGAGTTGGACACCCGGAAGATGTCGCCCGAACAACGGGCGTATTTTGCCCGTGTGACAGCCGCTAACGCCGAAGCGGTCAAGGCAGAAAAGCAGAAGATTCAGGAAGCGGTAGAGCAGAAGGAAGTTGAGACAGTAAAGAACTTATTGGGTTTAGGCATTCTAACTGTCAGTCAGATAGCCCAAACCGTTGGTGTAAGTGAAGACTTTGTCCTCAAGCTTTCCAGCGATAGATAGCGTCACGGAGTCAGGCTGGCAGCTCATTGTTCGATTGGTCCCCGGTCCGCCGTATACTGCGTCATCAAATGATGCACCTCGCTCGTTTGGCGGTACAGTTAGACATATGGACGCAGGTTAATTGACGGCCCACTCGATGATGCCGCTGGCGTGTTCTTTCGGCAATTGGACTTCCAGTTTGAGCGCACTCGTCTGTACGGGGGCAAATTGTAGTTCATTGAACTGGGCTTTGGCTGTTCCGTAGGGGCGATGGCGTTGCTGGTCGTCGCTATCAGGAATGCGTTCGTGCAGAGATATTGCTGCGCTTTCAAGCGGTTTTTTTTGTGTTCGCCTCAGTGTGGCTGCTGTTGACTGGCATGGGCTTCACTAACGGGTAGTTCCATCTGGCCAAACTAGACAAGCTAAACTGATCTGACAAAGTAGAATTGAGAACGCTCAACATTTTAAGCAGATCGATTAGTAGACTTTCTGATGGGCTGCACTTAGATAACCGATTGCTCTTAAAAAGACTTTTTCATGAAACGACAAACTTTACTCCTGGCCCTGCTGCTACCCATAAGCTTCCTTGCGCATAGTCAGGCCCAACTGTCAACCAAAAACTGGACTACGTTATTCGACGGGAAATCCCTGAAAGGCTGGAAACAGGTAGCGGGTACTGCCACCTATGCCGTTGAAGATGGCGTTATCGTGGGCCGAACGGTTGAGAAATCGCCCAATACGTTCCTGATTTCGGAGCAGGAATACGGCGATTTTGTGCTCGAACTGGACGTTAAAATCGAAGACCTCGGCTCCAATTCGGGTATTCAGTTTCGGAGCCAGTACGACCCCGCCGGGCGCGATGGGAAAGGCAAGGTGTTTGGCTACCAGTACGAACTCGACCCCTCGCCCCGGAAGTGGACAGGTGGCCTTTATGACGAAGGCCGCCGTGACTGGCTGTATCCGATGTCGCTGAATCCGGCGGGGCAGAACAGCTATAAACACAATGCGTTCAACCAGGTGAAAATCGAATGCGTTGGCAACCAGATACGCACCTGGGTGAACGGAACACCCGCTGCCTACCTGATCGATAACGTCGATCGTAAAGGCGTTGTCGCTTTGCAGGTACACGCCATCAGCAGCCCGGATAAGGTAGGCAAGAAGATTTACTGGAAGAACATCCGCATTAAAGGCGTCACCAAACCGTCGACCGACGATTTTCCGAAGGAGGGATACGTTGTCAGTACCATTCCGAATACGCTGACGGATTTTGAGAAAAAGAACGGCTGGAAACTGCTCTTCGACGGTGTGAGTGCATCGGGTTGGAAAAGTGCTAACAAAGAAACGTTTCCCGATAAAGGCTGGGTCATTCAGGACGGTACCATCGGGGTCAACGTGGTGGAGGCTAAAGAAGCCTCCCGTGGCGGCGACATCGTGACGAAAGACCAGTATGGCGCGTTCGACCTGAGTTTTGAGTTCAAACTGACCCCCGGTGGTAACACGGGCGTGAAGTATTTTGCGGGGCCGGCGCAAGGCAACAAAGGCCCGGTGGTGGGGCTGGAGTACCAGGTACTGGATGATAAACTGCACCCCGATGCCAAAGCGGGTCGCGGTGGCAACCGGACGCTGGCGTCGCTGTATGATCTGATCAAAGCCGATAAGCAGGAGCGTTTTGTGCACCCGCCGGGCCAATGGAACACCGGCCGGGTTGTTGTGCAGCCCAACAACCACGTTGAGCATTACCTGAACGGCGTGAAAGTGCTGGAATATGACCGGGGTTCACCCGCTTACCGCGAACTGGTGGCGATGAGCAAATACAAAGACTTCCCCAATTTCGGCGAGGCACCGAAAGGCCATATTCTGTTGCAGGACCACGGCGACGTTGTGAATTTCAGGAGCATCAAAATCAGAGAACTGAAGTAAGGCGTTGGGGGCATTACACCGCGCTGTCAGCCGGTAGGTGTTGTTTTTTGCGGTACAAAGGGCAGCGGCCGGGGTCAGCCTCTAGGCGATAAAACCTCGGCCGCTGCCCTTACTTCGATGCACCGGATACCGGCACGAATTTGGCCGAGAGGTCTGGCGTTTTCATGGCCTTGTCGAAGGGGAACATGGGGCGTTGAATGCGCTTGTAGGGCAGGCGGAATAAATCCTGATCGACACCACCGGGCGTTAAGGCCATGATCCAGTCTTTTTGCATGTCGTAGAGTTCGGGTTGCAGGTAGCCAATCTTGACAACCACGATATCGGCGGTGCGGGGGTTGAGGCCCAGGCGCGTGAAATCCTTTTCTTCATGGTAGGGCTTTCGCTTCTGCGTGACAATGACATGCACGCTCCCCACTTTCACCACCGCTTCCACCTCGGCATCTTTATCGCCTTTCACGATCGCCTCGACGGTGCCTTTGAGCGGAACGGGCGGGGCAAAACGCGAATCGACAAGGGCCCCGGCTGTTCCGTCTACCTGACCGCCAACGCCCGCCGCCATTGCTTTTTTAATAAAACCCGGATCGGGAATCGAGGCGTAGAGCAGCGTGGGGCCATCCGGCTTTTTAAACTCCGGCCGGGCCAGTAATTGGGTGAGCGTCCAGGTTACGTCGCCCGCACCACCCGCCGTTGGGTTATCGCCGGTATCGCTGATGTAGAATGGGCGTTTGGAACTGACGAGGGCTTTGGCCAATACGTCGTCTAACGTGCCGGTGGGGGCCACGAAATCGAACTTATCCCGCGCCTCCCAAAAATTCCGGGCCAGTTTCTCGGCGGTCTGGGTCACTTTCGCCTTATCGTCGCCCGTTACCATCACCGCCGCGTGGTTGCGCGGCTCGTCGGCCCAGGCGTAGCCAATCCAGATGCCCGCATCGACGATTCCGGCCTGATGATCGGCCAGGGGTTCAACGTCGTGGTAGAGGCTTTTGCCCGGCTCGATGCGGGTGCTGGTTTTCTCGCCCGGCAACAGGATCGGTACGGTAATCAGGGCTTTGTAAGCGGGTTTCCCTTTGCCGCTCTTGAGCCGTTCGAGCAGGTTGACCACGGCCCGCTCTTTGGTCTGCATGGCATCTTCGTGGGGTGCCATCCGGTAGCAGGTCATCAGGTCGGTGTTTTGCGCCAGCCGCCACGACACGTTGCCGTGCAGATCCATCGAGGTGGAGATGAGCGTTTTGTAGCCAACCACTTTCCGGATTCGGGTAATCAGATCGCCTTCCGGGTCATCGAGCCCTTTCACGCTCATGGCCCCGTGAATATCGAAATACAGGCCATCGTAGGGGCTGTACTTTTTCAGCGAATCCAGCATTTTCCCAACCAGCGACTCGTAGGCTTCCCGCGTTACGGCCCCGCCCGGCAGCGATTTACCAACGACGGTGGGAAACCACTTCGCCTGTCTGCGCAGTGGGGCCGCGCCCATCATAAACGGATAGGCCGTAAACACCTCGCCGCTATACCGGGCATGAAAGGCTTCTTCATGCGTAACGGCCGGCGAAAACGTACTGGATTCGATGCCCAAACCCGCAATGGCAATGCGGGGCAACCCGCTGAAGCGGGCGCTGTATCGGTGGTTGATTGAGCAACGCTCGACGTGGTAACCGAAAAACAGGCCAGCAGGCCCAGCAAGAGATGTTTCATGCGCACAAGGTAACGACAGGGCAACGGATTTTTTGCCTGGTGATAACCTTTTCTACGACGGGCTATATATAAGCGAAAACGGACGGATCAGGCTTCTTCAGGAAGCTTCCACAGCGAACAAATGGTGTTTGTCGCTGCCGTTTACTGCCAACCTTCACCAAAGTTCGTTCGCCATGAAAACCGCCCTTACCCTTGCCTTCGTACTGATTGCTGTGCGTATCGTTTTTGTTGTGTTTAGCAATGGAAGTTTTAGTGTTACCGGCTCAATAAGTGGGCTAACCGATAGTACTGGTACTGTCACTGTAAGCACAGCGCGAATCGATAGCCTGCTACTGGCTAACAAGCTGAAATTTGACGAATGGAATGTATATCCGTCTTACAGCAAAACATGGGTGAATGGCGAAACGAAGAATGAATCGTATCTGGTCGCCAAATTTATAAATCTGGACAGTAGCGCACCGCTTGATCAACAACAGCTAAGGGCCTTCAGTCAGCAGGTGTATGCCTGTATTGCGGCTGATTTAGCGCCCAATCACGCCTTTGAGCAATTGCATATCCAGTTTGAGAATAGAGAAGACAACTTTCTGATGGATTATACCAAAAAATACTATCTGACGTACCTCCTTCCTGAGCCGGAGCAGACCCTTGATGTTAATTAAAGCAACATACAGTGTGTTCTGGAAAAGCAGTAAACTAATTAGTAGGCAGAGAAGCGTACTTTTCATAGGCTGTCGCCTGATACAGTAAACGTAAGTCGAGAATTGAGTCGCTGGCAATCAAAGGTACCGTTTTACAGCAGGGCAGGCTCGGCTTTTACCCCTCAGTTCTCTTTTATACTTTTTATTACGCCTTCCACAATTTTAAGATACCCTTCGTCTCGGTTGGGGAAATCGGAACTGACAATCCACCTTGTTTTAGCCGTGTCGTTGTTGTCTTTTGGGCCTTCATAGCCGGGCAGCCCCTGCATTTTATAAATGGCAAACTGAGTTTCCTGAAAATAGCAGGGGCGGATAAAGAGAGGAATAATCCTGGGGCGGTGCTCCTTAGCTTCGGGTAGTTCGGTGTTCCAGATGTAATCAGAGGCCATAAAATCCGGGCTGAGCATCAGCAGTACAATGTCCGATTGGCGAATGGCTTCTTTAATGACTTTATCCCAGTCTTCGCCCGCCATAATTTCGCGGTCCTGCCAGGTTTCAATGAGGCCACTGCGTTTTAGGGCCGCAAAATGTGTATCCAGTTCCCGTTTATACTGCTCGTCTTTGTGGGCGTAAGAGAGGAAGATCTTTTTAGGAGTAGGGGCACCGGTATTAAGCAACTTATGCATAACGGGACTGATGTCGATGTAATTACCGGCCGTACTTTTCACCTTTGTGATTCCTTTCTTAATGGCTTGCTCCAAATCAAAAACGGTGGCAAACTCCACACCATCCGACGATAGTTCAATTGTTTTCCTGTCATTCTCTGAAAGCGGAGCCCGCTCAGCTTGCCTTAAATCGTCCTTGTGGGATGAGTTACTGCCAGGTCGGTTCGCTTCTTTACGCTCAGGTAGCGTGAAAAATTGAAAAAACTCATTGAGAATGGTATACTTCTCCTGGGTTGGGCCGTCGCCGATGTGAATGGTCACCGTTTGCTGGTAAGCATCCATTTGCACGAATAGATGGAAGCTTCCCCTTTTAAAAAAAGAGCCGTACCGCCAGTAATAATTTCCTTCGGCATTGGCGTAAGCAACCAGAAACCGCGTAACCAGCGCACGGGGCAAATACGGTAATTTAATAACATAGGCGATCGGAATCAACTGCTGAAAATGGATCGTATATGGATTGTCGGGCAGATATTGCGGAACAATATAGGTATCAGTAGTGCCCGCTTTTTTGAAAATCAGCTTAAATTCCAGCAGTATTGTCAGGTATTCGTCAAAGGCTTTTTTATCAGTATCGCTTAAGGCTGACCGGGTTAGAAGGCCCTGATTGGTTCTAATCTCTTTGTTCAGCAGGTCAAATAATTTTACCGTTAGCTGATCGACGCTTAAATAAATCTTGTCTTTCAGCTCAGGATTGTTGTCAAACCAGACGATTTCTCCGCAATCTCTCAGGTACGCCAGCAGTATCTCCGGCTTCCCGGCTAAATCGTTCTGAAAAGAGCTACCCACAAGCGCACGCTCACATTTTTTCCAAAACGCTTCTTTGGTAAGATAAAGGTGCTTTTTTCGCCATTCGATCAAATGTGTATCCCTGATGGCTACCCAACTGGGCTGCAATTTCTCGGTGGCGAGCTTTTGTAATTCGGTCGTCAGGCACTGCCGGAAGTACGTAAAATTGCGAACGGAATCGACATCATTCTCCGAGGCTTTTTTTACGGATATGGCAAATTGGTTCCGGACGATGGTTTTTGCAACTTCTGAGTTCAAAAACAAGCGCTGGACGGGGGTTCCTGTCAGACCTTGTTCGTATTTCGACTGCACAAACCAGGCAAAACTGCGCTCACCAGACAGGGACTGAATATTGGCTAACCAGTACTCTTCCCCCAGATACTGATTTGCTTCGGGATTACTTTGCTTCGTGGACCGCTTCGTCGGTGTGAAGAAACAAAAACAGGGTTTTCGCACTGCGGAACAGCGTGTGTGTGGCGTGGTAATAATCCTGACCGCCAAAATCCCAGATATTCACGATCAAATCAGTTTCTGGATTTTCCGGATCGGTATGCCATTTCCAGAGTTTGATGCCATGTGTACTCTCCCGAACGTCAGCAAACGTACCATCGACTAAGTAATTGGCCAGACTACTTTTCCCCGACGTCGTGTTGCCCATCAGAATCACTTTGACGAAGTTATTATCAACCAATTTTTTTGCTCTACTGGCCGCAAAATAATACCGTAACGCCTTTATGTCACTAAGAAGGGTTTCTGGAATTGAATCAGTTTTATTGCCACGAGCAAACAGATAAGTTAGGTTTGGTAGACTCGCCAATAGTTCAATTCCGACGTCGGTGAGTTCATTACCCCAAATTTCTAAGGAGGTCATGTTCTTGAGGTTGCTGGCAATGTGCTGGGCCCCGACGTCGGTGAGTTGATTAGCGGAAATCTGTAAGGAGGTCAAGTTTTTGAGCTGGCTGGCAATGTGCTGGGCCCCGACGTCGGTGAGTTCATTACCCCAAATCTGTAAGGAGGTTAGGTTCTTGAGCTGGCTGGCAATATGCTGGGCCCCCACATCGGTGAGTTGATTAAGGGAAATCTGTAAGGAGGTTAGGTTCTTGAGCTGGCGAGCAATGTGGCGAGCCCCCTCGTCGGTAAGTTCATTACGGGAAATCTGCAAGGAGGTCAGGTTCGGCAACTGGCTGGTAATGTTCTGAGTCCCTTCATTGGTGAGTCCATTAGCGGAAATATCTAAGGAGGTCAGGTTTGGCAACTGGCTGGCAAGTGGTAGGAGCAGAAAGTTAGTCGAAAGATATGTATGGGATAGATAAAGCCCGGTTAATTTTAGCTTTCGAAAAAGTACAAAATCGACGTAAATTCCAGAAAAATCATTGGCTTTTCCCTTGTTTTTGCTTTCAGTATATTGATTAGCTGTAGAAAAAAAGTAGGGACCTAAATTCAATTCCCTCAGAAAAGGTGCCAGCTTGGTAGTCTCTTCTGGGATGGCGGTCAGGCCACAGTTGCCGAGGTCGAGGAAGGCCGCTTTTTCGGCTAAGGCTTTATCAATAAGGTCAAGGGCGAGGGGCGGGGTCATGTTTGGTGTGCTGGTTTTGATAAAGTACGGGCGTGGGCCGATAAGATGCAACGGTCGGCATTGGGCGGGGCGTTTCCGTTTAATAAGCCGGGCGTGGGCAGGTCAGAAAACAGGTCTATTTTAAGGCCCTATTCCGCTGTACTGCGCACCGTCTCACTCCACGCAAGCGCGCAGGGTCTGTTATGTTCTATTAGTTTTTTGCCGAATAGTAAAATGCACCCCAGCTGTCATCTATCAACCATGCCAACATCCATCCGCAGCAATACTGTACAAACCGTTTTAGCGAACGCAGCCATCCCTCAGCAAAAGACCGTTATGGTCGGTGGCCGACCCGTTGCGATAACCACACCGTTTGCCTCGCCACAAGATTGGCGTGATGTGTCCATTTATTTCCTGCTTCTCGACCGGTTCAATAACCCCATTGCTCCGCCCCGTCATACGCCCTTCGATGGGCAGCATGGCGTTTTCCAGGGCGGCACCTTCAACGGCGTCCGCCAACAACTCGATTACCTTCAGGAACTTGGCGTTGGGGCAATCTGGCTGTCGCCCGTTACCAAAAACTGCCAGTATGAAGACACGACGTATCACGGCTACGGCTTTCAGGATTTTTTGCAGGTAGAGCCGCGCTTTGCGTCTGACCCGCAGGCGGCAAAGCTACACCCCCAACTGGCCGAGGACGAATTACGCGCCCTGATTGATGCGGCCCACGCCCGCAACATCTATATCATTTTCGACATTGTGCTCAATCACGCCGGTAATGTGTTTGGCTACGTGGTGAACGGCAACGATAATGCACCCAGTGCAGACGGGCGCAACGAGGTTTACCCATCTGATGGCACGATGAGCAGGGCAACCCCGCCTTCGCCGATTTTACCAGTGCGCCGGCCAGCATCTCCGATGATGCCGCCGTGTGGCCCACCGAACTCCAGCGCAACGCCTTGTTTCGGCGTAAAGGAAAAGGGGGCGAGTCTGGTGGGGACTTTGAGTCATTGAAAGAACTGATAACTGATTTCAGCGAAACGGATAGCCTGGGCCGGTCATTTCCGGTACGTGAAACCTTGATTATGGCGTATCAATACCTGATTGCCAAATTCGACATCGACGGCTATCGCATCGACACGCTGAAGTTTATTGAAGCTGATTTTGCCCGGACGTTTGGAAATGCCATGCGGGAGTATGCCCTGAGCATTGGTAAGAAGGACTTTTTCACGTTTGGGGAAGTTTTTGACGAAGAAGAGAAAATCAATGAGTTCATTGGCCGCACAACGAGTCAGGGCGACGAGCCAATTGGTGTGGATGCAGCACTCGATTTTCCGTTGTTCTTCCGGCTTCCATCGGTTGCAAAGGGTTTGTCAGCCCCCGCATCGATTAAGGATATGTACGTCCGGCGCAAACAGGTGCAGCGTAACATTCTCAGCACGCATGGCGATGCGACCAGTTTCTTTGTGACGTTCCTGGATAATCACGACATGAAGCAACGCTTTTACTTCCAGGACGCCGCCGATCCACACCGCTTCGATGCGCAAGCCACGTTGGGTATGGCGTGTCTGTTTGCACTACAGGGCATTCCGTGTGTTTATTATGGAACCGAGCAGGGCCTGCATGGCATTGGAAACAGCGATGCCGCCGTGCGTGAGGCATTGTGGGGGAAGCCCGACGCTTTCGACATGCAGCATCCGTTCTATCAGGCAATCAAGCGATTGAATGAAGTCCGCCAGACCCAGCCCGCCCTGCGGTACGGACGCCAGTATTTTAGGCCACTCTCCGGCGACGGCGTCAACTTTGGCATTTCACCCTTCAGTCCGGGTGTGCTGGCTTTCTCGCGGGTGTTGAACGACCAGGAGGTACTGGTAGTCGCCAATACGCAAACCAACAATGGGTTTAGTGGCGAAGTCATTGTAGATGCCCGGTTGAACCCGGATCAGGCCCCCTACACCATTCTATTCAGTAACCACGGCCAGCCCCAGCCCCCCGGGCCGGTTGCTACAAAAACGGGTGGCAGTGTTACCATTAATGAAGCCGATGGCAACCAGACGAATGGCCCGGCGCGGGTGCTGACCGTGCAACTGCACCCGATGGAAGTGCAGATTTTACGTCGGCAACGATTATAATAACGGTTGTAACGCATTCCGAGTCTCATGAAACTCCTCTCCCAACTCATTATTCCGCGCCCGGAAGGCGACGCGGCTATTCAACTTATACAGGGCGATTTAACCACCATCCCCGAGGAATTTGCTGTTGATATTCTAGCCGTTTCCGCCTTCCGGGGCGACTATTGGCCGGGTCGGAGACCTGATTGGGGCTTTGTTCAACGCCGGCCTGTGGGTTGCTGATCTCGCGAAAGCGAAGGAGGTAGACTTACTGAGCCAGTTGAGTTGCTGGCTCTCCAAACCCCTGACCGACGCGCAACAGGCCCGGTTCAATTTCAAAAGAATTCTTTGTTTTGAACCTGTCGGGAACGCTGAAAAAGCTGAAGCTGAAGTAGCAAATCTGTTTCGGGGCATCAACTACTTTGCCCTGGATGATCGCTATAATGTAATCGCCATGCCGGTGCTGGCAACGGGCGACCAGCAATTTCCGCTCGAAACAATGCTTCCCTTGCTGTTAGACACGGCCATCTTCTGGCTGGAGAACGGACTACCCCTGACCGCGCTGCAACCGTGTGCACCGCACCGATCAGGTAGAACAGGGTCGGCCCATTTTCGAGAATGTCCGGGAACAGTATGACCTGAAGAACTTGGCGGAGGCCGGGCAAATCAGTGCCGGCGCGGCCTCTCCGAAATCGACGTGCTAAGCGGGGAGGTGCCGTATTCGCTGCCTAAATTAGCGTATGCCGTTGGCGAAACGGCCCGGACCCAAACCAGGGAAAGCCAGGCTACGCGGGGCCTTGAAAACCGGAATCGCCAGGCACACCGGTAACAGCGAAGCAATACGATTATTTTATCAGCTATTCACACCGGCACACAACAGCCGTTCAGGCGTTTGTCGATGCGTTACGGGCCTATAATCCCAAGTTTGAGATTTTCTACGACCGCGACAGCATTCCTTCCGGTGGCCTGTGGATCAAGATGATATCCGATGCCATTCAGAACTCAAAAAACGTAGTCTGTATCCTGACCCCGGAATACAGCAAATCAGACGTTTGCTGGGATGAGTTCCAGTGTGCTTACATCATGGAAAAACGGAAGAAAGTAACAATCAGGACCATCAATTTCTGCAATGATACCGATCTGCCGCCGATGATTGCAATACGCAGCTACATCGATTGCACCGAAGGTGACCTGGAGAAGTTGAAGGGAGCCGTTGAGGAGTTACTTGACAATTGAATCAGCTATGCGATCGAAACCGCTAGCTATTCTTCTGACTGTCGCTTTTGTAGCTTTGTCGTGCATGAAAAATAATGGGGGCGATAAACAAAAGCAGATCGAAAAGGAACTCGCCATCATCGATTCTCTGCTACGGAGTGACTCTTTTGCGCTGGTGATAGCTACGGCTCAGCACAAGGCTTACTACGTTGGGGTGGGCCAAACACCTAAGCCCTTGTTATCAACCGGAGACGATATGTCCAGCGTAAAAAGTAAGAAGAAAGACGAAAAAGTAGCTGGTAACCTGGCGGGGTTTTATGCGCTTGAGTGCGGGCTTGGGGCCATATGCGCCAATACCAGTCAGAAACCAACCGACGTGCTGCAAACCCTTGTCGACAACAAGGCCGACTCGGCTACAGTCTTATTACTTAACCGTTTCGCAAACGCTACCTGGAAAGCCGGGCAACCCTTCTGGGGACTGGAACGTATCAAACGCCCGATCTTCAGGGTAGCCAGTTTACTGCCGGAAGACGAAGTTAAAAAAGATTACAACCAGATTCATTCGGCAGCCACCAGGTTGCTGTGGGCCATGCAGGATGTTCGGGAGCGCTCCGCCGACGAGCAGATGAAGCAATTGCGGAGCCTGTTGCAGAATGAGCCGTTTGCCGTCGAAATGGCTAGGTTCCAGGACGCAGGGTATTATACCGCCCAACAGAAACCTGCTCCGCCCTTTATGTCTGCCGAAAATGAGAAAGCGACCGTAACGAGGTCCGTAAAGGAGCGGAAAATTGCCACCAACGTAGCGGGCTTTTATGCGTTGGAATGCGGACTGAACTATTTAGTAACGACTCAGCAGAAACTCCCGTCCGACATTCTGAAATCAATTGCTGACGGTACAATCAATGCCGAAGATAAGCAGTTGTTATGCCGCTTTGCCAACGCTACCTGGAAAGCTGGGCAACCCTTTCTGGGGTTGAGCCGAATTACCCGCGATACGTTTACCCCATTCTATTTCCTCTCCGAAGCGGATATCGAAAAAGATTGGGTACAGGTGAAAGCTGCGGCTGGTTTGGTGTTGAAGCAGTTGTAAAGATTTTGGTGGTATATCCTGTTATGGCAATGTAACGATTGGCCATGAAGGATTCCAGCCAATTGGTCCACACCGGGGGAAACGTCGTAGCCATTGCTCAATCCCTGCCTGACTATCCGTTATTTCACCTAATACCATATAGTCAGGTAAGGCGAACGTATGGTGTGGATGCTGCCAGCAACTGGTATTATTAATCTCACGAACACGGCCATACTCATACGGAAACCACTCGCCCCCTTTCGTATCCTGCGTCATAACTGCCAGTACATGGTGCTCTTGAGCAGCCCCATTTCAATGATACAGGCGGTCAGCAATACTTTTTGTTGTGTTGGCGAAAGACGAGTCAGATGTTGTCGCTCTGATCAGGGCCGGATTAAGTACGTCTAACCAGAATTCAAAACCCGTATTATGGGCAATGTTCGCAATGCGAAGCGCATACTCCTGGTCGATCCGACGATGGGAAACAAATCATGGATCGGGTGGGACAGCTACTTCTGTGCGACATTGCAGGCAGTGCCTTCAGATTATTCAGCAGATTCGCCATTTCGCTTTCGGAGGGTCGTACGCCGCGGTTCGAACGGAATGGTTCTCTGCCAAAGAGTACGCGACGCCGAGCGGTGAACATTTCATCCTCTTCCCTTGACTCGAAAATGGAGGCAAAACGGTTCCACAATGGGCGATCCTCATTGTCATAAAAATTATAGCTTGCCATAGCCCTATATTGATTAAGAATTTGGTAGTTCAGACAATTATACCTGATCTTCCAGAGCCATCTTTAATCGCTTTACTACGTCGAAAATTTCTTTCGATTTTTTTCTCCCATACGTAGCATATTCCAGAAATTCCAGATGCTCGATTTCTGCCTGGTGCTGGCCCTGCGTACCAATTATTTTCCAGGTTAGCATAGCAATCACGAAGCTCTCCCTATAGTATTTTTTTATCCCCGAGTAAACGCCTACATAATGGAGAACTGCCTCGGCTATCCAGTCCCAATAAACTCTTTCTCTTGGTGTTCTTTTTTCTAATGTTTTTTCCGATTCTGCCTTTAGTATCAATTGCTATAGATTGCATTTTTTGGTAAACAATAAGAAAATCCTTTATTCTGTATTTTCTCTCCCCATTTCTGGTTCCGCAAGTATCAGTGCATTCTCGATTGCCAGCCAGTTGGTGAGCGGGTAATATTGCTTCGTATTAAGCGGATTATCCAGTGTTCGTTTGTAATAGGCAGCCGACAGTGCGTAGAGTTTCTTTTTTGGGATCGGGGGCTAATTAAAGCCAACCTTTTGTAGGTACTGGCCAAAATCTGTATCCGTTCCTCGGTCGCACCAAACCGGATGAGCCCTTCCAGATCGGCAATTACTTCTTTTAGCGATGTAATGGCATCTTCCACTATTTTTGGGTCATCCACAACCGTCGGTTCATTTTCTTTTTTCTTTTTTAGCTTGTCTTACCTGAAAAGCACGCCATTTGGCTTGTACATTACAAAACTGTTCAGTTGCCGAAAAAGAGTAAGATGCCTTTTCTTCTTTCCATAAATTGGTGAACTTTCCAATGGCTAGCTCGTACATGTTCAATGCACTATATAGCAACGCCTGAAGCTCAATAATACGACCACTGCTGAGGCCTGCCTGTACAAGTGCTTTGTCAATCGCATCCATTTTCTGCATCACCTCTTCCGGATCATAGTCACCACTTTTCAATCCGGTTGAGCAGGTTACCCAATTCTATTTCGGCTTCTTCCGGAATAACAAAGTCATAGGTCAGGGTCTTGGGCGCGACTTATTCGATAGCTTATAATAAGGGTCGCCATAGGCCTGATACGCCCCCCAGGTGTTGTTCCGTGGCCCATATTTTTCATAATCGTCTTCCGCGCCTTTTTACTCGCCTCCCCAAACTATAACTCTCAAACATGTACTGATAAAACCGTTCGGCAAAGTCGAGGGCCGCATTATCGTTGACAGCCCATCCAGCCACCACCACCGCTTTAACGCCGATCTCAATTAACTGAGTGCCAATGTTGGCGGCTAACCGTAACCGGCTCTGGTTAAATTTTTCGGCCGCTCCCTCCGTCTGACCCAGATAACAGCAATTGACAAACACCAGATCGGGTACGTTGCTCATCTGGTCGATGTAGGCGAGGGGTCAGAAAGGCATCTCGCCAATCAACATGCCCAGTGGCTAGTTGGGATCACTGTTAAATACGCCATGACCGGCCAGATGTACAATTTTATAGTTTTTACTAAACAGGTTGAGCAGAATCTGCGAGGCGTTTTTTGCAGATAAGCGGGTTACATCGAAGCCCTGAGTCGTTAACAGTTCCGCAACTTTTTCGCCTTCCTGCAGAGCTGCCTGTAAGTTGAATAGCCGGATTTTTAAGTCAGGTCGCCAATAACAATGGCCGTCGTTCAACTACCGGATTAATATTGATGCGGAAATTACCGGTGGCTAACTGGCGGATCATACCGGCGTTTACGCTCAACGGGCGCGCATTGGCAACACTATCCTGCAACAGCTCCCAGGGGAAAGCCGCCGTATATTTGTCCAGAATCCAGTTGATGTTGTTTTGACGTTTACCTGATCCTTAAAATCGTTCGGAATCATCAGTTCAAAGATCGCCTTGGCCAATTCCGGCGACCAGTCATCTTTTCTGGATATAGTCTTCCAGCATTTTCGTAAGCGTATCGTTGATGGTTTCTAGTGTCGCTCTTCAACCCGGGCGGCATCGGTGGAGATCTAAACGTAAACTACGTCGTTGCTTGGTTATCTTCGTCATCCTAGTACGGCTTACGTTTATTCGTGTCCACCATTCTGTGGTATCGTCAACGGGCAGTCGTTCCCGCCACCCGGTAAGTTGTTTGATTTTATTGCCATTTCTGAAAATATTCAGCGATCGGCTTTCCTCTTCTCAATAGCACTAATTGCTTTTATGCAGGTTAATGCTTTGTCTTTATAAAGTTCGATAAACTCAATGGTGTCAACCACGGCTGACGCCGTATAGATTTGCCGGATTTTGGCATTGGCATTCTGCACACCCTGAATAATGGCACGAATTGAATTTTCGATTCGCAATCCGCCGTAGCCCGAGCCAATTACCAACGCGGAGATACCGATGTGTTCTGTGGTTAGGTCTTTATTCAGGGAAGCCTTGGATTTCTGTTCCGGTTAGCGAGGTACTTGATTGTTCCCTGCTCTACCGCGCTGGTCAGCCGGAATTCGGTAAACATACCCTGCTCCCCTAACCCTACGATTATAGCCCCCTGAAACCCCTGTTTAGCGCCAGAAACGATCTCTTCACTGCTGCCGAAAACCCCCGGATAGAGCCCTAATTGATGCCTGCGACTTAGTTCACTATTTAGGTACTGATCGATGGACTTCTCCGCATTTTGAATGCCGTCGTTCTCGAAATGACCCGCCATGACCGGATACATGGCATATTTCAGATCGCCATTGCTTACCGAAACCGTTATGGGGACATCGCCTGCCGTAAATCGGTTCTCGGCACCCAGGCCCATTAGTGATCTCTCGACGCCCGTTGGCGAAAGATCGAAATTGTAAATGGTTCTGGCTTTAAACTCTTTATCCAGACTGCGCAATACGGGTCTGGTTGTTTGAGCTGCGAGGTGGCACCTGTATTGAGTATATCCGTAATGGCTCCGAACAGCTTTGGCGCATTGGCCAGTTCGCCATGCGACACATCGGAATAATAAACGTATTCTGGGCAATCATCGTCTTGGGTATGCCGCTCTCCCAGGTTACACTTTCATCCCCCTCTTTGGTCGCAAAAAACTTAACTCATCTTTGCCGTGCTGAAGCCACTGATTGTTTGCTGATTCAGCCGGGACTGACCGGCAATGTATACCGCCGAGGATAAGGCCTTAATATATTCGGCGGACTCTGTTTTTACCAGCACATTGTCCCGATATGCACCGAATTGAGCCAGCAAGTCATCACTAGGAGTGGGCCATTTGGCTTCTCCTAAAGCAACCCGCTTGTCATCCCCAAGAGCAATCCGCATTCGTTCCCAGGTTTCACGTTTGGCAAAATCATTTTCCGTATCGGTAGTCAATGGCAGAGGCTAAGGATACCGGGAAACTGGGAAAAGACAGACAGTAACTCCTTTTTTGACTGCGTAATATCAACAAAATCCAGGGTGTGAATTAACGAATCCAGCCCGAACAACACGTAAGGGATCCGGAACGAACCACCCAGGGGAGCGCCCAGGAATAAAAGCCGGAAGCCCGGACTGGCCTGTAATTTTTTCCAGTTATCGGGATGATTGACGATGTAATCCCGAATCAGGACACCCCCCATCGAATGCCCAATGAGTTTGATGGGTTGGCTGAATTGCTGCAAGTCAATCAGTTTTCGGTCCAGCTCAGCTGCATTGTCGATCATGTCGAGGCGCCAGTCGAATGGAAAGACAACCACATCATAATCGCGGGACAGTGAATCCACAATTTTCTTGTAAGAACTGCCGACTACTCCATCGGCCTTTACGTTTTTGTTGTTATCGTCGCTGAAGAATAAGCTGGTTAACCCACCGCCAATGAGACTGAAAAATGTTGATCCAGACCGGTTGATCATTGACTGCCAGCGTACTACCCATGATACCCGGCAGCAGCACCACAATTGGTTTTTTGCCGGATACCGGCACGGGAGTTACCTTGCCACCCGGAAGCAGAGATTTCTGATTTCTTCCTGACTAAAGGCTCGGGTATCCAGTTTGGCAAAACCTGGTATTAGCGTATCGCCGGTGTTTTTAAGGGCCAGCAGGAGGGCGTTTCGAGTCCGGTCGTTCAGGAAGTAATTAAAATGGCTTACGTCGGCACCCTGGTCGAAAAAGTACTGAACCTTGTTTTCGGCCTGTTTAACGCCGTTGTACATAGACCGCGTGTCGACCACAAAATCATTGTCGCCCAGAAAAAAAGATTCGTCAGGGCAACTTTGAGGGCCTGCCACCGAAAACTCAATTGCGCATCGCCCGATATAACAATGAGCGGAGTCTGAATGAGGGTATCGGGATCTGGATTGGCATTGTTCAGCATCTGGTTGAAGGGCGAGGAGGGGCTTTGTACCTCCAAACCCGGCAAAACAGAAACGTCATCTCTGGTTTCCAGCGCTGTTGAAATCAAATCCTTAATAATACCAAAGGCTGGATTAACGCCCAGCCCCGACGCCAGACCTATGACATTGGCGATGACATTGAAGTAGATATCAAGGCGATGCGACAGTAGCGTGGTGCCGCTGGCTGTGGCAGCCACCCGGATAAATTTACTGATGGTAATAGTTTTGCCAAGCATGGCAGCCTCAATGGCGGCGATGCATTGAAGATCGTTGGTTCGGCCCTGCTTCTGGAGGAAGTTTTTCTCGTTGGCTGAAAAGCCGCGTTTTGTAGGATCGGGCAAACAAAAGCGGTTTAGAATATCGCCTATTAAACCACCCCGCGAATGACTGATCAGGGTTAAGGTGGCCGTTTGGGGTAACGCCTTTACCAGATCGAGCACATTGTCTAGCGGACTTTGGGTAAGTGTTTTGTGCTGGAAAGCCAGAACTCTTCCGGATAGGTCTGGGTAATAAAATTCCAGACAGGCGTACCCAGCAAGTCCATAAATGCGCCCTGGGCCGACGAAATGGTGCCGTGGATAAACAGCAGATAATTGCCCCCGTTCTCAACCTTTGGGCTTGGGTCTACCAGTTTAAAGTCATTCGTAAGCTGAAATAAGCCGGTTTTGTTGTCTGTCTGTTTATTGTCCAGCTTGATTGCGAGGTCTTTGAGCAGCGGTTTTTCGACCTTTTTGCTGAAAATACTGATGACCTTCAGGGCTATCGTTGACAATAGCCCACGGTTGGACTCGCCGACGAAAACCTCGGTCGGGATTTCGATAATGGTCTCCCCGCCGGTTTCTACGCTCCTGACCTGAGTGGCTGTGCCGGGAAAGATCTCATTGATGTTGGTGAGGTTTCCAACCCAGACGGTATCATCGGCATACGTAAACTGGATGATCTTATCGTTATCTAACTCAACAATATGCCGGTTGGCAACCTCCCCCGCGTGGTGGTATGTATGGTATAGGTTTCCTCAAGGGAAAGCGTATCGGTATCGGCTGCCAGTACGGTGGTTTCATCCAGTTCAGGCCGGGACTTTTTCTCGCCGGAAATGCGAATTTTCAGGGTTGACATGCGGATGGAGGGCTAGGTCTAGCTGATCGTACCTGCTATGAATAGTGGACGCAACAATTTCAGCGTAGTAAGCCAAAGAAGCCCTAAGTACGAAAAAGGAAAGCAACGCTATCCGGTATAAATCATGGATTTAGCAAACGGTAGGATGACACCCGCTCAGGCTGGTTTCAGCGCCTTCACTTGCGGATGTCTACAAGTCCTAATTTGTTTCTGGGTCTTTCCAGATATCCTTTACGTTCAGGAACCTCGTTTTCGAGGCAATTTTGGCCATGTTCACAATCCAGGCTTCGTCTACGCCAATCTGGCTGTAGACGAATACCCTGGCCTGGCAGGTGGCTGCACCATAATTCAGGGCATGCACATTCGTTTCTTCCAGCCGTAGGGTATCTAGCGGTAGTACCAGCAGTGTCTCAGCATGACTGAACCCACCCGACCCTATATTGCTTACCGTAAGCTTTTTTAGGGTAGGCAATTGTTCGAGCCCTTTCAGATCGGTTAATTTATCTAAGCTAGAGAGGGACAGGGTTTGGAGGGATTTTGCCTGTTCGAGCCCTTTCAGATCGCGTTAGCTAAGCTGGAGAGGGAAAGGGATTGGAGGGATTTTATCTGTTCGAGCCCTCTCAGATTGGGTATAGCTAAGCTGGAGAGGGAAAGGGATTGGAGGGATTTTAGCTGTTCTATTCCTTTCAGATTGGGTATATTTAAGTGGGAGAGGGAAAGGGATTGGAGGGATTTTAACTGTTCAATTCCTTTCAGATCGGTTAATCTATCTAAGCTCGAGGGAAAGGGATTGGAGGGATTTGGCCTGTTCGAGCCCTTTCAGATCGGGTATATTTAAGTGGTAGAGGGAAAGGGATTGGAGGGATTTTGCCTGTTCGAGCCCTTTCAGATCGGTTAATCGATTTAAGCGGGAAGGGAAAGGGATTGGAGGGATTGTCTGTTCGAGTCCTTTCAGATCGGGTATAGCTAAGCCAGAGAGGGACAGGGTTTGGAGGGATTTTGTCTGTTCGAGCCCTTTCAGATCGGTAATCTAAGTCGGAGAGGGAAAGGGATTGGAGAGAGTTGGCCTGTTCAAGCCCTTTCAGATCGGTTAACCTTGGTAAGCTTTCGAGGGAAAGGGATTGGAGGGATTTGGCCTGTTCGAGCCCTTTCAGATCGGGTATATTTAAGTGGGAGAGGGAAAGGGATTGGAGGGAGTTGGCCTGTTCAAGCCCTTTCAGATCGGGTATATTTAAGTGGGAGAGGGAAAGGGATTGGAGGGAGTTGGCCTGTTCAAGCCCTTTCAGATCGGTTAATCCGATTTAGCCGGAGAGGGAAAGGGATTGGAGGGAGGTTATCTGTTCGAGCCCTTTCAGATCGCGTATAGCTAAGCTAGAGAGGGACAGGGTTTGGAGGGATTTGGCCTGTTCGAGCCCTTTCAGATCGGGTATAGCTAAGCGGGAGAGGGACAGGGTTTGGAGGGATTGTAGCGGTTGGAGAGAGGGTAGGGCTTGTAATTTCGTTATGCTTGTTAGTTCTAAGTGCTTAATCTGGCTAAGTTGATTGAGACTTAATGGTTCAACAATCTCTGCATTATCGATGGATAGATACGTAATCGATTCGGGTAAATGGTCTACGTGAGTCTGGTTGAAGTTCTGGCCACCTGCATTAATCTGAAGGCTATCCAGTCCGGGAAAGACCTGCAAACCAGCCAGGTCGTTTAAATTAGTAATGGTCAGCTTATGGATTTCTTCCAGCTTATAATTACGTTCTTTCCAGTAGTTGGCCAGGCCCGTGTTTCGAGGTAGGTACCAGTAAGTGTATCCTAACCCAACACCAAGTATAATCAGTATGGCTGCCAATGCTCCCCCTACAATGCTTCGTTGCTGGGTTTGGCTTTTGGTAATAAAGGAGCTGATTCGGTTGTCTGTTAGGTCGGGGTTATTTTTTTGCCAGGTTATGGCTGTTTTCAGTTCTCGGCCTGAGTAGAGACTTCCTGCCTGCTGGTCATACTGGCTTATGTCATTTTCAAGTATTTTCTTATAATCGATGGCGTCTCGTTTCTCATTAATCCATCCTTTCAGCTTCTCCCATTTACGGATCAAGACTTCATGAATGATGTCTATCCATATTTCGCTATTTGTATCATTTTTAATCCGTATCAGTCGGTTTTTCTCCCCAGACAGATCGAGCAGCATTTGCTGGATTTGGTCTTCGCCAAATCGACTGGCTAATTCCTGTACCAGCTTTTTCTGGCCAACTGTTTTTCGTACATCGTCTTTACTGCTGGTGGTTTCTACCAACCGGATAAAGATGGCCCTGAACAGGTATACCGCCTGGGTATCGGTTCCGTTGCGGGTAAGCGTATCATAAACACCGTTGGCATGGGTTTCAATGATACCGGCAATGCCCCGTCCCTGGCCACCGGCCAATCGGTCGTAATCGCTCGTACTAATCTGGTTTGGGCTACGCTTACCAGCCCATAGTTGTTGCAAGGCCAGTTGCAGCACCGGCAAAACACCGTGAATATCCCGAAGCTCGTCAATGATTCGATTGACTAAGGGTTGCTCCATCGTTACGCCCAGCAAACGCGCTGGTTTGCTGATAATGTCACGCATGTAGCGTTGCCACGCATCACCATTGGTATTGGCGTCAATTTCGGTTAGGGTATAGGGGTTGGTCAGTAACAGGAAGTTGAACTCGCGGTAAGGCGCAAAGCTGGCATAGAAATCACTCCGCATGGTAATGATGCACACCAGATAGCTGGACTTAACGGCTTCGGTCAGATTGGCTAGAAAAGCCGTTCGGATGGCGTTATCCTTACACTGGGTCAGGACCTCCTCAAACTGATCGATGAGCAATACCACCCGCTGGCCAAACACCTCCAGCCGCTCCCGTAACGTGTCCGGGTCTTTGAGTGCACTATTCTTAAAATCAGTCGATAACGCTATAACGTTGGCCTTTTCAAGCGCAGTGGCCAATTTTAACAGGGGATTATCATCGGGCGTAAAGGTGATTTGTAGCCAGGTGGCACTGCCCTCAAAACGACCTGCTTTTAATGACGCGAGTAAACCCGCTTTGGCAAACGACGACTTTACCGCTGCCCGAGTTCCCGATAATGGCCAGAAACTGCTTACCAAACTGATTGGAAGCCAGCCGCAAATGATAATAAAATACGCGGTTCACATCGAAGGTACGCCCGAAGAAAAAGGCCGCATCGTCAACCCCAAACGATTCCAGGCCCTTATACGGGTTGGTGATGCCTTCGGGGATTGAAAATGGGGTAGGCGCGTTTTCCCGGAGCGTGACCACCAGTTTCTGAAACGCGTCGGAATCGGAAGGGCTGGTAAATTCAATCCACTGTGTATCGGCCAAAAACCAGTGGAAGCTTTTCTGTACGTTATCCCGGTTGCTGTGCGGCACAATTACCGGCACAATTCTAAAGGATGACTCGTCCATTTCCAGCCGATTGATGGCTTCCAACACCTCTTTCATCTGCCAGTTTCCAATGCCCTGCTCACCAATAAACACCACGCAGACGTCGCTATTCACGAGCGCATCCTTTATTTTCTGTGCCCATACATCGCCCGGTTCAAGATTATCCTGATCAAAAAAAAGCGCACCGGAAGTGCCAACGTTCAGGGCTCGCAGCTGGTCGGCAATGTGGGTTACAAAGGATTGGTTCTGGCGATTGTAGGACAGGAAGATATTCATAGTGGCGAATCGGGCGTGGCTGTACCGTTGCGCGGTCCTATCAGGATCCTTGAAGGACAGATTTTTAGGTCCTGCTAAGATATACTACCCGTATTTCTTCTGCCACGCTTTTTTCAGCCGCTTATACTCCCGATTTCCTGTGCTTCGGGTTTTTTTTGTAAAAGATCCGGACGGAACAGGCTTCTTCAGAAGGCTGCATACCCCAATAAAAAATCTCCCATTCCATGGTCTACAAGCCACGAAACGGGAGATTTTTAGCGCGTTTGAGGCAGGAATCTACTTCACTCGTTTGGCACTCGCGTCGAAGCTCATCAAGGCACCCTTGAGGTTGTCGTCATCGACCTTCTTGAGTTCGATGGATAGTTCACCGGCCTGTGACGATTCGAAGTACAGAACCAGTTTGTCGGCGCTCTCTTCCACTTTCGTGATCGGCAGTTTCGGGCTGGCGGCATCGGCCGTATTGACCAAATCGCCGGTCAGCTTGCCCTCTTTACGAACCAGGTCCGTTGTGAGTTTTACGTCACCCATGGGCGTGCCAACGATCGCAATTTCCCATTTGCCGGCAAAAAAGTCGGAGGCACAACGGGTGTGGCGCTTTGAGAGAAGCTATTGAGCGAAATGCCCAGGACGAACAGCAGAAGGAGCAGGCTTACTTTTTTCATTGGGGTATATGGTTAACAGTTAAAAATTAGTGACAGAATTGACTAAGCACTTACTGCGCGCTGGGTTCCAGAACGGCTTCAACGCCCATGACCACCATGAGGCTACCCGCAGCCTTGCCTGGATTGACAAAGACCAGGTACACATCATGCGGCTTGTTGTCGAAAGGAACGGGCAGTTTAACCGGAACAGCTAATGGCGAGGGAGCAAAGCCCGCCTTATCCGACGCTTCCAGGAAGGCCGATTCGCCGATTAGCTTCCCGGTTGGGCTATCCAGATGCAGCTCTACCTTACCACCTATGGCATTGAGTTGGGGTTTAGGAGCCGTGGCCATTACGCGAAACTCCGCGATCCCGTTCAGGTCAGCCTGTTTGATGGCCATGTAGGCACCCGACTTGGTTGGAATGGCCAGGTTGTTACCCCCGAAGGACATCTTGTTCACGTTGTCGTACATATCGAAACCATGCGCATCCATCTTGGCATTTCGCAGCACGTAGGTCTGCTCTGACCGGAGTGAAGGCAGTCCATTGGCCCCTTTGTCTTCGTAAGAAGCCCGGACAATATATACGCCTTTGCCTTTGTCGCCCGCCGGTAGTTTGGCGGTATAGCTACCCTTCACCGGCAATGCGTTGCTGGCTGCAGCGTCGTTCGATACGTTCAGAATGTATTTCACCATCTCGGCGGCATCGGCCGCCGATAGCTGCGGGTGAGCCGCCATGGCGTTTCACCCCAAACACCGCTGCCGCCGGCAATCACTTTCTTCGTCAGCCGCTCCAGCGCCGACTTGTCGCCTTTGTACTTTTTGGACACGTCCACGTAGGCTGGCCCGATCGACTTTTTCGTGATGCTGTGGCATCCTTTGCAGTCGCTGGCTTCGATGAGTTTTTTGCCGCCTGCAAACAGGGCGCTGGCGTCGGCCGACCGGTGTCCCTGGGCAATGGCAATCTTATCGTAACCCTCGGCCAGGTAATCGATATTGACCGCTACCTGCTCCGGATCGATGCCTTTTCCGAGTGTACCGTCTTCTTTATCGCGCACCTTGATGTCGTAGCGGAACGGCTTATTCGCCGTGAAGAACGACTTGTTGCCGCCGGGCATTTCGACACTCAGTACGGGCGGCTCGTTGCCTACCGTTATGTCCATCGATTGGGAAGCAATGCCGCCTTTCCCGTCGTTTACGGTCAGAGTAGCCTTGTAAACACCGGGTTTCGCCAGCGTCAGGTTGGCGTCGGGCGTACTGATGGTTTTGGTGTACCCATTCTTCGAAGCAATCTTCCAGGAATAGGTCAGCGCATCACCATCGGCATCGGCTGTTCCTTTGGCCGTGAGGTTCAGATTCAGCGGGGCTGAGCCGCCCATTTTGTTGGCCGCCACCTGGAGTTGTGGTTTCCGGTTGCCGCCGTTATACTCAATGCGAATCAGCCGGGCGTCGTCATTGGCCGAGAACCAGCCTGAGCCGTATTCCAGCATATACAGGTCGCCGTTGTCTGCAAACTCCATATCCATCGGGTTGCTGAACTTGTAGCTGGGCATAAACCGCTCCATCGACTGGTAGTTGCCATCCTTATCCATGGTAACGGCCATGATCCAGCCGCGCATCCAGTCGTAGGTCAGCAGTTTCCCGTTGTAATAGGTCGGAAACGCGTTGGGTGCATTCTTGAAATCTTCGGCGTAAAACACCGGACCAGCCATGGCGTTGCGGCCACCGGCACCCACCAGCGGAAACTCGGGCGAAGCGTCGTACGGATACCAGATAAAGGCTTTCTGAGCCGGTGGAAGCACCGTCAGGCCCGTGTTGTTGGGAGACGTATTTGAAGGCGCATTGGCATCCCATTTCTCACCCGATTTTCTGGCGGCAAAATCGTATTTGTTGTATGCCTTGTTGTCGCCTACGAAATGCGGCCAGCCGAAATTACCGGCTTTACGCGCCTGACCCACCTCGTCGTGACCAGCGGGACCACGGTCCGGGCCCGGTTTGGCGGCATCAGGACCGACCTCACCCCAGTACACAAAGCCCGTTTTCTGATCGACCGAAATACGGAAGGGGTTGCGGTGGCCCATCGTGTAAATCTCGGGCCGGGTCTGGGCGGTGCCTTTTGGGAACAGGTTACCCTCAGGAATGGTATAGGTGCCGTCGGGATGGGCAACGTCCGTTGGGGGCTTGATGCGGATAATCTTACCGCGCAGGTCGTTGGTATTGGCCGACGATTTCTGGGCATCCCAGGCGCTGCGACCCGCCCGCTCATCGCTGGGGCTGTAGCCGTTTGAACCGTGCGGGTTGGTGTTATCGCCCGTCGACAGGTACAGGTTACCCGACCGATCCCACGCGATCGAGCCGCCGGTATGGCAGCACTCCTCGCGCTGGGTGGGTACGTCGAGCAGCTTCTTTTCAGACGCCATCACCAGTTCATCGCCCTTCAGTTCGAAGCGGGCCAGAACGTTTTTCGACTCTTTCGGGTCCGAATAGTAGAGATACACCCAGTGGTTCTGCGCAAAGTTAGGGTCTTTGCTCAGGCCCATCAGCCCATCTTCGCCCATCGACTCTTTGCCCTCCTTGTTCACGTATTTTGTGCTGACCGGAAGCGTGGCAATGGTTTTCAGCTCCTTTGTTTTCGTGTTGTAAAGCCGTACTTCGCCTTTGCGCTGAATAAACAGCACCCGGCCGTCGCCCAGTACGCTCAGCTCCATGGGTTCGTCCAGTTTCTCGGCCAGAATGGCTTTGTTGAAGCGGTTCTCTTCGGGGCGGGCTTTGGCGTAGTCCAGCGGTTTGGGCGCGTCGCCCCCGGCGGTGTAGTTGATACCGGCCCACAGGTGGTTCAGGAATAGCGGCTCCGAGAATGACTCATCGGTATGGCCCATCGCCGTGTAAAACGAACGGCCACCGTCGAATTCCTGATACCAGCTCATGGGGTGGAAATCGGGGTTCTTGCCGCCGGTGTAGCTCTTCTCGTCAATCTTTAAGACGACGTTGATCGTCGGCGAGATGTCTTTAAAGCTGTAAAATTCATCGGTCCGCTCAAACTCGTCGGGCATGCCTTTGGTAGCCCAGTGGTTCTTCATGGTGACGATATACTTTCCTTTCTGCACATTATTGGGCATCGGGTGGTCCAGGAAATACGCACCGGCCAGTTTGCCGTACCAGGGCCATCCGTATTCGGTATCCGTAGCCGCGTGAATGCCCACGTAGCCACCCCCCGCCTGAATGTAGCGCTCAAAAACCGCTTGCTGTTCGTTGTTGAGCACATCGCCCGTGGTGTTCAGAAACACGACGGTGTTGAACTTCTTCAGATTCGACTCGGTGAACTGGGCAGCGTCTTCGGTGAAGCGGACCCCAACTCCTTTTTCAGTGGCCATGTTGGCCAGGGCCTTCTTGCCCGCTTCGATGGACTGGTGGCGAAATGCCGCCGTTTTGCTGAACACCAGTATGTTGGTTTTGGGTGCCTGGGCAAAAGCTGACTGCACCAACAAACATACACTCAGTGCCAATAGGCTGATTCTTTGTAAGCTTTCTCGCATTTGATTGGAAAGATGTACTCGTTTGAGCAAAGATAGAAAGAAAGCTTTTTATTGTCTAAATTATAGACAATAAATTTTGTGCAATTCTGTACATTTGTAGTCCCATCACATAGCACTCCAACACACCATGCATTCACCCAGCGAACAGGATTATATTCAGCAGCTGTCGATCGACTGCGTGATATTCGGCTATCAGGACAAACAGCTCAAAGTATTGGTGCCGAAGATGGCTTTTCGGGGCGATTTCTGGGCGCTGCCGGCGGGGTTTATCCGGCAGGAGGAGAGCATTGACCAGGCCGCCCGGCGGATTCTGGAAGAGCGGACGGGCATCAAAGGAATCTACCTCGATCAATTCAGCGTGTTCGGTGAGGCCGAGCGGAGCAACGCCCGGATTACTGGCCCGGCTGATCGAACTCAACGCCGATAAACTGGGCGAGAAGCTACTCAACCGCAAAGAACTGGAATGGATCACCCGGCGGTTTGTGTCCATTGGCTACTATGCCCTGGTGGACATCAACAACGTGATACCCCGGAAAAACGACATGGATGCCTCCATCGAGTGGTACCCGATCAGGCAGTTGCCCCCCATGATTATGGACCATAACGACATGGTGGTTCAGGCTTTGGAGACCCTGCGCCTGAACCTTGACCAGAAACTGATTGGGTTTAACCTGCTGCCTGAAACGTTTACGATGAAAGAGCTTCAGGAACTCTACGAAGCCATCTTCGATAAGCCACTGGCCCGCAATAACTTCCAGAAAAAAATGCTGGACCTGAATGTGCTGGAACGCCTGGAAAAGAAGTTTACCGGGGCGGCCAACAAAGCGCCTTACCTGTATCGTTTCCAGCGGTAAGCGGGGTTCGCCCATAAACCCCCAACGGACGGGTGGGCCGTCAGCGCGTTTACGGGCGAACCTGCCTGAACAGGCAAAAAGGGCTGAGCCAGCGCCTTTACTTACCCATCGTAATTTCTTCATACGCCGCCTGCAGGCTGCGCACGATGCCGTCGCCCTGCCATTCGGTTACCCCCGGAATAACCGTTGCTTTCAGGATATCGTCTTTGCTTTTGCCGGCCTTGATTTCGTTGCCGACAAACACCATCAGCTTTTCCAGGTAATCCTTAAAGGCCCGGATGTCGTCTTTGTTGCCCGTGATCTTTTCGGGATCAAAAGCGTGGCCAAAGACGAAAAGGGTTTTTGAATCGAACGTCGACATCGTTTTATCCAGCACGGTGATCCAGTTGCTGATACTGGCCCCGGCGCTGCGGTCGATGAACGGGTAGCGGCGGTTGTTCATCAGGTCGCCCATGTGCAGCACGTTGGCATTCTCGAAATGGATCTGGGCATCGCCATCGGTATGCGCCGGCCCGAAATAATAAGCCCGAATGGATTCGCCGCCCACCTTCTGTTTCCAGCTATCCTTGAAGGTGACATCCGGGAAAAGCTGTTTATCCACCGTGTTTGACTTTTCGGCCACGGCTTTCTGGTTTTTCAGCGAATTCTCATGCGCCACCACATGGTTCACCAGCCCCTTGAACACGATATTACCGCCGGTATGATCGCCGTGGTGGTGTGTATTGATCAGCAAGTTGATGGGCATATCGGCCGTTTTTTTCAGAGCCGCCAGCAGGTGCTGCGCCTGTTCGGGAAACTCGGTGTCGACCACCACCCAGCCGTCCTGCGTTTTGAGATAGGCAATGGTGCCGCCCTTTTCGGTAAAAACGCCCACCGTATCGCGGACCATTTTCATTTTGTAGGGCTCCTCGGCAACCACGTTGCCAAACAGCGAATGATTAATCAGGGCTACCCCGCCGAGGGCCAGCGCGGAATGTTGAACAAAGTGTCTGCGATTCATCCTGTACTACTGACGTTTAGTGATTGTGGTTTGTAACCGGCTGAAACGGGCGTTGTTATCGTCTATTGGCGAAACCCGGTCGTTAGTCACCCTAAATATAGTCAAGGCCCGGTACGGTACGTTGCCATTGTACCAGCCAGTCGGGCTCTATACCCCCATCTGGCCGGGCTGAACCGCAAACTCACTCGCCAGAACGGCCTCCTCCGCACATCCTCGGGCCTGGGCGCACTCGCGCTGGCAAACAGGCCGTTACTGTAGCTCAGTAGTCGGTATGAACTGTTTAGTTCTACCCCGCCGGGGGACTGAATCAGCGCAACGGGTCGGCAAAGAATAGACCGTATTCGGGCCGTGCGGTTGAGTGGCCGAGACGAGACAGGCAGTTACATCACTAATTTTCGAAGCCCATAAAAAGCGTGTTCGATCAACCGCAGGTCCGTCGTG
Source organism: uncultured Cytophagales bacterium (assembly GCA_963750355.1). Taxonomy (GTDB): domain Bacteria; phylum Bacteroidota; class Bacteroidia; order Cytophagales; family Spirosomataceae; genus Fibrella. Next base: position 60,316 of record CAVVQL010000009.1, on the reverse strand, counting down.
ACGATCTGAGCCGTGCCCACCATTTCAGATCTGAATTTGAAGGGGTGGTGGTAAGTGCTCGTCAGGCCACCTGGTAAGCTGACCATCACCCGGTAGGCGTGCAGCGTCAGGGAGGGTTCCAGGCTAACGACTTTGCCTTCCAGCATACCGAACTCCTGATAGGGGTAATCGTCCAGCTTGATGATCACTGTCTGCCCGACACGGGCTTTCCCCATGCCCCGCACCGGAATGTCAACGGCGGCCATAAACGTTTCTTCGGCGGGCATCAGCGCAAAGAGCGTATCGGCCGCTTTCAGGTACTGGTTTTCGGTCAGACTCTTCAGAAACACCAGCTTGCCATCGGCGGGGGCGGTGATCAGGTAATTCTGTTGCCAGTGCCGCAGGTTGTTGTCGATGTTGTAAAGGCTGCGCTCGATGTTGTCTAAACAGAGCCGTTTCTTCTCGGTATAGGCGTACCCAATCTCCTGCATGTCGCGCTCGATCTCGTTCAACTTTATGTGGTTACCCAGAATTTCCTTCTGAAAATCTTCGCGCTCCCGTTGCGTTTGCAGGCGTTTGTTTTTGCTGGCGAGGTAGTCGAATTTACTCGATACGCCTTCTTTATACAGCTTTTCATCGCCCTCGAATCGTTCTTCAGCATTCTGAAAGGCCTCTTCGTTCAGTTGTTTCTGATGTTCATTTACGGCCACCAGCTGCCGCAGTTCATCGGCCCGTTGCTGCCGGTTTTTTAGCCGAAATGCCTGAACGTTGTCGGATTGAAGCCGCTTGATGTCCAGGTAGTTCTGGCGGATCACATTCAAATCGTTCTGTAGATCGCCCCAGCTGAACGAGGTGCCCGGAAAGGCAATCGTGCGCTGTGGATTTGCTAAAAAAGCCCTCGTTTCGGCCATCAGGTGCCGAATGGCCGGGATGTTCTGGAGGCGGGTCGTATTTTCCGTTTCGGCCAGAATGGTGCCTTTCTTTACCAGCATGTTGTCTTTGGCCAGCAGGCTGCTCAGCCGCCCCCCCGTTGGCACAACCACCCGAATCGGCGGGATGCGGGTGGTGACCACGGCGGTTCCGGTTAGCACCTCCGGGTATTTGATCACCCACGTTCCGAGCAGAAACAGGAGCAAAATGCCCGTTATTACGCCCGCGCCACCCCGCATAATCCAGGTGGGTGGTTCGCTGACCACGTCGAGCAGTTCGTCGCTCATCTGATTGTCGGTATAGTTCTTCATGATGCTGTATGGGGATAGGGTCAGGCGGCCAGTTCCAGCTGAGCGGTAAGCAATTCCAGATAGCGCCCCCCGCGATTAATAAGCTCTTCGTGCGTTCCTTTTTCCAGGATCTGCCCCTCTTCGATCACCACAATCTGGTCGGCGTTGCGGATGGTGCTCAGGCGGTGGGCAACCACCACGACGGTCCGGCCGTCGAAAAAGCGCTTTAAATTGTCGAGCACGATCTGCTGATTTTGCAGGTCCAGCGCACTGGTGCCCTCGTCGAAAAACAGGAATTCGGGGTCTTTATAAACGGCCCTGGCAATGAGAATGCGCTGTTTCTGTCCCTGACTCAGGTTGGCGTATTCGCCCCCAATGGGGGTCTGAAAACCCAGCGGCGTCGATTCTACCCATTTGTGAATATTGGCCACTTTGGCCGCCGCCCGTGCCTTCGTCAGGTCGGGGTCGTCATCGCCCAGCGCGATATTGCTCAAAATGGTGTCCGAAAAAACAACCCCGTCCGACATCACCACCCCGCAGGTACCCCGCCAGGCGGGGGCCGACATGTTGACGAAATTGAGCTTTCCGAGCGATACCTCGCCGGTATCGGGCGCGTAGTGCTTCATCAGTAACTTGAGCAGGGTGGTTTTGCCGCTGCCACTCGACCCCACAATGGCCGTTGTTTTACCCGCCGGAATGAGCAGGCTCAGGTTTCGGAGCGTGGCCGTTGTGGCACCCGGATAAGCAAAGCTGACGTCGTCGAGCACAATGGGTTGGTGTTGCGTGAGCTGAGCGGTTTTCACGCTATCCTGACTTTCCTCTTCGGGCAGCTGATGCACCGTATTGATGCGTTCCGTGCTGATGCGGGCATCCTGAATCTGCTGAAAATAAGCGAAGAGTTGCTCGGTAGCACTGTTGGTTTGCCCCAGCATCTGCTGCACAGCCAGCATGGCACCCAGCGAGAGGTGCCCATCGAGCACGGCTTTGGCCGACAGACACGTGATGACCAGATTCTTGGTGTCGTTGATAAACAGGCCCCCAATCTGCTGTACCTGCGAGATTTTGAGCAGCTTCATGTTTTGCTTGAAAAGCCGGGTACGAATGTGTTCCCAATCCCAGCGTTTCAGCAGTTCGGCGTTGGCCAGTTTTATGTCCGACATACCCTGCACCAACTGCACCAGCTTGTTTTGTTCCTGCTCGGCAAGGCGGGCCCGCCCAAAGTCGTAGTCCCGGCGTTTTTGCATGAAGAGTTTGATCCAGGCCAGATACAGTAAGGTAGCCCCTAGAAAGATGACGAAGATCGTGCGGTCGTAGAGCAGAAAAATAAAGGTGTACACGACCAGATTCACCGCTGAAAAAGCGATCGTCGTCAGGTGGGTAGAGAGAAACGTTTCGATGCGTTTTTGGTCTTCTACCCGCTGCATCACTTCGCCCACGACCCGCTCATTAAAATAGCTGATGGGCAGGCGCATCACTTTGGCCACCAGGTCGGCCAGCAACGAGATGCCCACCCGCGAACTGACGTAAAGCAACAACCAGCCCCGAATAGCCTCCAGGGAATTGCGACCCACCATCAACATGAGCTGAGCGGCCAGGAAGATGTAGATGAAATGGAGGTTATTGTTCATCACCCCCACATCGACAATGGATTGGGTCAGGAAGGGCATCGACAGCTTCAGAAAAGTGCCGACCACCATGCCCAGGGTCAATTGCCAGATCAGGCGGGGGTATTTGCTGAGGTAGTCCCAAAGCGAGCGTAACCCCTGCGGCTTTTGCTGGGCGATGGGCGTGGTTTCCTGGAAGAACGCAGCAGTAGGTTCAAGGATCAGCACGGTGCCCAGACTGGTATCGGCCGGTAGCCAGTTCTTACAGAATTCGCTGGCCGACACCGTGACCGAATCCTGATCGGTACCAATGGCCAGCTGGTTTTGAACGATGGTCGAAACCACCACAAACCCGTGCCCATTCCATTTGATGATACACGGCAGGGCGATGGCTTTCTGTAGCTCGGCCAGCGTGATACTGACCGTATGCGCCCGAAAACCGATCGATTCCGCCAGTTTAGCCATGCCATTTAGCGTAATGGCCTCGTGGGGTACGGTTAGTTTGGTGCGAAGTGATACCAGCGAAACGACTTTGCCGTGGTGGCGTGCCAGTTTACGCAGGCATTTCAGGGCCGATTCATTTATGTCTTTTGGGCTCGCATAGACATCGGTGTGTTGACTGGTAGTTTCCATACTCGTTCTTCATACTGGTAAAAAGTAACTAAGGGGCGTTGGCATTCACGGGAAATGAGGGCTTTTTCGGAAAGCGGAACAGGCTGCTAAAGCGATGTAGCTACGCCCCGTTTGGTGCCCCAAAGGTCATTCATCATACACCGATACATGTTCATATTGGGGACATTTTCAATCGATTTTGAGACAGCTTCACTACCTCCGAAAAAGTTGCATACAGGCTGTTCATCAAGGCTCGGCAACTGTCAGCTGGGCGAGGTTTCATAACATAAGGCCTCTACGGACGGTTATCGCCTGGTAGGCTGGTGGCGTCAAAAGAGCCCCTCAGGCCGTGAAGACCTCCTGACTTTCTCCAACCAATCGACACGATGGAAGAAAACGAAAATTCTCAACTGACCGAGGACGAAAAGAAGCTGTTTGAAGACCTGATGCCGGAAGACCTGGACGAGATTCTCGATACGGGGGTAAACCGGCGTCATTTTCTGAAACTGATAACCCTGGCCGGTGGCGGTATGCTGGCGGCCCAGTCGGCCGTGGCCGAGCAGCTATTCACGAAGCCGGTGAGCATCCCGTCGGCAGCGGACCTGTCGGCCGCCCCGATTGAGAACGGCGTCAACGTAGCGCTCAACGTCAACGGAACAGCCCGGAAGCTGCTGGTCGATTCGCGAATGACCCTGCTGGATACGCTGCGCGAACGGCTGGAACTGACCGGCTCGAAGAAAGGCTGCGACCACGGCCAATGCGGTGCCTGTACGGTGATCGTCGATGGGCATCGGGTATTGTCCTGCCTGACGTTGGCCGCTTCCTGCGAGGGAAAAAACGTGCAAACGATCGAGGGGCTGGCCACCCGCAATACACTGCATCCGGTGCAGGAAGCGTTTCTGAAACATGACGGATTTCAGTGTGGGTTCTGTACGCCCGGCCAGATCTGTTCGGCGGTGGCGCTGCTGGAGGAAGCCAAAAGAGGCGACGTCAGCTACGTGACCCAGAACGTCCGTAAAAAGGCGGCTCCGGTGCAACTGTCAACCGAAGAGATTCGCGAACGGATGTCGGGGAATATATGCCGGTGTGGGGCCTATCCCAATATTGTAGCCGCCATTCAGGAGGTTCACAGCGGAAAACCAGTCGAGCAGAATTTCCGGTTTTCGGCCTAACCCTTCATCCCCCGTATCCCATGAGACCTTTCACCTACACCCGCGCCAAAGATCCTTCGTCAGCGACGAAGGAACTGGCCGGCAACCCGAACGCAAAATTCCTCGCGGGCGGCACTAACCTGCTCGACCTGATGAAGGAAGACGTTGAGCGGCCCAGTGCCATCATCGATATCACAACGCTGAATCTGACCGAGATCAGGCCCATTGCCACCGGGGCCAACAAAGGTGGTATTTCGCTGGGTGGGCTGGGCAAAAACACCGAGGCCGCCAACCATCCGCTGATCCGCCAAAACTACCCCTTGCTGACGCAGGCTATTCTGGCGGGTGCCTCGGGGCAGATCAGGAACATGGCGACCAATGGCGGCAACCTGCTGCAACGTACCCGCTGTCCGTACTTTTACGAAGTGGCGATGCCCTGCAACAAACGCGAGCCGGGCTCAGGCTGTGGTGCGCTGGAGGGCATCAACCGGATGCACGCCATATTTGGCTGGTCTGAAAAATGCGTGGCGGTGTACCCCTCCGATATGGCCATTGCCCTGGCGGCGCTGGATGCCGTGGTCAGGGTCAGGAATGCCAGCGGGCAGGAACGGACCATCCCGTTTGCCGACTTCCACCGGCTCCCCGGCGACACTCCTGAAATCGATACCAATCTCGCGCATGGTGAACTGATCACGGCCATTGACCTGCCGCCGAACAAGTTTGCTGATCGGTCGTACTACCTGAAAGTACGCGATCGGGCCTCCTACGCTTTTGCGCTGTTGTCGGTAGGGGCGGCGCTGGAAATGAAGGGCAACACGATCGTGCAGGCCAGAATTGCGATGGGTGGGGTGGCCCACAAGCCCTGGCGGGCGTTAACCGCCGAGCAGTTGCTGGTTGGCAAAGAAGCCACCGAAGCCAATTTCAAACTGGCCGCCGAGGCCGAAATGGCGAAGGCCAAGCCGCTGGAACATAACAAGTTTAAGGTAGAGCTGGGCAACCGAAGCATTGTGCTGGCGTTGCAGATGGCCATGAATGGAGGTAAAGCCTGAGGTTAACGTCACTAAACTTATGCAAGACAACAAAAAACTAACCGGCACGCCTATCAGTCGCATCGACGGGATTGCCAAGGTGACGGGAAAAGCAACCTATTCGACGGATTATCCGGTTAAGAACCTTGCCTACGCTGTTATTTTCAAAAGCACCATTGCCGCCGGAAGATCCGAAGCATCGACACGGCCGCCGCTGAAAAAGCGCCCGGTGTACTGGCTGTTATCACCCACACCAATGCCCCGAAGCTCAACGTGAACGGTGGTATTCGCGGCGGTGCGCTGCTGCAAAGTCCCGAAATCGAGTTTTACGGGCAGCATATCGGTCTGGTGGTGGCCGAAACCTTCGAGCAGGCCCGTTATGCTACGCATCTAATCAGCGTTACCTACGACAAGCGGGAGCCGAAAGTCGATTTCGAGAAGCTGGCCAAAGACGCCGTACCGCCGAAGGATAAAGACAAAGCCGATGCCATCCGGGGCGACGCGAAAGCCGCCATCCGTGATGCCGCCTACAAGGTGGAGGCCGTGTATGAAACACCCATCGAGCATCACCATCCGCTGGAACCCCACGCCACCATTGCCGAGTGGAACGGCGACCACGTGACCCTGTACAACAGCTCGCAGATTGTGAACGGAGCGCAAAGCGCAGCGGCCAACACCCTGAACATCAAAACCGATCAGGTACGGATCATTACGCCCTACATTGGGGGCGGCTTTGGCTCGAAAGGTGGTCAGTGGGCCAATCTGGTGCTGGCGGCGGTGGCCGCCAAGCAGGTGGGCCGACCGGTAAAGCTGGCCCTGACCCGCCAGCAGATGGTTAATTCGGTGGGTATGCGGCAGCGGAATTTGCAGAAAGTGAGCCTGGCTGCTACCAAAGACGGTAAACTGACGGCGCTGGCGCACGAAATCACGACGCACGGGGCCATCAAGAATGAGTTTATCGAGCCCTGTGGTGATTGCTCGAAAATCATGTACGACGTGCCCAACTCGCTGATTACCTACCGGGCGGTGCCGATGAACCTGATTTTGCCCACCTACACGCGTGGGCCCGGCAAATCGACCGGGAGCTTTGCCCTCGAATCGGCGATGGACGAGCTGGCCTATGCGCTGAAGATGGACCCGATTGAGCTACGCATTAAAAACGAACCCGAACGTGACCCGTCCAATGGCAAGCCCTGGTCGTCGCGCACAACGGTACAATGCTTACAGGCGGGTGCCAAAGCTTTTGGCTGGGAAAAGCGCAAGCCGGAACCGGGCCAGAACCAGCAGGGAAATTACCTGATTGGCTATGGGGTCGCCTGCGGAACGTACCCGGCCCACCAACGGCCTACGTCGGCGATTGTGAAGCTGAAGCGGACCGGCAACGACATCATGGCCACCGTTGAACTGGCCGCTGCCGATCTGGGAACCGGCACGTACACTATCCTGACACAAACGGCGGCCGATGCGCTGGACCTGCCCATCCGTAACGTCAAGGTAACGATTGGCGACTCTGACTCTGCCGCCCGCCGCCGGGGCAGTGGGTTCGGTGGGGGCCGCCAGTTACGCCAATGCCGTGAACGATGCCTGCCAGAAAATCACCGACGAGTTGCTCGCCCGATCCGGCAAGCAGTTTTTTGCCCGACCAACCGCCTCGCAACTGATGCTGTCTGAGAAATTGACCGATTTTCAAACCCGCATCGATGCCAAACCACTGGAAAGTGCCGAGGCCTATTCGGCGCATAGTTTCAACGCCAATTTTGCCGAAGTAGCCGTGAATCGATTTACGGGCATGGTTCGGGTAAACCGGTTTCTGGCGGTGACCGGGGCGGGCACCATTCTGAACCCCAAAACGGCGCGGTCGCAGATCATCGGCGGCAATGTGTGGGGTATTGGCATGGCCCTGACCGAAGAATCCGTGGTCGATCCGCGCTGGGGTAATTTCGTCACCCGCTCCTTCGCCGACTACCACGTACCGTCTAACCTCGACATTGGCGCGCTGGACGCTATTTTTATCAAAGAAGACGATCAGCGGGCCAACAAACTGGGTGTAAAAGGCATTGGCGAAGTAGGCATCGTCGGCGTGGCGGCTGCCGTAGCCAACGCCGTCTTCAACGCCACCGGTAAACGCGTCCGCGAATTACCCATCACGCCGGATAAGCTGCTGTAGTAGTCCGCGCAGTGGATAAATAAAAAGCCCTGCATGATACCGGAGACATTGGTATCATGCAGGGCTTTACTCTTACTCGCCGGGTTTGATCTTCACGATCCTGTTGTCCCGAATGATCACCAGTTCGGAGTTTTTCTGCTTCTTGAAGGCAATCAGCCGCTCATAGACCTTATCCATGCCGGCTACAATCTTGTCGAAAAGTTCTATCTGTTTGTCAACTGTGGTCATGGTATTTCCTGAGTTCGTTAAACCTGATTCCATCTAGTATGCTTAGTTGCCCATCAATGGTTTTGCGGGCTAAAAGTAGGGGGTTGCCAGCCGAGTTATCAAAGATCATACATCCATCGACAATTGGCAGATAAATGGTAAACAGGTTGTGAATGCCTTTAACGTAACGGCGTTCGATAATAGCTGGTTCTATGTTGTGTCCGCCTTCCGCTACTCTGCTTTTGACCCGTTCTTTCGCCAGCTCAACCGTCTGAAGCCAGAAGAAAAGTAACGTGACCGTATAGCCTTTCTGCTGGGCATCGAGCACCTTGTTTTTATAACTGCGGGTTGATAAGGTCGTTTCAAAAGCAAAACTCTGATTATCCGCCAACAAGACATTGATTCGGTTCAACATGATCCGCCCGGCTTCAAACGCTACCGTTTCGGGCTGGAATGGTGAGAGCCCTTTAGCGATCTCATCGGCATTGACAAACTCCTTACAGTTAATTACCTCCGGCAGAATGGTAAAGGATGCCGTCGTTTTCCCGGCTCCGTTGCAACCCGCAATGATATAAAGATTTCTGTCTGGCATGGTTGCAAATGTAGACGGTATGTGGCTTGTTTCCAGTAGGCTGACTGGCAGACGGATAGGTGCCCAAATAAGCTGCTTTATGAGCGGCTTCTTACGTTTCATCAGGCTTTGTGTTTCGGCAGAGTTGGCCGATCGCCAGTTTTGTCATCGTAAACAACACAGGTCAAAACAACACAAACGATGAACACCACTTACCCCCACACCATCGAGAACGGCCACGGTGAAACGCTGATCTTTCAGAGAATTGTCCAGGAATCAGACGGCGATCGGCTTATCTGCGAAAATTTTGTCGCGCCCGGCAGTGGCCCACCCATGCACATACATTGGTTGCAGGATGAAGGCTTACGGTGGTAAAGGGCAAAATCGGCTACCAGATTCAGGGACAGACAGCGCAATATGCCGGTGCTGGTGAGTCGGTCGTGTTTAAACGTGGTGTTGCTCATCGGTTCTGGAACGCCGGTACCGAACCGCTTCAGTGCAGCGGCTGGCTCAAGCCCGCTAATACCATTGTATTCTTCCTCTCGTCGATTTATGAGGCCCAGAAAAAATCGGGTAAGCCCCAGCCGGAAGCCTTCGACGCGGCCTATCTACTGACCCGGTATTCGAGCGAGTACGACATGCTGGAAATTCCCCGGTTCGTCAGGAAGGTAATTATGCCCGCCGTCTACCGCGTAGGAAAGCTGCTCAACAAGTACGGGCATTTCAAGGATGCCCCCGAACCGGTGAAATCAGTGTAGCGTTCATCAGCACAACGAGTTACGCGACAGAATACCCATTCATGGTGGCGTACCTGCGGCACGCCAAACACTCATTCACGCTTTACAAGCGACAACCATTTGGTCGCTACGCGATCCAAATGAGTCTTTAGAGAGCCAGGCAACAAAGCCAATGTAAACAGGCACAGGCGCTTAACCTGGGTTACAAATGAAGAGCCTACGAACAGGTCAATGTTGAAGTTGAGGAAAGTCAGTGAAGTCGCTTACGTACCTGGAGAAGTCCTCTCCTGACCAATTGACCTTGCCATCGATATACGAAAAGTAGAAGGTAATTGTACCATTCGCTTTAGCACCCACCTGCTTGTTTTCGAAATGGTCAAGCAGATAATCTTGCCGTATAATGATCGGCTTAGACCACTCGTTGCCATGCCTGACGATGAAGACGTAGTGTACCAGGATGTTGGTGATGTTACGAAGGTTCCGAACCGACACGGTGAATTGTCCGCTGTAGCCAGCTTTCCGAACGGTAGCGATCGATGTTTTTACCTGCACTCGCCGCAGGGTGCCGTTGTCATCCTGTACGACGAAAATATCATCCCCAATGTCTACCTCAGGAATCGCGACGTTCCAGCCTAACATCAGAAACTCCGCCATCATGGCTAAATGCCCCGCTTTGCCTACATACTGATTAAACCTTTTCGTCACGGAGCATCAGTTTATGCAAAATCGTACCGGTCTGGTTATCAACGAACTGAACCTCGTCCAGCCGCTTCAAATCGTTATCATTGTCCATTCCTAACAGGGCGGGGTAGATATACTGCTCCAGTTTGCCAATGTAGCTTTCAAAATCGCTACGCGTATCATAGCCAACGAAGATCGAATTAGCCGGGTGGGCATTTGGAAACTGCATTCTGATGGCCTCGCGAATAGAGGGTGTAATGCTGAACGAATAGCCGTCCATCTGCTTGTTTACGTTGATTCTAATCGCGTTCATGGATGAGCAGGTTGTTTCCCAAATATATAAAATTGGCTGGCAAGAAGGCTAAAACCGGGTCGTTTCTCCTTTTACGGCACCCCATCTGTACGAACTTATGCCCCTTCATTGGAATACGGATCGCTCCGGCAGGTACGTGCCCAACAGCTACACGTTCAATAAATGCCTCAACTGATAAATTGGTTAGGAAAACATAGCCCGTCGAACAATCTTTGGCAAAATTTTTCCGATGAAAATTAGAAAAGCTGTCATTACCGCCGCTGCCCGTGGCGAGCGATTGTACCCCGTAGCCGATACCATTCAGAAGGCCATGCTGCCGGTTATCGATATCGACGGGCTACACAAACCCGTGCTACAGGCCATTGCCGAAGAGGCGTTCCTGAGTGGTATTGAAGAAATCTGCGTGGTGTGCGCCCCCGGTGATGGCGAACGCTACATCAATGCCTTCACCTCGCTGCGCGATAACCTGGTTAAATCCTTCAAAAGCGTGGACTGGGCGCGGGAGGAAGCCGAAAAAATTGATACCCTCATCAGCCGGGTTCAGTTCACCGAGCAGTCTGAGCCGCTTGGCTACGGACATGCCGTTTACTGCGCCAAAGCGTTTGTCAACAATGAGCCGTTTCTGCTGCTGCTGGGCGATTACCTGTACGTCTCTAACCTGATCGGCAAACGGTGCGCGGCGCAGCTGATCGAACTGGCTACGGAGCAAAACTGCTCCGTATCTGCCGTTAACCCCACCATTGAACACCAGATAGGCCGGTATGGTACCCTGACGGGCAAGCATGTGCCCAACAAGAACGGGGTGTATCAGATTGAGAAGATCATCGAAAAACCATCGCTGAGCGTGGCCGAGCTTGAACTGCAAACACCCGGTTTGCGGGTGGGTTATTACCTCTGTTTCTTCGGCATGCACGTGTTTACGCCGACGGTTTTCGATATTCTGGGGAAGCAGATGGGGCAGGGGGAAACAAACATCATGCTAACGCCCACGCTACTGGAACTGGCCCAAAGCGAAACGTACCTGGCGCTGGAAATGAAAGGAAACCGCTACGATCTGAGCGGACGAAATGGCCTGTTGCGGGCGCAAATGGCCCTGGGCCTGGCGGGGGTAGCGCATGACGAAACGCTGACGTCGATGGTCGAGCTACTGGCAGAGGCAAACACACGAAAGGCGCAGCTGCTGTAACTAATTAGATCTCCCGTCGGTAACGCCCCCCGCCCTAAAGGGGGCCTGCTGGCGCAACCTTATTGCTGGCGTAGTTACTTATGCGCCAGCAGGCCCCCTTTAGGGCGGGGGGCATTGCTCACACGATGAATAGATTTATCCAAACGATTACGTCGGCTGATCCCGCTGTTCGTAACCGATCCTTCTTTGACCTTAGCCGCCCACTATCCAGCAGGGAGCTGTTGACGGCCCTGCGTGAACTGGATGATTTCCGAAAGTCGACGCCGAACCTGTATGATAAAGTAAGGGCCATCCTGTTCCTATACGCCGGGTTTCGCTTCTCGCTGATGGACGCGCCCGACATACCGGTTATTGGCAAAATACCCTATGCTGGTTTCGAGGATTTGCTGGCCCGCCGGTTCGAGCAGGCTATTGTCCGGTTCCTGCACGATATGGACAAACACGGCCCCAGTGCTACGCTGTTCAGTGCCCTGGCCGATAGCTACCATCAATTGTCGTTCCAGATTCTGGCCGATCAGGTTCGGAAAAGCGTTCGCTCCAGCAAAGGCAACCAGTGGATGTTCCGCGTGGGGCACCAGGCCGAACACCCCATTCGCATTCAGCCAAAACTGCTGCAACGCCCCGATAACTCGCTGTTTTACCCCATCCTGCACGAGCAAACGTCCGTGCGGATGGACCTGACCCATAGCGGCTGGTCGGATATTTTCTTTCTGGGCATGGATTACCCTGAAGGGGCCCGCGTGGTCAATATTTCCATCGATCTGGGCGTTTTCGGGCGTGACAAAGACATTCGTCCACCCCTGGAGTGCTTTGTCCGGGTTATTTCGGAGCCGGTGCTGCGCCTGACCAGCGTTGACCTCAACACCACCAAGGATATTCATGACCTGGCCGATCTGTTCAACTTCGGGAACGACTACCTGAGCCTGGTGAAGGCGGGCGTGATTGCGTCGGGCCTGATTCCACCATCATTTGAAGGTACCAACCAGTCCCTGGCCGAGATTCTGGCCCGCATCGTTGCACCGGGCATGGGTGTCGAGCTGGTCACGAAAGTGAACGATATTCCCAAAGGCTCCCGCTTTGCCGTGTCGACCAATCTGCTGGGGTCCATTATCAGCCTGCTGATGCGGGCCACGGGCCAAACCCGAAGTCTGGAAGGCGGGCTTGAAGAAAGCGAACGCCGACTGGTGGCTTCTCGCGCCATCTTGGGCGAGTGGATCGGCGGGTCGGGTGGCGGCTGGCAGGACTCTGGCGGGGTGTGGCCGGGGATTAAAGCCATTCAGGGTACGTTTGCCCAGGAAGGTGATCCTGAGTACGGCATCAGCCGGGGTACGTTGCTGCCCCGCCACCGCGTGTTGCAGGGCAACGATGTACACCCCGACATTCAGGAGAAGATCATGAACTCGCTGGTGCTCATGCACGGCGGTATGGCGTCGAACGTCGGGCCGATTCTGGAAATGGTCACCGAGAAATACCTGCTCCGGGGCGATAAAGAATGGGCGGCCCGTCAGCAGACGAACCAGATTTTCGACAACATTCTGGGGGCCATCAAGGAAGGCGACATTCAGAAGCTGGGGACGAATACGGCCCGTAACTGGGAGGGACCCATCAAGACGATCATCCCCTGGGCCTCGACCTACTTCACCGAGCAGATTATTGCCAAAGCCAAAAAACAGTTCGGGGCCGACTATTACGGTTTCCTGATGCTCGGCGGCATGTCGGGTGGGGGCATGGGCATGTTCGTCAACCCGGCGCAGTATGAGGACTACAAAATGCAGGTGCTGGACATTCTGCGCAAGACAAAAAACGAGTTGTCCGACTCGCTGCCCTTCGCCATGGAGCCGGTGGTGTATAACTGGAGTATTAACCCCAGGGGCACCTGGGCCAGCCTGCACGAAGGCAACGACGCGCTGATGCCGGAGGCCTATTACGGGATTCATGTATCGGAACTGGTCCGGAAAGACCCCACGACGATTCCGTACGTCCGCCGGGCCGAAATCGATTTCTTCACCACCCACTGCGAACAGAACAATCAGGCCTACCCGTTGCTGCGGACCATCATCAGCAATCTCTTCAACGTATCGGACCCGGCCTCGCAGGGGAACCGGAGCGTTGAAAACGAAAAGGCGGAACGGATCAAAAAAGAAAACGGCTTCGACTACATCCAGCACGAAGAGATCCGGGAGGAGCTGCAAAAAGGCCGCATCGGTCTGTCGCGCAATCGTCTGCCCGCCGACACCACGATTGAGGATGTGCAGCCGGGCGATCTTATCCAGCTCGATACGGTAGCGTCATCTGTTCAGGCAGGTGAAAAAGCTATCCGATTGGGCAAGGTAGCGGTGCTGAGCCTGGGGGCCGGGGTCGGTAGCCGCTGGACGAAAGGGGCGGGCGTGATCAAAACCATCAACCCGTTTGTCGAACTGGACGGGGTGCATCGGAGCTTTCTGGAAATACACCTGGCAAAAACGCGGAAACTGGCCGAGACGTACGGCACCGCCATTCCACACCTGGTAGCCACCAGCTACATGACGCATGAGCCCATCCGGAAAAAGCTGGCGCAAACCGGCAATTTCGGGTATCCGGGAGCAACGTACCTGTCGCCGGGCCGTTCCATTGGGCAGCGGTTTGTGCCGATGGAACGGGACCTGCGGTTTATGTGGGAAGAGATGCCGCAGGAAACGCTGGACGAGAACAAACAAAAGGTGCGCGATGCTGTGCGCCAGACGATGATTGGCTGGGCTAAATCGAAAGGCGAAGGCACTGACTATGTCGATAACCTGGCGGCGCAGCGGTTTTCGCCCCTGGGTCACTGGTACGAGGTGTCTAACCTATTGCGCAACGGCGTTCTGGCCAAACTGCTCGCCGAACACCCGCAGGTAGAGACCCTGATGCTGCATAATATCGATACCCTCGGTGCTGATGTCGATCCGGCCGCGTTGGGCCACCACCTTGAGTCAGGCAATGCGCTCACCTTTGAAGTGGTTCCCCGCCGGATCGAGGATAGAGGGGGCGGACTGGCGCGGGTAAACGGCCACGTTCGTCTGCTGGAAGGGCTGGCCCAACCCCGCGAAGAAGACGAACTGAACCTGAGCTATTACAACTCCAACACGACCTGGATTCAGGTTGATCCGTTGCTGCAACTGTTCGGCTTAACCCGCGAGGCCTTGCAAACCGGCGACGAGGCGCAGCTGGCCAAAGCCGTACGCAGTGTGGCGCATCGGATTCCCAGTTACGTCACCATCAAAGACGTGAAATACCGCTGGGGGCATGGGCAGGAGGATATTTACCCCGTGGCGCAGATTGAAAAGCTATGGAGCGATATGTCGGCCCTGACCGATATGACCTGTGGCTACCTAGTGGTGCCCCGGTTCCGCGGGCAGCAGTTGAAAGACCCCGCCCAGTTAGACGCCTGGGTCACGGACGGCAGCAAAGACTACGTAGCTACACTTTGCACGTTTACAGCTGCTAATCCCTGTCAGGTGGGAGAACCCGCACAGGACAAACCAGTCTGAACAAGTACAGGTAACAGGTAAGATACTAGCCGTCAGGTAACTTGGCCAGTAAGGGAACCCCCGCTTTTTCGATGCATCGGAAAGCGGGGTTTTAGCTTCTCCCGATGGTGCGCAATGGCTCACAAACTTTTTCCTCAATGACCCTGTTCACAATATGTAAAATGTCAGTACTATTGCTGACAGATTGTTGGTATCTATGAGTAAGGACGTTCACAAAACGCAACCAGGCGATACACCTTCGGGACAGTTGCGGCAGTTATCGGCCGACGCGTTGGTGCGGGTACTGCCTGAACGAACCAGTCCGTTCGACCTGATTGCCCAATCGCGTTCGGGTATGGGTCATGCTGAAGTCCGGCGACTGGCTACGCAGCTGGAGCTCACCATTCGGGAACTGGCTACGTTGCTATCCATGAATGAACGGACAATGGCTCGTCGCCTCGTCAGCGGTTCCTTAAACAAGGTAGAGTCTGAACGGCTGTTACTGCTCGATGCACTGGCGGCTCATGGGCTACGGGTGTTCGAAGACCAGGGTAAGTTTAACCGCTGGCTGCGCCGACCGCTGGAGATTCTGGACAGTCAGTCGCCGTTGCAGATGCTGGATACCGCAACAGGGTTTCAGGTGGTCGACCAGATCCTGGGGCGGATCGAGTACGGCGTTTACAGTTAGCAGATGCCGCTGGTCTATCGCATTCAGAAGAAACAGTTTCTCGACACCGTATTAACAGGCGAAGGGGCAAGGTTGAATGGCGGACGCTGGAATCCAATCGGTGTTCCCTTGTTGTACACCTCAACGACACCAGAACTGGCCTTGCTGGAAACACTGGTGCATTTAGACGGCACGCCCATCCGTGATCTTCCTCCGTTTATTCGGATATGCATCGAACTGCCCGATGCGGTTGAGGCACTGAACCCGTCCGATTTGCCCACAGGCTGGGACCAGCTTAAGTACCCCGATAGTTTGCCCTTATTTTTACTACCCAAACTGGTGCCTGCTTATCCAGCCCTGGCCTTTTCAATCCCGTCGATCATCTCAAAAAACTCACCCTCGCGTAATGTGCTGATCAACCCCTTGCACCCACTTATAGGTCAGGTGAAGGTCGTCGATGTGTTCGCGCATGAGTTTGATGAGCGGCTACAAAAACAGAGTAGATAAGCGATCTGGGCTGGATTGCTGACCCCAGGCCTTATTCACCTTGTCCGATTATGCTATGAAAAGACTACTTCTGCTCCTCTCAACCAGCGTATCCGGCCTTACAGCCAATGCGCAGACTGACCCTAAACTGATCGAAGTGGCCCAGTTTGGCCGGTACCAGCCGATTGGTCTGGCGGTATCGCAGGATTCGCCGACGGGAGGCCGCCCCGGCGTGGATGCGCCGGGCGCATCCACGCCGGGGCGTATTTTTGTGACGTTTCCGAAGCGGAAGGAGTACCAGTATGGTCTGGCGGAGATCGTTGATGGGCAGCGCCGACCCTACCCTGATGTTGAATGGAATCAGTGGGACTCGCTGAGGCCGCAAGACCGGTTTATGAACGTTCAGGCACTCTTCGTCGATCAGACAAATACGCTTTGGGTGCTTGACCCGGCCAGTCCCGATGGGTACCCGCAGTTTGTCACTGGCATTAAGCTGGTGAAGATCAATCTGAAAACGAACAAGGTGGAGCGGGTGTACCGGTTCGCCGATTTGCCCCGTGAGCAAACCGCCCTCAACGACGTGCAGGTCGATTCGCGGCGGCAGGTAGCCTATCTGTCAGACCCGCGCCGTGCCGCCATTGTGGTGCTGGATCTGGCATCGGGCAAGAGCCGAACGGTACTGGAGAAGCACCAGTCGACGCTGGCTGATCCGGGTTTTACCCTGGTGATCGACGGGAAAGAAGTGAAAGACAAAGTGGGCAGGCCGTTCAGCAGCAACGTAAATGGCATTGCGCTTACCCACGATTTTCGCTATCTCTACTACCGGGCCATCACCCAAACCAAACTCTACCGCATTGCCACGGATCGGCTGACAAACCCCGGCTTAACGCCCGAACAGGTAGCGGCTGGTGTGGAGTTGGTGGCTGAAACGGGCGTCTCTCACGGCATGATTGCCGATAAGGCGGGCAATATCTACCTCACCGATTCGCCGAACAAAGCCATTAACCGGGTTACGCCCGCTCATAAACTGGAAACCCTCGTTCGTGATGACCGGCTGCTGTGGCCCGACAGTTTCGGGATTGGCCCCGACGGGTATCTGTACGTCACTGCCGCCCAGCTTCAGCGAATGCCGAGGTTTAACGACGGTGAAGACAAGGTTATCTATCCCTACAAACTGTTCAGGATCAAGCTGTAGGGCGCACGGCCTGTCTGGGTGTTCTTATTGAGAACCCCCTACGTGACGGCAAACGCTTTAGCCAGCCAGATAGACAGGGGCAGCAGGGCCAGGGTTGCCAGCGCCAGGGGCCAGTTGCCCGATACGCTGACCCAGGCGGCATTCATCACAATCAGCGACAGAACGCCCGCCTTTACGGCCCCGCCAATGTTTGGGCCAATCGGGTTCTGAATCGCCCTGATGAGTGGTCGGCCAATCAGAAACAGATGCAACAGCACGAAACCGATGGTCAGGGGCACTGTTTGGGCCCGCTGGGCCATAACCAACTGCGCCCCGCTAACCAGCAGGTACAGGCCGGCGGCGGCGTAGAGCGTCATCCGTTTTCCGCCATGTACCTCGTCGCGGCTAATCATGGTGATAGCCGCAATGTAAATGACCGGAACAACAGCCAGCCACCACAGCGACTGAACGGCAGCCGTGCCCGCCGCGCCCACACCCAGCAACAGGTTGAACCCCCGACAAAGCCCCATGTTGACTGGCCCGAACCAGGCCATGTGTTTGCCGAACCGGTCGTAGAAAACGGCGAGGCCCGCAATCAGGGCGGCTACTCCACCGGTGGCGGGGCTGTATAAGAAAGCTAACCCGATGCCCACCGCCAGTAGGCCAATGCCCAGCACAGAGGCTTGTTGCCGGGTGACCCGTCCGCTGGGGATAGCCCGCTCAGGCCGCTCTATAGCGTCGAGCTCGGCGTCGAATACGTCGTTCAGTACCACCCCACCGCCATACAAACCAACGGTCGATACCAGCAACAGCCAGATGGGTTGGCCGGTCGACAGCGGCGAAGCCACGCCCGCCAGCATCGCCAGCGCAATACCGGCCAGCACATCAGCCACCGCCGTAACCAGATTCGCCGGACGCATCAATTGCAAATAAGATTTCACCCGTTGATTTAGTTAATCACTACCGAGTTTTTGTCTAATCTCGGCTGCTGACCACCCCGCAGAATGGTGTTCCCGTTGAATTTCTGACTTTGATCGATGGTCAGTCCGTCGGCAAAATCGGCGGTGTTGATCTGACCACTTTGCGCAAAGGCGTCGATGGCGTTCTGGTAAGTAACCTGCCGGATATGCTCGACGGGAATGCCGCGCATCACCATCAGGGCGGCGGTTTTTGGCACGGCCAGCGGATCACTGATGCCCCAGTCGGCGGCTGAATTGACCATAATGCGTTCGGGGCCGTATTGCCGTACCACCTCCACCATGCGTTCGTTGCCCATTTTGGTGAACGGGTAAATGGTAAACGCCGCCCAGAAGCCCTTGTCGAGCACCGACTTCACGGTCTCTTCATTATTATGATCCACGATCACCATGCCGGGGTCGAGGCCATGTTCGAGGGCAATGGCCATGCTGCGTTCGGTACCTTCCTTCTTATTCCGGTGCGGCGTGTGAATCTGCACCGGCAGGTTGGCTTCTTTGGCCAGTTCTAACTGAGCCCGGTAGAACCGGTCTTCGGCCGCCGTCTGGTCGTCGAACCCGATCTCACCAATGCCAACCACGCCTTCTTTATACACAAAGAGCGGCAGGATTTCCATCACTTCCTCGGCCAGCGGTACGTTGTTGGCTTCCCGCGAATTCAGGCCGATGGTGCAGTAATGTTTGATGCCAAACTGCGACGACCGGAAGCGTTCCCAACCTACCAGACTGCTGTAATAATCCTTAAAGGTTGCCAGACCGGTGCGGGGTTGCCCCAGCCAGAAAGCCGGTTCAATCAGGGCCACAATGCCCGCATCGGCCATGGCCTGGTAATCGTCGGTGGTGCGCGACGTCATGTGGATATGCGGATCGAAAAAACGCATACCCTGAATATAGGCCGGGTAATCGAAGGGGGTTTTGGCCACGGGTGCGCCAGAGGGAGCAGCCTGATCGTCTTCAGCGTGAGAAGGGTTCATGGGAGAGAGGGGATGTTTTGTTTCAGCGTAGCCCCCCGCCGGAATGCCGGACCACCTAAAGGGAGCCTGCTAACGCATCAATAGCTTTGCGAAGGCGATACCAATGCGCCAGCAGGCTCCCTTTAGGTGGTCCGGCATTCCGGCGGGGGGCTACGCTGAAACAAAAGTATTTATTACGTAATCAATGTTTTTGCCGGTTCATAGGCTGTTTCCAGGCAAACCTGCCGGGCGGCGTGGCGGTCGCGCTCGTCAGGTGATTGGGCCAGCTTTTTTACGTCGACCAGCAGCGTTTCGTTCATGAACCGTGGAATCAATTGCCAGACTTCGGCGGGTACGGTCCGGCCGGCGGCCCATCGTTCGTGGGCAAAATTCGACAGGTCATTGGCCAGCGTCTGGTTGGCCCGCTCAGCTAGTCCGGTGATTCGGTTAATGGGCTTATCGTTAAAAATGCATTTCAACACCAACTGATTCCAGGCCGCTTCAGGAAAGTAATCGGCTGGGTACGTGTTGCCAAACGCAATGGCGTCGAACACCGGACCCATGTTGGAACGAACCGCTTCGGTAGCCTGAAACAGCCAGCGGTCGGGGTACTTCAGCAGGGGCAACGCTGAATAAAGCGCCACTAATTCCTGTAACTCGGCGGTATCGAAAAGCGTCTGAATCGCCTGAATGTAATTAGCTTCCGGCTCAGGTGGGAGCGAGGTTAACAGCAGTACGCGGGCCAGCTGATCCAGGGTCCAGTTGGACGGCACTCCGTTGGACGGCACTCCGTTGGGCAGCATTCCGTTGGGCGGCATTCCGGGTACTGGCCGACGGCCCACAAAGCGGGGCACGGCCACGAATGCCGCTAGTTTAGCCGGAGTCGGTGCTGCCAGTTTGGTGTTCAGCCATTGCCGTTCGGCCTCGGTGGCTGTTTCGTTGAAAACGGATTGAAGGTTCATTCTTGAGTAACCGCAAAGAAGCAAAGAGAAGCGCAAAGCGAACGGGGTTTAATCCAACGACGTCCGCCGCTGTATTAAACCCCGTTCAGCTATTTATTTACTCCCAAATACCCGCCGCAGTATATCTGAAACCCGGGCAACGGGATCTTCGCGGATGCGTCTTTCCTCGGCAGCGACCAGCAGAAACAGCCCGTCGACGGCCTTGTTGGTGGCGTATTCGGTCAGGTTGGCGTTGACGGGCTTTACCAGCGGAAGGCGGTTGTAGGTCGATGCCAGCGAGGTGTAGTAACGGGTTGCATTGTTCTGATTCAGCGTACTGTCGATGATCGGCGTAAACTCATTCACCAGCTGTTGCCCAGTGGTGCGGCGCAGGTATTGCGTTGCCGCATCCTGCCCACCCCGCAGAATACCAACGGCATCCTGAATAGACATTTGCGTAATGGCCTTGAAAAAGACGGGCTTGGCCTTCTTGGCGGCATCTTCGGCCGACCGGTTGAGGGCTACGATAAACCGATCGACCTGGGGCCCAAAACCCAGCTGCCGGAGCCGCGACTCGACGCGTTGTGCCTCGGGCGGAAACAGAATCTTGATGAGGTTGTTTTTATAATAGCCGTCTACGGCCGAGGCCTGGGTAGCGCCTTTATCGATACCCACCCGGAGGGCCTCTTTCAGACCCGAAGCAATATCGGCCGATGTAAGCGAGCCACCTGAACCGGCGGGCTGAATGACTTTCTCCAGAAAACCACCCAATTTCCCAAACGGGCTGGTGGGACGGGTGGTGCCGGGCTTGCCCGTTGTAGTGTCCTGAGCCTGAACGGCCCCGGTGAGCAAGAGCGAGAGGCCCACGGCCCATACACGAATTGGTTTCATCTCAATAGGTTGTTTTAACGTACTTTTGACAAAGGAAAATGAGTAATGTAAAATGCAGCGGGTAAAATTTTGCTGACCCCCAGGCACTCAATCAGACGTCGGCTGGCTGTTCACTCATCTCTGTTGTTCATTATTCATTGCCATCCGCCGCCGGACGCGAACCGCTGCGGTACATTATCCATTAACTACTATGCCAACAACCATCCGAGCCGAAGTGATTACGATTGGCGACGAAATTTTATTCGGTCAGATTGTCGACACCAATACCCAGTGGATCAGTACAGAACTAACCAGCCTTGGCATACGTACCGTTCGGAAGACATCAGTTGGCGATGAAGCCGACGTTATTCTGGCTGCCCTGACCGAAGCCGCTGCCCGCGCCGATGTGGTCATTATCACCGGTGGGCTGGGACCAACCAAAGACGATATCACCAAAAAAACACTCTGTGCCTTTTTCGGGGTGGGCATGGTACGCAATGAAACGGCGCTGGATCTGGTCACGACGTTCTTTGAGAAGCGCGGCCGCGAAATGACGGACCTCAACCGCCAACAGGCCGATCTGCCCCAAAACGCACAATACGTTCAGAATGATTGGGGCACCGCCCCCGGTATGTGGTTCGACCAGGACAATACGGTCTATATCTCCCTGCCGGGCGTGCCCTTCGAGATGAAAAGCCTGATGACGCACCGGATTTTGCCCCGGCTGAAAGAGCGTTTCGAGATGCCGGTCATTCGGCACAAAATGATGCGCACCATCGGCATCGGCGAATCATTTCTGGCCGAGCGGATCGAGGCCTGGGAAGATGCGCTTCCTCCGCATATCCGCCTGGCCTATCTGCCCAGTTTTGGTCAGGTTAAACTTCGGCTCACCGCTACGGGCAGTGATAACGATCAGCTTGGCCGCGAACTCGACGAGCAGGTGGCGAAGGTGATGCCGCTGATCGGGAAGCATGTGTACGGCTACGACAACGATGAGATTGAAACGGTGGTGATTCGGCTGCTGAACGAAAAGAACCTGATGCTGGGCGTTGCCGAAAGCTGCACGGGCGGGCAGGTGGCCGCTACCCTCACCAAAGTGCCGGGCGTTTCGGCGGTGTTTGCCGGTGGGGTGGTGAGCTATAGCAACGAGGTGAAAATCATTGCCCTGGGGGTGAACCCCGGCACGCTGGATGAGTTTGGGGCGGTGAGTGAACCAACGGTGAGCGAAATGGCCGAAGGCGTACGGATCATGCTCGGCACCGACGTGGGCATTGCCACCAGTGGTATTGCCGGCCCCGATGGCGGCACGCCCGATAAACCCGTTGGCACCATCTGGATTGCCGTTGCCACCGACAGCGGCACCGTGACAAAACATTTGAAACTGGGCCAGTACCGCGAGCAAAACATTACGCTCACCACAACGTACGTACTAAATCTACTTCGTGAACAACTAATCTGATGTACGATGGACGAATTACGATGGACGATTTATTGCTGTCGCGTCAATCTGCTTAGGTACAAGCTGACGCGACAGCAATAAATCGTCCATCGTAATTCGTCCATCGTACATTTTTCTCACATGGCTCTCATCGACATGATTATGCCCAAAATGGGCGAAAGTATAATGGAATGTACCGTCATCGCCTGGCTCAAAGAGGTAGGTGACCGGATTGAAATGGATGAATCGGTGCTGGAAGTAGCCACCGATAAAGTAGATACTGAAGTGCCCGCATCCTACACCGGTATACTGACCGAACGGCTGGTAAACGAAGGAGATGTGGTACCCATTGGCCAGATCATTGCCCGGATCGACACGGAGCAGGAAGCAGCTACCCCCGATGGACCATCGACCGACCCGGCACCGCTTGCTTCTTTAGAGGAAGTGGGTGTAGATGTGGCCGCCGCCAACGATATCGAAGAAGCTGAAGCCGTACAGGCGGCTTCAGCGCTGGAGGCCAGTATCAGCTCGATGAGCAGCAAACCGGGGTTGGTGCCTGTAGCAGCTGGTCCGGCGTTCGAGGGGCGATTTTATTCGCCCCTGGTACTCAATATCGCCCGGGAAGAAGGCATTTCCCGCGCTGAACTCGACGCTATTCCGGGTAGTGGCTCAGATAACCGCGTGACCAAGAAAGACATACTGGCCTACGTGCTCGATCGCGGTAAAGAACCTGCTGAGGCCGCAACCAAAGAAGCCGTCACCAGAGCGCCGACCGCTCCCGCAAATCCCACCCCGCAGGTTGCCACGGCCACGGCTAAAGCCACTGCCCCCAGCCTGAACGGCTCTTCTGACATTGTTCAGATGGACCGGATGCGGAAGATGATTGCGCAGCGCATGGTGGAATCGAAGCAGACCTCACCGCACGTAACCTCGTTTGTCGAGGCCGACATGACGGCGATTGTGCAGTGGCGTACGGCTAATAAAGACGCGTTCAAAAAGCAAACCGGGGAGAATCTGACCTACACACCCATCCTGGTCGAGGCGGTGGTGCGGGCCATCCGCGATTTTCCGATGATCAACGTGTCGGTAGAGGGCGACAGCATTCTGGTGAAACGCAGCATTAATATTGGTATGGCGGTTGCGCTGCCGTCGGGCAACCTGATTGTGCCGGTCATTCATGATGCCGCGCAGTATAACCTGATCGGGCTGACCCAAAAAGTGAACGATCTCACCCGCCGCGCCCGCGAGAACAAACTCACCGCCGATGATCTGTCGGGCGGTACCTACACCATATCAAACATCGGTACGTTCGGTAACCTGATGGGCACGCCTATCATTGTGCAGCCACAGGTAGCCATCATGGCGTTTGGGGCTATTGTAAAAAAACCCGCCGTCATTGAAACGCCGCAGGGCGATCTGCTCGGCATCCGTCAGCTGATGTTTCTCAGTCATTCCTACGATCACCGCGTCGTAGATGGTGCCCTCGGCGGGCAGTTCGTTCGCCGCGTAGCCGATTACTTCGAAAACTGGAATGAGCCGAATTTGTAAATCATAAGTTTCAAGTTTCAGGTCTCAGGCGGTCCGCCGCTGCGGTTCAAGTGGCGCTGCTAATCAACCAGAAGTTGCTATAGCAGCGCCACTTGAACCGCAGCGGCGGACCGCCTGAGACCTGAAACTTGAGACTCCCTCTTCTATGAAAAAACGCATTTGCATTGACCAGGACGATGTGCTGGCCAACACCCACGGTAAGCTTGTTCAGTTGTACCTCGCTTCGGGTGCCCCGCGCTACCAACTGGCCGAACTGGAGGAAAAAGCATTCCAGGAACTGCTCGATGATAGTGAGCGGAAGTCAATCACCGAGCAGATTTTTCAACCCGGTTTCTTCGCCGACATTGAGGTGATGCCCGGTGCGCAGGAGGCTATCGTTGCCTTACAGGAACGGTACGATGTCTTCGTGGCCACGGCCGCGATGGAGTTCCCCAACTCCTTTCGCGAGAAATACGACTGGTTGGCTCACTATTTTCCAACGATTCACTGGAAAAACATTATCTTCCTTGGCGACAAGAGTATTCTGGGGGCCGATTACCTCATCGACGACATGCCCTACAACCTGCATACGTTCAGTGGGAAAGGCCTGTTGTTCGACGCCCTGCACAACCGGGATGAAACGGCCTTCGAGCGGGTGAAAAGCTGGACAGACGTTACTGATCTGTTGCTCGATTAAATTTTACCAGTATGCCAACATCCGTCCTGAACAACAGGTTGCACTTCCACACAGTCAATCATCCGTAACGCCCCGACGCGCTATGCCACAAATAAGTTGCTCGTTTTGCGGTCGACGCAAGAATGAAGTTCAGTTGCTGCTCTCGGGCATTGATGCCCACATCTGTAACCACTGCATCGAACAGGGGTTCGAGGTGGTGGTTGAAGAAACCCGCCCCAAAAAAAATCAGAGTTCGGAGCCGCCTAAACTGGAGTTGATAAAACCCCAGGAAATGAAGCGGTTTCTGGATCAGTACATCATTGGGCAGGACGAAGCCAAAAAAGTGCTGTCGGTAGCGGTATATAACCACTACAAGCGCCTGATGCAGCCCAAAACCGACGATGAGATCACGATCGAGAAATCGAACATTCTGATGGTGGGGGAGACGGGTACCGGCAAAACGTACCTGGCGCGTACCATTGCCAAAATGCTCGATGTACCCTTCTGCATCGCCGACGCTACGGTGATTACTGAAGCCGGTTACGTTGGCGAAGATGTAGAAACGGTACTGACCCGCCTGTTGCAGGCTGCCGACTACAAGATCGATCAGGCAGAGATGGGGATTGTCTACATCGATGAGATCGATAAGATCGCCCGCAAGTCAGATAACCCGTCGATCACCCGCGATGTCAGTGGCGAAGGGGTGCAGCAGGGGTTGCTCAAACTGCTGGAGGGGTCGTCGGTCAATGTGCCCCCCCACGGCGGCCGCAAACACCCCGATCAACGGTTAATTTCGATTAACACCGAAAACATTTTATTTATCTGCGGTGGCGCATTCGATGGCATCGAGCGGCACATTGCCAAACGGGTTACGTCCCGCCCAATCGGATTTTCGGACGAACGACGCCTGCACGCCAGCACCGACCGCAGCCATCTGATGCGGTATGTATCGGCGCAGGATTTGAAGTCGTTCGGCCTTATTCCTGAGCTGCTGGGCCGTTTGCCGGTGCTGACGCACCTCGAAGCACTCGATCGGGAAGCCCTTTTACGCATCCTGACCGAGCCTAAAAATGCCATCACCAAACAGTATGACAAGCTGTTTGCCATGGATGATGTAGTGGTACGCTGGGACGAGTCAGCCCTTAATTACATTGTCGATCAGGCGCTTAGCTTTAATCTGGGCGCGCGCGGTCTCCGCTCCATCTGCGAGTCGATCATTACCGACGCCATGTTTGAGCTGCCATCGCAGCCCGGAAAAAAAGAATTGACCATCACCCACGAGT
Organism: uncultured Cytophagales bacterium; assembly: GCA_963750355.1. GTDB lineage: Bacteria > Bacteroidota > Bacteroidia > Cytophagales > Spirosomataceae > Fibrella. Next base: position 34,383 of record CAVVQL010000009.1, on the reverse strand, counting down.
ACGCCTCCGAAAAGTTCAGCCGCACGGCCGCTTTCGACCTTCGCAAGGTTGCCTGATCCGTTCATCAGGGATGGAGTAAACAAATGACACTGGCGCTGTAACGTCCTGAAATCAGGGCGCTACAGCGCCAGTGTCGTTTTTGTTGGCCGGTTTATATACTACGGCTATTTCCCATTCCATCATTTGTTTACAACATTCATTATACGTTCGAGTTAGGATGCAGATAGCTTTTTTTTCTCACTTAATACACGAACGTTCATGAACACGTCGACCAAACACACAATTCTAGCCCTCGCGGTAACCGCATTCCTGGGCTCATGCAGCCGTCCGGTAGCCACTTTCCAACCCTCTAAAGCCGAACGGTTCTACACGGCACAAACGCCCGCTGCTCCCGTAGTAGCTCAGGAAGCAGTAGCCAGCGAGCCTGTTGTAGTGGCATCGGAAGCCACTGAAGTTGCACCGGCTACACCGGTAACCAGCGCAAACATCGAGCAGGCGCTGACGAAAGCAGAGGCCTACGCGTCGACCAAAGCCGACAAAGCTGACGCCCGTAAACTGGAGCGCCGGATTACGAAGATTCGGGAGGTACTGGCCACGTCGCCGCAACGGATCGAAGCCACTACCGGAACGGCCAAAAAAGCATCGCTGGTTCAGCGCGTCATGCTGAAGAGCATGGACAAGAAAATTCAGAAGCACCTGGCTCCTGAGCAACCCATGCTGACCAGCACCCTGACGGCCGGCCTGGTGGTTGGTCTGATTGGACTGCTGCTGCTGTTACTAACTTCTGGCATTGGGGCCACAATTGGTCTCATTGCATTGGTAGCTGGTATTGTCCTTGTTATCTTGGGCCTGATTTAATCAACCGCTCACTATCAATGGCTTTTTCAAGTACCTACACAAGCATGAAACAGTTAATTCATTCTGTATCGCTCGCCCTGGCGGGTGCCGCCCTTCTCACTGCCTGTAGCCGTCCCGTGGCAACGTTCCAGAAGTCTCAGCCTGAACGTTTCTATTCTCAACAGAAAACAACGGAACCAGTACTGGTAAAAGACGAAAGCACGTTAACAGCCGACGTACCTGTAGTTGCTTCCACTGAGGCCATTGTTGTTGCTCCTGTGACTCAAACGCAAGAGGCGTCTGACGCGCTGGCGAGTCTGAAAACGACCCACGCGGCTGACCGTCGCCTGACTAAGCGGATCGAACGGGCCGAGAAGCTGCTGGCTGATGCCAATCAGAAAGCAACGACCCAGCCAGTTTCATCGACGAAAAAGGCGAATCTAATGCAGCGGGTTATGCTGAAAGGCATTGACAAGAAAATTCAGAAGCACCTGGCTCCCAAAAACACCGATGCCTTTACCGGCTACGTACGCATTGGCGCTATTGTGGCTCTGATTGGCTTGTTGCTCCTGCTGATTGGTAATGGGGTTGGGGCTACCATCGGGTTACTCGCCCTGATTGCGGGTCTGGTGCTCGTCCTGTTAGGGGTAATCAATCAGGGGTAATGTAGGCCGGTAGCTATCAATTAGAGCGTATCGGCTCAGAGTACCGTTAATCGGGTGGTTTGTGGATTGGTTTCGCCAACACAAGCCGCCCGATTTCTGTTTACAGACCACATTCTCTAAACAACCGACCCCATGATAAAACGTCCAACGATCGTCCTGTTGCATGGTCATCCAGTGAGCCCCGTTATCTGGGACTTTCTGACCTCCTCACTGGAAGATGAGTACGCGGTGATTAAGCCGGATTTTTCACGACTGACCAACCATACCAGTGTAGAGGCCTACGCAGATGAGTTGCAGGGTCAGCTTAGCTCGTCTGAAATGGGTGCCTGCGTGCTCATCGGTCACTCGATGGGCGGCTACATTGCGCTGGCCCTCGCCGACAAACACCCCGAGCGGGTAAAGGGAATCGTCTTGTTTCATTCAACGGCTTTTGCTGACCCCGATACAGACGAGCAGCGGCAAAAACGGCAGGATGCCCAAACCATGCTGGAAACAGCAGGGGGCCACGCTTTTGTGGAGAAAACTATTCCCGGCCTGTTTTCCGACGAGCATCGCCAGTCGCTTGCCAGCACGGTACAGCAGTTGGTAGATGCCCACAAAGACCTGCCAACGGAAGCCATGCTGGCTGGCTTACAGGCCATTCGCACCCGGCCCGATCGGTCGGGGATGCTACAAAACGCTGATTTCCCGATCCTGGTCATCGCCGGTCGGCATGATAAAGCGATCCCGTTCGAGCGGTCGGAGGAACTGAAACAGAAACTACCCAATGCCGAGTTTGTGGTGCTTGAACACGCAGCGCATCTGGGTATGGTTGAAGAGCCCGAGGCCTCGCTACTGGCCATCAAACCATTCCTGGAGAAGATTGAAGTAGAGTGAAGGGAGGCGGGCGGCGTATTGCTGACGCGCTGCCCTTCGACTCCGCTCAGGGTGACACTCCCACCCAAGTGCATCATGAACATGTTTGAGTGAGTTGTCACCCTGAGCGGAGTCGAAGGGCCCGGAGCGCGGAGCACACCGAAAGCAATATGATAAGTCGATCTTCATACTGTACATTAAAGGTTATTGCTTGAGATTTGCTATCATGTCGCCCACGTGAGCGCGTGAGGCCCATAACTCCGAAACGGGCTGGTCACCCGTAGGTTGTGCAGCCCCGTTCCAGCTTGCATCAATGTGTCCCGAATAGCCCAGCCACGCAACCGTAAGCCATGACCCAAACAGTGTAATCGCTTGATGCCACCAATGGCATGCTCAACCACCACCCTCATGGTCGAAATCGACTGATTGACCAACTTTTGCGTGGCGCTCAACTCGGCTTTACGCGGCTTTTTGGTGGGCTGGCTCACCAACGCGCCCGCAGGCGCATAGCCCTGATAGCCCGTATCCTGGCGCAAGACCAACCCAGGGGGAAACACCAGGGCCTCGGCCTGCGCCAGGGCCTTGTCATGCACCTTACCCTCGTAGGTCCATGACAGGAAATGCACATAGCCTACATCATCACACAACACCTGATTTTTGCTGGTATGCCTACGCGATTTGCCTGAATACTCCTCAGCCTGAGCTGATTGATCAGTTGAGCGGGGGACCTCCCGCTCGGTCGCATCCAGATTCAGGGCCCGGGGCTGAAGCCGATCCAACTGAGCCCGCAGCGAGTCGGTATCCTGACAAGGAGCCAGTCCCAAGCCTGCCAGGGTCTGGTTGAGCAGCGTCAGTAAGCGAGTCACCATGTTGGAGACCGAGCCTTGAGAGAGGTCAAACAAGGCGGCCTGAAACTGCTGGAGGGGATTGTTCTTAAGGTAGACCAGCAAAAAGAACAACTGCTGAGCGGGGTCGGCCAGGGCCTCATCGGCCTGAGGCTGAAAGCGGGGCTGTTTTCGTTTTTTGCCTTGCCAGGTGTGGTAGCGGAAGTAGCGCTCTGATTGGGTGGCGAAGTCGGCCAGCAGGAAGTCAAATTCAGGGGGCTGCAAGCTGGTCATGGCCAGAAACTGGGTGGGCTTGGCCTGAAAGTGGGCATAGTGAAGCATAGGGCAAAACTGGCTCGCGCACACGAGAAACTAACAAAACTTGATTAATAATCTTTATTATTGACATGGCTCCTGAACGGAGTCATTTTTTATGCCCATACCCTCTCAAAATCCGTATTTTTGCCGACTTATCACCAAAGATCGTCCGTATGTCGCAGCTATTCAACGTCTATCCACTCTACGATATCGAGCCTGTGCGGGCTCAGGGCAGCTACCTCTGGGATGCCGATGGCACGCAGTACCTCGATCTGTACGGCGGCCATGCCGTAATTTCGGTTGGCCATACGCACCCCCGGTATGTTCAGGCCCTGACCGATCAGCTGCATAAGATTTCCTTCTATTCAAACTCGGTGAAGATTCCCCTGCAACAGGAACTGGCCGATAAGCTGGGTGAACTGTCGGGCCATACCGACTACGCGCTATTTCTTTGTAATTCAGGGGCTGAAGCGAACGAGAATGCGCTCAAACTAGCCTCATTTCATACGGGCCGGAAAGGCGTGGTGGCCTTTACCAGGTCGTTTCATGGCCGCACGGCCGGAGCCGTAGCCGCCACGGATAACCCCGCCATTATTGCGCCGGTAAACGCCACCGACCACGTCACCTTCCTGCCGTTCAACGGTATCGATGGCCTCGAAGCAGGCATCACCACCAGCACCTGCGCCGTGATTGTCGAAGGCATTCAGGGCGTTGGTGGCATTCAGGTAGCTACCGACGCCTTTTTAATGGCCCTCCGGAAACGCTGCGACGAAACAGGTGCGGTGCTCATTCTCGACGGGGTGCAATGCGGTTACGGCCGAACGGGGCAGTTCTTCTCGCATCAACACAGCGGCATCCGCGCCGACATTATCTCCATGGCGAAGGGCATGGGCAATGGCTTTCCCATCGGTGGTATCCTGATCGCGCCTGAGTTTAAGGCCAGCTACGGCTTGCTGGGTACCACCTTTGGCGGTAACCACCTGGCCTGCACCGCGGGCATTGCCGTGCTCGACATCATGCGCGAGGAAAGCCTGATCGAGAATGCCGCCCGCATGGGCACGTACCTGATGAAGGGTATTCAGCAGATTGGCGGCCATAAAGACCTGCGTGGGCGCGGCCTGATGATCGGCATTGAATACGATTTTCCCGTTGAGCACCTGCGCCATAACCTGCTGTTCGGGCATAAGCAGTTCACCGGTGTCGCCGGTAAACACACCATCCGTCTGCTCCCCTCCCTGGCCCTGGGCATCGACGAAGCCGATCAGTTCCTGGAAGCCCTGAACGGCTGTCTGTTTAAACACAGAGAAATAGAGTTTTCACAGCGGGACGCCTAGGGTTTACGCCAGGCTTCTCCAGCAAAAGACACCCAATGCACCAATTCATTTCACTCGCCGACGTCACGGATCTTGACGCACTGATCCAGTCGGGCCTTAAGGCCAAGGCCAATCCATTTGCCGATGAACACCTGGGCCATCATAAAACCATTGGCCTGCTGTTTTTCAACTCCAGCCTGCGTACCCGGCTTAGCACCGAGAAAGCCGCCCGCAATCTGGGTATGAACGTCATGACCCTGAACGTAGGGCAGGATAGCTGGGGGCTGGAAATGGAGGATGGCGTATTTATGAATGCCGATAAGGCCGAACACGTGCGGGAAGCCGCCGCCGTCATGGGCCGGTATTGCGATATCCTGGCCGTTCGGGCGTTTGCCGGTTTGACAGACCGCGAGGCCGACTACAAAGAGCAGGTGATGACGCAGTTTGCAAAATACGCTGGCGTGCCCATCGTCAATCTCGAATCGGCCACGCGCCATCCGCTGCAATCGCTGGCCGACTGCATTACGATCGAGGAAGCCAAAACGAAACCCAGGCCGAAGATAGTGCTCACCTGGTTGCCGCACATAAAACCCCTGCCGCAGGCCGTTGCCAATTCGTTCTGTGAATGGATGAACCCCCGTGCCGCCGCCGGGCAGATCGATTTTGTGGTCACCCATCCCGAAGGCTACGAACTGGCTCCCGAATTTGTAGGCAATGCCCGTATCATCTACAATCAGGATGAAGCGTTTAAGGGCGCTGATTTTATTTACGGAAAGAACTGGTCGTCGTATACCCACTACGGCCAACTGCTCACCGGTGATCCATCGTGGGCCGTTACGATGGACAAAATGAACCTGACCAGCAACGGCAAGTTCATGCACTGCCTGCCGGTTCGGCGCAACCTGAAAGTAGCCGATGCCGTGCTGGATAGCCCTCAATCGCTGGTGATCGAACAGGCCGCCAACCGCGAATGGTCAGCCCAGGCGGTGCTGAAGGAAATTTTACTGAATCTGAAATAGTCTTGTGTTGACTGAAGACAGAGGGCTGAAAGCTGTATTTTCTCCATGAACCCCGTAACCGTACTCAAGATTGGCGGCAATGTGATTGACAGTCCAGCCGCACTTACCCGTTTCCTGACTGCTTTCTCTGGCCTGCGCGGCGATAAGGTGCTGGTGCATGGGGGTGGTAAAATTGCCACACAGATTGCCGAGAAACTGAACGTGCCGACCACCATGGTCGAGGGGCGACGCATCACCGATAAGCCCATGCTCGACGTGGTGACGATGGTCTATGGCGGGCTGGTGAACAAGCAGATTGTGGCGCAGCTACAGGCGTTGGGTACCAATGCCATTGGCCTTACCGGAGCCGATGCCGGTCTGGTTCGTGCCGTAAAACGGCCCGTTGCCACGATCGACTATGGCTTCGTGGGTGATATTCAGGAGGTAGACTCCGGGCGGCTCCAGTCGTTTACTGGGCAGGGACTGGTGCCGGTTTTCGCCCCGCTCACCCTCGATCCGGCCGGTACGCTGCTCAACACCAACGCCGACACGCTGGCGCAGGCCCTGGCAGTTGATCTGATTACGCATAACGACGTGACGCTGGTCTACTGCTTCGAGAAGAAAGGCGTACTCGCCAATCCCGATGATGATAACAGTGTAATCAGTCAGCTAACGCCTGCCATTTACGCCCAGCACAAGGGGGCCGGTAGCATCAACAAAGGCATGATTCCCAAGCTCGACAACGCGTTTGTCGCGCTCGAAGCCGGGGTAAAACGGGTGATTATCTGCCACGCCGATCAGGTAAAGGAGGCGCTAAATGGCGAAGCGGGGACAGTTATTATGAAATGAGTGTCAAGTTCCAGGTTTCAAGCGGTCCGCCGCTGCGGGGCTCCGCTGATCTACCAATTAGGTGACTAGCGGAGCCCCGCAGCGGCGGACCGCTTGAAACCTGGAACTTGACACTTACAACGCCAACTCCTTCGCGCTCACAATCGTCAGTACCTCGGTGTCTTTGAGGCGGGCGGCGAGGCCCAGGGTTTTGGGTACTTCGTAGTGGAAGAAGAACTTCATCGTGTGCAGTTTCCCTTCGTAGAAGGCCAGTTCATCGCCCTGCGGATTCTGGGTCAGCATGGCCTGCTTCGCCACAATGCCCTGCTTCAGCCACTGCCACGCTACCACCACGATGCCCATCTGCTCCAGAAACAGCGTGGCATCGCTCAGGTATCGTTCGGTGTCACCCGCACCGGCATGAGGCATCAGGGATTGCATCACCTCCTGAACGCGGCTAAGCTCTGTTTTTAGTAAGTTACCATAAGGCTTCAATTCATCGTGGTCCGCCGCCCCGGCAATGGTCTTGCCAATCTCCTGCATCAGCAACTGCGCCGCCTTACCACCCTTCATGGTCATTTTCCGACCCAGCAGATCCTGCGCCTGAATGCCCGTGGTACCTTCGTAGATGGGCGTAATCCGAATGTCGCGGTAAAGCTGCTCCACCGGAAAGTCCTCCGTAAAGCCGTAGCCGCCAAACGTTTGCAGGCTCTGACTGGTCGACTGAACGCCCATTTCTGAGGGGTACGTCTTTGCCATCGGCATCAGGATCTCGACCAGCAGATGCGCGTTTTCTTTCTCTTCGCCTTCGGCCACATGCGCAATGTCATACTGCTTTGCCGCTTCAAGCAGCAGCGCGAGTGACCCTTCCGTTACGGCTTTCTGGAAGAGCAGCATCCGCCGCACGTCGGGGTGGTTAATAATGGGTGTCTGGGGTGCGTCGAGGGCGTTCTTCTCGTTTAGTCGGCGGCTTTGTGGCCGTTCGCGGGCGTACTGCAACGCGGCGTGGTAGGCGGCTGTAGCAATGCCGGCGGCGGTCATGCCCACCCCAATGCGGGCCTCGTTCATCATCTGGAACATGTAGGGCAATCCCTGATGGGGCTGGCCAACCAGGTAGCCTACGCAGTCGTCGCGTTCGCCCATGGTCAGGTGCATGGCGGGCACACCCCGTTGCCCCATTTTGTGGTAGACACCGGTTGAGGTAACGTCATTGTCGACCGGCCCGTTGTCGGTTTCGCGGTATTTGGGTACCACAAACAGCGAAATGCCTTTCGTGCCTTTGGGAGCCCCCTCAATGCGGGCGAGCATCAGGTGAATGATGTTACCGGCCGCGTCATGGTCACCCGCCGAGATAAATACTTTCTGCCCTTTGATCTTGTAGCTGCCATCGGGCTGAGGCGTAGCGGAGGTCATCACATCGGAGAGCGACGAACCGGCCTGTGGCTCGGTGAGGGCCATGGTGCCCTGCCATTCGCCCGAGAGCATGTTGGGTACATATTGGTCGGTAAGGGCCGGCGAGCCGAACGTAGCGATCAGGTTGGCCGCGCCCGAGGTAAGGCCAATGAACATCATGCCGTTGTTGGCCGCCATGGTAATGAAGCCAATGCTCGACGTTATGAGTTCGGGTAGCTGCTGCCCCCCTTTCCCGAACGAAAAGCCCGCGCCAATCAGACCGGCATCACCCATTGCCCTGATGTACTCCTTAACTTTGGGGTGGACCGTTACCTGCCCATTTTTTAACTCCGGCTGGTTGCGGTCTACGTCCCGTAGGTACGGATACATAAGCGTGTCGGCAATCTGAGTAGCCGAATCAATGGCCATATCGAAGGTGCCCCGGTCATGGTCGGCGAAATAGGGGAACTTCGTTAGGTCTTCGGCCTGGAAGACCTCATGGAGCAGAAACTGGAGATTGCGTTTGCTGAAGTAGGCAGACATGGAAAAATAGGTCTAAAGTCTAAAGGTCAAGCGGTCCGCCGCTGCGGGTCTAAGGTTGGCTTTCTGTCCAGATTGTTGGTGGCTATGAGCCCAGCGATTGACTTACTTTTACACGATAGTATGCGTGCATACTATCGTGTAAAAGTAAGAAAAACTAGGATTCGCAGGAGAAGAATCTGTAAAAACCATATTGGTAAAGATGTTGTTTACGTTTTGTAATTAATTCACTAACTAATTCATTACAACTCATGAAACACACTGCTTCATTACTGATTCTCCTGTTGCTGGCAATGACCGTAACCGTTGGCTTTGCCCAGAACGCGAAAAGTCCGCACCTGACGGTTATGAGCCCTGACAAAAATATCCAGGTTGACTATGGTCAGCCATCCAAGAGGGGCCGCGTCATTTTCGGCTCAGAAGGGTCGGCGAGCCTCGAAAAATATGGTAAGCCCTGGCGGACAGGTGCTGATGCCGCTACCGAGATCACGTTTAAAAATGACGTTATGTTTGGCGGCAAAATGGTGAAGGCGGGTAAATACACGCTGGTAACCATTCCGAACGAGAAGGAGTGGACGGTTATTCTGAACTCAGTGCTGGGTCAGTGGGGCGCGTACGACTACGACAAGTACGTAGCCAAGAATGTGCTTGAGGTAAAGGTGCCGGTAACGATGGCCAAAACGCCGATGGAGAAACTGACGATCACCCCCACCAACAAAAGCCTGGCTATTGCCTGGGACAACATGGCGATTAACGTACCCATCATGAACCACGGCCCAAGCAACTAATTAGTAGGTCATTACGGCATCTATTGGTGCTCATAAAAAACGCTTGCCAGTTACGCCATATCTCCAGGATATAGCGTAACTGGCAAGCGTTTTTTATGCCGGTTTCTCTGGGAACAGGCCCTGTTTAGCGCCGCAACCGGTAGTTTTTATATTCACCGATACGCCAGCCGGTTAGCTTCTCGATAGCGGTTAGAATCCGTACCCTGGACGAGTAGCGGCGTTGACGGGTGTCGAAGGTAAACGAACTGTCGGAGTTGGCGATGCGGTGCTGCATAACGGCGGGGTGGGTACCCGAAAACTCAGCCAGGGAATCGATATGCTTTTCGTAGCTGAAATGCTGGGCCTCTTCGGCAACCTGCTGCATGGCTTCATCCGTATGCCAGAACCGGTAAAAGTAGCCGTATTTGGCCCGCTGCAACTCCAGGGGCTTCACCCAGCCGTAGTGGTAGATCGACGCGTCGATCAGCCTGACCCGCAGCTTAGTGTTGTCTTTCTTCCGGAACCCCTGCGCGTCGCGGTACGAAACTACGTTGCCGGTATGCCGGACCACCCGAATTTCGCGGCGGTACCACCGGCGTGAATCACCCACGTACCTGAACGAACCGTAGAAGTGTACGTAATTAAACAAGAGCCCCTCCACGGTTTCATCCGTAAGGTTATCCTGCATGGCCTGCCGAACCGTATCGAGGTATTGCTCGTGCAGCACTTCATCGCCCTGGATGTAGAAAGCCCAGTCGGTGTCGGGCGAGATAGCCGCGAGGGCTTTGTCTGTTTCCTGGGCCAGTACACGCCCGCCCTCCCGGAGGTCGTCATTCCAGACAGTATGAATGATCCGAATTTTAGGCGACCCAATGCCTTCGATCAGGCCAACGGTGTTGTCGGTCGAGTTGCCCACCGCCACCACAAACTCATCGCAAAGGGGCAACACAGACTCGATAGCCTCTACAACAGGATAGTCGAATTTCTCGGCATTTCGGATGATAGTAAATCCGGCGACTTTCATGATTAGTGGGCATTACTTACATAGAAATACGGACGCAAGTATACACCACAAATTAGAAAGGATAGCCCACCGCGATATTCAAAATCAGGTTGTCGCGCCGCCAGGCTTTGCTACCTATAGCGAATTGATTCAGTACCCATCGCTGCCCATCCGGCAGATACGGCTTGTGGAAAGGTGTGGCCAGGTCGGCCCGGACAAGGAAGTACGACAGGTCGATGCGCAGGCCCACGCCCCCGCCAATGGCCAGTTGGTTTATGAAATTTTTGCTGAATTCGGAGCCTGGTCCGTACGTCGACAGGTCGGAGTAGGCCCAGACGTTGCCCGCATCGACGAACAGGGCAAGCTGGAAAATTGAACCCAGTTTAGCCCTTAATTCAGTGTTGGCCTCGAGCTTTATATCACCGCCTCCATCCTGGAAGAGCACCCGCCCGCCAACATTGGCGAAGGTGCCGGGGCCCACTGCTCTGGGCCGGAAAGCCCGCACGCTATTGGCCCCCCCCACGAAATATTGCCGCACAAAGGGTAGCTCAGCCGAGTTGCCGTAGGGAATGCCTACTCCGCCGAAGAACCGGTTGGCCCACACCAGCGACTTGTTTAGCTGAATGTAATGTCGGCTGTCCAGATCGACCCGGAAAAACTGCGCGAAGGGTACGTCGAAAATGCGTTTATAAGCAAGCGTATCTTTCTTGACAAGCAGGCCTGCCAGATTACCGGCTGGCTCTACGTTCAGGGTCCAGCGGTTGCTATAACGACTAGTAGAATTTGGGGACGAATTAATGTTCAGCGTGTAAAGGCTGCTAAGGATCAGCTGGTCCTGAATGAGGCGGACAAAGGGTGCTGCCAGGTCGGGATTACTCAGGGCCTCGTAAAACTTGGGCCCGAAGTTGAAGCTACGAACAAAGTTGATGTTGAGGGGGTTGAACGAATGCTCGACACGGTTGCTGGTTCTGAACGCATAACCGAATGAAGCCCGTACCGAACTCAGGTTGTAGAGCGAATCGCGCTGGAGCAGTTCGTAGCCCACCGTAAGCAGCGTTTTTGGCAATACCTGACGGCGATCATACCGGATTGTGAACGGAGCCACCAGGCGTGGAAAGCTAAGTATGGCATCAGTTCCGTAGCGGTAGTTGGTCACCCCTCGGCCTGCTGCCCCGATCTGCAGGTCAATACCAGCGGTTCCGTTGATGGTCAGTTGCTCGGCCCGGCCCAGAAAATTGCGGGTTATCCAGCTTAGCGTCAGCAGCGTACCCGCCAGGTTGTTCGATCGGGAGTTGGCCGACAGCTCTACCCGCATTGAACGGCGGGGGAGCGGTGTGAGGTAATAATTGACGTCGAACAGGGCCGAATCGCGCCCATACCGGCCTACGGGTTCAAATCGGTTCCGCACATACTTGAACGTGCCCAGATTGACCAGCCGCGACAGCGTCAGGTCCTGCGCCCGGCTGTTGTAACGCCGCCCCGGCCGCAGGCTGATCACGTCGTTGAAGAGCTGGGGTTTGTAGAGCCGGGCTGAATCGACAATGAAAAACCGACGGAGCGAACGGCCCGTATCGGTGGCATTCTCAACGGGTGGCCGGTAGGCGTCAGTCAGGTTGGTATCCCGGCGGGCCGTCCGCAGCGTATAATTCGGAAAAATGTAGATGTTGCGAATGAAGTAGGGGATCTTCGCTGCTTCCGGTATGTCGGGTTTCACGGCGATATAAAAACGCACTTTGTGGTTGCCCACGGCCGTATCGGTCAGCATGGCCACGTAGTCGGGCAGGAAGTAGTAAAAGCCGCGTTGTTTTACGGCATTGGCAATACGGTCCTTTTCAGCGTTGATCACATCGAGTATAAACGGATCGCCCGGTTTCAGCAGCGTGCGGGGCGACACGTTGAACATGGTCCGGGCAACCTGGGTCGAGTCGCCGATGAACGAAACTGAGTCGATCAGGTAGCGTTGGGGTACCTGGGCCGTGTAGCGGGCTTTGGTCTGGTAGCCGTTCACATCGACAAACTCACCCGAAACCTGCGACCGGAAATAGCCCTGGTTTTCGAGTACGTTGGCCATCAGTTCACTGTTGGCTATAAGCCCGCGGGCACTGGCCAATACGGGCGCTTCGCCAAAACTGCGTCGCAGACCTGCCCGAAAGCCTTTTTCTTTTTTGGGCTCGCCAATAAAATAGTAGAAGGCTACTTTGTAGGGAAAGCCAAACAGGCGTTTGTTGGGCCGTGGGCGGGAGAGGCCTTCCAGTTGCTCAGTAAGCTGCTTTTTTTCGGAAGATGAAATCGTCGAGTCGGTCTTTAACACGAAATCCGCGCCTACATACAGCTTTTCGCCAGCAGGCAAACGCTTGGCCACGTTGCAGCTTTGGAGAATTGCCGTGGTCAGTAGTAAAAGCGATATGTAAAATTGTGTTCGTTTCATTGGTTAATATTATCCAGGTACATGTTACCTGCTTTCTCGGTTTGCTTCGACGTAGCCCCCCGCCGAGATGTCGAACCAGTCTCTACTCCACCTCCTCATCCTTCCGGCGGTGCACCAGTTCGGCCAGGGTATTGAAATCAACGGTAATGACAAAGCCGACGCCCGTTTCAATCACGAAACCCTCCAGAATGGTCCGTTCCGTATTGCTGCGCCGGTACGCCCGCAATGCGTAGCGCCCATCGCGGGTGATGTTGTAGGTTAGGTTCAGGTTGTCGAACACAGCGTTGTTATTCTGCGCCGCCCTAACGTCCTGTGAACCTTCTACCAGAAAGTTTTTACCGACTGAGACCGTCAAACGCCCCTGCAGGAAGCTGCGCGACAGACCAATATTCAGGTCGGTGCGGTTCGTAGATGCCGTGCCGCCTGTCTCGGCCGTTCCGCTGCGTGAGTTCAGGCCAACGTCCAGGTTTACTCCCTTGATCAGGCCCGAGGCAAAATTCTGGAGTTGCTGGCTGATGATTTTGCTTACGCTGCTGCGGGCGAGGCCCTCAGCGGTGTTGCCTACGTTAAACTCCGATGATGAGTTGCCTGAAGTTTCGGCGATAAAGTTGCCCAGAATGAGCAAACCGAATACCTGCTTGTTCAGCTGGTTCTGATCTTCGCGCAGGTTGGCCAGTTTTTGCGAAACCAGATCAGACGCGTTGCCGAGCCGCGAAAGCGTTTCGCGGGGCGCAATAATGTCGAACTTGATGCTGGGTGATGCCAGATTGCCACTCAGGGTCAACGCCACATTGTAGGGCAGGTTGATCTTGGTGGTAGAGACCGCCGATTTGGTTAACTCGCTGGATACAAGGGCGTCGGAGGTGGTGCGGGCCTCGTAGATTGCCGTGAGGTTAAGGTCTGCCTTCAGCGGATCGCCGGTGAAGTTGATGTAGCCGCCTTTCTGGAGTTCGAACTCACGCTGCAACACCTGATAGGTGAGCGAGTAGCTTCCCTCCGTGACCTCATACCGCCCCAGCACCGAAACCTGCCCGCTTGGCGATACGTTGACGGCCAGATTGGCATTGCCACGGGCCTTCAGGTTGTCGCCATTCAATTCATCGACGATGATGGTAACCTCCGATTTGTCATCGGCTTCCAGCGTCAGGTTGATGGTCGAGTTGTTCAGCTGGTCGAACTGGAGCGGTGCCGCCACGGTATCCTGCCGGGGGCGCAGGTATTTGCTCAGGGCCAGCGTGTCGTTATGATCGATGAAGGTTACCACCTGTCGGGCGTCGTTCAGGCTGGCTTCGTCGCTCGGCAATACAACAGTCACGGCGCTGCCTTCTTCGAGTTTGACGCTGCCAGTTACGCCGGGTGAGGCGCCTTTCCCTTCGATACGCAGATTGGCCGATACGCTCGCTTTCCCGTAGAAAAAGTCGTTGTCTTTCCGGGCTGCGTTCAGCGCCAGGAAATTTTTGGCCCGTACCCGAAGGTCATACGATACGTCGGGCAGGTTGCTCAAGACCACGCGCCCATCGGTGGTCAGGGTACGGCCCAGGGTATCGCGCAGGTTGAAATCGGTAAACGTCATGGTTTGCCCGGCTAGCCGGATGCGCTCCTGATCGATGCGGTAAGTGGCGTTTAACTGCTTGATATTGAATGCCACCGAGTCGAACGAGATGCCGCCGTTCAGGCGGGGGTTGGCCACGGTGCCCTGAATGTCTGTCTCGCCGCGTAGCTGCCCCCGCGCGCGGCGCAGTTCGCCAAAGCTGAACGCCTCGATGGTCTTTGCATCGAGCCGGTTGAGCTTCACGTAAAAATCGAGGGCTTCTTTCGGGTCGTTGGGGCTGTAAAAGCCCGATACCTTCATGTCGTTGGTTGGGCTCAACAAGGTTACCGTCACGGCGATCCGATCCCCCGAGGCGTTGGCAAAGTCACCGTTGAGGGTACCAATGGGCTTGTCCATCACCCGAAGGCTATCGACCCGCAGGTCGCCCGTGAACGAGAGAGGTGTGCCGCCCGGCGGGGTCAGGTAGTCTTTCACCACGACACTGCTGTTCAGCGTACCCGCCGCCAGGGTAGTATCCTGATTGGCCAGACTGGCCAGATCGCTCAGGCTCACGTTGCGGGCCTCGACCCGGAGGGGCGCATTCGGCACGGGCTGTACACTGTTGAGGCTGATGGTCTGCACGCCCTGTCTGAGCGTGAACTTACTGGCCAGCACTCCCGCCGGCCCGTATTGCAGGTAGCCGGTCGTGTCCGACGTCCAGGTGCGGTAGTTGGTCAGCAGGCCACGCTGACCAACCTGAAGCCGGTAGTTATTATCGACAATGGAGACCAGTCCGGCCAGCCCATGCCGGGCTTTATTGACGGAGTCTTTGTTGACCACCGAAAACGAGAACCGGTTGTTGGCGGCCGATCCACTAAGCTGAATAAGATTAACACTGAGGCTCTTGGTCTGTATCTTATTGATCTGTCCGGCCACGTTCAACTGATTATTGTAGGCCAGCAAGGCCAACGTCGACCCTTTCACTACGATGGTGTCGTAATCGACAGGCCGGTTTTAATGGTGGCGGCAAAGGTGGTGTCACGGGTGTTGTCCAGGTAGGCGTCGAGCGAAACGGGTTCGAGCGTGCGCAGGGCGGGCAGAAACGCCTGTAACAACGGATGCTGCCGTACCTGCCCCGTTATGTAGAAGCTATAGGGCGGCTTAACAGGTTTGAAGGTCAGTCCCCGGAATTTTAAAATACTTACCGATTTCCCCCGCGACGATATCATACAGCTGGGTGTACTGAAATTGCCCGCTCAGGGCCAGTTGCCCGAACGGCAGCCCCAGCACCAGCGTCTTCCGGTCGGGCGTTTTTGTGCCCGCTTTCAGATAGAGCGTATCGATCGGATAGGTTTTCCCCTTCAGACTCACCACCGCGTTGTTGGCATAGATGGTGCCTTCGGGCCGGGCGGGGTCGGTAGAGGTCATGGCCAGCCTGATGTTGCCTTTGAGCGATAGTGGGTCGGCGTAGAGTTTAAGCTTGTCGAGGTTCAGCTCCTGAATGCTGACCTCGCCGCTCACCGACGGGTACGCTGTTTGCAGGCCTACTTTGGTATCGAGCGTAAGCCGGGCGTTGGGGTCGTCGATGCCCCCTTTCAGCGTCAGCACATTATTGACCAGTGAACCCGTCACGTCGGCGTTTTTATACGAATAGCCGTTCAGCCCCGCCTCGGCCACCACGGCCCGGAAGTTGGTTTGCATGGTGGCGGGGTCAATGCCGCGTCCGTTCACCGTCGCCCGCGCCGTAATGAGGCCATACTGTTTGGGGTTCATCAGCCATTTCCCCGCCTCGAAGTTATTGAGTACCGCTTTGCCTTCGTAGGCCTGGCCTTTACCCGCGTAGAAGTTGCGCAGATTTCCATCGAAGGCTAGCCGAACCCCAGTTGGTGGCCAGTTTAGCGTCGGTATTGAGGTTATTCAGGGTGCCCCGGATTTTGCCCGTCAGCTTCAGTTGGGGCGCTATCGCTACTGAGTCAGGCAAGGTGCCGGGCGGCAGCAGCTTCCGCATATCGGCGCGGTTGGTGCGGGCGTCGGTCAGGGTCAGGTCCAGACCAAGCCGGTCGGGGTTGGTCACGTTGGTGAGGCGGCCGCTGGCTTTCAGCACCGTACCCGACAACATAGAAAACTCCGCCTTCGGAATGCGCAGATCGGCCAGTGTACCCTGCATCTTCGCATCGGCCCGGATCACTTCGTTGCGATTCCCGACAAACGGCGGCGTAGTGGCCAGAAACGGGGCCAGCTGCAGGATGTCGGCAAAGGCGAGTTTGCTTTGGCGCAGGTTCAGCAGGACTTTTACCCGGTTCAGGTTCCGCCCTTCTGTGGCGCGTGTGAGTTGCCCGAGCGAATCGTAGCGTAGTTCGAGGCGGTCGCGCAGAATGGTGTTGGGCGTGCGGATAAACAGGTTCGTGAGCAGGGTGGCTTTCTCGCCGTAGAGCAGATCGACGTCGAAATGCTGGAGAACAAACCCGCTTTTATCCCGAAACTTCCCCTGCCGGATCTGCCCCGAAATCCGGTCGGGGCTATACAGCAGGTTACGCCCTTCGATACCCAGGCCATTCAGGTCGAGGTGCCCGTAGTCGAGGCCACGGGCCTGCCGGGGCTGCGTCTGGTCATCGAAACGGATTCGGTTGTTGGTAAATTTAGCGGTGCCAACCCTGGCTACCCAGCCTGTTGGTTTTGCCTCTTCTGCTTTTTCGGCTGCTTTCACCTTTGGGTCACCCCGCTGAATGGCCACGGCCGCATCGGCCGATCGGGCTGTGGCCCTGGCCCGCTCTGGCCGCAACAGGGTGGTGGCTATGTCGGCGTTGTTGAGCAGCAGCGACTTAATGCCTATTTTTTCGCCGTTGAGGTGGAAGTAGTCGCTCTCCATGGCCAGCCTGTCTGCCTTGCCGGTGGTGGCGAAGTCGGCCGTTTCTATACGCGACATCCCAGCGGGCACGGGTCAACAGCCACTTGCCCAGGCCCAGCGTCAGCGTATCGCCCGGCTTCGACGGTGTGGTGGGCGGCGTGGGGATGCCTTCGTAGATCCGGCTCTTCACGTTCAGCCCATCGGAGGTTACATCACTGAATGACGTAGCGCGAGCGGGCCACATTGACTTCACTGAAATTCACGCGCAGACTATCGACGTAGGCGTTGACGTTGGCCCCGGCCACATCGTCTTCATAACGCATCCGCACTTTCCGCAGCGCCACCGTCGACAGGTTAATGTCGAGGGGAGTCGACGTGGTGTCGGCCCCCGGCGCAATTTTGTTGGCCAGGCTGGCGGTGTCGGGCTGAGCGGTATTAAAGGCGTCGAGAATGTAGTTGAAATTGAACGCCGTATCCGGCAGGGTACGCGTTACGTGCAGGTTCACCTGCTCCAGCTCAATCTGGTTGATGGATACTTTGTTTTTCAAAAGCTCCAGCATATCCAGGTCCACCCGCATTCTACGCCCCATCAGCAGCGTATCGCCCTGGGGGGTTTTAAAGAACACATCGATCAATTCGATCCAGTCGGGAATGCGGTAGCTGATACGCCCAATACGAAACGGGGCCTTGATTTTCTTGCCGAGGTAGCTATTAACCTGCTGGGTAACAAGTTGCTGCCCCCATGAGGTTGTGGCTATAACGGTGACGAAGCCAACCACCAGCAGCACGAGGGCCAGAAGTACCAGACCGGTTGTTACCAAAAATCGTTTCACGAATCAACGTTGAGTGTGTGAAGGGAATACCTACGGTATAACGCGAAAAAGGCGGGGGGTGTTATTTAATGGCTATCTGTGGGATTTGTGGGCCATAGCGTAGAGTTCGGCAACGGCTATCTAGCCCGTAGTTTAGCGCCGGCCGTTATCTCCACGCCTCGGTCCTGGGTATGGCCTGCTGCCCGCTACCGCAATCAGGCGCTCTGGAAAGAAAGATAACAACAGCGGTTTACATATGATAGCCTGGTACGGTATTCGTAGAGATTGTGTACTATTTTGACGAAGTATACTGCTTTAGTGCCTTATTCATAAAAAACCCGAAAACAAAGTGGATTATTGTTCTAACTTGTGTACAACAAATTATTGAAAAGTTACCGCATAACTCTTTTTCTCCTTAAACCCTTAACCAATGCAGACAACATCTATTTCGCTACCTACCAGTAGGCTGGCCTTCTTTGCCTTCCTGCTGGCAATTTCCCACTTCGTTGCCGTTACGGCGGCGTGGGCAACGCCCCGCGCCGATCGCCCCCTTACAGGAACGGTGAAGGCCGAAAACGGCGACGGTTTACCCGGCGTGAGTATTGCCATAAAAGGCATGAGCCGGGGTACAACCACCGATGTATCGGGTAAATTCAGCCTGCAGGTGCCCGACAACAACGCAGTGCTGGTGTTTAGCTACATCGGCTACCGCTCGCAGGAGATCACGGTGGGCAACCAGACCAACATTAACCTGACGCTGACGGCCGAAGACCGAGCGCTGGAAGAAGTGGTTGTTATAGGCTACGGTACGCAACTGCGCTCCTCACTGACGGGCGCGGTATCAACGGTAACACCGAAAGAACTGACGGCTCTGCCGGTACCCAACCTTGCCTCTGCGCTTCAGGGACGTGTACCCGGCGTATCGGTTGTGAATAACGGTGGGCCTGGTAACTCGCCTATTGTGCAGATTCGGGGTATCGGGTCGATTAGTTACGGCTCTGGTCCCCTGTATGTCATTGATGGAGTGCCAACCGGCGATCTGAACAGCTTCAACACCAACGATATCGAATCGCTGGAAGTACTGAAAGATGCCAGTTCGGCGGCTATTTACGGATCGCGGGCCGCCAACGGGGTTATTCTGATTACGACCAAGAAAGGAAGCCGGGATAGTAAGGTTCGCATTTCGCTGGATTCTTACGTCGGAACGCAGAGCGCAACGCATAAAATTGATGTGCTCAACCGGGATCAGTACGTGCAGTACGCCAAAGCACTTACGTCTAATGCGGGCATTGCGCTTCCCTCGCGCCTCAATAACCTGAATACCCCAATTTATGCCGGTGCCACCCAAACGTTTGCCCAGACGGAAACAAACTGGCAAAACGAGCTTTTCCGCAATGCACCCATTGCGCAGCACCAGCTCTCCTTGTCGGGTGGCAATGCCACTTCGCGGTTCTTTGCATCGGGTAGCTATTTTAAACAGGATGGTATCATGCGGGGAACCGACTTTGAACGCGGCTCGCTACGGTTGAACTCAGATCACCAGGTGAACAAATTCCTCTCTGTTGGGCAGACGTTGACGGCTGCCTATAGCAATCAGCGCAACGAGACCACGGGTAACCGTTCGCAGTTGATGCATGCCCTTCGCATGTTGCCCTACTGGCCCACAACGGATCCTACCAAAGTAGGCGGTTATAGTGCGCCAACGGCGGCCGATGGCTCAGATCCGGAAAACCCGCTTCGTGCCCCAGATATTGATCTTACCCGAACTAAATTCCTGAAAGCCTTTGCTACGATCTATGCCGATGTTCGGCTGACGAGTTTCCTGAAATACCGGTTCAACTATGGCGTTGATTTAGGCTTCTCGAATGGGAGTACGTTCAACCCAATCTATAACGATGGATACGGAGCGCGCAGCTCGTCAACCGTCTCGCAATCGCGAAACACGAATATTGCCCAGACGATGACCAATCAGCTTTCGTTCGACAAAACCTTCGGTAAGCATTCTGTAAGTGCGCTGGCCGCTGCTGAAACGCAAAAAGTCCTGTCGACGGGTATGAACGGATCGGGCACCCGGCCTAATAACGACCTCGATGTCATTCAGGGGGTTAGCAACCCAGCCATCACCAGCACGCGTGCTGAAACGGACCTGATCTCCTACATCGGTCGTGTCAATTACGATTATGCAGGTAAGTATCTGTTAAGCGCCTCTATTCGTCGGGACGGCTCGTCGTTGTTTGCACCCGGCAACAAATGGGGTAATTTCCCGTCGGCATCAGTAGGCTGGCGTATCGATCAGGAAGCATTCATGAAGGGTGTGCCGCAACTTTCTGAACTGAAACTCCGGGTAAGCTATGGTAAGACAGGCTTTAACGGAATCGGCAACTACGCCTGGCAGTCGCTCGTATCGGCCGATGCGACGGCCTACCCGTTTGGTTCTGCCAACAGCCTGGGTTCCTATTTCAACTCGCTGGGTAATACACAACTGAAATGGGAAACGACGGACATGGTCAACGGTGGTATCGACGTAGGGCTGTTCGGTAATAAGTTCACGTTTACGGCCGAAGTCTATAACCGGTTTACGGACGGGCTTATTCTGGGGGTTCCCATTCCAAACTCGATTGGCTACAGCAATGCACCGGTGGCCAACATCGGAAGCATGAAAAACTGGGGTTACGAATTCCAGGCTGGGTATAACTACGCCAAAGGTGACTTTCGCTGGAACGTGTCGGCCAACGTGGGTATTACCCGCAACCGGGTGTTGAGCCTGGCCACACCGACCTCTGCCATCTATGCGGGTTCAGATGCTGACTATGGCGGGGCCGATATTACCAAGACCGAAGTTGGCCAGCCGATTCAGTCGTTCTATGGCTATGTAGTCGACGGTATTTTTAAGTCGATCGATGACGTTTATAATTCACCTGTTCAAAACCGGCCCGCTTCGCGTGATCTGGATAACCCGGCCAAAAACACATCGGCTGGTGACATTCGCTTCAAAGACCTGAACAACGACGGTAAGATTGATGCCAACGACCGGACGTACCTGGGAAGCTACCTGCCCAAGTTCAACTACGGCCTTAACTTCAGCGGGACCTACCGGAACTTCGACTTTACCCTGTACTTGCAGGGAACCTATGGCAACAAGATTTACAACGGTACCCGAGTTGTTACCGAGGGCATGCTCCGTCTGTTCAATGCTGGTCCAGCCGTGCTGAAGGCCTGGACGCCAACCAATACGGATACGAGCATACCACGCGCTATTGCGGGTGACCCGAACAACAATAGCCGTACATCCGATCGGTTTATTGAAGACGGTTCCTACATGCGTGTCAAAAACCTGTCTATCGGCTACTCGATTCCGGCTAAGGCTTTAGGCAGCCTGACCAGTGGGACTGTAAACAAGGTTCGGGTGTATGTATCGAGCCAGAATCTGCTGACCGTAACCAAGTACACGGGCTACGATCCGGAAATTGGCTCACGCAATGGAACGCTGCTGCGCAGTGGTATCGACTATGCGAACTACCCGCAGTCACGTACCCTGCTGGCAGGCCTTCAGGTTACTTTCTAACTGATTTCAACAAACACTAACGCCTACTTTTTTTATGAAAAGGAATTATTTCTTAATCGGAACTTTACTGCTGGTTCTGACCGCTGGGTGTGACGACAAAAAACTGGATCAGCTCAACCCGAATGCGGTTACTACCGACAGTTATTTTCAGAATGACATACAGATCAGGAGCGCCATCAATGGCGTTTATGCGGCCCTTCAATCGACAAACCTGGTTGCCCGCGAGTGGTTCTTTACGCACGATTTGCGCTCAGACGACGTAGCGGCAGGTGGAGGCCAACTCGAAACACCACGTAACCAATTACTGCTGGGCGTTCATACCACAGACAATGGGCTGGTAAGCTCTGTCTGGACTGGGGATTACCGGGTGATTCACCGGGCCAATGTGGTCGTTGACAAAGCAGCGGCGGCGAAAGCCCTGACACCTACCGTTGCCACGCAAGCGGTGGGCGAAGCCAGGTTTTTACGGGCCTGGTCCTATTTCGAACTGGTGAGTTTGTGGGGCGGCGTTCCGCTGTATAAGAACTATGTTACGTCGGTGGCCGGGTCGTTACCCCGTTCGCCGGAAGCCGATGTATATGCATTCATTATTGCCGACCTAAAAGCGGCGCAGGACGCCCTGCCCGCTACCTACGATGCGGCCAACCAGGGCCGTGCCACCAAAGGCGCTGCTCAGATGCTGCTGGCCCGGGTCTACATGCAGCAGGGTGATTATACCAATGCCAAGACTGAACTTCAGAAACTTATCAGCTCTGGCATGTATGCCCTGGTAGATGAGTATAATGACAATTTTACGGAAGAGGGCGAGTTCAATAAGGAGTCGATCTGGGAAGTGAATTTCCTGCCATCGGGCGGCTCATTCAACTGGAACGGCGATGCGGATGGCGCTTCAGCAGGCGAAGAAACGGTCCGTACACAGGAGTATTCAGCTGTTGGCTGGCGGAACATTATTCCGTCTAACAGTCTGTTAGCCGAGTTTGAGAAAACCACCAAAGGCGATGCGAAGACTGATCCCCGCTATGCGAAATCGGTCTATACCACCGGCGATAAGTTTAACAAGGATCAAAGCATCCTGACCGATGCCATGCAAAACGGCAATAGCTCGACCGTTGATGGCAAAGTGCAGAAAGTAAGCTGGCGGAAGTTTACGCTGATGTACAAAATCGATCCCGGCGGGTTCATGACAGGGGGTATCAATCAGCGCATTATGCGTTATGCCGACGCGTTGCTGGCGATGGCCGAATGCGAAAACGAACTGGGCAATACAGCCAGCGCCGTGTCGTACATGAACATGGTGCGGGCCCGGCCCAGCGTAGCCATGCCGCCCTACCCAACGGCCAATTATCCGGTCTCTACCAAAGACCAGGTGTTGGCGGCCATCATGCACGAACGCCGCGTTGAATTGAATGGGGAAGAGGTTCGGAACCGGGATATTCTGCGCTGGCGGAAGCAGGGCAAGCTAAAAACCGAGCCCTTCTCGTACTTCCAGAAAGGCAAACATGAACTGTTGCCCATTCCCCAGCAGGAGATCGATAACAACCCGAGTATCGGGATTAAAGGGCAGAATCCCGGTTATTAATCAGTCAGTAGGTCAGTAAGTCGGTCAGTGGCGTCGCTTAAGTCGATACGCAGGTATCAGCCTGCGGCCCACTGACCGACTTACTGCTTTTTTACCCGTATGCGCGGAGCGTTTAGCCGACTGGCTTATCTGGTTTTGTTCATACTCGCGGCCTGCAGACCGGCGGAACCAACGCTATTCGAGCAGCTGCCGACGGATAAAACGCACATCGCCTTTCAGAATACGATTACCCCCACCGATTCGCTGAACGGCCTGACGTTTACGAATTTTTATAATGGCGGCGGGGTAGGCGCGGGTGATTTCAACAACGATGGCCTGCCCGACCTGGTCTTTACGGGTAATCAGGTGAGTTGCCGCCTCTACCTCAACCGGGGTCAGTTTGCCTTCGACGATATCACCCAAACCGCCGGCCTGACCACCGACCGCTGGTGTACGGGCGTATCCCTGGCCGATGTGAATCAGGATGGCTGGCTGGATATGTACATCAGTGTAGCGGCCCATGCGGCCCTGCCGAGGTCTGAAAACCTGCTGTTCATTAACCAGGGGCTAACAAATGGAATCCCTACTTTTCGGGAAATGGCGGCTGAGTACGGTCTGGCCAACCCGGCTTTTACCACCCAAAGCGCGTTCTTCGATTATGACCTCGACGGCGACCTCGATGTGTATCTGCTGAATACGGCCCCCGACGCCGAAAATCCCAATCACTTACGCCCGGTTAGCAGCGACGGCACGCATCCCAGTACTGGTACGCTGTATCGCAACGAAGGACTCACCTCAGCGGAGGGCACGAAGCGCGGGCATCCGGTTTTTCGGGACGTTTCTAAGGAGGCGGGCATCGGGTATGCGGGCCTGGGCCTGGGGCTGGCTATCAGCGACATCAACAAAGATGGTTATCCGGACATCTATTGTTCCAACGATTTTCAGAGCAGCGACATCCTGTACCTCAATGACCGGAACGGCCATTTCGTCAACGTCATCAAGTCGGCAATGGCCCATACCAGCCTCTACGGAATGGGCGTCGATGTGGCCGATATCAACAACGATGCCTTGCCTGACATCATGCAGCTGGACATGCTGCCGGAAACCAACGCACGGCTTAAAATGATGCTGGTCGGGCAGGACTACGACCGGAAGCAGCTGAGCCTTTTGCCGCCCTACAACCAGCAGTTGCAGTACATGCGTAACTCGCTCCAGCTGAACCTTGGCAACGTAGGCCCCGATCGAACCCCCCGTTTCAGCGAGATCGGTTTACTGGCGGGCGTGGCCCGCACCGATTGGAGCTGGTCGGCCCTGCTGGCCGATTATGACAATGACGGCCGCAGGGACCTGTACATTACCAACGGCTATCGAAAAAACGTGACCGACCGCGATTTCATCAGCTACACCGAGGAGTTCTCCGGATTTGGCACCACCGAAGCCGTGGCGCAGAAACGCCGGGAGCTGATGAACAGAATTCCGGAAATTCCCCTGCCGCATTACGCCTACAAGAACACGGGCGACCTGTCGTTTACCGACGTGTCGGCCCGCTGGGGGCTGAATCAGACTTCCTTTGCCAACGGGGCGACCTACGCCGACCTGGATAACGACGGGGATCTTGATCTGGTGGTCAACAACATCGACGCGCCCGCCTTCGTGTACCGAAACCAGACGCAGGAAACGCTGAAACCGCATTACCTGACCCTTCGGCTGCGGGGCAACGTACCCAACCGGCAGGGCATTGGCGCGGCGGTAACGGTCTGGTCGGGCGGGCAAATGCAGTATGCTGAACAGGCGGTGGTGCGGGGCTATCTGTCGTCGGTCGACGCCACGATGCATATCGGCCTGGGCGGGCAAACCCGCATCGACTCGCTTCGAATCGACTGGCCGGGTGGGGCTACCGAAACCCTCTACGGCCTCCGGCCCGACCAGACGCTGACGCTGGTACAGGCAACTGCCAAAGGCCGCGCCGCGCCGCACAACCCAGCGCAAGCCCCGATGTTTGATGACATCACGGACAGGCTGAACCTCACCTTTGCCCATCGCGAATCTGATTTTGTCGATTTCAAACAAACGGCGGCCCTGCACAAGATGCTGTCGCGGACTGGCTTTGCCCTCACAACCGGCGATGTAAACGGGGATAGCCTGGTTGATATTTTTGTGGGGGGCGCCTACCGGGGCAGTCCGCCCAGCCTGCTGATTCAGCGATCGGATGGCGGTTTTACCGAAAAAAAACTGGCCATTGCTGGCGAGCATGACGACAGCAGCGCCTTACTCTTCGACGCCGATGGCGACCGGGATCTGGATTTGTACGTGGTGAGTGGCGGCAACGAGCAACCCGCCACAAATGCCAGCTTCTACCAGCACCGACTATACCTAAATAATGGCCGGGGTGATTTTTTGCCAGCCCCGCCCACTGCGTTACCAAACGTGTCGGGGAGTGGCTCGTGTGTGGTCGCCGCTGATTTTGACCACGATAATGACCTGGATCTGTTTGTGGGTGGTCGGCAAATTCCGGGTCTATATCCGTTGCCTGCCCGGAGCTACCTGCTACGCAACGACGGAGGCCGCTTTGTCGATATGACGGCGCAGCTTTGCCCGGCACTGCTGAAAGCGGGTTTGGTCTGCGGTGCCCTTTGGTCCGATTACAATAATGATGGCTGGGCCGACCTCATTCTGGCGGGCGAGTGGATGCCCATCACGATGTTTACCAACCAGCGCGGCCGACAGCTGACGCCACTGGACAATGGCCTTAAAACGGCAACGGGCTGGTGGAATAACCTCGTTGCCGGGGACTTCGACGGCGATGGCGACACCGACTACGTAGTGGGGAATGAAGGCCTTAACTCCATTTATCAGGCGTCGGCTCGGGAGCCGGTGCGGATTCTGGCCAAAGACTTCAACAGCGACGGCACCTTCGACCCGCTGATGGGCTATTACCTCAACGGAGTCTGTTACCCCGCGCTGCCCCGCGACGCGCTGAACCAGCAGATCATTCAGTACCGGCGCAAGTACCAGCATTACGCTGACTACGCTGCCATCACCTTTGACGAACTGCTCACCGATAATGACCGGTCGGGAGCCTACGAGGGGCAGGCAACGTACCTGCAAAGCGCCTACGTGGAGAACAGGGGGAACGGTCGGTTTACACTGTCGGCCCTGCCCCGTCTGGCGCAGCAATCGCCCGTGTATGGGCTGGTGGCGCATGACTTCACCCATGACGGAAAATTAGACCTGCTGCTCACCGGTAATTTCTACCCCAACGAGGTAAACATGGGCCGACAGGACGCCTCTGTTGGTCTGTTGCTGGCCGGAGACGGGCACGGGCATTTTGCCCCCCAAACCCCAGCGGCCAGCGGCCTGCTCATCCATGGTGATGCCCGAACGTCGGTGCTGATGCCTTACCGAACGCACGACACGCTGCTACTAACCGCCCTGAACGGCAAAGGCCTGAGCGTTAACCTGTGTTTGCCGGGGAGGCGATGATGGCTTGGTGGATTAGTTACTCTGGGCTTCGCGAGTTAGGCCCACGGCGGCGGACCGCTTCGACTCCGCTCAGGGTGATAATCCCACTCAAGTTCGTTATTCACTTTCTTTAGTGTTCCGCCACCCTGAGCGGAGTCGAAGCGGTCCGCCGCCGTGGGGCCTAACTCGCGAAGCAAGCCATACTTCACGTTAGTAGGTGTAGTATTTTTTTGTCATCCCGACGGCAGGAGGGATCGTGGCGTTCCTGTTCAAGCAGACAGATTCTTCCGTAAGAACGCCACGATCCCTCCTGCCGTCGGGATGACAAGAAAGCATAGTTAACCAACAGCGTGCCGTTCATTCCTTAGTCATCATCGTCTTCATCCTCCTCACCGGGCTTCCCGGCCCGAACGAACGCACCGCGCCGGGGCGCAGGCATGACGCTATGCTGACCACGCACCGTTTGCCAGACGATCTCGCTGAAGATCAGATCGTCGATCTCGTCGGGGCGGGTCAGGTTGAAGAGCGACGAGCGTTTGGAGTTAGTGTTGACGGCCACGTTTTTCTGGGCAAGGTCGACGCCCGGTTCGCGGGCCGTGAAGGTTGTCGGATTGGTCTGTTTGCTGAAGCACCGCCACATAGGTGTGGCGGCGGCATCATACTGGCTCATCGGCTTCAAGCCCAGAATCAGTTCGATCGTGCGCAACATGCCCGAGGTCGAGTACATGGTGTGGTCCACGAAGCCCCGTTTCACGAAGCCCCCCGCCACGAAGGCAATGGAACGGTGCGCGTCTACATGGTCGGGGCCGTTCTGGGCATCATCTTCCAGAATAAACACGACCGACTCTTTCCAGATGGGGCTTTTAGACAGGTGCTCGACAAACTTACCTACTGCCAGATCATTGTCGGCCACGGCGGCGTAGGGGGTGGGCAGGCCAATGCGTGCTCCCGACGTATGGTCATTGCCAAAGCGCAGTGTATTGAGTCTGGGTACGTTCCCGGCGGCTACCAGCGCATCGAAATCGGCTTCCCAGGCGGCTTCCCGCTTCGAGTCCATGTACCCCAGGTTATAGCCTTTGAACGCAGGACAGGTATGGCCTTCCAGCACTTTGATGTTGGCTTTATCATCGTCGGCAAACCAGCCGTAACTCCGAAACGAGACGCCCGCCCGCTGGCAGTGATCCCAGATAAAGCCGTCGCGGGGATGGGCAATTTCCTTTTGCCCTTCGTAGTCATACGTGCCACCCCGACCGCCGTAGCTGGTTACCCAGTTCTTTTCCACATAATCATTCGCGTAGGCGGCGGCCGACCAGTTATGTCCGTCGGCGCTCACTTCGGCATCGACGTAGAAGTTGTCGAGCAGCACAAACTCGTTCGCCAGCGCGTGCTGATTGGGCGTTATTTTCTGCGGAAAAAGGCAAAGAGCAGCATCCCCATTCCCTTCTTTCATATCGCCCAGGATCTGGTCGTAGGTGCGGTTTTCCTTGATGATGTAAAACACGTACTTGATCGGCGACCCGGAAGCGCCACCCTTTCTGGCCACGCGCATGGGGATCGGGTTGCCTGCTTCACCTTCACTCTCAAGTTCTTTCCGTTTTGTGTACGGCGTGTTGGCATACACCAGCCGCGAATAGGCGGCCAGAATAGCCGGTTCGGGCTTTCCAGCGTCCGGTACGTCGATGATGGAGAGGGTGCCTTTGAACAGCCCGGCAATGTACTGCACCGGGCCGGGGTTGGCCTGCGGGTTGGGGCCCACCTGCTGCGGCGTGCGCGTCACCACCGGGTTGGGTCCTTTGGGATTGGCCTTCGACGAAAACCCTTTGCCGTTGGTGACAAACAGCTTAGTGCCGATCACCTTTACCGCCGTTGGGTACCAGCCCGTTGGAATAAAGCCGCTGGACTGGCTATGCCCTTTCCGTGACACGTCGAACACCGCCAGGCAGTTGTTATCGGCGTTGGCAATGTACAGCGTTTGTTCGTCGGGGCTCAGTGCCAGGCCGTTGGGGGTAGTGCCAACGGGCGCATCGGGAAAAAGCGAGGCGGTCAGCGTTTCGATCACCTGCCGTTTGGCCACGTCGATCAGCGCCACGGTGTTGTCGTTACCGTTGGCCACGAAGAGGTACCTGCCGTCGCGGGTCAGGAGCAGGTCATTGGGGTTTTTGTTGGTCGGTAATTTTAGCCACGATCTGCACCGTATTCACATCGATGACGGCCACACCCGAACCGCCCCAGAGCGATACGTACAACTCCTGTTTATTAGCCGACAGCAGACAGGTATAGCCCGCCGAGCCAATGTTCAGCTTGCGGACTACCTGCCGGGTCTTTGTATCGGTAACATACAGGGAGCTATCTTCTTTCGTAACCACATAGAGCCGGTCTTTAGCATTATCGACGCACAGACCCGCTGGCGAAATCTTCGTGGGCCAGGGTTTGCCCAGCACAATGGGCTGATCGGGTACGAGCTGCTGATTCTCGATCCGGTAGGTCAGTATCCGGTTGTCGTTACCGCCCGAGGCGTACAGCATTTTCTCGTCGTCGCTGAAGGCCAGCCCAACGTAGGCTTTCCCAACTTTGGCCGTGTCGAGGATCTGCTGCGAACCGGCATCGATCAGCGTGATACTCTGGGTGCTCTGGCCGTTGTTGGTAATGGCCATCAGTTTTTTCGACGGCGACACCACCATCGTCAGCGGTAAATCATCAAGGTCGAGGCTGCTGCCGGGTGGGGTCAGCGACCAGCCATTAGGCAGGTTGACCCGGTTGGCCGCCAGATTTTTGTAGACCTCAGCCCCCTCCGCCGACTGGTTCGATCCGCCGTTTCGCTGGCAACCAGGTAGCAGTGAGGTAATCAGTAGGAAAAGGAAGAGGGTAGTCGACAGCTTGTTCATGCGCGTGTAGCGACGGGTTTAGAACGCAATGATACCCGTTTCTCCTGGCAAAGCCCTGCTACGGATCATCATATCACATAATGATAATCCAGCCCGATTCTACCCAATCGACCAGGCCCGGGCCGACGTACCTGCCGGAAAATCGGTCTGGCTGGCGGGTAGTTCCAGAAAGACGTCGGCGGCGGTCAGGTTGGCGAAATCACCGGAGCCACTGCCGGGTAGCGGATTGGCCAGGAGTTGCCCGGCTGGTGTGGCCTCCAGCCGGGCGGGCAGGAAGTAGGTTAGCTGGGGTTTAAACGTAACTGGCCCGGCAAGCTGGGTGTAGAGCGGTGGGTCGGCGCTCATGCCCATGGCTGTTTGCAGGTAAGGCCGAACGTACCGGTAGAAACATAAGGTGGTTGACACCGGGTTGCCCGGCAGCGCAAACACAACCCGCCGACCGTCGCCGCTGCTGCCAAACCAGAGTGGCTTGCCCGGCCGCTGCTCTATTTTGTGGAAATGCCGCCGAATGCCCAACCCGCCCAATACCTCAGGTACGAAATCGGCTTTCCCCGCCGATACGCCGCCCGTCATGACCAGTATGTCGTGCTGCGTCAGCAGGGCCGATAAACCCGCCGTAATGATGGCCATATCGTCGGGGAAATGACTCACCGTGGCGTCGATATGCAGGTCGCGCAGGGCCGCCTGCAACAGGTACGCGTTCGACTGGCGAATCTGATGGGGGAGGGGCGTCTGGTAGGTGTCGACCAGTTCGTCGCCCGTAGAAACCACCGCCACGCGGGGCCGTTTCAACACCGATACCGACGTTTGCCCCACCGAGGCCACCACCGCCAGTTCAACGGGCCGAAGCACCGTTCCGGCTGGCAGCAGCACATCGAAGGTGCGGCGGTCTGTTGCCTGTTTGTGTACGTTCTGGCCCCGTTCCATCTCGTCGGGAATCGTCAGCGTGGCGATGCCATCGGTAACCGACAGGTCTTCGTAGCGAATCACCGTGTCGGCACCCGTAGGCAGCATAGCCCCGGTCATTACCTCTACGCAGGCTTTCGGATCGGGCAGGGGTTGCAGGGGTTCGCCCGCCCGCTGAATCGCCAGCACAGCGAAGGTTGTCTGCCCATTGGCAAGGGTATCGAACTGAATGGCGATCCCATCCATTGCCACGCGGTCGAAGGGCGGGAAGTCGCGGTCGGCCAGAATGGTTTCGGCCAGCACCCGCCCCCGCGCTTCGGCAAACGGCACGGTTTCGGTGGACAGGCTCAGGCCATGTTCGGCAAGGAGTTGGTCAGCTTCAGAGACAGAGAGCATAGGGCGTCGGGAGATACGCCAAAAATAGGCAATTCATCGGCAAAGCTGTTGCCCCGGCCGCACCCCTGGTTGTAATTCGATACAGGTGGCGATCAGGGCCTAAGCAGTGGCGTGTTTAGTCTTGGCGGGTAGCGAATGAAGCCAACTCACGGGATTTGGTGTGGTACCAACTTAGTAGTTTATTGCATCGAATCCCGTGTTTTGCATGATCACCATCCGCATCGACCAGAAAGACCCCTCGCTGCTGTCCGTCTCTTTCCCGAAAGACAGCCTGGGCAATGACCTGATTTCACAAGTACCGGGCCGCCGGTATAGCTACACGCGTCAGGGCTGGACGGTGCCCAACACCCGCGAATCGGTTGTGAAGCTGGGGCAGCTCTTTGGCAAAGCCTACTGCCGGTTCGACGAAGCCGTGGTGCGTCTTTACAAACCCAACGCCACTCATACCGACATAGAGCAGGCTACCAATCCGGCATGGCCACCCCTTCATGTTCGGCTGTCGGTCCGTCAGTCGTTTCGGTATGCACCCCGCCGGCAATGACTACGACAAGCACCCCGCCATTGTGGCCCTCTGCCATAAACTCGTCCTCCTGAACTACAGCCGCAAAACGCTGAAAAACTACAAGCAGGCCCTCGCTGCCCTGATTCGCTACGCCCAGCCAACGCCCATTGATGAACTCGACAAACCATATTTCGAGCGGTACCTGCGGTTTATGATCGAGAAAAAACGATTTGGCCCTGCTACCCTGAATGTGCATATCAACGGCTGGAAGTTTTATCAGGAGAAAGTGCTTGAGCGTAACAAGACCTACTACGGCATGGAGTACCCACGGCAGCCCCTAAACTGCCAACGGTGTACAGTGTTGAAGAAGTAAGAGCTATTTTTAAAGCCACCACCAGCCTGAAGTACCGCACCCTGTTTCAGCTTGTATATGCGACCGGGCTACGGGTTAGTGAGGTAGCCCAACTGCGCCTGATCGACCTCGACCGCGTTCGGCGGCTTATTACCATTCGGGGCGGCAAAGGCCAGAAAGACCGCATCGTTATGTTCACCGAGAAACTTGAGGCTATCCTCACCAGGTACATTCATTATAATCCTCAAACGTACCTGTTTGAAGCCGGATACCCATCAGACCTATGCAAAAACGCACTATTCAACTGGTCTACAGCGAAGCCGTCCGGTTTG
This sequence comes from uncultured Cytophagales bacterium, assembly GCA_963750355.1. Classification (GTDB taxonomy): domain Bacteria; phylum Bacteroidota; class Bacteroidia; order Cytophagales; family Spirosomataceae; genus Fibrella. The sequence continues at coordinate 2,466 of CAVVQL010000009.1, read as the reverse complement.
CCGGTATTCAAAAAAGAGGGGGCATTCACGCGCTACGGCACAGCTTCGCTACTCATCTGCTGGAATCAGGCACCGATATTCGGTACATTCAACAGTTGCTGGGCCACGAGAGCATCCTGACCACGATGCGCTACACGCACGTTACAGCCGATAAGATCAGCAAGCTCAAAAGCCCATTGGATGATTTGTTGCCGGAGGAAGGTGACGATACAACATGGCACGCAGCTTCATCAGGCTGAAGAATTTGCTCTTCAGCACGTACCCGGTTGTGTAGCCAATTACCACGCGCTTGTTCTTTTGTACACGGCCGCGCGAGTCGAATCGATACAACTGATTGTCATCGGCGAAAAAGTAGTTGGGATACCCCTCAATATCCCATACCCGCGTCACCGATTTGGTAACAATAATTTTTCCGTTCATTTTCTTGTAAAAGTTCGGCCTTACCAGTATGCTTGCACTCTGTTGACACTTGCGCCAGGCTGCTGGCTAATAGTGACGCAAATATCCACTCAATTAACGACAAAACGCTGACAATGACTAATTTGCCGTTAATTGAGTCTTCGTACAATGCTATGTTGGGTGTTCGCTCAAAATGTCCTTGCAAGGCAGCGTTCCGGCGACAGGTTGCAGGCCGCAGCGGTCAGGTTTTTTGCTCGTTCGGCGGGCTTCGGCCGACACAGAGTACTTAAGCGTCGTTTGAGTAACTTTGGCTCATGGACTTGTACAATGACAACGAGCGGTTTATTCCCCTCGTCTCTGATTACGGATTCAAAGCCACCTTTGGCAACGAGTCCGACACCCGGTTTTTGAGAAAGGCATTACAGGCTCTTATCAACTCACCCGTAGCTATTCAGGAAGTAACGTTTATTCAGAACGAAATCAAGGGTATAACACGTGACAGCCGAAGCGGGATTTATGACCTGTTTTGCAAAGACGAGAGAGGGAATGAGTTCATCGTAGAAATGCAGTTGAGCGAATACCCGGAGTTTATTCAACGCATGAAATTCTATGCGTTTTACCGGCTTAATACCCTGATTCGGAAAGGCGATTATCAGTTTGACAACCTACCCAAAATCTACTGTATCGGTATTTTGGCGGTCAGTATTTTTCCACACGTTGCTGACTACCAAAACGTTGCCGTTCTGAAAAACCAGAACAACGAACTGATCGACGAGCAAATGACGTTTATCACCGTAGAGTTAGACAAGTTCGACAAAGACTTGAGTGCCATTCAAAGCGATTTGGATAAACTGATTTACACGATGAAAACGATTCATGAAGTAAGTGAGCCAACACAGTTTCCCCAATTTTGGAATGAGGAATGGTTACGGGTGGCGATTCAGGAGTTGGACAAGCGGGCTTTCACACCCGAGCAGCGATTAAGCTATGAAATGACTATTTCGGCCAACGCGCTGGCAGTCAAAAACGAGAATAAGAGGATTGAGGATGCAGAAAGGCGCAAAGAGACTGCCGTAAAAACAGAAGCTGTTGTCAAGGCTCTTAACGGCGGCAAACTCACGATTGAAGAAATCGCAGAATACAATGGGACTTTGGTTGATTTCGTCCTTGAGGTTCAGCGGCAAATCTCGGCTATTTAAAAAAGCATTTCTACGTCTCCGGCGACAGGAAGCAGGCCGCGAGGTCAGAGTTTGGCAGCCCAACCGGCCATGTGTGTAAAGGCTCGTTCCTCGCCATCAACACATGGGGTAGTTGGGTGGCCCGTCAAAGAAGTGCTTGCAAGACAGCGTCCGGGTGACAGGTCAAACGCCCCATTAGGCTAGTTTCAGGTTCTGATTCGGCGTTTCAGTTGACAGGTTATTGGCCGTATAGATTACGCTTTTTGTTCGTTTAGCAGGTTTCGGCTGACAGTTTGAACGCTCTGGTTAAGCAGGGCTTAAAACACCAAAGTATATGCAGTATATTCCTATCATAATAGCTGTTTTGTTAGGTATAGTTGGACTAATTGCCAAAACAAAACAAGATGACAAGCCGGGATACTTTAACAAATTAACACCATTTGGAATTTTAGTTTTTATCTTATTAATATCTTCTTGTATAGCAGCCATTTTAATACAATACAGGAAAGATGAAGAGACGGAAGAGCAAAAAGAACAAGCAATAGTTAAGTCTAAACTTGATTCAACAAGATTTGTAACGGATTCTGCTGTGCGTACAGAAACGATAAATATTCTTAAAAGCAGAAATTTAAAAGATTCTGTCCGCTTTGCTAGTACTCTTTCTAAATTTTCTGAACAACTATCTTATCATAACAGAGCATTGTCTAAAACTCAAAGAGTGTTAAAAGATGTTGATAGACTAAACTACTCATTAACTGATTTACAAATTGTCGCTACATGGATTATATCAGAATCATCTGACAAAGTGAAAACTTATCGAGATAAAATTAATCAATTCTTAAGCGAAACTAAAAGTAAAGGCATCGACCCATCTTACGAATCAACTTCA
>CAVVQL010000008.1:0-243202 GCA_963750355.1 uncultured Cytophagales bacterium | reverse complement strand
TTGCAGGGCGGTATGCTTATACAGGTTGTTCAACACCACGCTGGCGTTGGCATCCCGTTTAATGTCATACACCGCACGCATCCATCCCGGTCCGACTCATCCCGGAAGGCCAGATCCCCTCGATCTTTTTCTCATTGATCAGGTCAGCGGTCTTTTCGAGCATCACCGACTTGTTGATCATGTACGGGATTTCTGTGACGATGATTTGGGTTTTGCCCCGGTTTTCTTCGATGGTGGCGTTGGCCCGGATCACGACCCGGCCCCGGCCCGTGGAACGCCGAATGCACGCCGCTCATCCCGAAAATGGTACCCCCGTTGGGAAATCAGGAGCCACCACATACTTGATCAGTTCATCGATGGTAATGTCGGGATTGTCGAGAAAGGCGGTGATGCCGTCGACCACCTCCGTGAGGTTATGCGGGGCCATGTTGGTCGCCATGCCCACGGCAATACCCGACGAGCCGTTGAGCAGCAGGTTAGGCAGTTTGGCGGGCATAACCGTCGGCTCTTCCAGCGAATCATCGAAGTTGGGCTGAAAATCAACCGTTTCCTTGTAGATATCGCCCAGTATTTCATCGGCAATCCGCTTCAGGCGGGCTTCCGTGTAGCGCATGGCGGCGGGTGAGTCGCCATCGACCGAGCCGAAGTTACCCTGCCCGTCAACCATCGGGTACCGCAGCGACCAGTCCTGCGCCATGCGCACCATGGTGTCGTAGACCGATGAATCACCGTGCGGGTGGTATTTACCCAGTACCTCCCCGACGATACGGGCTGATTTTTATGCGGTTTATTGTAGCTCACACGAGTTCGGCCATGCCGAACAATACACGGCGGTGAACTGGTTTGAGGCCATCACGTACATCGGGTAAGGCCCGGGAGATGATGACCGACATCGAGTAGTCGATGTATGCCCCACGCATTTCGTCCTCGATGTTAATCGGGACAATCCTGCTGAGATTCTCCATTTCGGGAGTCTGTTCTGCCATAAACGGAAGGAAGGAATTTCGCGAAAATTTGCAATTTCTGGCCGTACCGTTTCACACGGAAGGGCTATACACAAATATACAAAATTTTCATCAAAGGAGAAAGCAAAGCCGCAAATAGCCATTCTGGCGCCTTATCCAACCTATTTACAGGCTCTGTGGCCCGCAACGGTGCCGGCCCGTGGAACACCTCTATGTTCTTACTGAAATACAATTATCCGCCATCTAAACAGTCTGGTTTCCGCCGGGTACCTCAGGCGCACGCCCCACCCGGTTGGGGCCGTTTCAGTCGCGTGATTACTCTTTTAAACGGGGGTCGAAAGCAAATGCTTCTGTGCGAAGCAGTTGAATATGAGGAAACAGGGGATGCGCCGGATTGAGCAGGTAGTTCCATTCCTGAGAAACGATGGCCGACGGCACGCGCAGTACAGGGGTTGCCCCCCGAAGCAGCCACGCCTCGCCCTGTTGCTGACAGATGTCATAATTCTGGTAATCGCTCCAGTCGACGGGCAATTCGGCCAGCGAAAGTGTCGTTACGGGTAGGCCGTCGGGCAGGCTGATCACCATGACCCTGAATAATTCCTGTAGGCCCTCACCACTCCGGTGCACCACATTCTCCAGACAGGCCAGCGCCCGGCTCCCCGCCGTATAAATAACGAAGCGCCCCCTGGCATTCCAACGCGCAGCACCGCCCGATGCCACCAGCCGGTCGGTATAGATAGCGCGGGTAATTCGATACACTTCCACAAAGGAGATTATAGTTTTTCAGTCCTCTGTCTTCGGTCTTCTGTTGCGCTGCTTGGGTACATTACGTTGATTAAGCAGCGCAACAGAAGACTGAAGACAGAGGACTGAAGACAAAAGACAATAGATTAGGCCAGATCGCCGTAGTCGATACGGATCAGTTCGTCCATGATTAGGTCGATGCCCCCGGAGGTATGGAGCGGAGAAAAAGGCACCTGTCCGCCCAGTCCGAACGCCGGTTTATCCATCCACCGCCGGAATGCCTCGGCCGACCCGAACACCTCATTGCCCCGACTGAACAGGGCCTGCATTTTCAGCACTTTCTCGCTATCCTGCGGATTCAGGTTCCGGCGTTCCCGTTCGTAGCGCTGAAAGGTTTTCAACGAGGTGTCGAACACCTCAGCCACCTGCTCACGTCGATACCCCGTCTGATCGGCTACTTCAAAGAAAAGCAGGGCCGGTACACCACGTAAGGCCGCCATTACCAATCTATTTCGATCCTGAACTATCATACCCTTATCGGTTAACTTTCCCAAATATAGACATTTGTCTGATAAACACAGAATTTTGTCTGGTTGTTCGGTTACGGTAATGCCTATTCGCTACCTTGAACAGGTAAAATAGCAGGGCAGACTGGTTTCTAAAGAAAGTCGAAGCAACATGAAGCAACACACAAGCCTTTGTCTGCTGATTCTGATCGCGCTAGCGACAGGATTCAGGCCCGATAAGAGCGATATAGATGGGGCCTGGCGCAGAACAAACGCATCGGGAGCCTCCACCCTGCTGACGATCGCCGATAACTACCTGATGCAGACTACCTACACCCACGACCGCTTTATGGCTACCCGGGGTGGTGCCTGGCAGCGCAACGGCGACAGGCTGCTATTGACCATTGAGTTCGACACGCACGACAGCAGCCGCGTTGGCCAGACGGAGACCTACGCCCTGATGGTTCAGAACCGGCAACTGACGATGAGCGGACCGGCGGGAAAACTGACCCTGAGCCGGGTAGAGGAGCCAACCCAGACGGCCCTGACCGGACTCTGGCGCATTACGGGCCGGGCCAACGAGTCGGGGCAGATCAGCCCGATGCAGCGTGGTTCGCGAAAAACCATTAAACTGCTGACGGGCGGTCGGTTTCAGTGGGCAGCGATTAACCCCCAAACAAAGCAATTTATGGGAACGGGCGGGGGAACGTACCGGCTGGACGGTGACCAGTACACCGAAACCATCGACTTTTTCTCGCGCGATAACAGCCGGGTTGGCCGCTCGCTTACCTTCACCGCTAAGCTCACCGGCTCAGACTGGCAGCATACGGGCAAAAGCTCGACCGGCGGTCCGGTCAGCGAAGTCTGGAGCCGGGAACAGTAGGTACGTTCCCGGCCCAGACGGTGGCTTTTAGGCTACCAAGTTCAGCAACTGGTCTTTTTCCAGCACCAGGCGCTGGCGTTCGTCCAGGTCAGCCGACGCTTTCATCAGGGGTAACCGCACTTCGGGCGAGATAAGGCCCATCTGCGCCATGATGTTTTTGATACCAACGGGATTGCCTTCTTCGTACAGCAGCGGGTCGATACGCAGGAAATGGCCCAGTTCATGGCTCGCCGTTTTGAAATCACCCTGTAGCGCCGCCTCGATCAGGGCGGTGAATTTAGCGGGAAAGGCATTGGCAATGACCGACATCACCCCTACCCCACCAATGCTGATGATGGGCACGCCCTGCACGTCGTCGCCGGAAATCAAGAGGAAATCCTCGGGCTTGTCGCGGGCAATTTCCATGCACTGCTCAATCACGCACGACGCTTCTTTGACGCCGATGATATTAGGGTGTTGGGCGAGTTCAACAATCGTTTCGGCCGACATATTGATACCTGTGCGAAAGGGAATGTTATACAGGATCACCGGCACCGGGCTGGCGTCGGCAATGCGCGTGAAATGCTCGATCACCCCCCGTTTACCGGGTTTGTTATAATAGGGACAGACCGACAGAATAGCATCGACGCCCTGGAAGTCAATATCTTTCATCCCCGCCACTACTTCGGATGTCACGTTTCCGCCAACGCCGAAAACGATGGGCAGGTTACGCGGATTGTTCTCCTTCACGTATTGAAGCAACTGCTGCTTCTCGGCTTTCGTCACGGTCGGCGACTCACCCGTAGTACCCTGAAGCACAATGTACCGTACACCTCCTTCTGAGATGTGATTAATTACCCGGCCAAAGCCATCGAAGTCGATGGAATGGTCCGCATTGAAAGGTGTTACGATGGCAACACCCACACCGTGAAACTGTGTGTACATGAGCAGATAAAGGTCATATTGGCCTATGCAAAGGTAAGGGAAATTGAGTTTGGGTTGGGTAGTTGACCTAAGTAAACCATGAAACGGCTTGTCAACCCATCGCGCTGAGTATACCGTTCAGCGGTACGCTTCGGCCCGATTACCGCTCGGTAGGCGTTGAATCGGAAACTTTTTCAGCCTTCCGGGTTGCAAGATAGAGCTACAGAATGTATTGTTGTGATACGCTTCAGTCAGTCATCAGCTAATAAGCTGAAAGGATATGGACACTAAACCATTTATCATTGGCTATCAGTACTTTTTGGTTTAGTAACTTTACGTACATTAACATGTTGGGTGATTTCAATCATGTAAGTGGGCATTTCACGTTACGTGTGACAGGATAACTAATTGATTATGAGCATTCTTTTATTTGCGTTTCGCGTTTCGGGGTACTGCCTTTGAAAGCAAGAAAAGTGGTATAATTTTTTCAAGATTCTATCAATTCGCCTATATTCGCTTCCTCAAGCACGTCCACATGTGGCCGATGCCGTGTAGCCCCCTCCTTTGGGGCTACTTTTGTTTGTAGCCCACCCACATACGTAGCCTCGTATTTTTCGTCTTTTTTCCACAACGCGTAGATCAGCGTTAGCAGTTTGCGCTGCACAGCCACATAGCCCTTCATCTTAATTTTTGTACGTTCAAAAACCCGCTCGTACAGGCTCACAAAGGGGCGTTGTTCGTAGGCCACCACCTGCAAACAGGACATGAACATCGCCCGTCGCAATCTGCTGTTCCCCCGCTTACTGATCCGGGTTTTACCCACTCGTTTTCCGCTCTGATTTTCGACCACATCGTACCCCGCATAGCTGACCAACTGTCGCTGGTTCTCGAACAAAGCGAACTCGTTGGTCTCCGCGATCACCTGAGCAACCGTGAGCACGCCCACGCCTTTGATTTCGCAAATTTGCTCCGTTTTTCGCTCCCATTCAGGGTTAGCTTTGATAGCTTTCTCTATGCTTTTAACACAAGCTTTTATCTGTAGATCGATTTGATCAATCAGGTGAAGAAGTTGCTTTTTGACCAGCGGATCGGGGTACATACTGGTTTCTACTGCATGTAGCTGGTTGCTGAACTGGGTTTTAACTTCTTGTAATTGAGTATGTTGTCGGGTGGTTTGGCGCAGACGGTACATAGCCTTGCTAATGGGCTGCCAGGCTTCAAGCGATTGCTGACAGACCATCGTCGCCAGGGCTTGGGCATCGACCTTATCGTTCTTGGTCTTCAGACCCAAGGCCTTGATGTAACAGGCTGTTTTCTGGGGCAATACGACGCAGACATGCGCCTGACGGTGGTGCAGAAACAGGCCCAGATGCTCATAGTAGACGCCCGTTGCCTCCATCAGGTAGTGGATAGGCAGGCCCTTTTCTTTGACATGATGATCGACCCATTTGACCAACTCGGCAAAGCCCTGAGGCTTATTGTCAAACTTTTTAGTGGCCCGCACTTTGACGCGCTGGGTGGCATCGATTGCCGAGAGACAAACGTAAAATTCGTCTTTACCCATGTCTATACCGACCCCGTATTTACTGGCTTTGAAACTAGCTTCCATGCTGCTAAACTGGTTTAGAATGATGATCACTGGGTCAGGTGCCTCTTGACTTTCTCCCATGAATGCGTGGTCGTAGTGGGACTACGCCACTTGGTACTGGCTCAAGTTGAATGAGACGGGTGAGCCGGGCAAAACCCCGAAACCGATGTCGTCCTGAAAGGACGCATCTCCGACAGAGTACAGGCTTTTTCGGCCCACCCAAGACCATCGCGAAATTGCATTATTTTTAGCTAACTTGCTTGCCGTCAAAGATATGGTCGACAGGGTAACGAATTGATAGTGAACGTTCTTTGGCTGGCGTTTCACGTTTCGTCTGACAGGCTATAGTCCACTGGACAGAACGCTACTACTTTCATTTTAGCTGGTAAGTAAGGCTGCCAATCCCATGCCAGAATTCCAGGAAACAAGTCTTTCTGTACAAATTTTACAATCTGTACAGAACTTACGACCTTTGGCGTAGGTTATCAATTTATAAACTCCTCAAGAACCATGTCACAATCGGTCAGCAGCACACAAGAGGCTCGCAAGAACTTTTCGGAGATCGTCAGCAAAGCAGCCTTTGGTAAGGAGGCAACAATTATTACTCGCTCTGGCAAGAACGTAGCTGCCGTCATCTCCTTTGAAGATTACGAGTTTTATCAGCAATTAGAAGATAGGCTTGATGGTGAATTAGCCACAGCCCGCTTGTCTAAGGAGGGTAAGCGCTACTCCATTGAGGAAGTGAAAGCTCGGTTAGGGCACTGAGCAAGGACGTTAAGAAGAACACTTGCATGACCACTGTGTACCGAATTGAGTATGATGAAGCTGCGTTGGAGGATTTGCTCAAACTACCCAGGAAGATCCAACAGCAGATTATCAAAGTTATTAGCCGGTTAGGGGAGTCGCCACGCTCGGGGAACAGTAAACAACTCAAAGGCTATGACAAGCTATTTCGCCTACGAAGTGGTGATTTCCGGATTGTATACACGATCGAAGATGAGGTGATCCTCATTACCATCGTAGCTGTAGGGCCCCGCAAGGATATCTACGACTTGTTGAAGCGACGCGTAGATTGACATGTTCGGTTTTGTGCGTTTGTGGTTGGCTCTGCGTGGTCCACTCACCTCGGACAGGATAATTAGCAACCGCCCCCCATTGGCAGCAATCCGTTGTTCGAGGGCCTCCCCGTTGGGCGTAGTCTCCAGACTAGGTCCCGGCGATTGCCGGTCTCTGACCGGCGGGCAATAATAGGCTAAAGAATCCAAGTATCAATAGGGGTGTACATTACGTTGGTTATTGAAGTACGCCGGTCAGAGACCGGCAATCGCCGGGACCTAGTCTGGAGACTACAGCCACCGCTATGGCTCATTCATGATAGGGTACCGCCTTGATGAGACGGATATCATTTAATTCCGGCACGTGCAGAATATTTTCTGCCGGTATTACGCCTCGACGGATCCAGTTACTGACCACATTCGTTGAGCGCAAGCCAAAGCGTTTAGCGTACTCAGCAGGGGTGAGCCAATCTGTCAGGGGGAACTGAGTGCCATTTTGCTGTAGGAAAGCTGTTGCCTGCTCAATGACCGCGTCGGTGTCGGCCATAAGTTCCTTAAAAGTTTGTGTTTGAGTTGCCTTTTCCATTGTGAAGTAGGTTTGTGATAGGTCTCTCCTATTCACTGCCCAGCATGGCCATAAACTCGTCTTCGCTGATCTGGGGCACGTTCAGTTGCGTGGCTTTCTGCACTTTAGACGGGCCCGCATTCTCGCCCACAATCAGGTAATTCAGCTTTTTGGAGATACCACTGAGCAACCGCCCCCCATTGGCGGCAATCCGCTGTTCGAGGGCCTCCCGGCTGAAATGGGCGAACGTACCGGTGTAGAGGAAGGTCTTCCCCGCCAGTGATTCGCTTTCCTGCGCTACTTCTTTCTTTTCGGAGACGAACGTCACCCCTGCCGCCCGGAGCCGGTCGATGTACCGCCGGTTCTCGTCGTCCTGACACCAGAGATAGACACTCTCGGCAATGCGCGGCCCTACGTCGGGTACGTTGGCCAGAATATCCAGCGGGGCGGCCATGAGCGCGTCCATCGAGCCGAAATACGCGACAAGGCGCTCGGCGGTGGTGCTGCCCACGTACCGGATACCCAGGGCAAACAGCACGCTGGCAAACGGCTGCGACTTCGACCGCTCAATGGCCGACAGAATATTATCGACGGTTTTCTGCCCGAATTTCACGGTACGCGCTTTACCGGGCGTTTCCGATCCGTCTTCGTGCACAACGGGTGCGCGGGCTGGGCGCCGCCGGGTAAGTCCTTTCTAATCCCAGCAAATCGTCGTTGGTCAGGTCATACAGATCAGCGGGGTTCTCGACCAGACCCCCGCTCGATGAGTAGTTCGATCTTGCCTTCGCCCAGGCTTTCGATGTTCATGGCCCGGCGCTGAATAAAATGCTCGAACCGGGCCTGCCGCTGCGGCGGGCAGTGTTTCTCGTTGGTGCAGTAGAAGTGCGCTTCTTTTTCGCGCCGGACCAGTTCGGTACCACAGGCGGGGCAATGCGTGGGGTAGTCGATGGGCCGCACGACCTCGGTCCGTTTGCTTAGGTCGACGCCCGTTACTTTCGGAATGATCTCCCCGCCTTTCTCCACAAAAACGGTATCACCCAGCTTTATCCCCAGCCGGGCGATCTCATTGGCATTGTGCAATGACGCCCGCTTCACCACCGTACCGGCCAGCAACACGGGCGACAGATGCGCTACGGGCGTAACGGCCCCCGTTCGGCCCACCTGATAACTCACGCTGTTGAGCGTGGTGGCCGCCGCCACCGCCTTGTATTTATAGGCAATGGCCCAGCGCGGACTTTTGGCCGTAAAGCCCAGTTCCTGCTGCTGATCGTAGCGGTTCACCTTGATCACGATGCCGTCGGTGTTGAGCGGCAGGGTAAACCGTTTGGTCTCCCACTCGGCGATGTACGCCATCACCGCGTCGATATCGGCGCATTTCGCCCAGGTTGGCGACACGTTGAACCCCCAGTTGGCCAGCTGCACCAGGCTTTCTTCATGCGTAGCAAACACGTTTTCGTCCGACAGAAACGAGTACAGGTAACAATCGAGGCGGCGGCGGGCCACGGCGGCCGAATCCTGCTGCTTGAACGTTCCCGATGCCGCATTGCGGGGGTTCGCCAGCAGCGGCTCGCCAATATCCTCGCGTTCGTTGTTGATTCGTTCAAATTCGGCCAGCGGCAGAAATCCCTCGCCCCGCACCTCGAACAACGCCGGTACCTCATTGCTGGTAATACGAAGCGGAACGGTGCGGATGGTGCGGATATTAGGGGTAATATCATCGCCCCGAACGCCGTCGCCCCGGGTAGCGCCCTGCACCAGCAGGCCGTTCTCGTAGGTCAGGCTAAGGGCAACCCCGTCGAATTTCTGTTCACAGATATACTCAAACGCCTCCCCGTTCAGCCCTCGGCGTACCCGCGCATCAAACTCGATCAGGTCGGCTTCGGAATAGGTGTTGCCGAGCGAGAGCATCGGGAAACGGTGATAAACCGTCGGAAATTCCTTGCTGATGGTGCCGCCCACGCGCAGGGTGGGCGAGTCGGGCAGCGTCAGTTCGGGGTACTGTTTCTCCAGCGACTGGAGTTCGGCCAGCAGCTTGTCGAACGTAAAATCAGCCACAACCGACTGACTGTGTTGGTAATACTGTTCATTATAGTAGTTGAGCTGGGTGGTCAACTCCTGAATACGGTCTTGTGGCGACATGGATAAGGGGCGATAGCGGCGATCGGCTGGCCGTTTAGACATGGCAGATTCTGAAAGTTACGAAGATGGTGGGGTTTCGGCATTCGGGCAAAAAAAGGTAGTTTTACAAGCTCAGCTTTACAGGCTCACTTCATAGTCCGCAGGGGCTCTGTTGGTAAACAGGCCTATTTACGAGTTCATGATGACCGATTTACTACTGGCGCCATCGATCCTGGCCGCTGATTTTGCCAATTTACAACGCGATATCGAACTGATTAACCGCAGTGAAGCCGACTGGTTTCATATTGATGTAATGGACGGCGTATTTGTGCCCAATATTTCGTTTGGCTTTCCGGTTATGGAAGCCATCCGCCGCCACGCCACCAAACCCCTCGACGTGCACCTGATGATTGTGCAGCCCGAACGCTATGTCGACGCCTTTGCCAGGGCCGGTGCCGACGGCATCACGGTGCATTACGAAGCCTGCACCCACCTGCACCGCACGCTGACCCAAATTCGGGAGGCGGGTTGCCGGGCCGGGGTGGCGCTGAACATGCAAACGCCCGTTGACGCGCTGGCCGACCTGACCGATGCCTTCGATCAGGTCCTGATCATGACCATCAACCCCGGCTTTGGCGGGCAGAAACTGTTGCCGCTTTCTATTCCCAAGATTCAGAAAATGCGCCGTTTGCTGGCGGAGTCGGGCAGCCCGGCCCTGATTGGCGTTGATGGGGGGGTGGATCTGCAAACGATTGGCCAGGTGTTGGCGGCGGGTGCCCACTACGCCGTAGCCGGCACGGCCGTTTTTGGGGCCGCCGACCCCCTGCTGGCTGTTCAACAACTAAAAGAACAACCGACCCCCAACCTTGCCTGATGCGTTGTGGTCTATAACCGCCCGACGCTTTTTTGCCCTTTGCCGGGGCCACCGTACCGAGACCGATACCTATGAAACCTACTTTTAGTTACCTGGCCTTTCTCCTGCTGCTCGTGAGCGTGAGCGGGTGCAGAACCAGTACCGACCAGACCCAGACCCAATCGCTATCGGCCACCAGCCGAACTGACAGCGGCGGAGTGGCACAGGCCGGTCCTACGTTACTCACCCCGGAGTGGACAAAAAACGCGACGATCTACGAAGTAAACGTGCGGCAGTTTTCGGCAAAGGGGGATCTGGCCGGCGTGGAAGTGCAGCTGCCCCGGCTCAAGGAACTAGGCGTGGATATTATCTGGCTGATGCCGATTTACCCCATTGGCGTCGAAAAGAAGAAAGGACCACTAGGCAGCCCCTACTCCGTTGCCGATTACAAAACCGTGAATCCTGACTATGGCACCTTCGACGACCTGAAGAAACTGGTGCAGCGGGCGCATGACCTGGGCATGCGCGTTATTCTGGACTACGTACCCAACCATACCGCCTGGGACCACCCGTGGGTGAAGCAACACCCCGACTGGTATACGCTCACCAACGGGAAAATGACCTCGCCGCTCGACGAAAAAGGGAAACCGACCGGGTGGGACGATGTGGTCGATCTGAACTACGACAACCAGGCGATGCGGGCGGCGATGATCGATGCCATGACGTACTGGGTTCGTGAAGCCGACATCGATGGCTACCGGATGGACGTTGCCGGGCTGGTTCCCAATGATTTCTGGCAGGAAGCCCGGCCGGCCCTCGACAAAATAAAGCCGGTGTTTATGCTGGCCGAATCGGAGGCCGACCCGGCTCAGTTTCGCACCTGCTTCAACATGAACTACGGCTGGGCCATGCATAGCCTGCTGAAAGACATTGCCGGGGGGCGGGCAACCGCAACGGCGATCGACTCGCTGCTGGCCGTCCGCAAAAAAGAGTACCCGGCCTGGGCTTACCAGATGCAGTTTACCCAGAATCACGATGAGAATACCTGGAATGGCACGTTGAGCGAATCGTTTGGCACCGGCGCCAAAGCCTTTGTGGTGCTTACCTGCACCTTCGGCGGCATGCCGCTGGTCTACAACGGCATGGAGTCGGGGCTGAACAGACGACTCGCCTTTTTCGAGAAAGACCCCATCGACTGGGGTACCTACGACGACGCGACGTTCTACAAATCCCTGCTGACGCTGAAACACCGCAACCGGGCGCTCTGGAACGGTGAAGAAGGCGGCGAGTTGGTCAAGATTCCCACCGGCCATGACGAACAGGTGTACGCCTTTCTGCGGCAGCGCGACAACGACCGGGTGGTGGTGGTGGCCAATCTGAGTAACCAGCTGCAAACGATTCGGCTGGGTGGCGACAGCTACGTGGGGCTTTATACCGACGTGTTCGAACATAAGCCGATGGAGTTAAAAACAGGGATGACCATGACGCTCAAGCCCTGGGAGTATCACGTCATGACTAACTAACTTTGTTTATCGACACGTTATGGGTCCGGTTCGGTTTCTAGCTATTCATTTTCTGCCGGTTGTGCGTCGAACCCGGTGCCTGCTCTGGCTCTGGCTCCTGCTGCCGGTTGCCGGCTACGGTCAGGTTGTGCAGTGGGCAAACCGGGTGGTTGCGGTTTCTTCTGAAGGACGGGGCGAAGGCGGCGGACAGCAGCTGAAAGCCACGCAGGCGCTGGGCGCACCCAGTGTGTTGCCGCAGGCAAAAAGCAGCCCCTGCGCCTGGGCACCCGCCAACGTCGACGGAAACACCGAGGAGTCGATTACCGTTGCCATGGCCCGTCCGCAGCCAATTCGGCAGGTAGTGGTGTCTGAACTGGGTACGCCGGGGTCTATTATCCGGGTGATCGTGTATGATAGCAAGCAGCAGGAACACGTTATTTTTTCGGAGGGTCAGGCCAACGCACGGGCCAACGACAAACCCATCGACCCGCTGCTCCGGATTATCCTGCCCGACAGCAGCCTGATTGGCCAACAGGTGAAAGTGGTGCTTAATCCCAGCCGCACCAAAGGCCTCAACCAGATCGACGCCATTGGCATCACCACGGCCGACAAGCCGCTGGTGGTGGGCGTCAACGTGGCCCCCAATACGCCCAAAACGCTGGAGAAAGAAAACCTCGGCCCCAACATCAACTCGGCAGGGCAGGAAGTAGCCCCGGTTATTTCGCCGGGTGGAAAAACCATCTATTTTACCAGAACCCATAAAGGCAACATGGGCAGTGCCAGGACGCAGGATGTCTGGTTTTCGACCCTGAATGCCGACCGGAGCTGGAGTGAGGCCAAAAATATTGGCGCGCCAATCAACAATGCGGGTAACAACGCAATCAGCGGTATTTCGCCCGATGGCAAAACGATCTACCTGCTCAACGTCTACAAATCAGATGGCAGTATGACTTTCGGCGTGTCGAAATCGACCTTGTCGAAAGGGGGCTGGTCGTTTCCACGCGAGTGCAAGATTACGAATCATTACACCCGACAACCAACGGAAACAAGTAATCGCGAGACCCCACCCGCCCAGATGGAAATCACCGTCGCCCCGGACGGATCGACGATGGTACTGGCTGTTCAACGTAGCGAAACCGAAGGCGATCGGGATCTGTACGTTTCTATCCAAAAGCCTGACCAGACCTGGAGCGAACCTAAATCGCTGGGGGCCGTCGTGAATACTGCGGCCGAAGAGAGTGCGCCGTTTCTGGCCGTCGACAACCGGACCCTCTATTTTACCTCGGACGGGCATCCTGGGTTTGGCAATGGCGACATTTTTGTTACCCACCGCCTCGATGACAGCTGGACAAACTGGTCGCCCCCCGAAAACCTTGGGGAGGCGGTAAACACTCCGGGATGGGATGGGTACTTCACGATCCCGGCTTCCGGCGATTATGCCTACCTGAGTTCCCGCACTAATTCGCTGGGCGAAGAAGATATTTTCCGCCTCAAACTCTACCCGGCTATCCGGCCCGAACCTGTTGCCATTGTGTCGGGGCAGGTGCTGGATGCCATCACGAAAAAGCCCGTATCGACGGAAGTAGTCTCCGGCCTGCTCGACGATAACAAGGACTTCAGCAAGGTGGAATACGACCCCGAAACGGGGGAGTACAAGATGGTGCTGCCTACCCAGAAAGCGTATAAGCTGTCGGCCCGCAAGGAGGGGTACTTCCCCATCACCGAAACGCTCGATCTGAGCCGCGATAAGCGGTTTCGCGACATCCGCCGAAACCTGTACGTGATGCCCATTCAGCCGGGATCCAAAGTGGTGCTGCACGGGGTGCTTTTTAAACAGAGCGAAGCCGAATTACTACCAGGGTCGGAAGACGAACTGAACCAGTTGATGACCTTACTGGAGCAGTACCCCACTATGACCGTTCTGGTAGAGGGCCATACCGACAATCAGGGGGAGTGGAGCCTGAACATGAAACTGGCCGAAGACCGGGTTCAACGGGTGAAACAGTACCTGACGGCCAAGGGCGTTATGGCCACCCGCATTCAAACCAAATCGTGGGGGCCCAGTAAACCCATTGCCAGCAACGAGTCGGAAGAGAAGCGGCGCCTGAACCGGCGGGTAGAATTCACCATCCTGACCCTGTGAGGCACCCATATTCGGCTTATTTTTGCCCGCTTACCCGTTTACCATGATCTCTACAACGTTACGCTATTACCCCTGGCTACTGGGTGTACTGGTTGTCATTGCCCTCAGCCTGAGACTGTTCCACGTAGACCGGTACGGCATTTTCTTCGACGAAAAGTCGACCCTGCTCATTAGCCAGGGTATTTGCCTGGAGGGGGCCAATCAGAAAAACGTATTCAGCACGGTGGAGTATACCCCCGCCGGTGATACCGTTTACCGGCTGCGGCCATTCACGCCCGCCGAGTTCTGGGCCCCCAAAACCGTGGCCGACTTCATTGAAGCCAATATTCGCGGCGATATCGGCAACAGCCCAACCTACTACGCCCTGCTGTGGGCCTGGCTGTCGGTGTTCGGCCTGAGCGACCTGTCCCTTCGGCTGCCTTCGGTGCTGTGCAGCGTGTTGCTGGTGGTGCTGGTCTACGCATTTGTCCGGCGGCATGTGAAGCTGGCTACCCCGGCAGCAAACCGGGCAACTGGCGCTGCTGTCGGCGGCCCTGGCCACGTTTGAGCCGTTTTTCATTGCCCACAGTCAGGTAGCCCGCAACTACTCACTCACCTTCCTGCTGACGCTGTCGGCTACGTACCTGTTTCTGTCGATTCTTGAACGCAGCCAGCCCGGCGCAGCGCAGGACCGTTCCCTACCGAACGGAGGGGGCGAAAAAAAGAAGCCGGGCCTCATTGTGGCGTACGGAGCGCTTTTTGTGCTCTCGGTTCTCTCCCATTACCTGGCCGTCACGGTGTTTCTTTGCCACGCCCTCTATGCGGCGCTGACATTACGCCAGACCCGTACCTGGGTGCAGCTGGGGCTGGCCGGCGCGCTGGGTATGGGCCTGATCTCGCTCTGGTTCATGTATGGGGGTGGAACGTATACCTTCCGGACGCTGGCGTATCAGGCGGCGTTGTACCGGGGCTATGCGCTGACAAACCCCACCAACAACCCGTTTGGCCTGATCCTCCCCGCCACGCTGCCCAATATCATCAGCCGGGCACTGCCCGTTCTTTCCGACCTGTTTATGGTCACCAATGGGCTGGCCTCCACCGTTCAGGGGGTGCGCAACACGGTGCTTTCGCTGGGGGTAGGCGCATTGGCTACGATTCTGCTCTATCTGTACCGGGCATCGACGAACCCGCCGCTATGGGTTAAAGCAGGCTTTGCGGCGCTATTGCTGGTTGGATTACCCCTGTACACGATCGTTCCCGGCCGGTTTCTGGTGCTGTCGGCCCTGTTTCCGCTGCTGTACCTGATGGGCGTGGGCATTCAGGCGCTTCCCCGACAGGCCACAGCCAACCGGGTTACGCTGTTTCTGTTGCTCTCGTTTTTGCCCACCGTTTTCCTGCTGGTCATGGCCTGGAAAGCAGGCCATACGAATGGCATAACCCAGCGTTACTCCGGTTTTTCGTTTCCTTACGTAATTATTCTACTTTCGTTAGGCCTCTTCCAGATCCCCCGGCTCGGCTGGTGGTTCAAAGCGCCGCTGCTTGCGGTACTGGCCGTACAGGCCTTTTTCGTGGCGCAGCTCATCGGGCATATCTACGCCGGTGAAGAGTCGAAGTACACGCAATTCGGAGCCCCGCGCCAACGGAATCCCTACTGGAAAATCGCCCAGCTGGTGAGAGCGGACTACCAACCCGGCGATACGATCGTTTATCCGAACAAAAATAAAGTAGCCGTTACCAATAAAATGGATCAGTCTTTTGTTCAGGAATCCGTAATCGATGCCCAGATGGTGAACATCTACCTGCCGAAAGACGCCACCTATGTGCAGACAATCAATTCTGACGAGCACGATAAAGTGTACCTGGTTAAAGCCACCGGTCAGCGACGACTGCTGTACGACCTTGATGGCCAGCGTTATTAATTGATACTGGCTTTGTTTCCTCCTTCACTTCGTTATAAAAACCAACCTACAGACGCATGAACAACGTAATGACCGCTGCCCTTTCGTCGACCGAACTGACCGCGCTGCAGCGAAAGCTCCGGCTGTCGGTATTGGGCCTTTATCATCAGGCACATGCCGGTCATATAGGCTGTTCGCTGAGTTGCATCGACCTGATGATTGCCGCGCTGGTGCTGCGGAAGCGCGAACAGGACACGTTCCTGCTGTCGAAAGGCCATGCGGCGGCGGCGTTGTATGCCTGCCTGCACTATCTGGGCGACATTGACGAAGCCGAACTGGCTACCTTCTACCAAAACGGCACCAGCCTGCCCGCCCACCCGGCCCCAAACCGGCACCGGGGCATTCCGTTTGCCACGGGTTCGCTGGGCCACGGTCTGCCCATCGGCGTGGGCATTGCCAAAGCCAACAAGTTAAAAGCCGCGGGGAAAAGCGATCCGGGCCAGCTGTTCGTGCTGATGTCGGATGGGGAGACCAACGAGGGCACCACCTGGGAGGCGGCCCATTTTGCCATTCAGCACGAACTGGACAACCTGGTTGTGCTGATCGACAAAAACGGATTGCAGGGCTTCGACCGGACCGGCAACGTGCTGGGCGATACCGCGTCGCCGGCGGTTTGGGAGGCTATGGGCTTCGACGTGGTTGAGGTCGACGGGCATGACGTAGAACACCTGCTCGCGGTGCTCGACGAGCTGGCCGACCGGACCAATGGCAAGCCGAAGGTAGTGATTGCCCAGACCATCAAAGGCAAAGGCGTTTCGTACATGGAAGACCGGCTGGAATGGCACTACCTGCCCATGAATGAAACCCAGTATGAGCAGGCAAAAGCCGACGTACTGGAACGCTACGCCGTAGAACCGGCCAAGTGATCTCCGTCATACCAGCTACGGATGATTACGGCCCCGGACCAGCCGACTGGCGGGTGCCGGTGGTATACCATTGCCTCTAAAAGCGCATGGCTGGCCCCGTGACGTAGTATTTTCTACTACTTTTGTCCACCAACCCATTCCAACGTCACCCATTTTGCTCACCGATTCTATCCGACAATTACCTGGTCCCATCTTTGTGTTCGGGGCCAGTGGCTTCATCGGAACCAACCTGTTTGAACAGCTTTTCAACGCCAGACAAGCGGCCGGCCGTGCCGATGTCTATGCCCTCACCCACGACGCAACCAAAGCGTGGCGACTTAAATTGTTGAACGTTCCCGCCGAGAATATCGTCCACTGTGATATTGTTTCCGATAATTCGGTGGGTGAAGTGTTTGAGCGGTATAAACCCAAAACGATCTTCAACCTGGCGGCCTACGGGGCCTACAGCAAGCAGAAAAACGTGGGCCTCACCTACGAGACCAACGTGCTGGGTACGGTCAATATTCTGGAACACTGTACGCCCGACATGACCTATATCCATGCGGGGAGCAGTTCGGAGTATGGCTTCAATTGTACGGCTCCCAAAGAGACCGACCCGGTTGACCCGAACAGCCATTACGCGGTGTCGAAAGTGTCGGCGGCCCATATGCTGGCGTACTACGCGAAGGTACACCAGCTCAACGCCCTGAACCTCAGGCTCTACTCGATCTACGGCGACTGGGAAGAACCCGACCGGCTCATTCCCCGCCTGGTGGAAGAAGCCCGGAAAGGCCAGTACCCACCGCTGGTTTCGCCCGACATCAGCCGCGATTTTGTGTACATCGATGACTGCATCGACGCCTTTGTCACGACGGCCCTGCAGGTAGGCCCCCGCAGCCGTGGGAAATCGTACAACGTGGCCACGGGGCGTAAAACCACCATGCGCGAACTGGCCGACGTAACCCGGCAGGTATTTGGCCTTGACACCGAGCCGGTCTGGGGCAGCATGGCCAACCGGGCCTGGGACTTGGCCGACTGGTATGGCGACCCCTCGGCCATGGAAGCCGATTTTGGCTGGACAGCCCGCATACCCCTGGCCGATGGACTACAAAAAACGGCCGACTGGCAGCAGAAAAACCAGTATGCCGACCGGGTCATCCCCGCCTTTCTGGTCCCGACGCTCAACCCCGTTATTTCGCCGATCATTGCCTGTTACAAAGACGCTCAGGCCATACCGTATATGTATGAGCGGCTGGTGAAAACCTTCAATGACATGAAGGTTCGGTACGAGATCATCTTCGTCAACGACAACTCACCCGATAATACCGACGAGGTGCTGGCCAGGATCTGCGCGGCTGACCCGAACGTTATGACCATCAGGCATTCGCGCAATTTTGGCTCACAGGCCGCTTTTCTGAGCGGTATGGAGATTGCCTCCGGCGATGCCGTGGTCTTGATGGATGGCGACCTGCAGGACCCCCCCGAACTCATTCCCCAGTTTTTCGAGCAGTGGCAGCAGGGCTACGACGTGGTGTACGGCGTTCGGGTGCAGCGCGAAATGAAGCCCTGGGTAGAAATGCTCTACAAAGGGTTCTATCAGATCTTCCGCAAGCTTTCGTACATCAATATCCCGGCCGATGCGGGTGATTTTTCGATCATTGACCGCAAAGTGGTTCGCGAGCTGGTGAACCTGCCCGAAACCGAACAGTTCCTGCGGGGGCTGCGGGCGTGGGTGGGCTTCAGGCAAACGGGGGTCAACTACGTCCGGCCCGAGCGGATGTTCGGGGTATCGACCAACAACTGGCGAAAAAACATTGCCTGGGCCCGGAAAGCCATTTTCTCGTTCAGCTTCGTGCCCCTCGAACTGATGGTGTACGCCGGTTTTACCCTCACGGGCCTGTCTATTCTGGGCATCATCTGGCAAATAATCTCCCGGCTCACCAATTTTGACCCCAGGACGCCTTACGGCATCAGCACGGTCATTATTCTGGTGATGTTTTTTGGCGGAATCAACCTGCTGGGCCTGTCCTTCATCGGGGAGTACGTGGCTAAAATATTCGAGGAGACCAAAAAGCGGCCTAAGTTCATTCGTACTTTAGTGCAGAAAGGTACCCGTGTGTACCGCACTGCGGCCGAGATCAGCGCCCTGATCGATGAACGACGCAGTAAGTAATCAGGAGGTAGACGCTGGCAACAGGTATCAGCGGAACCCTAACCATTTTTAATTGACCAACGCTACCCATGCGTAACGAATTTGCTGCCGGCATTGTCCGGCTTGCTCAACAGGATGAATCGCTGATCTTTATAACCGGCGATCTGGGCTTCAATGCGCTCGAAAACGTCATGGACGTGATGGGCCCCCGGTTTATCAACGCCGGGGTGGCCGAGCAGAACATGGTCGGCCTGGCCGCGGGCATGGCCTACCGGGGCTATAAAGTGATCTGCTACAGCATTGCGCCGTTTGTGGTGTACCGCTGCCTGGAGCAGTTCCGCAACGATGCCTGCCTGCACAACCACCCCGTTTTTCTGGTGGGTAACGGGGGCGGCTACGGGTACGGTATCATGGGCAGCAGCCATCACGCCATTGAAGACATCGGCGTGTTGAGTGGCCTGCAAAACATGACGGCCTACGTACCCGCCTTTGCCGACGAAGTAGACAGCATGCTCGATCAGATGGTTAGCCGGGCCCGGCCCGCCTACCTGCGGCTGGGAGCCGGGCCGAAAACGCCCGAGAACAGCCAGACGATCGGTTCGTTCAGGCAGGTTATCAGGGCCGATGAGGCGGCCATCAATGTCGTATCGCTAGGGCCGGTTACCGCCAATGTCCTCGCGGCTATCGACGAGCCCTCATTCGCCGGTAAGGTAAATGTGTATACCGCCATGACACTGCCGGTCGACCTTAAACCCGAACTGGCCCGCCAGTGGACGGGTAAACCGCTGGTGGTCGTTGAAGAACATGTCTCCATTGGTGGCCTGGCCCAGCAACTGGCGGTACCCCTCATGACACTGGGGGTTGCCCCGTCGCGGTTTGTGAGCCTGCACGCACAAGGCTACCCCAACGGACTGTACGGCGATCAGAAATACCATCAGCACCTATCAGGCCTGGACCCGGCCTCTATTCGGGCCACTCTATCAACGCTGATCTAGCTGAAGAGGCCACTCCCTATCACCTGCCAGCCCATGTTGCTTGGGAAAGCCGGTCATGGTAGCCCAGCCTTCGGCCAGTAAAGCGACCCAGCAGTCATGTCATTTACGCAGCACCGTCAGCCCGATCAGCCCGCTGTTTCACCCGCAGCGGCAACCAACAACCCATTCGCGTGGGCAGGCTGGCTGTACGCCGTGCTTTTTACGGCCCTGCCAGTGGGCGTAATAGCCTGGGCCTGGGCGACTAATGCGGTGAACGTGCCCAAATGGGACGACCACGCGCTGAAAGCATTCCTACTCGCCCTCGAACAGGAGTCGACGCCCCTCGGCTGGTTTCGGCAGGTTGTGAAGCAGCATAACGAACACCGGATCGCGTATGACCGGCTGCTCACCTGGGCCGATTATACGGTATTCGGCAAGCTGAGTTTCAAACGCCTGATGATCTACGGCGACCTGAGTTTAGTGGCGCTGGTTGCCCTGTTTGGGTGGTTTATGAGCCGGTACAGCAGGCAGTGGTACCTGTTTTTGCCACCGGTTGCTTTTTTCATTATCAGTCTGGCCCATTGGGAAAATTTGTACTGGGCGCTCTCTGCGGTCCAGAATTTTTCCATTGTGGTCTGGTCCATCGCCTGCCTGTATGTGCTCTCGCATCAGTATAAACTTGGCTGGGCTATCGGTCTGGCGGTGGTGGCTACGCTGGTGAGTGGCAACGGTTTTTTGGTCTGGCCAATTGGGTTCCTGGTCCTGGCTTGCCCAGCGGCGTTTCAGTTTACTGCTACCCTGGGGCATCGCCGCCCTCCTGCTGATTGCCCTGTACTTTGGCGATTACGTGCAGCCTACCACCAACCCACCCACGCGGGGTAACCTGCCTGAGCTGGCGGGCGGTTGTCTGGCCTTTCTGGGTGCCGCCATCGAGGCCCTGCCCATAGCCAAACCCTACCTGTTCAGTATACTACTCGGTGGGGTACTGCTACTGTACTGGGTCATTCTTTTTGCGCGGTCTCTTCCCGTTTTCAAACAGAAAAAGGGATATACGCCCCTACAGGCATTCGGTTTTGGCGTGTTGGCCTTTTTGGTTGGCACCGCCGTCGTTGTGGTCTGGAGCCGGTATGGCTACGGGAAAGAAACCCTGCTCACGAGCCGGTATAGACTCTATTCCCTAACACTGTTAGCTTTAACGTACAGTTACTGGCTGTCAGCTTATTATAAAAAACAGACCGTCTCGACAAGCCTGGCCTGGCGGTTCGCTTTGGGGGGGCTGGCCGTCAGTGGGTTGTTTTGGTGGAGCGCCCTTCGGCTCAATACGCATGAGACTATTGCCCTGCGAAAGATGCTGCTGACCAACATGCAGTACAACTGGACTTACACGACGAATCGCCCGGTATCGACCATTGACGGCACGACCCACCGCCTCATCGATAATGCGCCCGCTTTTTACGATGCGGCGCTCCCCGCCTTCTTCCAACCGGCTCAGGGTGCCCCGTTCCCCATCGATACGCTGTACAAAACCGATCAGGCGTACATCATCCGGCTGGGCAGCGAGTCAGCCACCCCCCTTCCCAGCCTGACGCAGCCCGATGCCGGTCTGAACGTTGTGTTACGGTCGGCCAACCGGACGTACCTCTACGGTGCCCTGCCTGCTCCCCGTCGCCACTGGCGGGTACTGCTCGATCTGCTTCCGCTCTACGCAAAAAACCAGCCGCTCGACGTTGTTGTTCCAACGAATGAAATCGACGCGGGCACCTACGAAGTACTCGTGGTGCAATACGGCCCCAAGCAGCCAGCGGGTGTTGTTCGGCCCACCAACCAGCTGCTTACGGCGGCACCATATCAACCGGCTGGCGGCCCCGAAAAGAATTGGTAGAGAACGTTATGACAACATCAGAAAAACCAGCTACCCGCCCTTCCCTCACGCACCTGACCCAGTTAGACGGAGTCCGATTTTTGGCTGTGGCCCTCGTGCTGGTCGATCACTGGACGGCCGAACGGCTGCCGGCGGCGCTGACCCTTCCGCTTGGGTCATTGGGCGTTACTATATTCTTTGTGCTCAGCGGCTTTCTTATTTCACGCATTTTGCTGGCCGGAAAAGATAAACTGCCAACCCCCAAAACAAACCATCTCGGCGGTTATCTGAAGACGTTTTACATCCGGCGGACGCTTCGCATTTTTCCCATTTATTACCTGGCCCTGTTCGTGCTGTACCTGCTCAACGAACCGCCCGTTCGCCGAACGATTGGGTGGCTGGCCCTCTACGCCAGCAATATATACATCGCTAAGAATGCCACCTGGATGGGTACCGTCGATCACCTCTGGTCGCTGGCGGTGGAGGAACAGGTGTACCTGTTTATGCCCATGCTACTGTTTCTAACGCCCCGCCGGTGGGTGATGCCAACCGCCCTGCTGATGCTGGTGGGCAGCGTGGCCCTGCGTTACGCCCTGATGGTTCATGGCGACCCCTGGTTTGTTGGGTATGTTTCCATGCCCACCTGCCTGGATGCCTTTGGCCTGGGCCTGCTGCTGGCGTGGCTGTGGCTCTACCACCGCCCCAAATTCGACGCTTTGTTCAGATCACCAGTTGGGTTGATCGTCAGTATTGTTCTTCTGGGAATCGTGGTGTGGGGCGAC
Organism: uncultured Cytophagales bacterium; assembly: GCA_963750355.1. Lineage (GTDB taxonomy): Bacteria > Bacteroidota > Bacteroidia > Cytophagales > Spirosomataceae > Fibrella. The sequence goes on along the minus strand of CAVVQL010000008.1, from coordinate 220,826 downwards.
AAGGCTTACGCAGCCCGGCACCCGCTCATCGCCCATCAATCCTTCAACCCCTACGTGCACGTGTGGGAACGGCTGGCCGCTTCGTTCATCGGCTTTTTCCTAATTGGAAAGGCTGTTCTGGGCTTTACCGGACCCATGAAATCCCTGCTGGAACACCCGGTCAGCAAGTACCTGGGTCAGATCAGCTACGGCCTGTACCTGTACCATAACTTCATTTATAACGCGTATCATACGCCGCAAACCCATCTTGTCCTGCGCGGGTGGCGGAAGATCACGGGCTGGGTTCCGCTGCTGGATACGTCCTTCGCCTTTCAGTTTATCTACCTGCTGGCGCTCACCGTTGGGTTGGCTACCCTCTCGTGGTTCCTGATCGAAAAGCCGATCAACCGGTTGAAAGACCGGTTTGCGTATTAATTCGGGCCGCTCCCTAACCAGCCGGGCCACTAACGCGGGCACACTAAACAAATGCCTATCTTTGTGTAGTTAACTGCTAAGTGATTCTCATACGCTGTTTCCATCATTCAGCTCTATTGACCAACTAAAATTCATGAGCGTATTGTTATCGATTGTCATGCCGGCTTACAACGAAGAAGCCTGTATCGAAGACGTTGTAACCCTGTGGACAAACCTGTTAGACGAGCAGTTTCCAGCGGACACCACCCGGCTGATTGTCGTTAATGATGGATCGAAAGATAAAACCGGGGCTATTCTGGACCAGATCAAGCCCAATTACCCCAAACTGATCGTGGTGCATCAGCCCAATGGCGGGCACGGCAATGCCGTGGTCAATGCCTATCGGCAGGCTGTTGGGATCGACTCGGAATATGTCTTCCAAACCGACAGCGATGACCAGTTCGTGACCGACGATTTTATGAAACTCTGGGCCAAACGCCACGAGTCGCCCTTTGTGCTGGGTTGCCGTGAGGTTCGGTACGATGCGCCCGCCCGCCTGGTTATCACCCGTATTCTGCGCCTGAGTATCTTCCTGATTTACGGGACCTATATAAAAGACAGTAATATTCCGTTCCGGCTCATCCGGGGTAGCTTCCTGAAGCGCCTGCTCGCCCAGCTCCCCACGCCCATCCCGTTTGCCCCGAACATTTTCCTGGCGGTGATGGCCCGTAAAGCCGGTAATGACCTCTTCAATATTCCTATTACGCATAAAGAACGGCTGACAGGCACGGTATCCATTCTCAAATGGAAGCTATTGAAGGTATGCATTCAAAGCTTCAACGAGCTGGCCCAGTTCCGCCTTGAGTTGAACAGCAAGGTGGCAGCCCTGCGTAAGCCTGAACGCGTTTTGCAGTAAGACAGTACAACGGCTTTTCCGTTGGCGATTGGTTTTTATTTATTCTTTCAAATGCACACTAAATACGTAATAATCGGCTCTGGACCTACGGGTTTGGGGGCCGCTTACAGACTCAACGAATTGGGCGTCAGTGACTTTGTCGTCCTCGAAAAAGAAAACCGCATCGGAGGCTTATCGAAAAGTTTCGTCGATGAAAAGGGCTTTACCTGGGATGTGGGTGGCCATGTACAGTTCTCGCACTACAAATACTTCGACGACCTGATGCTGAAGGCGTTAGGTGAAGATGGCTGGCTGAAACACCAGCGGGAATCGTGGGTCTGGATCGAGAATCGGTTTGTTCCGTACCCCTTTCAGAATAACATCAAGTACCTGACCACTGAAACCATGTGGAAATGCCTGGAGGGTATTATCCACGTGTACAAGAACCCCACCAATACCAAGCCGAAAAACTTCCGCGAGTGGATTCTGCAGACCTTCGGACCGGGGCTGGCTGAGACGTTCATGTTCCCCTATAACTTCAAGGTATGGGCCTACCCAACCGAAGAAATGAATGCCGTTTGGGTGGGTGAGCGCGTGGCGGTAACCGATTTGGGCCGGGTTACGAAGAACATTCTGTTCAATCAGGATGACTTTTCGTGGGGCCCCAACAGTACGTTCCAGTTTCCCAAGCATGGCGGAACGGGCGGCATCTGGGAATCGGTGGGTAACCTGGTTGGTCGTGACAAGATCAAGCTGAACGCCACCGTTGAGAAGGTGATCGGGCCGGAGAAGACGATTGTGCTGGCCAGCGGCGAAACCATCACCTACGATCACCTGCTGAGCACGGTTCCCCTCGATATTTTTACCCGCAAGGTAGAAGGCCTTGACCCTCAGATTGTTGAAACCGCTCAGGGGCTGAAGCATTCCTCGACGAACGTAGTGGGAATCGGCCTGAAAGGCAAGCCCAAGAAGAGCCTGGAGACGATGTGCTGGATGTACTTCCCGGAGAATGAACAGCCCCTATTACCGGGTAACGGTCTTCTCAAACTATAGCCCCAACAACGTGCCCGACGCGGAGCAGTTCTGGTCACTGATGACCGAAACGAGTGAGTCGTCGGCCAAGCCGGTGAACCGCGAAACGCTGATCGAAGACACGATCAAAGCCCTGATTGAGGATCAGTTGATCGATTCGGCCGATGATGTGGTGTCTACCTTCCATAAAGCGTTTGAGTACGGGTACCCAACCCCATCGGTCGAGCGCGATGGTATTCTGAAAGCCGTCTTGCCTGCGCTGGAACCGTTTGGCATTAAGTCGCGCGGCCGGTTCGGTGCCTGGAAGTACGAGGTAAGCAACCAGGACCACTCGCTGATGCAGGGTGTTGAATGGGCGAACCGAGTGGTGACAGACGTACCTGAGCTAACGATTTTCTTCCCCGAAACGGCCAACGCCATGTGGGGAAAATAAATTGATACACAGGCGGTTGGCTATTGCCAGCCGCCTTTTTTATTATTCCTGCGCGATGAAACGACCCGTCTGGTGGCTCCTCGGTGGTGCCGTACTGGCGTTGCTGGGTTGGTTTGGTTATCAGTATTGGGCCACAACGCAGCAAGCAATAGCCCGGTATGTACCCGCCGACGCGCTTCTGATCGTGGAGAGCCGGGACCTGCAGCGTGGCGGAACATCGACCCCGAACGCGCCTCCTGGCGGGTTATCCATTCGTCAGCTTCCCCTGTTTGCCACCGCCGCCGAGCGCCTTCAGCGGGTGATGACCACAGGCCTTGATTCAAGTGGGGCGGTCCGTTTTTTAGATCGAAAGAAGATCCGGTATTCGCTGCACCCTGTGAAGCGCGATGTACTGGATTTTATTTTTTACGTGCCCGTTGCCAATAACCAGGCGTTGATCGAGCAGCTGCAGCAACCCGACCCGAACCGGTTTCGGGTGCTGAGTCGTCAGTACGAAGGGCTCACCATCTACAACCTGCGCGACCTGACCAACCGATCCTACGGTTTTTACCTCCTGCATAACAACTGCCTGATTGGCAGCCCCTCGGGCGTGTTGGCGGAGAATGTCGCCCGCCACCTGCGCAAAACCGTTCCGTCGACCGGCGTTACCCTTCCCGACTCGCCGGACAATCTGGCTACCCTCTTCGTTCGGGCAGAAACCCTGGATCAGTTGCTGATGGATCAGGCTATACCGGGCCGGACCCTACCAGGCCGGACCCTACCGGGCCGGACCGTGTCCCGGTCGTTGTTGCGGGTTTTTCTGCCGCAAACAATGACCCTGCAGTTCAGGCGCTCGGCCTCACCCCGGCATTGGCTGGGGTTTGCCTCCGATGAAGTCGGCAATCGGCAAGCCATCGCTAACCTGTTCACCGGACAAACGCCCCACCGAATCCGTAGCGGTAACCTGATTCCCGCCCGCGTGGCTACGCTCTACCATGTTGGCCTATCCGACAGCCCCCGATTCGGGAAAGCCCTGATCAGCCTGATGAAGGACACTGATAATGAAGGTCTTAAAGGGCGAGTTGAGCGAGCGGACGACCTGCTACCCGACTTTTACGCGGCGCTGGCGGGCGATTTGTTGTTATGCCGGTCTGAGGCCACGAGCGAAGCCACCGGCCAGATTATCGTGCTGGAAGCCACCGACGTGCGCCGGTTGAGTCAGCTCATTCAGAAGATAGCTTACCGACTGGGTGCCAGCCGGGCTGGCGCGCCCCGCAGCTTTCTGGGCCACCAGTTACTACCCCTGTCTATCAGTGAGTTGCCTGCTACCTTACTATCCAACCTGTTCACCGGGTTTCAGCAAACCTGGATTACGCAGCATGACCGGTACATTATACTTGGCAATTCAGAGGCGGCCTTACAAACGTACCTGACCCAGTTGAACAGCGGTGCCGTCTGGAGCAGCAACCCCCGCCTGACTCAACTGCTGAACCAGACCCTTCGCCCGGCCCACCTCACTACCTTCACGCAGTTGAATCGGTCGGGGCTTTCGGTAACGCAGCACTGGCCCGGTGCCTGGCAGTCGTTACTCGGTCCATTGCCCTTTGGGCCGGTAGAAAACCTGGCCTACCAGGCTACCTACGGTGACGATCATATTCTGTCGACGGTGGTGCTGGGCCGGACCACCCGGCAGGCCGACACAACGATACTGAACAAACTGCTGCTGCGGAAACGCATCCCCTTCAATGCCAGCCTGATTGCCTCGCCGGTCGTTGTGGGGCGGCTGTCCGACCCGTCGGCGCAGATTTGGGCGCAAAACTCATCCCGACAGTTTGTGCTGCTGACGACCGACAAAGACAAGATCGTGCAGGATACCACCGACGGTCCTATTCGCAGTAACGTCATTGGGGTCGACTGGCGGAACAATGGTCAGCTACAGTACCTTTTTCTGACCGACCGCTCCCTGTATGTGGCTGATCTGGGCAACCGCACGGTGCAGCTCCAGCGGATCAGCCGCCCACCGGGTTTGGAAGCGTCGCTCATCAGTCGATTTAGTGGTAGTGCGCAGTTGCCCGATGTGGTGGCGCTTATTGCCCATGCCGACGGTTCCATCTACGGCCTTGACCGGCGGCAGCAGAAGCTGAACCAACTGTTTATCAGCCGTAAACCGGCTCCGTTGCTCCTCCCCTTCCAGGTTATCAATCAGGGGCAAAACGCGGCCGTGCTGGGTCTGCAAACGAATCGCCTGTTAAATCGCTGGACAGATCAGGGTGGTAAAACGGGAATAGGCCAGACACCCCACTTCCCGGCCCTACTGGATTTGAAGTCCGACAGTACCCAGTTTTCCGGGCCGGCGTTATGGCTCCCGGCCGAGGATCGGATTGTAACGATCACTACCTCGGGCGAGCTACTGTCGCTCAATGCAACTGGAGTCGTATTAAAGCGCAAGCAGTTGTACCGCCCCCTGCGCGGCGGGCAGTTCCGCCTCTTCCCCGACGCCGAACAAACGGGGTACGTGCTACTGCGTACGACCGATACCGACGTTGCCGTGCTGGACGCCGAGGGAAACCGGCAGGTGGAGCTTCGCAATCTTCGCCCCGAAGAAACCCATTTACAATACCACCGGCTGGGCAATGGCGTTGCCGTGCTAGCCGTAAAATCCGGTAACTTTACCACCCTCTACACGCTGACCGGTCAGCGTATTGGTGACCGGCCTATACCGAGCCTTTTTCCGGTTACGCTGCAATACGATGCGCAGGCGAACGAACTCTACATCGTCAGCAGCATTCAGAAAGCGGTTCAGGTATTTACTATTCGCCTACAATGAAATTTGTCAAGGTTACTGTCCTTCTGATTGTCTGTGTCTTATGGATTGGCGGTTGCTCGCAGACCGTGATGCATGTGTTGTACCAAACGAATATCATCGCCGATGAGTACCGGTATGGGGATTTATACAGGCTATCGAACCTACCCCAATTCAAAGACCCAGTCACGCCCTGCCCACCCCGTAGGGTCGCCCCCGATTCGTCACGGACTCACCTCTATGTAATTGGCGACAGTTTTACGGAGCCGGAACGGGTAAGCAGACCGGACTTGCCGGTATCGTATTACCGCCGCATTCAATGGGACAAACCCGATACGGTGCAGTTGGACCCATCGGCCCGTAACGTTTTGCTTATCGAATCGGTGGAACGGCATTTCCGCGAGCACGCCTCAGCCCGGTCAAACAGCATTGCCCACAATCTGTTTGTAGTTAACGACACGAATAGAACGATCGGTTTAAAACCAGTTTCGGTAACCATCGGCAACCAGCTTGTCGACCTGGTTCACTCGAAAGGCATTGAAGAGCGGCTGGAGACGGTCCTGTTCAGCCATGACCTGTTCTTATGGTTCAGGGAGTTGAAGGCGACCCTGACGCTGACCGCTTTTGATCGGGTTATTCCGACTGTATCGCTTTCGCAAAACAGGCAGCACGTCTTCATCGCCCTCGACACCGATTCAACCAACCGGCTCAACGCGGGCACGGCTCCCCTATCCGATCAGGAGCTGGCGGGGCTGGTCCGTACCGTCAATGAAACGGCGAACCACTATAAAGCAGCTGGGTTCGACGAGGTACTGCTCGCCATCATTCCCAACAAGGCCACCCTCCTCGACCCGACGCTTCCGTACAATCACCTCATCGAGCGTGTGCAGCAACACCCTGGTTTGCAGGTACCTGCCGTTGATGTGTATTCCCTCTACCGCCAGCAGCGGCAATCAGTTTATGCCGTTGGTGATTCGCACTGGAACTGTACAGGCCGCGCCATCTGGCTCGACGCGCTGAGCAGACAACTTGGGAAAAGGTACTTAATTATAAAGCGTCGCCCATTTTCTGGAGAGTAAGCGAAAATTTATGGATCATCGTCTCGCCGGCTGGGTACGTGCCTGCTGCCCGCTGGGCCTTCCTGAACAGATCATAGGCTTTTTTAGCGTCGGCCGTTGTCGCGTATACCGTTGTCCAGTTGGCCCTTGCGTCAAATCGGTACACGATCCGTATGCCGAGTCTGGCAAAGCGGATGGGTATACGGATGGCAGCGGGCTTAAACTGGTTGAATTGGTTGGTATAAATCGTACGAAAGAAAAGCGAATAAAAGTACAGGCTGTTCCTGACCCGCTCCCGTAGTTGCGCATCGGTTTCGGGCCGGGCTGGTTGCCTGAACGTGGCTTTCGCCAGGGCAGAGAACCGCAGGTCATCGACACTAAAATTCAGTCGGTACGCCTTGAGCCGACACGCAACCGATTGTCCGTTTAGCTGCCGTTGAACAGACAGGGTCAGCGATTGTTTCCCTAACCGAACATCGTAGAAAGCCTCGGTCTCCGTCTTCAGCCGATCAGTCGACAGCCTATATCGTCCTTCCTGTAGCCCTTCATCCGTGACCTGCCACCAACGACCATCCGGGCTGAATGACAAAAAGCTGTATTCCAGCGAATTGGCGTACCGTTTAAACGCCGAGTCAGTGCCCTGCGACCATAGCTGCACTTGCCCTCTCCCGATTGGCTCAACCTCTGTGAGCAGGTACGTACCTGCCAGTCGCTGAATCGTAAGTGAGTCTACTTGCCGCCCCCGATCAGAAACATGTTGGCAGCCGGGAAGCAGTAAGACACCTACCCAACCGATCAGCGCCGCCGACAGGTAACGACCTATGAGTGACGGGGGATATCTGGCGGTCTGAAGCATCTAATAAATTGGGTGGTATTTGCCAAGCCAGTTCATTAAACAAAACTAATCCCGAACGTCACTGATCAGTCATAGGCTCTGTAAAAAAGAGCCGCCTGCCTGTTGCAGCTCAACGGACAGGCGGCTGGGTGTCGGCGCTACGGAAACGCATGTTGTTAACGGCAGCGTTGGTTTAACGCAAAAAGCCCGCACGTTAATGATCGACGTGCGGGCTCTGGTAAACGAATACGTCAATTTATCAGGCCGTAGCCAGCATCGACACGGCTTTAGCTTCGAGCATACTCTCTCCCATCAGGTAGATATCGGCGGCACGCGCCGCTTCGCGGCCTTCTGAAATAGCCCAGACCACCAGCGACTGCCCCCGGCGCATGTCACCGGCAGCAAACACATTCGGATTGGACACCGTCTGATAATTGTAGGTTTTGACATTCCCCCGCTCGTCGCGTTCCAGATTCAGGTCGGTGAGCAGCCCCTCGTGCTGGGGGTGCAGGAAGCCCGCCGCCAGCAGGGCCAGTTCGCAGGGAACATCGCGCTCAGTGCCCGGTTGCTCCACCATCTGCATCCGGCCGTTTTCGCTTTTCCACTCCAGATCCACCAACCGCAGCGCCTTCAGATTACCATTCCCGTCACCAATGAATGCTTTGGTGTTGATCGACCAATACCGTTCGCAACCCTCTTCGTGGCTGGTGCTGGTGCGCAGCATCATGGGCCAGTGTGGCCAGGGGGTACTGTCGGCGCGTTCTTTCGGAGGCATTGGCATCAGCTCGATCTGCGTTACGCTGGCCGCCCCGTGCCGGTTCGACGTACCTACGCAGTCAGACCCGGTATCACCACCGCCAATGACGACGACGTTCTTTCCCGTGGCCAACAGGTCTCCGTTGTTGTAAGGGGCACCCCGGTGATCAACTGCTACTGGTAAACCAGCTACCCGCTTGTTTTGCTGGCTCAGGAATTCCATGGCCGGGTACACTCCGTTCAACTCGCGGCCCGGAATCGGCAGGTCGCGCGGAACGGTAGACCCACCCGTCAGCATGATGAGATCAAAATCGGCCAGCAGGTCTTTGGCTTTCACATCCACGCCCACATTGACACCGGTACGGAATACGATGCCTTCAGCCTCCATGACCGCCAGACGACGGTCGATGGTCCATTTTTCCAGTTTGAAGTCGGGAATGCCATAGCGCAACAGGCCACCAATCTGATCGGCGCGTTCAAAAACAGTTACCGTATGACCGGCCTTATTCAACTGAGCAGCAGCGGCCAGGCCAGCCGGTCCAGACCCAACAACGGCCACCGTTTTACCGGTCCGCTTGATGGGGGGCATTGGCTTTATGTACCCTTTGGCAAACGCGACCTCGGCGATCGACTTTTCAACGAACTCGATGGCAACGGGTGGTTTATTGATACCCAGCACGCAGGCCGACTCGCAGGGAGCCGGGCAGATGCGCCCCGTAAACTCCGGGAAATTGTTGGTTGTCGACAGAATTTCCCAGGCATATTCCCAGTTCTGCTCATACACGGCATCGTTAAACTCAGGAATAATGTTGCCCAGCGGGCAGCCGCTATGGCAAAAAGGGGTACCGCAGTCCATGCAGCGGGCGGCCTGTTTCTGGCTATCGGCCTCCGCAAACGGCTGCTCAATCTCTTTATAATCATGCACCCGCGCCGCTACGTCACGCTTCTGGGGCAATTCGCGGGTAAATTCTAAAAATCCGGTAGGTTTTCCCATTTCTACAATGAGTGAAAGAATGAAAAACTGAAAGAGTGAACAGTTGGATGAGTCACATATCACCAATGGTTGTTTGTTAAGCAACTTCCAATGTCCGCTTACTTAATCCGTTGCCATCACCACTTCAATATCGTCTTCAAAAACGATGAAAACAGCAATGGTCTTTCCTGATGCGTTAAACGCTTCAACGAAATAGCCGTTAGGTGAATCGCGTTGGGCCTCTAAAAAATCGACGGTTGTAACAAGGTCACCTTTCTTCAAGCCCTCCTCTGGAAAGTCTTTCAGCAAAACGACTTGTTTATACAGAGGCCATTTCATGCTGCCAGTTGCATTTCAGGTACATGAAGAATCGCCATAGCCTGGTCAATTTTTTTAATCTGATCGCGGTTGAGTGTTTCAACCGCGATTGTTTTTCCGCCAGCGTTAACGAACTCAACTTCAAAGGCTTGCTGATTACCATGAACCAGTGCTATTGTACCAACATCCCCACGAACCAGGTTTGCTGCGGGAAGATCGATGAGCAGGGCGACAAGGTCAGTTTCATCAATTAGTGTCATAATCAGTTTGGATATGCTGTTACGAATTTAGGGATCGTTTCGCCATTGCTGATGAACCAAACAGAGCGAACAAGGTAACTTTTACCGTTTTCGCAGCGCATTTGCCCCTCAACTACATACCTAGTCCCATATACAGTAGACTCTACTTTAGCTACCTCATTGTACAGGATATGCGTGCATAGTGCCTCACGCAGTTTATGAGCATTGGTATTGGTGAAACCAGCAAGTTCATAAAATGCAGCTTTGCCTTTATTCTGGGGGTGGTCATGTAGAAGCAAGTACCCTCCTAATTTCCGATCAGGTATATCTGCAAGTAAGGCGTTTGGCAATTTCATCTACCCCTGCGCCACGTCAACGACAATATCCTGGTAGACAACGCTTTTGTCACGAATCTGATCGCTGAGGGCGATACCCCGGCTGGCCAGCGCCTGCTTGAAATCATCGGGAAGTACCTTCACAAACTTGCCAATCTGGGTATCCCAGTCCTGAATCAGCGACAGGGCCACATTGCTGGTCGTGTGCTGAAAATGCTTCTCCACATACTGCCGGACAATACCCTGATCTTCCTCATTCAAGGCATCCAGGCTGACCATCTCGCGGTTTACTTTCGGTGCAAATGTCCCGTCGGCATCATAGACGTAGGCCACACCACCCGACATACCAGCGGCGAAGTTCTGACCGGTTTTACCCAGTACAATCGCCAGGCCACCCGTCATGTATTCGAGGCCGTGATCACCCACGCCCTCCACCACCACTTTGGCACCGGAGTTACGGACACCGAACCGTTCACCCGCCATGCCGCGAATGTACGCCTCGCCGGAGGTAGCCCCGTAGAACGACACGTTACCGACGATGCTGTTTTCTTCGGGCTTGAACGTGGCCGTGCGATCTGGATAAACGATCAGTTCAGCGCCGCAGAGACCCTTACCAAAATAGTCGTTGGCGTCGCCTTCCAGCTCCAGTCGTACGCCCGCAGTGGTGAATGCGCCAAAACTCTGGCCCGCCGTTCCCCGCAGTTTGACGTGAATGGTATTAGTTGGCAGGCCGGGACCACCACACACTTTTGAAATCTCATTCGACAACATCGTGCCGATACTCCGGTTGATGTTTTGTACGGGGAATTCACCGTAGACAGACTCAGCGCGTTCGAGGGCAGGCTGGGCCAGCTCAATCAGCTGACGGTCAAGCACATGGTCGATGCCGTGATCCTGATCTTCCTGCTTGTACAGCGCTACATCCAGGCTTTCGGGCTCGCGGTAAAGTATCCCCGACAAGTCGAGGGTTTTGTATTTCCAGTTGGTAATGTCGGCCCGCATTTGCAGCATCTGCACCTGCCCGATCATCTCGGCAACCGTACGGAAGCCCAGTTCAGCCATGATCTCGCGCAGTTCCTGGGCCATGAACGTGAACATATTCACCACGTGTTCGGGCTTACCCGTAAACATAGCCCGTAGCTCCTTGTTCTGCGTGGCAACGCCTACCGGGCAGGTGTTCAGATGGCATTTGCGCATCATAATGCAGCCCGCCGCCACTAGTGCTGCCGTGGCTACGCCGAACTCTTCAGCGCCCAGCATGGCGGCAATGGCCAGATCGCGACCCGTGCGAATCTGTCCGTCGGCCTGCACCGTTACCCGACCGCGCAGCTTGTTTTTCACCAGGGTCTGGTGCGCCTCGGCCAGGCCAAGTTCCCAGGGCAGGCCGGCGTGCCGGATACTCGACAGCGGCGAAGCGCCCGTTCCACCGTCATGGCCCGATATTAGAATATGGTCGGCGTGGGCTTTGGCCACACCGGCGGCAATCGTACCGACGCCCGCCTCCGACACCAGTTTAACGCTGATCCGGGCGGCTCGGTTGGCGTTCTTCAGGTCGAAGATCAGCTGAGCCAGATCCTCGATCGAGTAGATATCGTGGTGGGGCGGGGGCGAAATCAAACCGACACCGGGCGTACTGTGACGCGTGCGGCCAATCCAGTCGTCGACTTTATGGCCGGGCAACTGCCCGCCTTCGCCGGGTTTAGCGCCCTGCGCCATTTTGATCTGTAGCTCGCGGGCATTGCTCAGGTAATAGCTTGTGACCCCAAACCGACCCGACGCCACCTGCTTGATAGCCGAGTTCATGTTGTCGCCATTCGGCAGCGGCGAGAACCGCAGTTCATCTTCGCCGCCTTCACCCGAATTGCTCTTACCGCCAATGCGGTTCATGGCGATGGCCAGCGTGGTATGGGCTTCCCACGAAATAGAGCCGAATGACATGGCCCCGGTTGCAAAGCGCTTGAAGATGGCCTCAATCGGTTCCACCTCATCGATGGGCACCGGCTGCGACTTTTTGAAGGTCATCAGCCCGCGCAGCGTCAGCGCATTCTTCGTTTGATCGTCGATGAGCTGACTGTATTTTTTAAACAGCTTATAGTCGTTCTTTTGCGTCGATTGCTGCAGCAGGTGAATGGTATCGGGGTTGAAGATGTGCTTCTCCCCGCGCTGCTTCCATTGATAAATACCCCCCACTTCGAGGCGGCGGGCCGATACCGACGGAATGGGCGGGAACGCGGTGTGGTGACGAACCAGCACTTCGCGGGCAATCTCGGCCAGGCCCATCCCGCCAATGCGCGACACGGTACCGGTGAAGTAATGATCAACAACCGATTTATTCAGGCCAAGGCATTCGAAAATCATGGCACCCTGATACGACTGCAGCGTTGAGATACCCATCTTCGAGAAGATCTTCAGCAACTCGCCGTTGACCGCCTTGATGTAGTTTTTGCTCAGCTTCTCAATGTCATAATCAACCTGCAACTGATTCTTTTCTTTCAGGCTGGCAATCGTTTCAAACGCCATATAGGGGTTCACCGCCGACGCCCCGTAGCCGATGAGCGTGGCTACGTGGTGGGTTTCCCACACGTCGCCCGCCTCGACGAGGATGCCGACCTGCCCGCGCAGCCCCTCCCGAATGAGGTAGTGGTGAACGGCCGCCGTAGCCAGCAGCGACGGAATGGGCGCGTGGTTCGAGTCGATGGCCCGGTCAGAGAGCACCAGAATGGAGTACCCGTCTTCAATGGCGTCTTTTGCGTAACGACAAACCCGCTCGATAGCCCGTTCGAGTGATTCGCCTTTGCCATCAGCCAGAAACAGCGTGTTTACGGTCTTGGCCTGGAAATTGGGGCGGTCAATGAAGCGCAGCTTATCGAACTCCTGAATGGTTAGAACGGGCTGTTCCAACTCCACCTGCCGGCAATGCTCCGGCGTTTCGGTCAGCAGGTTGCTGGTTGCCCCCACAAACGAGATCAGCGACATGATGGCCCGCTCCCGAATGGAATCGATGGGCGGGTTGGTCACCTGGGCAAACAGTTGCTTGAAGTAATGGCTCAGGTGCTGGCTTTGCTCAGACAGCACCGCCAGCGGCACATCGGTTCCCATCGAACCCAGCGCTTCTTTGCCCGTTTCAACCATCGGCGCCAGAATCATGCGCAGGTCTTCCGACGTAAAACCAAAGGCCTGTTGCAGCCGGAGCAACGACTGTTCATCGTAGCGGCGGTAGGTACGGGCCGGGGCCGTCAGATCGGCGATCCGAATCTTGTTCTCATCGAGCCACTGTTGATACGGCTGCGCAGAACAGATCGTATTTTTGATCTCTTCGTCGGCAATGATCCGGCCCTGCTCCATATCCACGACGAACATTTTGCCCGGTTGCAGACGCCCTTTGCTGACCACCTTGCTCTGGTCAATATCGAGCACACCCGCTTCTGAGGCCATAATCACGACATCGTCGTCGGTCACCCAGAAACGGGACGGGCGCAGGCCATTCCGGTCGAGGGTAGCCCCCACGATCCGGCCATCGGTGAAGGAAATCGAAGCGGGACCATCCCAGGGCTCGATCAAGGCGGCATGGTACTCGTAGAACGCTTTCCGAACGGGGTCCATGTGGGTGTTGCCGTCCCAGGCTTCCGGAATCAGCATCATCATCACGTGGGGCAACGACCGGCCGCTCATCACCAGCAGTTCAATGGCGTTGTCGAGGTTGGCGGAGTCTGACTGCCGGTGGTCGCAGATGGGCAGCAGCATATCCATTTCCTCCGGCGTAAACTGACTCGATTCCAGCAGCGATTCGGCCGCCTTCATCCAGTTTACATTTCCCTTGACCGTGTTGATCTCCCCGTTATGGGCGATATAGCGGAAGGGCTGGGCCAGTTTCCAGGACGGAAACGTGTTGGTCGAGAAACGGGAATGCACCACGCCCAGCGCCGACACCACGTCTTCGTGTTCCAGATCCGGGAAATACGGTTCGAGCTGTTCGGTGGTTAGTTGACCCTTGTAGGTAATGGTCCGGCAGGAAAGCGATGAGAAGTAAAAATCGCCAACGCCCGAAATGGTTTCGTTGATAATGCGGGTGCTTGTGTTGCGCAGTACGTACAGCTTTCGCTCAAAATCGTCGGTGTTGGTAACGGTAGCCGGGCGTTTGATAAACACCTGCTCCATCTGCGGTTCACAGGAACGCGGCGTAGCACCCAGGTCACTGTTGTTGACCGGCACTACCCGGTAGCAAAGCAGTTCGAGGCCCAGTTTCTTCATCTTCCGGTTCAGTACGGCCCGGCACTCTTCGCGCAGCCACACATCTTTCGGAAAATAGACCATGCCTACCCCGTAGGCACCGGCAGCAGGCAGGTGAACACCCAGCTTGCGGCACTCGTCGACGAAGAACTCGTGGGGAATCTGAATCAGCAGGCCGGCCCCGTCGCCCGAATTACCTTCGTCACCAACCGCCCCCCGGTGTTCCATCCGGCGCAGCATAGAGAGCGCGTCAGACACGATACGGTGCGATTTGCGGCCCTTGATATGGGCAACAAACCCAATGCCGCAGTTGTCGTGCTCAAATTCGGAACGGTATAGCCCCGCTTGAGCAGGTTGATCTGTACCCAGGTCGACTTGGTCAGCCATGAACGAGATGTAGGTTAGATGGCCGGTAGCCGAGGAGCCGAACTGCGGCTCTGTGGAACCGACGCTGTATTACAATACTAACAACGAGCGATTCTGATTGCGAACAAACGGCGGAGAAACAGGCCGACTATTCGTAGTTGTTTGTGATGAACGCTTCGGTGAAAGCCACGCAATATACACGCTGCTTTCTTTGGTAAAAAGGCGAAATAGCCAAATTTGGTTCTTTACAGCACGATTATGCTTTTAGTAATAAAACTCCTGCAAAAATGACTATTTCGTAAGGATTGCTTTTGTTTTCAATCAACTTATCACTCACTAAGTAACTCAATAGTAACGCTTGTCATAAGCCAATAGCCCCCTTCGGCCAATTAATATACGGCGATTCCACCGGAATACGGCTGTATCTACAGACAGGTTTGTGCATACCGGACGTACATCATTCGCTAGGACGTAACGGGTATGAGTACCCCGGCTTTTATCTTTCAGACGCATAAACCACTTGCTTCTCATGCGCCGCTATCTACTCGCTACCTGTCTGCTGCTTTCGCTCGTCGGCACCGCCCAGGCCCAGACCCCACGCAAAACCACATCCGGCAACCCCCTTTTTCCGGGTTGGTACGCCGATCCTGAAGTGGCTATTTTCGGTAAACGGTACTGGATTTATCCCACCTTCTCGGCACCTTACAATCAGCAGGTGTTTATGGACGCGTTCTCGTCGCCCGACCTCGTTGCCTGGACCAAACACCCCCGTATTGTCGACACTACCGCTATAAAATGGGCTAAAAAGGCCATGTGGGCACCTTCGGTCATTGAAAAAGGCGGCAAGTACTTTCTGTTCTTTGGGGCAAACGACGTACACGAGGGCGAAGTAGGTGGCATTGGGGTAGCCGTCGCCGACAAACCGGCCGGACCATTTCGCGACTACCTGGGAAAGCCACTCATCGGCCATATTTACAACGGGGCGCAACCAATCGACCAGTTTGTGTTTCAGGATAAAGACGGACAGTACTACATGCTCTACGGCGGCTGGCGGCATTGCAACATTGCTAAACTGACCGCCGATTTTAAGGGATTCGTTCCTTTTCCGGATGGCACCACATTCCGGGAAATAACGCCGACGGGGTACGTTGAAGGGCCCATGCTGTTTATCAGAAACGGGAGGTATTACTTTATGTGGTCGGAGGGCGGCTGGACCGGACCAAATTACTCGGTGGCCTACGCCGTTGCCGACTCCCCATTCGGGCCATTCGAGCGGGTTGGCAAAATTCTCCAGCAAGACCCGAAGGTAGCCACCGGGGCCGGGCATCATTCAATTCTGCGGGTTCCGGGTAAGAACGGTCCCGACACCGATGCCTGGTATATCGTTTATCACCGTCGGCCATTGACCGAAACAGATGGCAATCACCGAGAAACGTGCATCGACCGGCTTGAATTCGACGAAAAAGGAGCGATCAAACCGGTCCAAATTACGGTAGAAGGCGTGCAAGCCAATCGCCTGAACTAACTACCACCTCTCTCTCTGGCTCTATATCTACGTCTCTATGAAACAGCTACTCACCCTGGCCGGCCTGGCACTTTCCGGTTTCACCCTATTACAGTCGGCCAATCCACCCCGCTACGTTAAATACTTTGTCGCCGCCGAAAGTTACGAGTCGGCGGGGGTGGTGGATGTGGATGGCAACGGTACGCTCGACATCGTTTCGGGCGATTTCTGGTACGAAAATGAGGGCGGTCAAGGTACAGCCACCCCTACCTTCCGGAAACGCCACCTGATTGGTCATCAAAAACGCGAAGACCAGTACTACGACGATTTTTCAACCATTCCGGTCGATGTCAATGCCGACGGGCGGCCCGACATTATCACGGGCGGCTGGTTTAGCGGGCGGTTACGCTGGCTGGAAAACGTCCCCAAGGGCGACTGGCCTATTCATGAAATTGCCAATGTGGGCAACGTTGAAACTACCAGGGCCTGGGACATAGACGGTGATGGTACGCTGGAAATCTGCCCGAACAACCCCGGAAAGCCACTCGTGTATCTGAAGTACCAGCCCGACCGTACGTTTAAGGTGGTCACGGTACACAACACGCAGGGGCACGGACTGGGCTTCGGCGATGTAGACGGCGATGGGCGCGGCGATTTCATCATCAGCGACGGCTGGCTGGGGCAGGGCGGCGACAAAAGCAACCCCACCTGGACCTTCCACCCGGAATTTAGCCTCGGCACCGCCAGCGTACCCATTCTTGTGGCGGATATAGACGGCGACAAACAAAATGACCTCATCGTTGGTCAGGGGCATGGCTACGGCCTGCACTGGTACAGCCAGACGAATTCAAGCGGGAAACAGGCCTCCGTTGGAAAACGTACCTGGGCAAAGCACAGCATCGACGAAAAGAATTCGCAGTACCACGTGATGGAGTGGGTCGATATTACCGGTGATGGCAAACCCGAATTGCTGACGGGTAAACGCTACCGCGCCCATAATGACAATGACCCCGGCTCGAACGACCCGGTTGGGCTCTATTATTTCACCGTCGACCAGGGAGCTTTCAAAAAGAACGTGATCAGCTACGGGCCAGCCGGTGAAGGCAAAGGCACGGGCATCCAATTCGCCACCGCTGACCTCCGCCGTAGCGGTCGCACCGACATTGTGGTAGCCGGAAAAGACGGGCTCTACGTGTTTTTCAACGAGAAGTAAAAAGCCTGTATCCGTTGTGCGGATACAGGCTTTTTGGGTTGTACAGATACTGGTCGTCTAGGCGACTTCCTCTACGCGGCGCTCGTGGCCGGTTTCAAACTCGGTGGTGACTTTGGCCGGGCGCATCTTGATGATTTTCAGACCCGACAGCACCTTGATCATTGGGTAGGTGGGGTCGAACTCGAACCATTTAGCCCCAAAATTGGCTGAATTAGGACGTTTGTGGTGGTTGTTCTGAAACAGCTCACCCATCATCACCACGTCGAGAATCAACGAATTTTTTGACTTGTCATGGTTATCGAAGTTGGCATAGCCGTACTTATGGCCGCTCCAGTTGATGATGGCACCGTGTACAGGGCCCATGACAAAGTGAACAGGCAGCAGGAAGAAAAACGCCCAGTGCATATCCAGGTAGAAGAAGGCGAATATATAAAACAGGCTGTACGCGATGCCCCAGCCAGCACGAGACACCCAGGAATCGCCCAGCTTTTCGATCAGGTTCCACTCGGGATAATTCCGGTCGAACTGACGCTCGATGGCCTGCTTGCGGTGCAGTACGGCGTTGTAAATGTTTTTGGTCTGCCACATCATCGTAAACACATTTTTGGTGTGGTGCGGCGAGTGGGGGTCCTTCGGCGTGTCGCTAAAGGCATGGTGCATCCGGTGCAGCACGGCATAAGCGCGCGGACTCAGGTACGATGATCCCTGCGAAATGTAGGTCAGGGCATAGAAGAAACGCTCCCAGAACTTACTCATCGAGAACATTTTATGCGCTGAGTACCGATGCAGAAAGAACGTTTGGCAAAACAGGGAGAGATACCAGTGCGCGACAAAGGCGGCTACAACTATCACAGACTAATGTGTTTAAATGGGTTAGACAACGAACAGAGCAAAAATACAATTTTTCCGGGTTGCTATGCCTTATATACGAAAACTAGGCCCTTTTAGTTGGCTATTGTCGTGGCGTACTGCAATAAATTTGCCCCCATTCGCAGCGCAGCCTGCCGAACGGGTTCCGGATCATTGTAGACGGCCTGGTCTTCCCAGCCGTTACCCAGGTCACACTCGTAACTGTAAAAGCAGACCAGCCTTCCCTGAAAAATCAGCCCAAATCCCTGGGCGGCCTTTCCGTCATGTTCGTGCACCTTCGGCAGTCCGTTGGGGAATTTAAACTTCTGGTTGTAGATCGGATGCGAAAAAGGCAGCTCAACAAACGAGAGCTCAGGAAAGACGCGCTTCATTTCGCGCCGGATAAATTTATCAAGCCCGTAGTTATCGTCGATGTGAAAGAAGCCGCCCGACATCAGGTAACGCCGCATGTTCTGCACCTCGGCCTCAGAGAATGACACGTTGCCGTGACCTGTCATGTGCACAAACGGGTACGAAAACAGATCGGGGCTCCCCACATCAACGATGTCTTCCTCGGGGAAGATATTCATTTTTAGCTGCTGGTTGGCAAACTTGATCAGGTTTGGCAAGGCGGTTTTGTTGGCGTACCAATCGCCCCCGCCGTTGTATTTCAGCTTCGCAATGCGGTATGCATAAGGCTGGGCCTGGGCGGCATTGATGGTTAATGAATAAAGACTAATGACTAATGAGGCAATGGTGAGAAACTTCTTCATAAGTTAATTGTCAAGCCTAGAAGCGGTACGCCGATTCAGGCTTAGTTAGTAGTTCAAAAAGTTCAGGGCCTGGCAGGCCGATAAAGCAGCGGTTTCGGTCCGCAATCTGTTGGGGCCGAGCGTAACCATCCGAAAGCCTGCCTGCGTGGCCTGTTGCAGTTCAGCCGCCGAAAAATCACCTTCCGGCCCAATCAGCACGGCATACTGACCGGCTGGCGTGGCGGTTCTCATCAACGGCTCAGCGGGGGCGTTTGCCGGCAGGTGGGCAATAAAGCGCTGCTCCTCCCCTACCGTCGGTAGCAACTGGGCAAACGGTACCACGTCGTCCAGCGCAGGCAGCCACGACTGGAGCGATTGTTTCATAGCCGCGACGGCAATTTTCTCGATTCGTTCCGGTTTCAATATCCGCCGCTCGGAATGCTGACCAACAAAAAAACTGATGCGCTCGATGCCCAGTTCAACCGCTTTCTCAACAAACCACTCCATGCGATCCATATTTTTGGTCGGGGCCACGCAGATCCGCACCGAGAACGGGCGGGGCGGGGTTGACATGACATTCACCACCCGAAAGGCACAGCGCTTATCAGCCTTGGTAATAACGCACGCAAAGCGATTTCCGCGTCCGTCGGTGACAGCGATTGCCTCACCAGCGCTGAGTCTGAGCGTACGGGTAGCGTGGTGGGCGTCGTCGTCGGTAAGCAGGCCTGCGGCATCGGCCGGGGTGAGGGTGGGCTGGTAAAAAAGATGCATAACTCCCTGATGGTACCCGTAAAAATAGTGAAACGCAGGCAAGAGCGGGTCGCCTGTTTAAAAAGCACGTAACTTCACTTTTCAATTCATCATCTATGCGTCTTATTCGATCTCTATTCTTACTCACCGGCTTGCTGATCGTTCATCTGGCACCGGCTCAGTTCCGGTCACGAGCCATCCGTTGGACAGCGGATGGCAATGCCACCCTGTCCAGTGCCAGAAACGGCATCATCCGCACCGATGTTCGAACCGGCACGGAAACCGAACTGGTTTCGGCCGCCCAGCTTACCCCCACCGGTAGCAAAACACCCATTGCCATCGCTGACTTTGCCTTTAGCAGCGACTCCGGCACCGTCCTGATTTTCACCAATACAGCCCGTGTCTGGCGCTACAACACCCGGGGTGACTATTACGTGCTGACCCGCCCGGCGGGAGGCCGACCTGGCACGCTGCGGCAGGTTGGGGCCAAACAACCGGGCCAGTCGATGCTGTACGCCAAGCTCTCGCCCGATGGCAAACGCGTGGCCTACGTGAGCAAGAGCAACCTGTTTTCGGAAGAGATTGCAACCGGCAAAACAACCCAGCTCACCACCGACGGTACCCGCCAACGCATCAACGGCACCTTCGACTGGGCCTACGAAGAGGAGTTTGGTTGCCGGGATGGCTTCCGCTGGAGCCCCGACAGCAAGCAGTTGCTGTACTGGCAGGTCGACGCCAGCAAAATCCGGGATTTCCTCATGATCGACAATACCGACTCGATCTACTCTTTCACCATCCCGGTCGAGTACCCGAAGGTGGGTGAGTCGCCTTCCCCTACCCGGATTGGCGTGGTATCGGCTACCGGAGGCGCTACCAAGTGGCTGGCCATTCCCGGCGATCCCGCGCAGCATTACCTGGTTCGGGCCGAGTGGTTCCCCGGCACAAACCAGGCGGGCAACGAGCTGATTGTTCAGCAGCTGAACCGCAAGCAGAACGAAAGTATCCTGTATGTTTGTCAGCCCGCGAAGAACACCGTTACGCCTATTTTTACGGAAACAGACAAAGCGTGGATCGACATAAAAGCCCGCTGGGACCGTGACGATCCAACCGGCTGGGAATGGACCAAAGGCGGAAATGCCTTCCTGTGGGTATCGGAAAAAGATGGCTGGCGGCATATTTACCAGTTCAGCCGCGATGGCAAAACGCAGACGCTGCTGACACCCGGCAACTACGACATGGCTGAACTCGAACGCATCGACGAGCGCGGCGGCTATGTGTACTTTACAGCCTCGCCCGACAACCCTACCCAACGGTATCTCTACCGCGTGCCGCTTACAGCTTCTGGCCCAGCCGAGCGGCTGTCGCCCGCCAATCAGGCCGGCACCCACGGCTACGACGTGTCGCCCAATGGGCAGCTGGCCCTGCATACGTTTACGAACGCCACGACCCCACCAACCCGCAACTGGGTAAAACTGCCCGACCACAGCCCGTTGCGTTCGGGCACAGCCGCCAGACCGGTTCAGGCGCGAAGCAAAAACCTCCGTTTCTTCACCGTCACCACCGCCGATAACGTAACCCTCGACGGCTGGATGGCCTTACCGGCCGACTTCGACAGCACGAAGCGGTACCCGATCGTTTTTTACGTCTATGGCGAGCCCGCCTCGGTCACCACCAGCGACGTATTCTCGACGGGCAACAACGATCTCTTCGTGGGTGATATGGCCAAAGAGGGGTACATCTACGCCGCACTGGATAACCGGGGCACGCCCGCGCTGAAAGGAGCCGCGTGGCGGAAAAGCATTTACCGGCAGATTGGTCGGCTCAACATCCGCGATCAGGCGATGGGGGCAAAGGCCCTTTTTGCCCGTCATAGCTTCATCGATACCAGCCGGGTAGCGGTTTGGGGCTGGAGTGGTGGCGGGGCCACCACGCTCAACCTGATGTTTCAGTACCCGGAGATTTACCAGACCGGCATCGCGGTGTCGGCCGTAACCAATCAGTTGACGTACGACAACATTTATCAGGAACGGTACATGGGTCTGCCGCAGGAGAACCGGGAAGACTTCGTGGCTGGCTCACCAAATACGTACGCCAAGGGACTGAAAGGGAACCTCCTGTACATCCACGGTACCGGCGACGACAATGTCCACTACGCCAACGCCGAGATGCTGGTCAACGAGCTGGTAAAGCACAACAAAACCTTCCAGTTCATGGCGTATCCGAACCGGTCGCACGGCATTTATGAAGGCCCCGGAACACGCCAACACCTGAGTGCATTGTATACCAATTTTCTTAAGAAAAACTGTGCGCCTGGTGCCCGATAAACTTTTAAGAAAAAAAGAATTAGAGCGGATTAATAAAACGCCGTGTTAAAAAAAAGGCGGAGTGGCAGGAACTTGATTTTACGTAAAATCAAGTTCCTGTCACTCCGCCTTTTTTTTAAGGTACTTACCTGGGCGCATGATGAGCAAAAAATGCGTACATAAGTAAGAAATATAAATAAAATACAGGATTTAACTATTGAATATCAATGCGTTATAAATTAATTTAAAAATTAAAAAATCCAAATCAATACGTTCTTGCGTAGGTCTTCCCGTCGATCGATCACACAGTTTCACGCACAAATCAAGTCAAACGAATTATTACAACATGAAGACGATTAAGCTTCTTTTTTCGATGCTCGCCGTAGCTGCTATCAGCACGGGTGCTTTTGCCCAGGAGAAAACAGTAATGGTAGGTGGTGCAGCCATGTATCCATCAAAAAACATAGTTGAGAACGCAGTAAACTCGAAAGACCACACCACGCTGGTTGCTGCCGTTAAGGCCGCCGGTTTGGTAGAGACGTTGTCAAGTGCTGGTCCGTTCACGGTTTTTGCCCCAACCAACAAAGCATTCGACAAACTACCAGCCGGTACGGTAGAGACGCTGGTGAAGCCAGAGAATAAGGCAACCCTAACGGGCATTCTTACGTACCATGTGGTATCGGGTAAAGTGAGCGCCATGGATTTGATGAATAAAATCAAAGCAGGCGGCGGAAAGGCTATGCTGACAACAGTTGCCGGTGGCACATTGACGGCCACGCAGAAAGGTAAGAAAATCATGCTGACCGACGCAAAAGGCGGCATGGCAACCGTGACTATCGCTGATGTCAACCAGTCGAACGGCGTGATTCACGTGATCGACACCGTGTTGTTGCCTAACTAGGCACACGGTTTACCAACCTATGGTGATTTGCCCGGACCCGACGGTCCGGGCTTTTTTTGTGGGTTACCCCGCCCCCAGCCCGGACGCAGGACCGCCCGCGCATTACCCACAAAAAAAGCCCCGCCACGAATGGCAAGGCTTTTCAGTAGGCAGCACCTGATGTTGTTACCCCATTGATGGCCGCAGCACCGGGAAGCGGCGTTGCAGCAGCGCGTAGCCGCCGAAGAGCAGGCCACTAAAGAACAGGTCGCCGAGCAGGCCGTTCAGGAAAAACGACTGGTTGTTATAAAAAGCAAGACCGGCCGTGTAGCAGCCCAGCAGGCCACCCGCCGTTTGCGGATAGTACGAGCTACCGTACCAGACGGCATAGTTGGTGATCAGGAAAAACAGGATCGATGCCGCCACGGAACCGCCTAGTACCCGGCCAACCGTTGGGTTACGAAGGGCCACCACGCCAATAAGCCAGGCCATAGCCAGCGACCCATACACAGCGCCCATTGTGCCGTGGAAGCCGATGAGCGCGTCGCTCAGGAGCATGGCCAGTACCGGAACGGCCAAGCCCAGCCATTTCCGTTCGAATAGAGCACCACCAAACAAAGCCATGGCCATCACAGGCGTTGCATTGGGCGGGTGGGGCAAAAACCGCGAGAGAGCAACAAGCAGCACAAGTGAAGCGGTGGTAGTCAGGCGAATGTGAAGTGGTTTCATAAAAAATAGTAACGTTTGTAGCTTTAGGTGCAAGCCCCAAGAGGGCCGTTTTGTTTACCGATTGATGAACCCTACCGTGTATGTCCCATTCTGAACCGTGAGTTTCGACACGGCTCCGTAGTCGAGGTGGAGGCGGTAGGCGTTTTGCAAAGGTAACTCCAGGATTAAACACAGCAAAGCCCGGATTACCCCCCCGTGGCTGACAATATAGACCGTTTTTTCGGTCTCGGCCCCGGCAAGCGGTATGACTTTCTCGCGCCAGAATGCACCAGCCCGGTCGTAGACAGCCTGAAACGAATCGCCATTGTGCGGCGCCAGATTCACGAAATCAGCCATCCAGGCGTCCAGGGCCTCGCGGGGAATGTCGCTCCAGGGCCGCATCTCCCAATCACCAAAATTATATTCGCGCAGCCGGTCATCGAATTGCAGCGGTATCGGTGTCCGTCGCGAGGTTAGGCGTTTGGTCAACACAGGACTACGGGGGGCCTGCATTCCCTCTTCCAGCAATTGTTCAGGGGCCGACAGTCCCTCGGCCAACAGGCGACAACGGGTCAGGGGGCTGGAGAAAATGACGTCAGGTACGCTAGACGAAAATAGATGACTCGCTACGTTACTTAGCTGGAAAGCGTAGTTCTCGGCCAGTTCTACGTCGGAGCCACCATAGCAGATCGATCGCCCAACGGCCACTTCGGTATGTCGGATTAAGTAGATTGTCAGCATCATTATTGCACCAGCTGTTCGTACAGTCGGTCGAGGGTTAGTTGTGGGTCGGCGCACAGACCGGGATGAACAGACGACGTTTGCACCACGGTGCTGCGGGTGGCGGTAAGCCAGCGAAAGCGGGACGCAATGGGCAACTGACCAATGGAGCCGCCCGTTTTACGCCCGGCGCATATTCGCTCGAAAGCACCGAGCCGGGCGGCTATTTCGTCGTAGTCCGGTGCGCGGGAAAACGCCAGCAGCCGGTCGGCAGGCAGGTTGAATCGGGTTTGCAGAAACCCCTGAGCCGCGCAATAAACCACCACGCCAACGTTGATAAACTCTTCCCGTTCCACCCGGGGCACCACGCGGATGACGGCGTATTCAAACAAGTGCATGGCGGGCATCGTTGGCGGCGTTCACGAATCGGTCTGACTCGGCAAGGCGGGTTGTTAAAAACTGGACATACACCTCGCGCTGTTCAGTCGCCGTGGCAGTTGCCCCCTCCGTCATAAGCCAGTCGTCGGGAATCAGCGCCACAATTTCCCGGATACGTTCGGTCGTTAGAATAGACCGATAATCAGCATCGACAGCGGTCAATTCTGAAGCCCGTGGCAGAAGCACATGGTCTTTTACCGCCGCAAATGGACGTATAGCCTGCTCTTCCCACGGTTGTTCACTGTGGTGAAAATACAGCGATGCGCCGTGGTCGATCAGCCACAACTCTTTATGCCACATCAGCATGTTGGTGTTGCGGGCGGTGCGGTCAACGTTGGTCACCAAACAGTCGAGCCAGACAATCTGCGAGGCGAGGCGGGCATCGACGGTAGTCACCAGCGGGTCGAACGTAATGGCCCCCGACAGGTAATGCAGGGCCAGATTCAGGCCCGCGCTGGCTTTCAGCAGATCCTGAATTTCTTCATCC
The DNA here is from genome assembly GCA_963750355.1 of uncultured Cytophagales bacterium. Classification (GTDB taxonomy): domain Bacteria; phylum Bacteroidota; class Bacteroidia; order Cytophagales; family Spirosomataceae; genus Fibrella. The sequence continues at coordinate 195,577 of CAVVQL010000008.1, read as the reverse complement.
GGCTCGGTTCGCCCGAAGGCCGGGTCCAGGTTGACGAATACGATTTCGGGCACCCGCAGGCCAAGCGTCCGGGCCAGTTCACCGGCAATCAGTTCGGCAATAAGGGCCCTGGTTCCCTGCCCCGCCCCCCGAAATTTAAGGACGTATAAAAAATCGTCGTCGGCCTCCACTAAAGCAGGCAGCGAGCCCCCTTCGCGCAGCGGGGTAACGTACCGGGTTACATTAACGGTTCTAAGCGCTATATCGGTCTGACCCACAGGCACCTTCATTAACTAGTCATGGAGTACAACTGGTATTTTGCTACAAACTAACCCAAACTAGTGATACATACGACAGGTAAAGCACCACTTCGGTTAGTTGTTGGGTGGCACCGAGGCAGTCGCCGGTGTAACCGCCCAGCCATTTGGTAAAAAAACGCATCAGCCGCCAGCGCACAATCCAGAGCGGAATCAGGAAGGTCAGATACACCCACAGGCCACTCAGCAGAACCAGCGCCAGTGTGGGTGCCCAGCCAAAGAACGTGGCCACCGCCAGCGGAACGCCGGCAATACCCCCCTGAGCAATCGGTTTGGCCTTCGATTCTTCATCTTCGCGGGCGTAGGTCATGCTGGCGATGAGTGTGGTGGCCACCCAGCGGCTCAGGCTATGCGCCGAGATGTATTTCAGCGCCACTTTCCAGCCAAAGGGTTCGCCGGGCAACAGCTTCATGAGGGCGAAAAACTTGAACGCCAGCAACAGCCCCAGCCCAACTACGCCGTAGGTGCCCAGGCGACTGTCTTTCATGATGGTCAGGATCTGGGTCTTGGTCCAGCCACCGCCGAAGCCATCGCACACATCGCCGAAACCGTCTTCGTGAAAAGCCCCCGTTGCCCATATTGTCGCCGCCATACTGGCCAGAACGGCCAGTTCGGGCGGAAAAAGAATGCTGCCGACCCAGTAGGCCCCCACCCCAATTGCGCCGATGATCCAGCCGATCAGCGGAAAGAAGAGCGTGGACCGGTTCAGCAAATCAGCCGAATGGTCGATGCCCTTGGGCACCGGCAATCGGGTATAAAACATCAACGCGGTAAAGAAGAGGGTGTGCATGTATCAGTTATCGGTGGGCAACAAGCATCAACTGGCTACCAATCCATTGTCGACGGAGTGCTGACGGGCGTCGGCGCTGTGGGCGAAATAACAGCAGAGCACGCCAGCCGCTTCGATCCGATCCAGGGTAGCGCGGGTGGCAGGCTGGTTTTTTTTGTGCACCTGCCGGATATACACACAGCGTATCTGGCCGGGAAAGTGTTCAACAATCGACGCATAAATGGATGGATCTTCCTGGGTGTCATCGCCCAGCAGGATAAACTTTTGCTCCGGAAACGCCTCTACGATCCGGACAATCCGGGTGAACTTACCTGAATGCTTGTTCTGACCCGTTTTCAGCAGGTCTCTGAACTGCTTCAACTGACTGAGCAGGTACACCCCGTCGGGCAGGCCATTCTTGGTCGAGAACTCCAGAATGTAGTCATAGAGGTTCCACTCACTGCTCGATACGTAGAAGAACGGATTTGTGCGGCCGGGGCCGTTGTTGGCGTCGGCCAGCAATTGATAGTGCGCCACTACGCCGTCAAAGGGTTGGCGGCTGTAGGCATTTTCGGTCAGCAGCACCTGTAATCGCTTAAGGATCGTGGCCGAATGCGACACCAGGAACGTATCGTCGATGTCGGAAATACAGGCAATCTCTGTCGGGTGTGGCACCAGCACCTGACTACTGCCCTGGGCAAGTACCCTTTCAGTTGCATCCGAGTCTGCTAGCAGTTCGGCCTTCACCGGATGCCAGCCGGGCGGTAAGGGCTGCATCAGCGGCAGCGTAACCCGGAAATACCCATCGTCGGCCGTTTCCGTATCGGCTGTTTGGTCGCCAAAACGTACCCGCACCGTAGCCTTTGGATAGGGCCGCACCATAAATAAGCGAATAACGGCCAGCAGATTAACCCAGACGTGGTTACGATGTTTGTTGCGCGGCAAAGCAGCCCGGCTCAATACACTGCCCTGGATAGTCAGCTCGCTGGCATTGCCGAAACCCCGATACAGCTGCACCGTGGGCCTGTCGCTCAGTCTGAGTCCTGTTAATAAGTAATTCTTAAGCGTTCCCCGTAGTCCCTGGTTAGGTCTTACAGCGACCGTTGCCTGGTCAGTAGTCATACCGTCTGATGCACTTTCACGTTGCACTCGCCATTTACAACCCGTAATCGACAAGTAAGTTGAGATTTTTATTTGTAATCAATCCCGTTTCGGGCGGAACAGACAAAACCAGCTGGACGGATGGCATCACTACGTATTTCGCCAGCCTGCCCCACACTGCGGAACTGCTGTACCTGGATGGCCATAACGACAGCGAACTGCTGCGCCAGTCGATTGCCGATCTTAAACCAGACCGGGTCGTGGCCGTTGGGGGCGATGGTACACTTAAAATGGTGGCCGAACAGCTACTCGACACGGGTGTACCACTCGGTGTTCTGCCCGCTGGCTCGGCCAACGGCATGGCCCGCGAACTAGCCATTCCGGGCGATATGGAAGGCAGCCTGAACGTGGTAGTGACTGGTGAACTGAAACCGATAGACATCATTTTGGTCAACGACGAGATGTGTCTGCACCTGAGCGACATTGGCCTCAACGCGCAGGTGGTGAAGCACTATGAGCAAAACAACTGGCGCGGCATGTTCGGGTACCTGCGCAGCGTATTCAAGGCCCTCAGACGACGGCGGCAGTTACGGGTCGAGATCGATACCGGCCAGGAATGTGTTCAGCGGCTGGCCCTGATGATCGTGCTGGCCAACGCACGCATGTATGGCACCGGGGCGGTCATCAACCCCGACGGAGACCTGTCTGACGGGCGGTTTGAAGTGGTGGTTTTCCGGCAGCTGACGGTTGGCGGGCTGCTGAAGTTCTTCTGGCGCTTTCGGCCCTTCGATCCCCGGCATATCGAGATTATCCCGGCTACATCCGTCACGATCGAAACGCGGCGGCGGGCGTACTTCCAGATCGACGGCGAATACCGGGGCCTTGTTACTAAACTCACCGCCCGTATCAGGCCCGGTGCCATCACGATGCTCGTTCAGCCAGCCCAGCCGTAAAGGCATTTTTAATCTACCTGCGCGTATGTATGGCCGACGTAATTAGTCCTTCGATCAGTTGGTCGACACGCCCGCGCTGTCGAAAGAGGCCATGTCTGTCAGCATGGTCACGGCGGCCTGCACAAGCGGGTAAGCCAGTGCACAGCCGGTGCCTTCACCCAGGCGCAGGCCCAGGCTGAGCAGTGGCCTGGCATTCAGCTGCGCCAGCATAAACCGGTGGCCAGCCTCGTCTGATTGGTGGGTAAACACGCAATACTCCATCACGGCAGCATCGAGGGCCCGGGCAACGAGCAGGGCAGCCGTGGCAATGAATCCATCGACGAGAATGACCATCCGGTTTTCGGCAGCCCGCAGCATGCCGCCAGCAATCGCCGCCAGTTCGAACCCACCCATCGCCGACAGCAAGTCCAGTGGCTCGGTCAGGTGCGCGTACCGGTCGGCTACCTCCGTCAGAACCGTGAGCTTGTGGGCAAGCTGCTCATCGGTCAGGCCGGTACCACGCCCAACGCATTGTGCCAGTGGCAGGTCAAGCAGACGGTGCATCAGCAACGCCGCCGACGAGGTGTTGCCAATACCCATCTCGCCAAAACCAACCACGTTGCAATCCCGGTGATGCACGCCATCGACCAGCAACCGCCCGGCATCCATCGCGGCTTCGGTATCGTTGGTGCTCATGGCGGGCTCATGGCGCATGTTGTGCGTGCCCGGCTGCACTTTGAACTTTACAAAGTCGGCCGTATTAGACTCGAATGTACCCCGAACGCCCACGTCGCAAACAACCAGCCGGAGGCCGTTCTGACGGGTGAACACGTTGATAGCCGCCCCACCATTGATGAAGTTGAGCACCATTTGATAAGTCACTTCGGCGGGGTACGCACTTACGCCGTCGGCCGCAATGCCGTGATCACCGGCAAACACCAGCAGGTGGGGATTGGTCAGCGTAGGCGTTTCGGTTTGTTGAACCAGGCCGATTTGGAGGGCCAGGGCTTCCAGTTGGCCCAGAGAACCCAGTGGCTTTGTTTTATGATCGATGAGGTAGTGTAGTCGGGATTCCAGCGAACGATCGGGTACTGAAGCAGGCATGTTGACGGTGAAGAAAGCGAAACCGCAAAGTTGGCGAATCTGGTTTGATTGTGCGCGATGAGCCAGCTACCGGCAGTTCATTTATGATTAGGCAAATAAATTGCTTGTAGCGGACAATTACCGCTTTCGCTAGGCTTCGCGAGCTAGGCCCCGCGGCGGCGGCACCGTTTCGGACTGCCCGCTGCAGGGTGACGTCCACACTAAAAGAATCACGACTAACGAACTTGAGTGGGATTGTCACCCTGAGCGGAGTCGAAAGGCACGTAGCGCGAAGCCCAACAGCAGCAATCCACCAACGAACTCTCCCCTCAGATAAGCGGACTCCGCCCCTGTAGCCCGCCTGTATGAATGGCTACCACCGTAGCCTCATCAGGAAAATAGCCCTGCCGGGCCAGGGCATACAGCGCAAACAGCAGTTTGCCAGTGTAGACCTGTTCGAGTAGAATCCCCGTTTTTCGCTCGAAAACGCGCATAAATTCGAGTAGCTCAGGGGTGGTCCGCGCGTAGCCACCGTGATGATAGGCGGTGTGTAGGGTGACGTTGGGCGGCAATACAGCGGGCAGTCCGGCAAACTGGGCTTTATCCCCCTGCGGGACTTTCAGCGCCGAAACACCCAGCACCTGCACCGAGGAAGGGGCCGCCTGAATCAGGCCCGCCAGCGTACCACCCGTACCGACAGCGCAGGCAACCACCGTAGGCCACGTACCCAGCTGATCGTACACCTCAGGCATGATCTCGGCGGTTCCCTGCACCGCCAGCGCATTGGTGCCGCCTTCGGGCACGATATAACAAGGGCCAAACCGGGCCTGTAGTTCGGCCCGAAAAGCAGGTTCATCGGCCCGCCGGTACGTGGCCCGGTCAACAAAATGGAGCGTCATGCCCTGCTCCCGGCAAAACGCCAGCGTCGGATTGAGGGGCTTGTGGCGGTCGGGCGAGCCCCGGTCCGGCGATCCGGCCAGTTCGTCGCCGCGCACGATGCCGATTGTCTGAAAGCCAAATACCCGCCCCGCAGCCGCTGTGGCGTATAAATGGTTGGAATAGGCCCCGCCAAAGGTCAGCAGCGTACGGGTTCCCAGGCGGTCTGCTTCGAGCAGATTGTAGGTCAGCTTGCGCCACTTATTGCCCGACACCAGCGGGTGCAACAGATCGTCGCGCTTCAGATACAGGCGAATAGGCATTGGTTCCGGAAACGGGTCGGGCAGGTAATCAAGGGGCGACTTCCCGACAATCTGGGCCAGTTGAGCCACTAAATCAGACATGCTGCGTAATTTTACGGGAAACGTACCCATTCCTCATGCTCGACCAGGATACCACACCCGATGAATTAGACGAAGATGACCTGTTTGAACATCATCGGATTGTCGTCGATGCGGGTCAGGCCATGCTGCGGATCGACCGGTTTCTGGATACGAAGTTAGCGAATACCTCCCGGACGAAACTGCAATCGGCCATCGACGCGGGTGGGGTAAAGGTCAATGGCCAGGCCGTGAAGGCCAGCTACAAGGTCAAGCCCCTCGATCTGATCACCGTATCGCTCCCCCACCCGCCCCGCGACACCCACATTATTCCGCAAAATATTCCGCTCGATATTGTCTTTGAAGACGACGAGCTGATGGTGGTGAATAAGCCCGCGGGCATGGTGGTTCACCCCGCCCACGGCAACTGGGACGGCACGCTGGTGAATGCGCTGGTGTATTACCTGCAAAACCTGCCCACCACCCGCAACGGCGACCGGGACGCCGGAGCGAGGCGACCCGGCCTGGTACACCGCATTGATAAAGACACCTCTGGCCTGATGGTGATTGCCAAAACGGAATTTGCCATGAGCCACCTGGCCCGGCAGTTTTTCGAGCACACCATCGAACGTACCTACAACGCGCTGGTCTGGGGCGTGCCCGACCCCGTCGATGGCATGATTACGGGCTACATTGGCCGATCGGTCAGCGACCGTAAAGTCATGACCGTGTATGACGACGAGAGCAAAGGCAAGTGGTCGGTGTCGCATTACAAGACGCTGGAGGCCCTGAATTACGTCTCGCTGGTGCAGTGCAACCTCGAAACGGGACGTACCCATCAGATTCGCGCTCACTTCCGGCACATTGGCTACCCGCTGTTCAACGATGCGACCTACGGCGGCGACCGCATTCTGCGCGGCAACCCGAACGGTACGTTTAAAGCCTTTGTCGAGAATACATTTGCCCTGCTGCCCCGCCAGGCGCTCCACGCCCGTTCGCTGGGTTTCGAGCACCCACGCACGCAGGAATGGTACCAATTTGACTCACCCCTACCCACTGATTTTCAGGCTGCTTTAGACAAGTGGCGCACTAAACTATGATCACGACCCGCACCGGCGTAGAAGCCGACATTCCCCAGGTTTTCGACCTGATTGTTGAACTGGCAATCTATGAAGAAGCCGCCGATGAAGTAACAAACACGGTCGAGCAGCTTCGCGAGGACGGATTCGGCGCTACTCCGCTGTTTCACTTCATGGTGGCCGAAGACGATGTAACGAAGAAGCTCGTCGGCATCTCGCTCTATTATTTCCGCTATTCGACCTGGAAAGGCAAGCGGCTTTATCTCGAAGACATCATCATCACGGAAAGCCACCGTGGTCAGGGCCTCGGCAAAGAGTTGCTCGACGCCACCATTGTGAAGGCCCACGAACTGAACTGCACGGGCATGATGTGGCAGGTACTCGACTGGAACGAACCCGCAATCGGCTTCTACAAACAGTTCGGCACCCGCTTCGACGACGGCTGGACCAACTGCCATCTGGATTTCTAGCAAACTCACGTTGATGCGTTTGTTGCTTGCACAAAAACAAGCGACAGGTGTCGTGGAATGAATAAAGACTTTTGTTCAGTAGCTTTTCACCCTATAAACTTAAGTTCTTAAACTTTTGAGTATTATATCCAGCAATATGAAACTTGAGTTAGTTGTGTCTTTTGTATTGACAGTTCGATAGTTAGTAAATAAGCGCATATCTACCTGGCCAGGTAGATATGCGCTTGAAAATTTCAAACAAGTTGTAATAAAAAACTAGATCAGCAATATGAGCAACAAATTTTTTACCGACTTGAAAAACATTCGCAATGCGATTGATACAAACAGATTAGTAGTATTTGCAGGTGCAGGTATTTCAATTGATGCAGGTATCCAGAGTTGGGATTCTTTGATTGATGAAATGAAATCGGAAATTGAGATTCCTAAAAATGAATCGGATTATTTACGAATTGCCCAGATGTATTATAATGATAGACAAATGAAAGAATACATTGATAAAGTTCGTTCCGTACTCAAACACAAAAAGATTAAGTATAATGAGATTCATGAAGGAATATTTCAATTGAATCCCGAACACATATTGACAACAAACTATGATGATTTGCTTGAGCAGGTTATAAAGAAAGAATCCCTTCCATTTTCAGTTGTGTCGAGCGATAGAGAATTCCCTTACGCTTTAAACACAAATCTGCTTGTTAAAATTCACGGCGATTTGGACAACACTGATATTGTCCTCAAAGAGGATGATTACCTTGATTACAGCTTGAACCATCCTTTGATTGAAGCTTTTTTGAAATCTGTTTTTGCATCAAAATTGTATTATTTGTTGGCTATAGTTTTTCTGACACAATTTGAAAATGGTTATTCAATCGGTAAGGAATATTTTAGCGAAAAATTTTCAAAATGCCTATTTATTATCGGTTGATAAAAGCTTCATCCATCCCAAAGAGAATATTTAAAGAATAAGGGAATAAATGTTCTTAATTATTTCGATGCTGTTAATGGAGATGGAGCAAACTATATTACAGAGTATTTAAAAGGCGACAATGCTTTAAATGAAATTTATTATAAAAAGTAGAAAATATGTCCGAAAAAGGACAAAATCTTCTAAATTTCTTGACTTTTATATCATCTTATGACAAATTCAATGAACCTTTAACTGAAAAAAATGTTATTGACCAAATCTATCTATCACTAAACCGTTTCTCAGAATTTATATCATTACCACCTGAGTTTTGTGGCGAATCTTTATCCCTTCAATAACTCGAAAAAATATGCGCATAATTACGAAGCATATTCCCTTTTAACAAGGAATTATAAGCTAATTACGATTTATTTTTTGACCAAATTGAATATGTAGATAACGAAATAAAATTTAAACCATCACTTGAATAAATTTATCTACTTGAACATACACATGAGTTCGAAAAGAAAGTAAAAGAAATAATCCGTATTCTCAATTTTAGTTTAATTTTTCACATCTATAAAGAAAATGAGAAACCTGATTCATTTGGTTATAATGGATGGTCAGATACTTCTCAAAAATTAATCATCAAATCCACTGAAAAATGCAATTGCTTCATATGTCGCCTAAAAAGATTCGAATATAGTAACGTAATAAAAGATACCCTTAATACAACAGTTAAAGAAACTACTAATATTCATTAGAGTTGTTTGTATTTGATTATGAGACAGTTAAATCTTATCTGGAGGGTGCTTGGTTAATTTAAAATTCCATAAACCAGCACATATTTCTGTAGTCTGATCAAATTTTTCTATCGACTTGCCCCGGTATTTTGTGGTCAAAATGCCATACCGTTTTAAGCCAGATAGGGCATTCTCTACACATACTCGTACTCGACTCACTGACCGGTTGTGATCCTTCTTATGCTGTGGTAATTTAGGATCTGGATTAGCTTTACTTTTCGGGGGGCGTTTAAAAGGAATGAGCAATGAACAAAGTTTATAATCTGTTGCAATACCTTGATAACCCAAATCAACTGACACATTTTGATGAGCCAATAAATCTAAAGCAGGCGGAAATTCTTTTTTGAATAAACCATAATCATGGTTAACACCAACGACGGTTTTACCCAAATAGTAGATTCGCTTATCTGAGCTGCTGATCACGGTATTCTTAAAGCTGTGCTGATGTTTTTTTTACTATAACGATCTTCTTGTTCTTGCTGATTACCAGGCCGTTGGGTGGGCATCTCTGTTGCATCAATACTTAAACTAGCTACACCCAAAAAATACTCGTCTACTTCTGCCTGAGTTTGAAAAATACGCTTGGGCAATACACCTAAATCGTGCAAAACTTGTTTCAAAATAGGCTTCAATGAAGCTACTGTTGTATGAGCCGCAGCTCGACTAATGCCAAAATTAAGTGCTAACACATCATACGTTACGGCTGTTTTATGATGGTAAAGCAAGAAAAACAGCGCTTCATCTGCTTGCTGAAATACGGTTTCTCGCCCAAAGCCTTCTGGAATTCCTTCAAGTGCATTAGGCGAATAATAAGAAGAAAAGGTAGCTTCAAGCTGATAAAATTCGTCCTTACTTAATCCCGAAGTAGCTCTGAAGTCTCTATCCGAGCGAACATTGGCAAAAAAGCTAAGTCTATTCATTATATAATTTGTATACAAAATGAAAATATTCAAGTGCAATATAACATAAACTGCTGTAAATCAAACTAAAACAACTCTAATGAAAAAACTCATTATACTCTTTTTTTTCATTCATTTTGCAGATGCGCTATTAGCACAACAGTCAGTACCTGTAAAACCCAGAATTTTGGTGAGTACCGATATTGGCGGGACTGACCCAGACGACAATCAATCAATGGCTCATTTGCTGATGTACAGCGATAAGTTCACCATTGAAGGACTTGTTTCGTCGCCTTCTTATGGCAGTGGGCGTAAAGAGGAAATTCTCCGTATGATCGATGTATACGAAAAAGATTGGCCGAAGCTAAAACAAAATCAACAAGATCTTGCCACCCCCGCCTATTTACGGTCAGTGACCAAACAGGGAAGACAGGGCAATGCGCCTTACAAAGGGTATACAACGGCAACAGAAGGCTCCAACTGGATTATCCAGTGTGCAAAAAAGAAAAGCACCCAACCGCTTTGGATATTGGGCTGGGGCGGGTTGGAAGACTTAGCCCAGGCCTTACATGATGCACCGGAAATTCAACCTAAAATACGCGTGTACTGGATTGGCGGGCCAAACAAAAAGTGGAGCGCGAATAGTTACGCTTATATCGCCGCAAATTTCCCGAATCTTTGGCTCATTGAAAACAACGCTTCCTATTACGGATTCTTTTCGAACATCAGTATTTTAGACAGTGTAAAAAGTACAGGCTACTACGACAAATACATTCAGGCGGCAGGACAGTTAGGTAAAGATTTCAAAAACTATTACAAGGGTGAGGTAAAAATGGGCGATACGCCTTCACTCCTGTATCTGATGGATGGCAATCCCGATAATCCAATGCGTGAGAGCTGGGGTGGAAGTTTTGATAAGATTAGCTATAGCCCACGAGTTGTGTTTAACCGGATTACCAACCCGACAGACACAGTTGCTTTTTGTACCGTAGTTGAGTTCCACTTGAAAGGGCCGGACATGAATATACCGGCCGACTCAGCTTGTTTTTGGATGGAGACAACGTATAAAAATACAGTACAAAAGTGGGCGGGTTATTATCTTGGAAACGGTCAATACGGCCTGAAGTACGTTCCCAAACAAGCCGAGATTGTAAGCTACAAATTCACTTCTGCCATTCCCGGTTTTCCGGTACAGCCCGGAACATTGGCAGTTGTTAACCGATGGCCGGGAAAGAAAAATCCAACGGATTATACGTTGGGGGCTAACTGGTATACCGACAAAGCTGACCCGCAATTATACGATGGGAAAATCCAGGGCGGCAAAACAGTTTCCAGGTGGAGAAGTAACATACTGATGGATTGGGCAAAACGTTGGGCGTGGCTTAGATAGAAGGGTACCCAACAATCGGTTCATCCTGAGGCAACGTACTTGAAACAGCTCGTTTTAACTGGTTACGGCCTCTCTCGGCTTGATTTGTAAAAGTTACGCCGACGGTCCCAGTTAGGGTCGGTGAAGCCCATGCCGCCCAGCACGCCCGACGGACCTGCCCTTTCGGCGCTTTAGCCAGCAACTTCGCCGTAATGATCGATCTAGCCAACTACGACAGTTAAGCTTATCATTACACAGCGGTCAGCGCCCAGAAATCGCCAAAACCTAGTCTACAGACTATGCCCAACGGGGATTCCTGTTCCAGGTGTCGGTCGGCAGAGAAAACGCTCAAAGTAGTAGCTAATACCAATTCCCTGTAACGCCGTAGTGATGAAAATTTACGCCCTTTGCCTATCGGTCGTATGCGCCGTTTTAACTTTAGTGTGGCAGGTAGCCATCTTTGTCGACAGCTTGAATGAAGACCCTAAAGGTGTTTTATTTTTTGGGGCTTTGTTAGCTTTAAGCAGCTGCCTTATCTATGAATCTATTAAAATTTTGCTCAATAACGCCATCACCTGGCGAGCTACCGACACGACTCTTAAAGAAAAATGGAAGCTAATTTTTGCGCTTTTGCCCTACACAGTGTTGCTTTTGTATTTATTGTAAGCAGCGTCTGGTACGACAGGCTCTATGGCGTGTCAAGCACCTGTTCAGCTGGCTGGGCGCAATACTCGGTGGGCGTTAGGCCGAACTGACTGCGGAAGGCCCGGCTGAAGTACTTGGGGTCGCTGAAGCCAACGGCAAAAGCGACCTCCGACACGCTGGCTTTACGCTGTTTCAGCAACAGCTCTGCTTTTTTGAGCCGGGTGGTACGCAGCAAATCAATGACCGAGAGGCCCGTGAGCATCTTCACCTTGCGGAACAGCACCGGACGGCTCATGCCTATCTCCCCTACCAGGCTGGTCACGTTGAATTCGGGTTCATGGAGGTGTCGGTCCAGCACAACCATCAGCTGATTCAGGAATTTAGCATCCGGATGGTCGAGTTCCTGCGCCTGCGGTTGCAGGGTGACCAGCCGGTTGTACTTCGTCTTCAACTGGTCGCGCAGGGTTAGCAGGTTGTTTACCCGCGCCTGCAGCAGAATGGGGTGGAACGGCTTGGTCAGGTAATCGTCGGCGCCGGTTTCCAGCCCCGTCAGCTGGTTATCGACCGTGTCTTTCGCCGTCAGAATAATTACCGGAATGTGGCTTGTGCGCGGATCGGATTTGAGGCGGTGCGTCAGAGCAAAGCCGTCCATAATGGGCATGGCCACGTCGGCAATGACAATATCGGGCAAGAGCCGGGCTGCTTTCTCCCAACCCGCAGCCCCATCAGCGGCCTCGATCACCTGGTATCTCTCCGAAAACAACTGCCGGATATACGTCCGGATATCGTCCTGATCCTCCACGAGCAGAATAATTGGCCGGGCAGCCCCCGTTGCCCTGGTGAGGCTGATTTCCTCGCTGCTGACCGAGATGGGCTGTAGCAGGGGCAACAAATCGGCTGCACTATCGGCGGCGGCCGGGGTACTACTGCCAGTGGGCAACGTCAGGGGCAGCGACATGGTGAAGCGCGTAAAGCCAGCCTGTTGGGCGGTTGCTTTCCGGCTTTCGACGCTGATCTGACCGCCATGCTGCTCCACAATGTGCTTGCTCAGGGCAAGCCCAAGGCCAAAACCGGAATCGCGGGTTTTGGGTTGACTGACCTGATAAAACTGATCGAAGATATGGTCTATGTCGCCCGGCGAAATGCCCCGGCCGGTGTCTTCAATGAGTATTACGGCCTGTTCAGACCCATTCGCCATGGTGAAGTCGTGCTGTAACCGAACCGAGATGATCCCCTCTGCCGGGGTGAATTTAAACGCATTCACCAGCAGGTTATACACCACCTTTTCGAGTTCACCCTCGTCGACCCAGGCCGGTAGCGTGGTGGCTTCCGATTCGTTGATCAGGGTAATGCGGTGCGACCGGGCGTGGGCAAAAAACGAGTCGGTGATGTGGCGCAGTAACAGCACCAGATCGATTTCCTGCCGTTGCAGCTCAATATTGCCGGTTTCATGTTTCCTGAAATCAAGCAGCTGGTTCAGCAGACGCAGCAGGCGGTCGGTGCTGTTGCGCATGATGGACAGTTGCTTCTGCACCACCCCATCGCCGGCGTACTGATCGGCCAGTACTTCAATTGGGGCCATCACCAGCGTTAATGGCGTACGGATTTCGTGGGCGATTTCGGTGAAGAAATTAAGCTTGATCTGGTGCAGTTCCTGCTGACGGGTTTTCTCATCCTGCTCCACCTGCAGGTCGTGGGCCAGTTGCAGCCGGTTGCGGTTGATGCCCGACCACAGGCGCAGCAGGCCCAGAAACGTCAGCACGTAAAGGCCGTAGGCCCAGGGTGTTTTCCAGGGGGGCGGCAACACCGTAATCGTCAGTTCCAGCGGTTCGGTATTCCACACATCGTCGTTGTTGGTCCCTTTAACCCGAAGCGTATAATCGCCCGACGGCAGGTTCATGTACGTCGCCTGGGGTTCGCTGACGTAATTCCAGTCCTTATCGAACCCCACCAGCTGATAGGCATAGCGGTTTTTGGGCGAATTGATGTAATTGAAGGCCGCAAAGCTGATTGAGAACACGTTCTGCCGGTGGTTGAAGGTCAGCCCGTCCGGCGAGTCGATGTCCAGTTCATGGGCCTCATCGGCCAGTTGACTGCCCACCGGCTCGTTGAACAGGCGCAGTTGCGTGAAAGCCAGATGGGGCGCTCTGACGTTGCGGCGGATACTATCCGGGTGGAAAACGACAATGCCATTGTAGCCCCCAAAGTACAGGTTACCCCGGTCGTCCTGATAGGTCGAGTTCGTGTTGAATTCCTTGCAGACCAGGCCATCCTCTTTGTCATACGAGATAAACGTCGACCGGATGGGATCGAACTGGACGATGCCCTTATCCGTGCTGACCCACAACCGGCCCCGCCGGTCTTCCTGGATAGCCAGTACCGAATTGCTGACCAGACCGTGGGCGGTGGTAAAATTGCGGAAGGAGCGCTGATCGGCCAGGAGCAGGTTCAGGCCCCCATCGCGGGTGCCTACCCAGAAGCGATGCTGCCGGTCTTCGAGCAGGCAGGTGATGTAATTACTGCTGATCGAGGTACTGTCGCCGTTGCGATGGAGATACCGGATGAACGTATCCTGGCCCGTCAGTTTGCGGTTCAGGCCCGCAATGGTGCCCACCCAGAGCTGTTGCTGACTATCGACCAGCAAACTGGTTGTGTTGTCGGAACTCAACGAGGCGGGGCGGTCAGACTGGTGCAGCAGGGGCGTAAACGTTTTTGTCTGCTCATTGAACCGGCACAGGCCCCCGAAGTAGGTAGCCACCCACAGCGTTCCCTGGGCATCGCGCTTTACATCATAGATATGATCGTCGGGCAGTGAACCCGGCTTGTTGGGTTCGTGCAGGTACCGCGTTATGGTTTGGCGGCGCTGGTCTATGTAATTCAGGCCTTTGAGCGTACCCACCCACAGCCCATTGGGGCCATTGGCCAACAGGCATTTCACCTTATCATTGGTGAGCGACTGGGCTACTTTCGGATCATGGCTGTAATGCCGGGCAATGGTTTTATCGGCGTTGATCAGGAAAAGTCCCTTGTCTTCAGTGCCCACCCAGCGCTGATTTCCGCTGCTGGCCGGCAGCATGGGACCGGCAATTTTGAACGGCACCTCCCCTTTCCTGTCGAGTGGCTGAAACGAGCCAAATTGCCGGGATAGTGGGCTGTACATGCCGACGCCGCCGTAGTACGTCCCCACCCAGAAGGAGCCGTCGCGGTCGCGAAAAAGGGACCGCACCGAATTATCGCCCAGCGAACTGGGATCGGTCGGCTGGTTCATCAGGGTACGAAACCGGCTGCCGTCCTGGGCCATGATGTGCAGGCCGGTCATGGTGCCCACCCAGAAACTGCCTTTGCCATCGGGCAGAATCGTCCGTACGGTCTGTGTGCTCAGGTCTAACCCGGCGGCCGGACTCCAGGATACGACCCGGCCCTGCTGTTTATCGAACAGGGCAATGCCGTTGCGTTCCGTGCCGATCCACAATCGGCCGGTTTTGTCTTCGGCAATGGTGTTGATGCCGTTGGCTATGTTGTGGTAAACGGAATCGGTGGGGTGCAGGAAATAACTGGTAAGCTCGAACTGCCCCGACGGGGTGGGCTTCAGTTTGGCCAGGCCGGCCGAGGTGCCCACCCAGACCGTTCGATCGGGGTCTTCGTAGAGTGCCCTGATGGTCTGATGGCTCAGGTCACGGTGGTTCGTGGTGATATCCACCAGCCGTTCGCAGCGATCTGTATGCGCGGTCTGTAGCCGAAAGAGGCCCCGTGGCGTACCGAACCAGACCCGCTGCTGGCTATCCTGCAGCAGCGTATTGATCGTTGAATCGGCCAGTTTGCCGGTGGCCGCAATGACCGGCAAAACCGGTTGAAAATCGTCCTGCTGACGCCTGTACAGAGCCAGGCCTTTGGTCGTTCCGACCCATAACCGCCCCTGCTTGTCGAGCAACAGGGCGTTGATGATATTCGAGGCCAGCCGATTGGCCGCACCGCTGCGGGCCTGATAAACCACCACGTGGCGGGAGTCGTAGCGATTCAGACCGTTGCGGGTACCGAACCACATGAACCCTTTGGTATCCTGCGTGATGGCGTACACGCTGCTCTGCGACAACCCCTCGTCGACGCTCAGATGGCTAAAACGCTGTATGTCAGACTGCCCCAGTGCGTGCTGTAGCCCCATGACGTACAGCACGCCGAGCCACAGCACAACCGGTAAGAGGCTGGCACGCCTACTTGATCTTGAAAAGTTCTGTATCACTAGCTAGCTCCCCGACTCAATGGAGTTGTAAGTTAACGAACTATTGGGACAGCGTTCTTCACTGGTGTCGATCAATGAGTCAACCCTGCTTTTTGCGCAGGGCCTCGTAGCGCAGCAGCGCCTCGAGGTAGTAGTAATCCGCGTACACCAGGGGCACATCCACTTCGCTCTTCGCCGGTTTGTGGCCCACACTATGCTTCAGAATGAAGTGGTTGTTTTCACCCGGCTGAGCGCGGTAGGTTGGGCCCGACAGGCTTCTGAGCATCTGTTCGGCCGCCTGGAAATAGGTTTTCGCCGAAGGCCCGCCGTACGTACCCAGTTCGAGCAACGCCGAAGCCGTAATGGCCGCCGCCGAGGCATCCCGCTCTTCGTTCGGAATCTGGGGGGCGTTAAAATCCCAGTATGGCACTTTATCGGCGGGCAGGTTGGGGTGGTTCAGGTAGAAATCGGCGATGCGGCGGGCCTGCGTCAGGTATTTCGGGTCTTTGGTTTCGCGGTACATGACCGTGTAGCCATACAGTCCCCAGGCTTGTCCCCGTGCCCAGGCCGAGGCGTCGGCGGCTCCCTGCGCCGTTTTCTTCGCGGCAACGGTTCCGTCGGGGTTATAACAGACCAGGTGAAAACTGCTCCCATCGGGCCGGTAGTGGTTTTTCAGCGTATTGTCGGCATGGGTCAAGGCCAGGTCTCTCAGGCGCTTATCGCCACCGGATCTGGCGGCCCAGAACAGCAATTCCAGGTTCATCATGTTGTCGATGATGACGGGATACTCGTACGTCTGAAACTTATTCCACGACTTGATGAGCCCTACTTTGGGGTCGAAACGGGTGGCCAGTGATTTTGCGGCCGTGAGCATGATGGGGCGGTAGGCGGCGTTTTTCGTCAGCCGGTAGCCGTTGCCGAATGGGCAGTAGATCATAAAACCCAGGTCGTGCGTGCCGGTGTTATACTGCTCTTTCGCCACGGCATTCGTCCAGCGTTGGGCGGCCTGTTTCCATTTCGGGTCACCCGTTTGTTCGAACAGGTACCAGAGCGACCCCCCAAAGAAACCACTGCACCACCAGTCCGATTTCATATCGCGCGGACTGCCATCGGGGTTGGTCGACTGCGGAAACCTGGTGGTATCGGGATGCGAGGCCAGCATGCCCTCATACTGGTTGGCAGCCAGGGCAAACGCGCCTTTTACATCGATGGGTGCCTGGGTTTGTGCCGACGCCAACCGGACAAGCAGCAACAGGGCCAGCAGGGTTGTGGAACGGATCATTAGCGTAGGGTGGCTATTGGGGCAAAATCCATATCGGCAAAGTCGAGGTTTTCGCCCGCCATGCCCCAGATAAAGGAGTACGAAGCCGTACCGCAGCCTGAATGGATGGACCAGGGTGGTGAAAGAATAGCCTGATGATTGGCCACAACCAGATGCCGCGTCTGGTCGGGGGCACCCATCATGTGAAACACGCGATGGTCGGTGGGTACGTCGAAGTAGAGGTACGTTTCCATCCGGCGGTCATGCACGTGGGCGGGCATGGTGTTCCAGACACTGCCCGACTCCAGAACGGTCAGCCCCATGACCAACTGGCAGCTGGCCAGCCCGGCGGCATGGATGTATTTGTAGATGGTGCGTTCGTTGGCCGTTTCGCGCGCACCCATGCGGGTCGGGTTGGCCTCTTCTTTGGCCAGCCTGGCCGTTGGATGAACCGCATGAGCCGGGGCCGACATCAGAAAGAAACGGGCAGGCTCGGCGGCATCGGCGCTCTGAAACGACACGTCGCGGCTTCCTTTTCCCACGTAGAGCCCGTCGAGGGTGTTGAGGCTGAACACAGTGCCGTCTACGGTCACTGAGCCCAGCCCACCCACGTTGATCACGCCCAGTTCCCGCCGCTCCATGAAGTAGCCCGACTTGAGGTTGTCGTAGGTCGACAGGGTAACCGCCGCCTGAACGGGCAGGGCCCCGCCCACAATGACCCGGTCGTAGTGGGTGTACACCGCCTGAACGGTATCTGGCTCAAAGAGGGTTTCGATCAGGAAATTATCGCGCAGCTGGGCCGTAGAAAATTGCAGCATTTCGTGCTGGCTAACCGCGTGGCGAATAGGCAGTTCGGGGGTATTCTGAGTCATTGTATGAAATGTACTGATTCTTTGAAAAGTGAAAATTACCGCTTCCCGACCCCAGACCGGTTGGTCAGCGGTCGAAAGCCGCTGGCAGGGATTAGCTGGCGCTTTAGCTGGAAAGTACGCATTTAGCCCGCTATACTACCCTGTTATAGCCTGACGCGGCCCTTTTTCTTTTGCAAACGTTGCCGCAAACGTTTGCATGTAAAGTATTTCTCTGAATTAATTGGCTTCCTGCCGCATAGTGCGTGCTTTGCTCATTCGTCAGGCAGGGCAGACGAATTGGCAGACAACGCAGGACCAAAATTAGAATAATCATATACGGCCGTTGTGCTTATGAGAAATACACCTGTCACGATCAAGGACATTGCCAGGGCACTGAACATCTCCATTTCGACGGTTTCGCGGGCGTTACGGGGCATGCCGGAGATCCACGCCGACACGCGGGCCGCCGTTATGCGGCTGGCCGACGAACTGGACTACCAGCCAAACCAGCTGGCCAAGAACCTGCTCAAAAGCCAGACCCGGACCATCGGCGTCATTGTGCCGAATTTGAGCTACTACTACTTCTCGGCCATGCTCAACAGCATCGAGGAAGCGGCCATGCAGGCTGGCTACAGTGTGCTTGTCTGCCAGTCGAACGAATCGTACCTGCGGGAAGCCACCCATATTCAGAACCTGCTGCGGAGTCAGGTAGAGGGGTTCATTCTCTCACTCTCGCGCGACACCGATAACTGTGAGCATGTAGAACGGCTCGTGCGCAAGGGCATTCCGCTGGTGCTGTTCGATCGCTACGCCGACACCATCAGGGCCGATAAAGTAATTGTCGACAACCGGGACGCGGCGTTTAAGGCCACCATGCACCTGATCGAGCATGGCTGCCGCCGCATTGCAGTGCTGGCCGGGCCACCTCAGTTGCATATCAGCAATGAGCGATTGGCGGGTTACCGGGCCGCCCTGGCCAGGGCGGGACTGGCCGAAGACAGGGCCTGCGTACTTCATTGCGATTTCACCCCCGAACGCACCCGGTTGCAGACAATAGCCCTGATGAAATTGCCCGAACCACCCGACGGCCTGCTCACCATCAGCGACCGCATTGCCTTCACCGCCCTGTTTGCGCTGAAAGAACGAGGGGTACGCGTACCTGACGATGTGGCCGTTGTGAGCTTCAACAATGAACCCCTCTGCGATTTCCTGACGCCTTCGCTGAGCAGTGTCAGCCAGCCCATTCAGGAGATGGGCATGGAAACCGTTCGGCTGCTGCTTAAACAACTGGAGGCCTCCGGCACCGAATTGCAGCCCGTGGAAACCAGGGTCATGGCTACTGAATTAGTGATCCGCGAGTCATCGAGGCGCCGACAGCCGGTCGGTAGCTGAGCACCCTTGTTCCGGCCACCGGGCCACAATCGTCGCTTAGTTGGGCAAGGAGGAAGGGGCTATCAGCTGATCCAACCGACGAATCGACTGGATCATCGACCGGACGGTGTGGTAATTGATTTTCCACGAATGGCTCATGTGCGTCCAGATGGGAACACCCTGCCGGGTCATGAGCGGCCACCACTCACCCACCCCATGATTGACCATCTTATCGAGCACGAAGCGGTGAACGTTTTCATACGCCTGCCCGTATTTCTCCTCGCCGAACAGTCGATAGGCATCCAGAAAACCAATGAGCACCTCGGCCTGCTGCCAGAACTCTTTTTCCCGGTCATAGACCTGGCCACTGTGTGACCCTTCAACGAACACACCGCCCTGTTCCCAGTCTACCCCGTAGTCGACGGCATGAGAAAGGGCTTTTTGCAGGGATGTCTGGTAGGTTTCCGGCGGAATGCCCAGCACATCGAGCGCATGAAGCAGCAGCCAGGCAAACTCTCCGTTATGGCCGTAGCTGGTGTTGTCTTCAGCCGCCCGCTTTGTGCCATCTTCGGTGAAGCGATCCCAGCCCCAGATCACGTCGAACTTAATTTGGGGAGCCACCCGCCAGTCGGCCCAGAATTGCGGTACGCCGGTGCCGTAGGTCGGGTGCATGATTTTCTCAACCAGCAGACTAATTACTTCCAATAGTTTTCGGCGATGGATGGGCTGACGGGTACCCTCGTAGAGGGTCGTGAAGGCTTCCATCAGGTGCATGTGGGCGTCGAGCGTTTTGCGGTCTCCCCCGGCAGCTCCGGGTCCGGTTAAGGTCCAGTCGCGCTCAAACATCTCGAAATAACCGCCGTAGGTGGTATCCGACGCGTATTTCTGGAGCAGATCGAACACCCGCTGCGCGTAGTCAACCCCGCGCAGATCACCCGTGGCCAACGTGTATTCGCTCAGGCAGTAGATGGCAAAACTCTGCCCGTACACAATCTTCTGTCGGTTCAGCACCTCGCCCCGGCGGTTGGTCATCCAGTAAAACCCACCGTAGTCAACGTCCCACATCCGGTTCAGCAGGTAATCTACCCCATGCCGGGCCAACTGGCCCAGCGCGCCCCCGCCGTAGCCCGCCCGGTGAGCCGACGCGTAGGTGTAGATGGAACGGGTCTGGGCAATGAGTGATTTTTCGTCTTCGCCCGAATCGTGCCCATCCTGGTCGAAATGGGTAATGAACCCCCCGTTTTCGTAGTCGGCCGTACGCGCCGTCCAGAAGGGCAGTAACTCAGCGGTTAAATGGCGGTGCAGTTCCTGACGGCACCCCAGCAGCGTTTCGTTCGTCATTGGTCAACTACTATGTTGTAGGGTTTGTTGCAGCCGGATAATTTCGGGCAGGCTGGCCGTACCCGTCTGGTTTAGTTTCTGAACGGTTACGGCCGCCGCCAGATTGGCAAGCTGGATCGCCTGGGCCGGGCTGGCACCAGCCCCCAGGCAAGCCGCCCAGGTTGCCACCACGGTGTCACCGGCCCCAACCGTATCCAGTTCACCCCGTAGCGGCAGCCCATCCACCACCTGCATCTGCTGGTCATCGAGATAAAGCATCCCCGCCTGACCACGGGTCAGCAACAGGGGGCCACCCGTTTGCTGGCGCAGGGCATTGCCGTACCGAACGCACCACGCCACATTGGGCTCAGGGGGTAATTCGATCGCCAGGAATTTAGCCAGTTCGGCGGTATTCACTTTCAGCGTAGCCCCCCGGATCAGCGGGCCAACATCCCGCATATCGGCCATAAACTGAACCCCAGGAAAGCGGCCGATCAGTGCATTGAGGGCGGCTACCCGGTTTTCAGCGAGCAGTGGCTGGGCAAACTGCTGGTTGATGATCAACACGTCGAGCTGGCTAAGGGCCTGTTCCAAGTCAGCGAGGAGCGTCGAAAAAAAGGCATCGGAGAGCGTATTGGTGGTGCCGAAATCGATCCGGTTCGCTTCCCGGCCAGCCACCTGGGGCTTGGTGTACACACAGGTATCCCAACCGGTTTCGAGGGTGCGCAACTGCGCCGTGTCGACCCCCAGGCGTGTTGAGCAACCCCTGCATCTCCCGCCCAAACAGGTCATTGCCCACGCAGCCCACGACCCGGCAGTTCGACACGCCCAGGGCCACCAGGTTCTGAACAACGTTACCCGCCGCCCCCAGCGAGGCCCTGGGGTGGCTCCCCCAGAACACATCCCGGTTGGTTTCCAGGGAACGTTCGCCGGTCTGGGTTTGTAGGGTGAAGTACAGATCGAGGGCGAAGTCACCGATAACCCCCACCTTAGTGGTTGAAAATCGCTGGAAAATGGCGCTGATATCGGACGCTGTCATTAAGTCAGGTAGGTCTTGGGTTGGTAAGATCAACTGGTTCTACTTTTACTATACACCGGAACTGTCGGCCGAGGCCCATCACTTCGTCGCCTAGGAACTGCCCGGTAATTGACTACTCTTCTGCATCTGGTTCTCCCCGTTTCCCGTAGATCGTATATTGACAATTTTTCATTTATCCTTTACTTCTCATTCCATGCGTTCACTAGTACTTGTTGCCTTTCTTTCCTTGTCATACATCACGGTGTCTGCTCAGAAACTAACTGGGCGGGTCATCGACCAAACGTTGCAGCAACCGCTTGTGGGTGCTACCGTGCAGGTAAAACGTACGCAGGCGGGTGCACTCACCAATGCCACGGGCACCTTCACCCTGACCAACCTACAGCCAGCTGACGTGCTGACGGTCTCTTACCTCGGCTACCAGACGCAGGAAATTCAGTACACGGGTCAAACCAGTCTGACGATTGACCTGGTGGCGGGGGTTTCGCTTAATGAGGTCGTTGTTACGGCGCTGGGATTGGAGCGCAACGCCCGGAGCCTGGGCTACGCCATTCAAAAAGTCGATGGTCGGCAGGTCAGCGACGTGAAGGCCCCCAACTTCCTCGACAATCTGACAGGCAAGGTAGCGGGCGTGATGATCACCGGGGGCTCCACGGGCGTGGGCTCGTCCTCGCGCATCACGATCCGGGGCGAATCGTCTTTCACCAACAACAATCCCCTCTTCGTGGTCGACGGCATTGTGATTAACAATGCCACGGTGGTCAACCGGGTCAACGACGATGCCAACGGGTTTCAGGAAATCGATTTTGGCAACGGCGCCATGGAAATCAACCCCGACGATGTAGCGGCGGTGTCAGTGCTCAAAGGCCCCGGCGCGGCCGCGCTCTACGGCACCCGGGCCTCAAACGGGGTTATTCTGATTACGACCAAAGATGGCTCGTCGGCGGGCAAAGGCATTGGTGTCAGCTTCAGCAGCACCTTCTACACCGAGCGGCCGTTTCAGCTACCCCGCTTTCAGAACAGCTACGGGCAGGGTAACAGCGGCGCGTTCAAGTACGTCAACGGCCTGAGCGGGGGTATCAACGACAATATTTCCTACAGCTATGGCCCTAAACTGGATGCGGGTCTATTGATTCCGCAGTACGACAGCCCCGTAACCCTGCCCGACGGCCGGGTGGTGCGCGGGGCCGATACGCAGGTGTATAGCGGACTACCCATTACCCCGACCCCCTTTGTGTCGCATCCCGATAACCTGAAAAATTTCTACGAAACGGGCCATACCGCCATCAATAACCTGGCTATTTCGGGTAGCTACGACAAAGGCAGCTACCGGCTCTCGTACACCGACCTGAACAGCCAGTCGACCATTCCGGGCGTCGATCTCAAGCGCAAAACACTGGCCGCCCGGTTGCAGTTTGAGCCCATCAGTCGGCTAAAATTCAGCTCATCCATCCAGTACATCAACAGCGGCAGCGATAATCGACCCGCTACCAAGTACGGATCGGAAAACATCAACTACGCGCTGAGTGCCTGGCTGGGCCGACAGACCGATGTCAACCCGATGAAGCAGTACTGGCAGCCGGGGCTGGAAGGTATTCAGCAGTTTTCCTATAACTACACGTTTTTCGACAACCCGTATTTTACGCTCTACGAGAACCGCAACTCGTTTAACCGCGACCGGCTCATCGGGAATCTGGTAGTAACGGGCGAACTGGCCACCAACCTGACGCTGATGGTGCGGAGTGGCATGGACTACTCCAGCGAGAACCGGCAGTTTCGGCGGGCGTTCAGCAGCAACCGGTTCAAGAACGGAGCTTACGCCGAGAACGCCGTTTTATTCCGGGAAATCAACACCGACTTCCTGCTGAACTACACCCGCACCCTGGGGCCGCTCTCGCTCGACGTATCGGCCGGGGGCAACCGGATGAACCAACTGGCCTCGTTTGACCAGTATCAGGCCCTGACGCTGGCGCAGCCGGGGGTGTTTAAACTCAACAACGCCGCCTCGCCGGTGGAGGTCTACCAGCAGAGCAGCCAGAAACGGATCAACAGCCTGTATGCCCTGGCCAAACTGGGCTTTAAAGATGTGCTCTTTGTCGACATCACCGGCCGCAACGACTGGTCGAGCGCACTGGCTACGCCGACATCCACGGCCAATACCGCCTTCTTCTACCCGTCGGTGTCGGCGAGCTGGGTGGTATCGAACCAGTTTAATCTGCCTGCGGTGGTTTCCTTTGCCAAAGTACGGGCGAGCGTCGCCAGCGTCGGCAACGACACCAGCCCCTACCAGACCACGGGGGTCTTCAACGCCCGCAACCCGGTTTTTTCGCAACCTGCCTTCAGCGACCAGAGCACCATTGCCAATACCAACCTGAAACCGGAGTCGATCACCTCGGTTGAACTAGGGGCCGACGTCCGCTTCTTCAACGACCGGCTGGGCTTCGACCTGACCTATTACGACGCACTCACCAGCAACCAGATCCTGTCGCTGCCCATCGCCATTCCGACGGGCTACAGCGAACGGGTCATCAACGGCGGGGCCGTACGGTCGCGGGGTGTTGAGGCGGTGGTAACGGCAATGCCCATCCAGACGAGCCGCATCCGCTGGAACGTCGGCCTGAACTTCAGCCGTAACCGGACCACCGTCGTGTCGCTGCCCGAAGAGGCAGGCACCCTGACGCTGGGCTACAACCGCATCTACGACAACGTGAACCAGACCGTCTGGTACCAGGTCCGGCAGGGCGACCGGATGGGCGATATGTGGGGAACGGGCTACCTGCGCAACGCGCAGGGCGACTTCATCGTGGGCAGCAACGGGCAGTACATTGCCGACAATACGCTGAAGAAACTGGGCAACTACAACCCCGATTTCATCGTGGGCCTGTCGAACCAGCTCAGCATCCGGAACTGGAACCTGGGCTTTCTTGTCGACTGGCGGCAGGGCGGGGTGCTCGTGTCGCGCACGCTGGCCCTGGCGGGCGTGGCGGGTCAGTTGATCGAAACGGCCGACCGGCCCGAAGCGGGTATCGTGGCCAAAGGCGTGGTGAACCTGGGCACGGCCGAAAATCCAACTTACCAGCCCAACACCCGCCTCATTCCGGCCGAGACCTACTACCGGATGTACTACGACCGCAACCATGAGGAGAACAGCACCTATAACGCGTCGTACGTGAAACTGCGGGAACTGACCATCGGCTACACCGTACCCGAAACGGCCTGGCTGGCCCAAAAGCTGGGGATGCAGCGGCTAACCGTGGCCCTGGTGGGGCGGAACCTGCTGGCGCTGTCGCACATCCCGCACTTCGACCCCGAACAAACGTCATTCCAGCAAAATCAACTTCAGACCGGGGTGGAAGACATGACCTACCCAACTACCCGCAATGTGGGCGTAAAATTAAGCGTGAACTTTTAAGCCATACGACCACGCGCAACCGGTGGCCGGCATGCCGGACCACCGGCATGCCGGGCCATCCCCAACTGACTATGAAACGTACCTTCTATAGTACCCTCCTGCTACTTGTACTGGCTGGCTTTCTGCCCAGCTGCACGGAGAACTTCACCGAAATAAACACCAATCCCAATGCACCGGTCGACGTGCAGCCGTCGCTTCTGTTCCGCAAAATCCTCTTCGATTACGGCGAGCAGATGTCGTACGAAGCGTTTGTGGCGGGTAACCTGCTGGGGCAGTATTTCACCGCCATCGATTTCAACCTCTTCGACCGGCATAGCCTCAGCGAGCCGCAGTACGGCGGCAATCCCTGGCCGTTCATCTACACCAACCTGCGCGACAACGAGATTTTGCTGCAAAAGGCCCGCGCCAACACGGCTTTCGGCGTGTACGAAGGACCGGCGCTGATCATGAAAGCCTACATGGCCGCCACCTTGACGGACCTGTACGGCGACGTTCCCTACACCGAAGCCCTACAGGGAAAAGCAGGCATCATCACGCCCGCCTACGACACGCAGGAGGCCATCTACACGGCCGCCGGGGGCATACTCGACAACCTCGATAAGGGCATTGCCTCCATCAACAATTATAAAGGAGCTACGGCCCTCGACGGCGATATTCTGTACAGCGGCAACCGCAGCAAATGGATACTGTTTGCCAACTCGCTGAAGATCAAGTACCTGATGCGCATTTCGGGTAAAGTAAACGTGAAAGAGGCCCTGCAAAAAGTGGTTACGGAAGGCAATTTCATTAAAGCCAATACGGATAACGCGGTGTACCGGTTCTCGCTGACGCAGCCCAACAACTTCCGCATGGCAACGGCCCGCATCGGCGATTACAACCTGTTCATCATGTCGCTCACCAGCCAGGAACTGCTTACCAGCCTGAACGACCCGCGCATTCAGGTGTACTTCCGGCCCACCACTGCCAAACCGGGCACCTACAAAGGGCTGCTCAACGGACCTGACGCCTCGAAACTCTCTATCTCGCTGGCCGATTACTCCTTTACGGGAACGATCTTCCGGGAGGAGTCAGACAAGCTGTATGCCAATTACATGACGGCCTACGAAACCAGTTTCTGGCTGGCCGAAGCCGCCGAGCGCGGTCTGGTATCGGTTTCGGCGAAGGACTGGTACGAACGGGGCGTCACCCAGGCGTTCGACTACTGGCGGACGGCCCTACCGGCCACCTACCTGACCAGCAGCAAGGTGGCCTACGGTCAGAATGGCCAGAGCCCGATTGAGCAGATTCTGACGCAGAAATGGCTGGCTAACATCAACAACGGCTACGAAAGCTGGATAGAATACCGCCGTACGGGCTTTCCCCGCCTGAAACCGATTTCGGCCAGTCTCAACAACGGGCTGATTCCCGTCCGGATGCCTTACCCCGGTACCGAAAGCACGCTGAACGCCGTGCAGTATAAAAAGGCCGCCGATAAAATTCAGAACAACAGCATCAACGTGCCCGTCTGGTGGGCTACCCGCTAATCACCCCCGCATGACCACAACCCTATTGCAGTGGGCGCTTAGTACTGGCGTCGAGTATTACGCTGTTTTTCGTATCACCCCTATCCCGGACCGCGCCCGAATTTTTCAGAGGAGCCCGCAAAGAGCGCAGCCCGAACACCGTTTTTCTGACGAGTAGCCTGGTCATTTCCTGGCTGTTTGCCAAGTCGATTACCAACGCCGCCAACCTGGGCCACAGCTTCGGCCTGGTGGGGGGCGTTGCCTACGCAGGGTACTACCTGTCGTTTCTGGTAGCCGGTTTTGTCATTGTGTCCATGCGCAACAAAGGCGGCTATCGCAGCATCCACCATTTTCTGGAGTCGAAGTTTGGGCGAAGTGCGGTGGTGGTCTTTACGTTCCTGATTATCATTCGGCTCTACAACGAGATCTGGTCCAACACGCTCGTCATCGGCTCTTATTTCGGCGCGCAGGGTACCCCCGCTTTCTACGTGGCTATTCTGGTGTTCACCCTGCTGACGCTGGCCTACACGCTGAAAGGCGGCATGAGCAGTTCCATCATGACCGACGTTATTCAACTAACGCTGTTTGTGGTACTACTGACGGTCATTCTGGGCTTTCTGCTGCCCTCCTACGGGGGTAGCCTGACCCCCTTCCTGAGCAGTGGGCGCTGGGAGCTGGGGCAGGGCGTCGATCTGTTGCTGGTTGCGTTGGTGCAGTGTTTCAGCTACCCCTTTCACGACCCGGTGCTCACCGACCGGGGGTTTATTTCCGACACCCGGACCACGCTGAGAGCCTACCTCTGGGCGGGGGCCATCGGTGCGCTCTGCATCATCTTCTTCAGTTTCGTCGGCATCTTTGCCAAACTCAACGCCCTGACGGGCGAAGCGCCGGTGGCCGTTGCGCGGTTCTTCGGCGTGCCGATGTTGCTGCTGATGAACCTCATTATGGTCACCTCGGCCTCGTCGACCCTCGATTCGGCGATGGCGTCGTTTTCCAAGCTAGTCAGTATCGACCTGAGCAAAGCGGCCGTGCCGAGTGTAACGAAAGGGCGCTGGGCCATGGTGGTTTTAACGGTGTTGGGTACTATTCCGGTATTCTTCGACCCCGCCATTCTGTCGGCCACCACCATCAGCGGCACCCTGGTGCTGGGCCTGGCACCCGTGTTTTTATTCTGGCAGGTGCCCGTACCCCGTCTGGCATTTCACCTGTCGGTGGTGGGTGGGCTGGTGCTGGGCGGTTTGCTGACGTTTTTTCCCCTGCCCCATACCCTGCGGCTGGGCGACGGCAAATACGGTTCGCTGCTCAGCGTGAACCTGATTACAACGGGTTACTGTTTCCTGGTATTCGCAGCCAGTGCTGTTTTTCCGAAAAAAGACCCATGATTGATACGCCCGGACACGCATCAACCTCGGCACCCGCAGTGGCCCGCTGCTTGTGTTCGGGGGCCCCTACTCGAATCTACAGGCGCTGGAAACGCTCAAAAACATTGCCGACCAGCATCAGATTCCGGTCGGCAACATCATCTGCACCGGCGATATAGTGGGCTACTGCGCCCAGCCTGAGGAGTCGGTGCAGTTCGTTAAGGACTGGGGTATCCACGCCATTCAGGGCAATGTGGAGCAGAATATCATCCGGGGTGAAGACGACTGCGGCTGTAATTTCACCGAGGGCGGGCGGTGCGATTTGTTTTCCCGCACCTGGTTTCCCTATGCGGTTCAGCAGCTCTCGGCTGATCGGTGGCCTGGCTAAGCACATTGCCGCTCCACCTGTCTTTTCAGTACGCGGGTAAGTCGGTAACGGTATTACACGGGGCTGCCACCGGTATCGCTGATTTTGTGTTCGAGTCGACGCCCTGGCGGATGAAGGAAACGACGTTTGCCGCTACCGGGGCCGATGTGATTCTGGCTGGCCATGCCGGACTACCGTTTGCCGAGGTGCGGCTATCCGACAGGCGAGTTTCTGACGGGGGAGACGGTCAGTACTGGCTCAACGCGGGCGTAATTGGCATGCCCGCCAACGATGGCACTCCCCGCGTATGGTACCTGTTGCTCGACGACACAGATGGCCTGTTTACGTACACCTTTCACGCCTTCACCTACGACAACCACAGGGCTCATCAATTGATGGTGGCCAACCAACTCCCCGACTCCTACGCCCAGACGCTTCTGACGGGCATCTGGGACAACTGCGAGATTTTGCCCGCCGCCGAGCAGGCTTTACAGGGCCGGGCCATTACGCTGCATCAGGAAGCTGAAGCGCAGGCTTGACGGGAGCGGTCTGGATTTCACCGGCCTTATTCGCCGGCTTTCCCCCCGCCCCATGCGAGTCGTGTCAATCGGACTGATGCTGGTTCAACTACCCGCCGAAGCCCATCCGGGCGGCCATTGCAGGGCGAACCTGGTTCAGGCCAGCTTATTCAGAACCGAAAAACTTTTCCCTGACGGATTTGGTTGACATAGCAACAGTAATTACATTTGTACCATGACCGACGGAAGGAGCATACAGGCAAAGTTTATGGAGCGGATGGGATCGCAGGCCGTTTTCATGATCAGCCATGTGGGCCATTTGATGGCTAAGAAGGCGAATCGTGAACTGGCCCGGTTAGGCTTCACGCTACAGATCGAGCAGTTCCCCGTTTTATTCGTCACCTATTTTGCTGGTGATGACCTGTTGTCTCAACAGGAAATTGCCAATATGCTGCAAAAGGATAAATCAGGCGTTCAGCGGTCTATTCGCACGATGGAGCGCGATGGGTACTTACGGGTGGTATCGGATAGCGACGATCGGCGGAAGAATCTGATCCGCTTGACCCCGGCCGGTAAAATGATTATTGAACAAGCCATTCAAACCACCGAAACGCTCGATCAGCAGATAATGAGCCAGCTATCACAGGCCGAACAGGACGCCTTTTTGGCCACCACCCGCAAGATTATTGGCCTGATCGAGAACTAATTTTTTTGGCTTATTAGTTGATATATCTACTGTAGAGCCATCAACCATTGTACTTATGAAACGATTAATTGCACTCAGTTTAGCCTTTACCCTGGGGGTTGCCCTTCCAGGATGGGCGCAGGCGCAGGCTCAGCCGCAACCCTCAGCTACGGCGGCATTTCGGCTGAAAGACTGCCTCGACTACGGTCTCAAAAATTTTGGCTCTGTCCGCCTGGCGCAGTATCAGGCCGAGACGGCCAATGAGCAGGCGCGGGAGGCCTTGAGTCAGTACCTACCCCAGGTAACCGCAACCGGCACAGCCACCGACAACCTCAAGCTGCAACAGAGCATCATTCCAGCCGGGGTGTTTGGCCCTGAACCACGGGTGCTGATCATTGGGCAGAAATACCAGACGAACCTGGTGGCCCAGGCCAGCCAGACCATCTTCGATAAGTCGCTGCTGATCGGTATCAAAGCAAACAAGTCGAACCAGCAGTTGGCGGCCCTGAACACGCGCCAGACGCAGGAAGACATTATCTACAACATCGCCAGCAACTACTACCAGGTGTTCGTGGCTGAACAGCAGATTGCCCTGCTCCGCGACAACCTGCAGCGCACCCAGCAGGTGCTGAACATCCTGAAATTACAGCGCGACAATGGGGTCATTCAGCCCGTCGACTACACGCGGACGGAGGTGGGCTACAACAGCACGCAGTCGCAGTTGGCGCTGGCCGAGAATGACCGGAACCTCGCCCTGAACCGGCTGAAATATCAGATGGGTATGCCGCAGGAACAGAATCTGGTCCTAACCGACTCAACCCTGCTCACCCAGCTACCAACGGCCGACCAGGAGCCATTTGATCCGAAACGGCTGGTTTCCTTTCAAAAAGCCGAAACGAACCTCGCCTTACAGGGCCTGCAATACCAGCGGATCAGGGCGGGCTACCTGCCAACGCTGAGCCTGACGGCCAACTACGGTACGTTGAACGTGGGGGCGCAAACCATTGATAAGCTCTTCAGCAATTTTGTGGGTTTTGGCAGCGTTGGCCTGCGCCTCAACATCCCTATTTTCGACGGGTTCCGGCGCGATTCGCAGTTGAAGCAGCAACGATTGACGCTATTGACCCAGGAAGAACAACAGAAACTGAACGTATCGGCCTATCAGCTTCAGTTCAACAGCGCCCAGTCGCAGATTCAGCGGGCGCAAACGAGCGTGCAGAACGACGAGCGAAACGTGAAACTGGCGCAGGAGGTCTACAACGTGACCACCCTTCAGTACAGACAGGGAACCAAGCTCCTGACCGACCTGATCAACGCCGATAACTCGTACCGCGAGGCCCGGACCAACTACATCAACTCGCTGATCAATCTGTATCAGGCCCGCCTTGACCTGGAACAATCGCAGGGCAAACTCCTCACGTTCTACAACCAACTCTGATCCATTCAACCAACTCATAGATCATGAAAAAGACAACCCTTACTATTGTGGCCGTCCTACTGGTCATTACCGCTCTGATTGGTTTTCGACTGGCTTCCAACAAAAAGACGATCGACGCCCAGAAGCAGCCGGTCGTTAACGCAACCGTAGCCATTCCGGTAACCGTAGCCCCCGTTGTGGAAGGAACGGTTAGCCAGCAACTCATTAAAACCGGCAACCTGATTCCCTTCAGGGAAGCCGACCTGGTGGCCACCACCGCCGGCAAAGTAACCAGGGTTAATTTCAACCTGGGTTCCAGCGTCCGGCCGGGGGCGGTGCTGGTGCAGTTCGACAACCGGCTGAAAGAACTCTCGCTGGAAGCCACCCAGCTGTCTATCGCGAAGCTGAAGAAAGATGTAACGCGCTACAACACGCTGCTGGCCGGTAATGCCACCACGGAGTTGCAGGTGAACGAGACGACGTTCAACTACGAAAACGCGCTCAATCAGGCCGATCAGATCAAAAAGCAGATCGCCGATGCCAACGTGAAAGCGCCGATCGGCGGCCGTATTGTGCAGAAAGACATTGAACCCGGCGAGTACATCACCGCCGGTAAGGTGCTGGGCAAGGTGCTCGACGTATCGCGCCTGAAAGTAGAGGTGCCGGTGAACGAAAGCGACGTGTACCAGCTGCGCGAAGGACAATCGGTCAGGATTATGACCGATGTATTTCCCGGACGGACGTTCAACGGACGCATTTCCTACATTGCGCCGCAGGGTACCGATGAACACAACTACCCGGTCGAGATCACGATCGACAACGCCAGTAGCCTGAAAGCAGGTACGTTCGTCAACGTCGATTTCTCGCAGAAATCGAACCAGAAAGCCCTGCAGATTCCGCGCGCCGCGCTGGTCGAGAGCATCAAGAACCCCTACGTCTATGTCATCAACGGCAACACGGTTGCCCGCCGTACCATCACCGTCGGCCGCGACTTTGGCGATACCATTGAAGTCCTGAGCGGACTAACAGCGGGCGATCAGGTGGTGACCACCGGCCAGTTGAACCTGAGCGACGGCAAACCAGTGCAGATCACGAAATAATCTAAGCCATTATGTCAATATCAGAAATAGCCGTTAAACGGCCGCTGTTGGTGACGACCGTCTTCACGGTGCTTATTCTGTTCGGTTTCCTGAGCTATAAGCAACTGTCGTACAACCTGCTGCCCAAATTCGAGGCCAACGTCATCAGCGTAGCCACCGTCTACCGGGGCGCCTCGGCCAACGAAGTAGAGACCAACGTAACCAGGCGCATCGAAGACGCCTTGTCGGCCCTGGAAGGGCTCGACCGCATGACCTCGACCTCGCAGGAAGGCGTGTCGAGCGTGATTATCCAGTTGAAGAACGGCGTGAACACCACGCTGGCCCAGCAGGATGCGCAGCGCAAAATCGAGCAGATCATCAACCTCCTGCCCGACGCCGCCGACCGCCCCATTCTGAATAAGTTTTCGACCGACGAGATTCCGGTGCTGCGGATGGGAGTTACGGCCAACATGTCGCCCACGGCGCTGTATGACCTCCTCAACAACAACATCAAACCGCAGCTCTCGAACGTATCGGGCGTTGGTCAGGTGAACATCGTTGGTGGCAACGAGCGTCAGATTCAGGTCAACGTCGATACGGAGAAACTGCGGGGCTACGGCGTGTCGATTGGGCAGGTGTCGCAGGCCATCAACGCGGCCAATGCCAGCTACCCCGCCGGTCAGCTCGAAACCCGCGAGTCGCAGTACTCGATCCGGTTCGATGCCTCGGTGCAGACCGTCAATCGCCTGCGCGACCTGATCATTGCCCGCCGGGCAGATGGCAGCCAGGTGCTGTTACGCAATGTGGCCGAAGTGGTGGATGCCAGTACGAAACCGACGGCCATCAACCACATCAATGCGCGGCCGTCGATCGGTTTGCAGATCCAGAAACAGTCGGATGCCAACGCGGTATCGGTCAGTCAGCAGGCGCAGGTTAAGATTACCCAGCTGGAAAAACAGTACAGCAACGTAGGCCTGAAATTCAACATTGCCTCCGACCAGTCGGTCTTTACGCTGGCCTCGGCCGATGCGGTGGTGTTCGACATGGGCCTGGCGATTCTGATTGTATCGGTGGTGATGCTGCTGTTTTTGCACAGCTTCCGGTCGGCTATGTTCGTGCTGGTGGCCCTTCCTTCGTCGATGATTCCCACGTTTGCCCTGATGTACCTGATGGGTTTCTCGCTGAACCTGATGACGCTGATGGCCTTATCGCTGGTGGTGGGTATTCTGGTCGATGACTCGATTGTGGTGTTGGAAAACATTAACCGACACCTGGAAATGGGCAAAAATAAGCGTCAGGCAGCCCTTGATGGCCGGAGCGAAATTGGCTTTACGGCCCTGGCCATTACGCTGGTCGACGTCGTGGTATTCATACCCCTGGCCATGACAGGCGGTCTGATCGGCAACATCCTGCGCGAGTTTGCGCTGGTTGTTGTGTTCTCCACGCTGATGAGCCTGCTGGTCTCGTTTACGCTGACGCCCTTGCTGGCTTCCCGCTTCGGCAAAATCGAAGTGCTGAATCCGAACTCATTATGGGGTAAGCTGAACCTGGGTTTCGAGCGCTTCCTCGATAGTTTAACAAATGCTTACGGCCAGATCCTGGTCTGGGTGCTGGGCCACAAACGGTACATCTTCCTGTCGGTGTTCGCTCTGCTGGTTGGCTCCATTTACCTGATCCCCGCTGGTTTCATCGGCGCGGCCTTCATGCCGCAAAGTGATATGGGCGAGATGAGCGTTCAGATCGAACTGGCCCCAACGGCGTCTATTTACCAGACCAACGCGGTAGCCCAGCGGGCCGAGCAGATCATTATGAAGCACCCCGAAGTGACCAACGTATTCAGCAACATCGGCTACAGCAGCACTGGCCTGGGTACGTCGGCCAACAGTAACCTGGCCGATCTGAACGTGAAGCTGATCGATAAAAAACAGCGCAAGCTCTCGACGGAAGCGTTTGGCCAGTTGCTGAAAAAAGAAGTGGGTCAGATTCCCGGTGTGCGGGTAACGGTGGCTCCCGTTGGTATTGTGGGTGCCTCGCAGGCCCCCATCATGATTGCCGTGAAAGGCACTAACCTGGCCGACATTCGGAAAGCCGCCGCCCTGGTTAAACAGGTAACGGCCTCGGTGCCGGGCACGCAGGACGTAAAATATTCGGTGAAAGACCCCAAGCCGGAAGTAACGGTAAACCTGAACCGCGAACGGATGGCCCAGTTGGGCATCAATGCGGCTGAGGTGGGGATGGCCCTGCAAAACGCTTTCCGGGGTAACGACCAGTCGAAGTTCAAGCAGAACGGGAATGAATACGACATTCTGGTGAGCCTCGATCGGTTCGACCGCACGCAGGCTTCCGACGTCTCCCGCCTAAGCTTCGTCAACAACCAGGGCAAAACCTTCGAGCTGTCGCAGTTTGCCACCGTGCAGGAGCAGGTAGGTGAAAGCGTGCTGGAACGCATCGACCGGCTGTCATCGATCACCGTTAACGCCCAGGTTGTGGGTCGGCCGGTGGGTACGGTGGGGGCCGATATTCAGGCGAAGATGGCCAAGGAGCAGCTGCCCGAAGGTGTGTCGATTCAGTACCTGGGCCAGTTGCAGCAACAGTCTGATGCCTTCGGCAGCCTGGGGCTAGCCCTGGGGATTGCCATTCTGCTGGTGTACTTCATCATGGTGGCCCTCTACGAAAGCGTCGTGTATCCGTTTGTGGTGTTATTCTCCATTCCCGTTGCCCTGATCGGTGCCCTGCTGGCGCTGGCCCTGACCATGGAAAGCCTCACCGTTTTCGCCATCGTCGGCATGATCATGCTGCTGGGTCTGGTGGCCAAAAACGCCATTCTGATCGTCGACTTCACCAACCAGTTAAAGGCCGAAGGCCGTGAAGTTGTTGAGGCGCTGATTGAAGCCGGGAAAGAACGGCTCCGCCCGATTCTGATGACAACCCTGGCCATGATCTTTGGGATGTTGCCCATCGCCCTGGCCAGCGGTGCCAGCGCCGAAACGAAGAACGGGATGGCCTGGGTCATCATCGGCGGGTTAACTTCCTCGCTCGTACTGACGCTGCTGGTGGTACCCTCAATGTACCTGGTCGTTGACCGGCTCATCGCCCGGTTCACGAAGAAAAAGGTAGCACCCCAGAAGCCGCAGGAACTGGAAGTAGCCAAAGCGATAAGCTAGCTTAACGTGAATACTAGGTTCCCTGCTGCGGGTTTAAGGTCCAAGGTTGCTCCGCTTTCTATAGTGAGGCGGAGCAACTTTGGACCTTAAACTTCAAACCAGTGCTCCTTCTTTCAACGCGTAGGTCGATACCTGAATGGCGCTGATCTGGTATGACCGCAGCACAAAGTCGATCAGGCAGACGGCCACGACGATCATGTCGACCCGGAGTTCGATCATGCCGGGTAGGGCCATCCGCTGGGCGCGGTTCCGCTCAATGAGCAGTTGGTAGAAATGGTAGAAGTCCGCAATCGGTAGGGTAAAAGCGGCCTGGTCAGCCGGTGGCCAGGTACCGGTCTGCTCGTGAAAATACAGATCCACCAGCGTATCGAACGAGCCAGATGAACCGACCAGCACGGTGGGTTGATACTGATGCACCGCGTTGGTGAGTGGCAGCAGCTGTTCCTGAACGTACGACTGCATCCGGCCAATGGCCGCCGGACTAATCACGTCCGCTTCGCCCATAAACCGCTCCATCAGCCGCTGCCCGCCCATCTCGAAGCTCTGTTTCCAGAAAATACGGGCGTCATTTCCGTCACGGCCAGCAATAATGAATTCAACGCTGCCGCCGCCAATGTCCATGACCATCACGGTAGCATCGTCGGGAATAGCCCCCGATGCGCGTACACCCCGGTAGATCAGCTCGGCTTCTTCGTCGCCCGAAATGACCCGGATCTGTAAACCGGTTTCCTGCCGAATGCGGTCGATAAAAGCCTGCTGATTCTGGGCCACCCGAATGGCGCTGGTACCGTACACCGCCACATCGGCCGGGTTTACCTGGTGCTGGTCGAGGACACTGCGGAAATATGTAAGCACACCCAGGGCGCGGTCAATGGCTTCGTCGGTGATGATGCGCTGATTGATGCCCCCGCGTGAGGGGCCCGCACCCGCCGATGTTGAACGGCCTATTTTGGCGGGTCTGCTTTCGCGAAAGAGGGTCTGATACGTCCTATTGTGGGTAGAATCGGCATTTTTTTGAACAATCATCAGGTGGAACGTGTTGGTTCCGAGGTCGATCACCGCTTGTTTCATGTAGCAGATTTGCTATCTTTGCAGTCCGTTTTGCAAAACACAAAAATACCGGTATTACATGATTATCATTAACGTAAAAGAAAACGAGTCGATTGACAAAGCCCTGAAGCGGTTCAAGAAGAAATTCGAGAAGACAGGTGTGTTGCGTTCATTGCGTTCACGTACTGCTTTCCAGAAGCCTTCGATCAGCCGCCGGAAGGATGTCATTCGCGCTGCCTACAAAGAAAAAATGTACGGCAACCACACGCAGCAGTAGTCGATTAGTTTTAATCGACGCCCGTTGTCTGAACCGGAATTTTCCGGCAGTACAGGAGTAAAGGTTTAGTGAATAGGTACGTATCTTCGTTCTGTTCCTATGCAGCCCGTTCCTCCTCTACCGCCGGCGAATTCCGGTTCTGATTTTTTACAGCACATCCGCTACGAAAAGCGGTTGAGCCACCATACCCTGATGGCCTATGAAAATGACCTGCTTCAGTTCACCGAATTTTTGCAGGAACACCACGACAGCGTTCCGCCCGCGCAGGCCGATCACCTCCTGATTCGCGCCTGGATCGTCTCTCTGGTGGAAGCCAAACTCGACAAATCGACGGTAAACCGGAAGATCGCCACGCTGCGCAGCTTCTACGGGTATTTGCTTCGTCGTCAGCAGATTAGCGTCGACCCGATGCAGAAGATTGTGGCGCTGAAAATGAGCAAAAAGCTGCCAACGTTCGTGGAAGAGAAGCCAATGGCCACCCTCCTCGACGATGTCCACTTCCCCGACGATTTTATTGGCCTGCGTGATAAACTGGTGCTGGAGCTACTGTACGGTACCGGCATCCGCCTCAGCGAACTCACGGGACTAAAACCCGCCGACATCAACCTCTACGACCGCACCATCACCGTGCTGGGCAAGCGCAACAAGCACCGGATCGTGCCGCTGACGCCCCCCCTCGTCGAGCTGATCGAGCAGTATCAGCAACAAAAAGCGATTTTCTTCGACGGAAAGGCCGACAAAAGTCATCCACACCGGGCACGCTGATCGTTAGTGATAAAGGCATTGCGGCCTACCCCATGCTGGTGCAGCGGATCGTTAGTAAGTACCTGGCGCTGGTGACCACGCTGGAGAAAAAAAGCCCCCACGTATTGCGCCATACGTTTGCCACGCATCTGCTCAACCGGGGGGCCGACTTAAACGCCATTAAAGATTTACTGGGCCACAGCAGCCTCGCCGCCACCCAGATTTATACCCACACAAGCCTGGATCAGCTCAAAAAAGCCCACGACCAGGCCCATCCGAAGGGAGGGAAAGAATCGGCGTAGCCCCCCGCCCTGAAGGGAGCCTGCTGGCGCGTCTATATCCTTGCGTAAGCAATACTTGTGCGCCAGCAGGCTCCCTTCAGGGCGGGGGGCTACGCCGATTTTCTAATAAAACCGAAACGTCAACCCGGCGGAGAGCATCAGGTTCCGGGCGTTGTTGATTTCGTTGTACTTGTAGAAAATAGTCTGGTACTGGGCCTGTATCTCGCCGCCGAGGCCACCCTCGCGCCGACCGAATACTTTCAGGCCAATGGCCGGGGCAAAAGCCCCGGCAAATTTCTTGTTTCCATCAGACAGGCTGCCGTAGAAATTGGTGTAGTTCACGAAGGCACCACCACCAGCCAGTTGCACATACGGACGGATGGCCGCCGCCGGGTCAGCAAAATAGTAGGAGGCCGTTGCCATGGCGGGCGTGATCGTGAGCGTACGGGTTTGTACGGCCGAGACCGTTTCGTCGCCTACCGTGTATACAGCCCGTGGCAGCCGCTGCTGACTGTACTGGTAGCCGGTTTGTATTCCCAGCGAGAAATTCTGCGGAAACTGCCATTCCATGGTTGCCGCCACATTGGTCGGCGACAATTGGTTGATATAGTTTCGCGCCGTACCCATGGGCATGCCAATCCCATAGCGTATTGAGCCGTTGAAGGTGACGTACCGGTTGTAGGTCGATTCGCGAATGAGGTTATAGGCATTTCGTTCGTTGCCCTTTCCGTAGTCGGGGTTTCCGGGCATAGGCTGCACTTGTGACCAGGCCATAGTGGCGGTCAGCAGCAGCCATGCTGTGAGCAATTGAGTGCGTTTCATAATGGTGTCTTAACGGGTTGGACGCAGATACGGTGATTGGGCAAAAGCGTCGGTAATAAGCTGGTCGACAGCATTGGTATCGAAAATGCCATCACCGCGTAATTCGGCCATATACAGCACACGCAACTTGTTTTGCGGGGCATTGGGGTCGGTAGTGGGCGTAATGATCGGTCGGTTTTTCAGGTCGACAATCTGGATACGCCAGAACTGCTCGGCCACCTGATAATACTGGTAATAGCCGGGTGAATAGAACGGGTCATAAATGCCGCCAAAGCCGGACCCAAAACCACCCCAGTAGTTACTGTAATAGCCAGCGTATGGGTTGGTGGTGACGCCGGTATACTGGTTATTCACCCGCGTAACGGCGATCCCCAGGTCAGCCGCCTGCCTGGCAGCCACGCGACGGAAACCCCGGTTTGTCAGCTCCGTTGCCAGGCGCGACACTAAACGCTGCTCGGTGGGCAAGGCCGACTGCCGGTACCGGTCGTTGGACTCAACCAGCACTGAATCGGGCAGGCTGAACGTGGCATATTGGCTGAAATCGGCTTGCCGATCGTAGTTTGTAATAATCACGTTTGAGTCTTGTGGACTCAAATCGTTGGTGGCGGATGAGCTACAGGCCGATAACCCGCCCCCCAGGCTCAGTGCCACGGCCGCGGCAGCTAGTCCCCGAGCGGGTCGCCGCCATACTCCTTTCATAGTCATAGATGTAACGTTGGTTGTTTACTATCTACAAAACGAATAGAGTAGTACATTAGTTTGGGGCTACCGTTCTCTCTAATTGAATTCTAATTTTTACCTTCTTAGCCCGCTTACAGGGTCAGTCTGCCTGGATTTGACCAGTTCATAGCCTCCTTCTGCATAGAGTATTATGTACGTTTTTGTCATCCCGACGATAGGAGGGATCGTGGCGTGCTGATGGGAGAACCTGTCCACTTGAACAGGAACGCCACGATCCCTCCTACCGTCGGGATGACAAAACAGACCAATTACCAATGTACTGAATCCTCAGGAAACCTTCTCTTTCAAGGCCATCCGAATTAGATCCACCGTGTTTTTTACCCCGGCTTTACGGATGATGCTGGCCCGCTGATTGGCTACGGTGTTGGGGCTGATGCCAAACCGGTCCGCTATTTCGGGGCTGCTCATGCCGTCGATCAGGCAGGTGAGAATCTGGGTTTCCCGCGCTGTGATGCGTTTCCAGATCGATACAGTGCCCGTTGTGCCCGGACGTTGCCCCGTTGTCGGGTCGACTCATAGCCGGTAAAATCAGGTTCCGGATAATGACCGACGACGCGCTGGGCGGGTAATACAGATCCCCTTCCACCACCGTCCGCACCGCCCGTAAGATCTCTTCAAGCCCGGTGTCTTTCAGCAGGTAGCCCGCTGCCCCATGCTGCACGGCCTTGAGAATGTAGTCAGGGTTACTATGCATGCTGAACATCAGCGTGCGCACGGCCGGATACTGCTTCGAGATGACTTTAAGCGTATCGATCCCCGACAGTCGGGGCATGGTAATGTCCAGCAGCAGCACATCGGTATCGATACTCGAAAGCAGGGCGATGGCTTCATCACCGTCGGAGGCCTCACCGACAATCTGGATATCGGTTTCGTCCTCCAGCAGCATCCGAATCCCTTTTCGTACTACAGAGTGGTCATCGGCTATCAGTATTCGTATGGACATAACTAGTGCGTGTTTTCGGACAGGTTGACACTAACGCGGACCTTAGTCCCTTTTTTAGGCCTTGACGTAATGGTAAAATCACCGTTGAGCAACCGGGTTCTGGTCCGCATATTCTCCAGGCCGTTGATGATCGGCGGCGGTTGGGCAGGGGTAGCCGGTGGGGGTAGCCTGAAGCCTTTTCCGTCGTCTTCAATCGCCAGCTGGAGGGTGTGCGGGCTCTGTTGCAGCGTAATCCGGATGGTCTGCGCATCGGCATACTTCACCGCATTGTGCAGCGCCTCCTGCGCAATACGATACAGGCTAATCTCCATGGCCGGGCTCAATCGGCTGGCCTGTGCGGGGCCGCTGAAACCGATGGGTATGCCCGCTGACCGGGTTGTTTGTTCGGCCAGCAGATTCAGCGTTGGCCCCAGACCGAAATCGCTCAGGGTCGAGGGCATCAGGTTGTAGGAAACCTGCCGGGTTGTCTGGATGGTATCGGCAATCAGGTCGCATAGTTCGGCAAAGCGGGTGCGTTGCCTGTCGTCGGCAAAGGGGGTCGACTTCAGTTTTTCGGCATGCAGTTTTATACCGGTCAGCATCTGGCCAATGCCATCGTGCAGTTCGCGGGCAAAACGCCGACGCTCTTCTTCCTGCCCTTCCAGCAGGGCAGCCGACCGAACGGTGTCTTCGGCCAGCTGCAACTGGTACTTCTCTTCGGTGGTTTGCAACAGTTCGCGCTGCGTATCGAGCAGTTGCTGGTTAGCCGCCGCCAACTCGCTGTTGGTGGCCTCCAGCGCCTGATTCGCCAGCTCCAGCTGCCGGTTGGCCCGTTGAAGGGCTTCTTCCGAGCTGGCCAGCCGACGAATGACCGACTGCGTGTGATTGACCACCGGCCTGAAAATAAACAGGCCTTCGATCAGCAGCGTCGCCAGGGTAGCCAGCACCAGCAGCCATTCAATCCGCTCAAGCTGCTTTACCTGCGCAAAACTTTCGGCATCGAACCGAAAAACGATGGCGTTCATCTGTTGCAGGAAGGAGAACTCATCCTGCAGAATGCGCCGCAGGGCCTCCTGCTTCGCCTCCGTCGTGCTGCGGGCGCTGCTGATCCGGGAAAAGCCGGTATACATGGCTTGAAATACCGGCTCGATCCGGGCAAACATGCTATCGAGCTGCAGGCTTTTTCGAACCGCGTACACTTTTTCCATATGCAGCAGGCCGGTTCGCAACTGACGATGGCTTTCGCGCCAGGAATGAAGCAGGGAGTCGAACGAAACGGTATCGGCCGTGGTAATCCTTTCCGTTCGCAGCCGGGCCAGCTTGGTCAACCGCTGACTGAGCATGCGCTGCCGCCCGGCCACGTTCACCACCCGACTGTCGTCGTAATGGGTATTGATCGTGCGCCGGATAAAAAGCAGTCCGCTGATGGTCAGTACGGCAATCATCGTGAGGGCTACTAAATAAAAGCGCGTCAATCGACCGGCTACCTGTTGATCAACCTGATTCATACGGAAGATGAGTGGGCTTGGCCCAGCAACTGGGCCTGTTGGCCGCTTACAAGCCAATGTACACCATGCCATCGACCACTTTAACCGGGTAGGTCGCAATCTGGTACCCATCGTCGTTGAGGCAGTTGCCCGTTCTGAGCGAAAACGTTTTTTTGTGGAAGGGGCAGGCCACTTTAGGCTCGTCGCCCTGGCTGCCGATCATACCGCGCGAGAGGGCCATTTGCTGCCGGTGCGGGCACTCGTTGTCGGTGGCGTACCATTCGTTGCGGCGGGCGAAGTTATAGAGGGCAATCTGCCGCCCGTCGAGCAGCACACAGGCCCCGCCGCCCTCGGGCACGTGATCGGTTGGGCAGGCGGCATACCAGGTGATTTCTTCGTTAGTGAGTGTGAGCGTTTCCATTGGAGTTGATATAAAAGTGAGGGATGAGTGAACGAGTCGGGCGTACGAGGCGGCGGGTTACGCCCACTCTTTGGCCCGTTTCTGATCGCGCAGTGTTTCAAACTGAACCGTCGGATCTTTCTGTTCGGGTACGTTCACGAAATGGGTAAAGCGGGCGCGTAGCTGCGGGTTATCCACCACTTCTTTCCATTCGCATTTGAACGTATCGACCAACAGCTGCATCTCGCGTTCCAGGTCATGGGCAATGCCCAGCACGTCGTCGATGACGACGGCTTTCAGGTAGGTCATGCCGCCTTCCAGTTTGTTGAGCCAGGTAGCGGTGCGGGTGAGGGGATCGGCCGTTTTGATGTAGAACATCAGGAACCGGTCGATGTAGCGGATACAGGTTTCTTTGTCGATATCGGCAGCCAGCAGAAGGGCGTGCTGGGGTTTAGAGCCCCCGTTGCCGCCTATATACAGGTTCCAGCCCTTTTCGGTGGCGATAATGCCGAAGTCTTTGCTCTGGGCTTCGGCGCATTCCCGAATGCAACCCGATACCCCCGACTTGATCTTGTGGGGCGAGCGAACGCCTTTGTACCGTTCTTCCACTTCGATGGCAAAGGAAACCGAATCCTGCACGCCGTACCGGCACCAGGTACTACCCACGCAGCTTTTCACCGTGCGCAGCGATTTTCCGTAGGCATGACCACTCTCGAACCCGGCGGCAATCAGTTCTTCCCAGATGAGGGGCAGATCGCCCACATGAGCCCCGAACAGATCGATGCGCTGCCCACCCGTGATTTTGGTGTACAGGCCATATTTTTTGGCCACCTGCCCGATCACGATCAGTTTGTCGGGCGTGATCTCGCCGCCCGGAATGCGGGGAACGACCGAATACGTACCGCCTTTCTGGATATTGGCCAGGAAGCGATCGTTGGAGTCCTGAATAGTAGCCCGGCCTTTTTCGAGGATGTTCTCGTTCCAGAGGCTGGCCAGAATAGAGGCCACGGCCGGCTTGCAGACCTCGCAGCCATCGCCATGGCCAACCTGCTCCAGTACGGCGTCGAAGGTGCGCAGGCTGTTAATTTTAACCAGATCGAGTAATTCCTGCCGGGTGAAATCGAAGTGCTCGCACAGAATATTACGGACGTACACCCCCTTTTGCTTCATCACGCCCTGAATCAGGTCTTTCACCAGGGGCGTACAGCCGCCGCAGCCGGTACAGGCTTTGGTGGCTTTCTTCAGCGCATCGACCGTGTCGTGGCCGTTCTCGCCAATCTCATGGCACAGCATGGCTTTCGTAATCGCTTCGCACGAGCAGATCAGCGCCTCGTCGGGCAGGCCCATTACACCAGCCCCGGCTCCCTCGCCCCCCGGTCCGGCGTTCCGGCTGAGCCCAGAATCAGGTCTTCGGGATCGGGAGGAAGAATGGTTTTGTTCTTGCAGGTTTGCAGCAGCATATTATATTGCTCGGCATCGCCCACCAGTATACCGCCCAGCAGTTCTTTGCCATCGGCCGACACGTTGATCCGCTTGTAAATGCCCTTCGCTCTGTTCTCGTACACGATTGTCCGGCAGTTGGGCTCGGCCGCAAACGGATCGCCGAACGAGCCTACGTCGGTGCCGATCAGTTTGAGCTTGGTCGACATGTCGTAGGGCTTGAACTCTTTCTCTTCACCGAACAGGCGCGAGGCCACCACCTCGGCCATTTCGTAGCCGGGCGCCACCAGTCCATAAATCATGTGGTGGGCCACGGCACATTCGCCAATGGCAAAAATGGCGGGGTCAGACGTTTGCAGGAAGTTGTCGACGATAATCCCTCCGCGTGGGTGAGTAGCCAGCCCCGTTGCCTTTGCCAGTTCATCGCGTGGCCGGATACCCGCCGAAATGACCAGCATATCCACGTCGAGCTGCGACCCATCGGCAAACTGCAGGCCGGTAATGGTGTCGTCGCCGGTGATTTCCTGGGTACTTTTCGACAGGTGAATGTTCAACCCGAGCGATTCCAGTTGCCGCTGCAATACCCCCGACCCGGCATCGTCGATCTGCCGGGGCATCAGGCGGGGGGCAAACTCAACCACATGCGCTTCGTCCAGCCCCAGATCGAGCAGGGCTTTGGCGGCTTCCAGCCCCAGCAAACCGCCACCCAGCACGGCCCCTTTGCGCGCCCTGCGGGCGTAGGACTGAATGAGGTCGAGGTCTTCGATGGTACGATAGACGAACACCCCTTCTTTTTCCACCCCGGCTACGGGCGGCACAAACGCCCCCGAGCCAGTAGCCAGAATCAGGTAGTCGTAGGGCACCACAATACCATG
This sequence comes from uncultured Cytophagales bacterium, assembly GCA_963750355.1. Lineage (GTDB taxonomy): Bacteria > Bacteroidota > Bacteroidia > Cytophagales > Spirosomataceae > Fibrella. Next base: position 151,369 of record CAVVQL010000008.1, on the reverse strand, counting down.
ATGCGACCGAATCTCTTTGCGCTCCCGGTCAATGTCAACGACGGGATCGGTCAGGTACAGCGTAATACCATTATCGGTGTACCAGCTTAGTGGGGCCAGCGTGAGATCGTCGCCGGTTTTGCCGTCGAAATAGGCACTTAAATGTACCCGGTCGTAGGCAACGCGCGGCTCTTCCCCAAAAACCGTGACGGTGAACCGCTGTCCATTTTTTTGTTTGGCTACCAATTTCTCGCAGAACTTGTAGCCTACCATGCCGTTGCCAATGACAACGATACGCCTGTTTGTGTCTGTGTTCATAGTTAATTGTAACTATAGCATTATGAAAACCCTGTTTTGTTATTGTGTTATTTCAAGAAAATAGCCTGATCCCTCCCAAAATAGGCTACCCAAATGTATAAGGTGTTTTTAACAAATCCTACGTTATTATTCCGCATTCTATCGAATAGACAACATATATTTTCGATTTTTCCTTGTTTTTACAAATTATGCCTATACTTTTGGACCATCAATAAGCAATAGTGGCAAATAGCTATAAATAGTACAATACCACTATTTAACTAATAAGCTGTAGTCAAATGAAGCCAAAGCTAACACTCGTGGGGGCGGGTCCCGGCGACGGCGAATTGATCACCTTAAAAGGGATCAGGGCGCTTCGGCAAGCCGACGTTGTTTTGTACGACGACCTTGCCAACCACACACTGCTGGAGTTTGCACCCGACCAGGCGTTGAAACGCTACGTGGGCAAACGGGCCGGTAAAGCATCCGTTTCGCAGGATGAAATTAACGAGCTGATTGTTCAGCTGGCGCAGGAGTACGGCCACGTGGTTCGGCTCAAGGGGGGCGACTCCTACGTGTTTGGGCGGGGGTTTGAAGAGTACGACTACGCCCGGCGATTCGGGATCGACTGCGAGGTTGTGCCGGGGGTATCGAGCAGCATTGCCGTACCGGCCTCACAGGGCATTCCGGTCACCAGCCGGGGCGTCAGCGAGAGTTTCTGGGTCATTACCGGCACCACGCGCAACGGCCAGCTTTCCGACGATCTGCGGCTGGCGGCCCAGTCGAAAGCCACCGTCATTGTCCTGATGGGCATGAGTAAACTGGATGAAATCTGCGCGCTGTTCAGCCAGGCCGGGCGCGGCCATTTGCCCATGGCGGTGGTGCAGAACGGTACGCGTGCTGATGAGCAGTGCGTGGTTGGTCAGGTCTGGACTATGCCGCAGCTGGCAGCAGAGCAGGGCGTGGGGGCGCCCGCTGTGCTGATCATCGGCGAAGTAGTGGCGTTGCATCCGTCGTATCTGGCCGAATGCATGCGTAATTTCTCGATGGCCTGCTAACAAAAAAAGCCGATCCGGTGTGGGGGCACCTTTGGATCGGCTAAACAGGGTTTGTCTATGCTAAACACAAACGATTCAAAGAAAATGAAAAAAAGTAGGTAAAGCAAATCAGCGTCATCCCGCTGTCGGCCCGGCAACCGCCCGCCGCTCGTCTCCGCGTTTCTCCGGAGCTTCCACTACAGTCTGCATCCTGCGTTATCTGCCCCACTTTGGGCAGGTCCACTCACTGTTGTCTCTACCGTTCATTTTCTGCTCATTCTGACTGCCTATTCGCATGAATTATACCGTCAAACGGGTGTCATTGGCATGCCTCATGCTCGTGCTTACCCAGTCGATCTCATTCGCCCAGTTCTCGCTCACGGGCCAGGTACGTACCCGCACAGAGGTACGTAACGGCCTGGGCAATCTGGCCCCGAACGAGAGTCCATCGGCCTTTTTCACCTCGCAACGTACCCGGCTCACGTTCGGCTACAAATGGGATCGTGTCCAGTTTCAAACGGCCATCCAGGATGTCCGGGTATGGGGGCAGGATGCGGCCACCATCAACAATGCCGACGGTAACCGGCTGATGGTGCACGAAGCCTGGGCCGACATCACCCTGGCCAACAGCGCCGATACCACCATTCCGTTCAAACTGATCGAGAACCTGTCGCTGAAACTGGGCCGTCAGGAGCTTGTCTACGACGATGTACGCCTGTTGGGTAACCTCGACTGGCTTCAGCAGGGCCGCCGGTTCGATGCCGCCCTGCTGAAAGCGCAGCATAAGGGCTGGGCGCGTCGACCTGGGCGTTGGCTTCAACCAGAACACCGATGCCTTTGGTACGGTGGGCACTAATTACACCGCTGGTAATGCGCCCGCCTTTGCCTTGTCGACCAAAAACGTGACGCTGCCGATTCCGGCCGGTTTTTTGCCCACCACGGGTAAAGGGGGTGCGCCCGTACTGGCCACTCCGCTGAGCACGAACGGCCAGAATCAGCAGTTCAAGTCGTTTCAGATGGCCTACCTCACGCGCAAATTCGGCGGTTCCGCGTCCGGCCAGACGAAATTCTCGGCCCTGCTCTTTAAAGACGATTTTCAGAAGTACCGCGCCGATTCGCTGGGCAGCGCCACGGCGGGTTACGTATATGGCAGGCGTTATGATGTGGCGGGCACGAATTCGCGCCTCACCTACGGGGCCATGCTAACCGGTCAGTTGGGCAACACCTCGTCGACCCTGGGCCGGGTATACTGGCAGGCCTTTGCCTACGGGCAGAGCGGCAAAGACCGCGACGGCCTGGCTATCAACGGGGCGTATCACTACGGCGGTAACGTGCTGTTTCAGAAAGGGCTACTGAGCGTTGGGCCGGGTTACGAGGTACTGTCCGGCAACAACGCCACCACCCTTCAGGCGGGCGAAACCAGCCGATTCGATCCGCTCTACGGCACGCCGCACCGCCACTGGGGCTATATGGACTATTTCTACGTCGGTACGGGATCACCCGCCGGTGGGTTGCAGGATGCGTTCCTGAAGTTTAAATACACGGGAAGCCGCCTGAACAGCACCTTCGATGTCCACTACTTCTCGCTGGCCGCACCCACCTACAATCGCCTGTCGGACGTACCCGGTGGTACGCTCCTGGCCAGCAAACTCGGCGTGGAATATGACTTTGTAGCCAGCTACCTGCTCAACAAGTTCACCACGCTCGAATTTGGCTACTCGATCATGAATGGCACCAACAGCCTGGAATATGCCAAGCAGGGTACCATGAACGAAAAAGACAAGATCGGCACCTGGTCGTACCTGATGATCAACATCCGCCCCGATTTCTTTTACAGCAAGCCGCTGGCGGTCAGGCCGTAACGCCCCGACGTGAATCAGGCCTTGCAGCCAGTTCAATTCTCGAGACTCCCTCCCATCCATTTGCCCGTACCGGGTCAGTCAATCACTCCTAATCGATCAAACCATGCAATCGAATAAACCGCTCGAATCGCTGCCCATCTTCAGCCTCAATGGCATCCAGATGCGGACCTTCCACATTACCTGGTTCACCTTTTTTGTCTGCTTCTTCGGCTGGTTCGGGCTGGCCCCGCTGATGCCCGCCATTCGCGCCGATCTGGGCCTGACCAAACCCGAAGTGGGAAATACGATCATTGCGGCCGTATCGGCCACCATTCTGGCCCGGCTCGTCATTGGTCGGCTGTGCGACACCTGGGGGCCACGCAAAACCTATACGGCGCTGCTGGTGCTGGGTTCCCTGCCGGTGATGCTGGTTGGCCTGGCCCATAGCTATACTACCTTCCTGCTGTTTCGGCTGGCGATTGGCGTCATCGGTGCTTCCTTCGTGATCACCCAGTTTCATACGTCGATCATGTTTGCCCCGAAGATCAAAGGCACGGCCAATGCCGTGGCGGGCGGCTGGGGGAACCTCGGCGGGGGCATTACCCAACTGGCCATGCCCCTGATTATGGCGGCCATTGTGGGCTTTGGCTACACCAAGCCCGAAGCGTGGCGGCTGGCCATGATTTTCCCCGGTGTGCTGATGCTCATCATGGCCTACGTTTATTTCCGCTTTACCAAAGACACGCCCAACGGCAACTACGAGGATATTGAACGGACGGTAGCTACAGGCGAGAAAGTTGGTTTTTGGGCGGCCTGCGCCGATATCCGGGTGTGGGCGCTGGCCCTGGCCTATGCCTGCTGCTTCGGCATGGAAATCACCTTCGACGGGGTTGCCGCGCTGTACTTTTTCGACAATTTCAAGATGGAGGAAACGCAGGCGGGTTTCTGGGCGATGCTCTTCGGCGGTATGAACCTCTTTGCCCGTGCCCTGGGGGGCATTGTGGCCGACAAAGTCGGTAACAAATACGGGATGCGCGGCAAAGGTGTGCTGCTGGCGGGTATGCTGGTGCTGGAAGGCGTGGGCATCATGCTCTTTGCCCAGGCGGGTAGCCTGCCACTGGCTGTTCTGTCGATGATTACGTTCGCGCTCTTCCTGAAAATGGCCAACGGCGGCACCTACGCCATTGTGCCGTTTGTGAACCCGAAGGCCGTTGGGGTCATCTCCGGGGTGGTGGGTGCGGGTGGCAACCTGGGCGGTATGCTGATGGCGTTTCTGTTCAAATCACAATCGATCAGCTACGGACAGGCCTTTCTGTACATCGGCTACGTGGTGGTTGCCATCGGTGCGCTGCTCTTCCTGGTCAACTTCAGCAAAGCGGTTGTCATGGATGCAACGGAAGCGGAGCTGCAAACCGCCTAAGAAAATTCATTTCAACACAGAGAAACAGAGAATAATTATAGAGTCAACTGTTTGATATACAATAAATTAATAACAAGTAATCTCTGTATTCTCTGTTTCTCTGTGTTGAAATACACTTACTCTACTACTGCGTTTGCCGATAGGTATTGAAGGATAAATCATGACGCATCAAACGACCTGTTGCTATTGTGGTGTTGGCTGTGGCATTGTTGTCAAGCAGGAGCCAACCGGACGATTGACCGTGGAGGGTGATAAACAGCATCCCTCCAACCGGGGCATGCTGTGCTCGAAGGGGATGAACCTGCACTACACCGTCATGGACCAGTCGGATCGGTTGCTGTATCCGCAGATGCGCCTCAACCGGAACATGCCCCGGCAACGGGTGAGCTGGGATGCGGCCCTGGAGCGAACAGCCGCCGTGTTCAGGACCTTTATCCATAAATACGGCCCCGATTCGGTCGCGTTTTATGTGTCGGGGCAGTGCCTGACCGAAGAATATTACCTGGTCAATAAGCTCATAAAAGGCTTCATCGGCTCGAACAACATCGACACCAACTCGCGGCTGTGTATGAGTTCGGCGGTGGTGGGCTACAAGCTGTCGCTGGGCGAAGACTCGGTGCCCGTTTGTTACGACGACATCGAAGAAGCCGACGTTTTCCTGGTTCAGGGGGCCAATCCAGCCTGGTGCCACCCCATTCTCTGGCGGCGTATCGAGGCGCACAAAGCGGCGAATCCGCACGTCAGGATCATCTGTGTCGACCCCCGGCGAACCGATACCGCCCGCTCGTCGGATCTGCACCTGCCCCTGCGGCCCGGTACCGATATTGTGCTGAACAATGCCATCGGTCGGCTGCTAATCGAGAATGGCGACATCGACGCCGACTTTATTGCCAATCATGCCGATGGGTTTACGGCTTATAGTGAGCAGGTCATGCAGCGCACCATCGACGAAGCGGCCGATATCTGCGGTATTTCTCCCGCCGACATTCGGCAGGCAGCCGACTGGATTGGTCGCTCCACCGGATTCCTCTCGCTCTGGACCATGGGGCTGAACCAGTCGGCGGTGGGCGTCAATAAAAACCTGGCCCTGATCAACCTGCACCTTATTACCGGTCGCATTGGCAAACCCGGCAACGGGCCGTTCTCGCTCACGGGCCAGCCAAACGCGATGGGGGGCCGCGAAACGGGTGGCCTGGCCAACGTGCTACCTGCCCATCGCGACGTAACCAATGCAGCCCACCGTGCCGAGGTGGAAGCGTTCTGGAACAGCCCGGTCCCCATTGCCGATAAACCCGGCCTGACCGCCACGGAGATGGTCGACGCGCTGGCCGACGGGACGCTGAAAGCCATCTGGATTATCAATACCAATCCACTGGTAAGCATGCCCGATGTCAACGGGACGGAAGAGGCGCTGAAAAATGCGCGCTTCGTGGTGGTGCAGGATGTATCGAACCGGGCCGACACCGTAGCGTTTGCCGATGTGGTGCTACCGGCGGCGGCCTGGCTCGAAAAAGAAGGCACGATGACCAATGCCGAACGCCGCATTGCCTACCTGCCAAAAGTCATTGATGCACCCGGCGAAGCCCTGCCCGACTCGGAGATCATCTGGCGATTCGCCCAAAAAATGGGCTTCGGCGAAGCATTTACCTACGCAGGTACGTCGGCCGTGTATGACGAGTACGCCCGGCTCACCGCTGGTACGAACGTGGATATAACGGGTGTAAGCTACGCGCTGCTTAAGCAGAAACGGACCATTCAGTGGCCCTATCCGCAACATGCCGACGGCCTTGGTCAGGGCGAGGGCACGAAACGGCTGTTTACCGATCATCGGTTTTACACCCCCAACGGTCGGGCGCAGATTCACGCTGTACCCGACGAAAACACGTCTGAGCCCACCGACAGTGACTTCCCGCTCGTATTAACTACGGGTCGCGTTCGCGATCAGTGGCATACCATGACCAAGACCGGTCGGGTGGCCCGGCTGACCAAACACCGGCCCCTCCCCTTCCTGCAAATTCACCCCGACGATGCCCGCGCGCGTGGGATCGAACAGGGCCAGCTGGTTGAGGTACGGGGACGACGCGGTGAAGTTCGGGTGAAAGCTGAGCTGACCGACGAGGTACGTCCCGGCCTGTGCTTTTTGCCGATGCACTGGGGAAAAATGCCCGCTGGCACGGGCGGCATCAGTAACCTGAACCGGGCGAATAACCTGACCAACGCGCTGGTCGACCCCCGGTCCAAAGAGCCGGATTTTAAGTTTACGGCCGTTGAGGTGGTACCCTACAGCAAGCCGGTCGAAAAGATCATCGTGATCGGGGCCGGGTCGGCGGGCCTGGGGTTCATCAACGCCTACCGCGCCCTGAAATCGGGGCGCGTCGATAGCCCAACAATACCGGCCAACGACGAGATCCACGTGTTTTCCAAAGAGATTTACCCGTTCTACAACCGGGTGTTGCTGCCCGATTACATCAGCGGGGCGCAATCGTGGGAGCAGCTGGTGAAGCTGCGGGAAGATCAGTTCGAAGAGGCCCGGATCATTGTGCATAAAGGGGTTGGCATTGCGCACATCGACCGAAACGCCAGAATTGTGGTGGATACCAACGGGGTCGAGCACGCCTACGACAAAATTCTGCTGGGTACGGGCAGCCGGGCGTTTATGCCCAAAGGCATACCGCGTTTGCCGGGGATCTTCAACATGCGGTCGCGGCTCGACGCCGATTCGCTGTTGCCGCTGCTGAATCAAACGGACCCTCATGCGGTCATTGTGGGCGGTGGTCTGCTCGGGCTCGAACTGGCGGCTTCCCTTCGGCAAATCAATGTGCGGGTAACGGTTATCCAGCGGGTTGGCCGGTTCATGGAACGTCAGCTCGATCCGCTGGCCAGTGAGCTGCTGTATTCCGAACTACTTGACCGGGGCATCGAGGTTTATTTCAACGAAGAAGTCCAGACGTTCATCGGCACCGATCAGGTACGTGGCGTTCAGTTAAAATCGGGCAAGCGCATTGCCTGTCAGGTGGTGGTTATTGCCATTGGCACGGTGCCCAACATCGAGCTCGCCCGCGAGGCCGGGCTTGTTTGTAACCGGGGCGTGGTGGTCAACGACTACCTGCAAACCTCAGACCCCCACATTTTTGCGGCGGGCGAAGTGGCGCAGTGGAATGACCAGATGTGGGGCATTACGCTGGCCGCCGAACAACAGGCCGAAACCGCCGCCCGCTTCATGGCGGGCGATATTTCCCAACCGTACACCGGTAGTCTGTCCATCAGTATCCTGAAAATGGAAGGCCTGCACTTGTGCAGTATGGGCCTGACCGAAATACCACCCAATGCCGGTAATGAGTATGAAGAGATTGTCTTCATCGACAAAGCAAAGCGGTACTACAAGAAGTGCATCATCGCGGGTGATAAGCTCGTGGGGGCGATTTTGGTTGGCGATAAGAACGAGTTCGCTGAGTTCCGCGAACTGATCGCCAATGGCACGGAGCTGTCGGAAAAACGGTTGCAGCTCCTTCGGGCCAGCAAGAAGATCGACCCGCTGGAAGGCAAACTAATCTGTTCGTGCAACACCGTGGGGCAGGGTAATCTGGAGCGGGCCATTCAGGCGGGCTGCACCGATTTCCAGCAGTTATGCCAGAAAACCGGGGCCGGCACGGGCTGTGGTTCGTGCCGGCCCGAGGTGCGCAGTATCCTGGAAAAGATGAGTGAACGAGTAGCCTGTTTAACGCCATGCGTGATTATTACACCCTCAAGATCAACCTGCCGGCGGGCATCGTTTCGCCCGGCACGTTACAAACTATACTGGCGCTGGCCTACGAAGCCAAGGTGCGGCAGGTACGTTTTGGGGCGCGTCAGCAGCTGCTGATGACCGTTCATTACGAAGACCTGCGGTTTCTGGAAAAAGACCTGAAACAACACGCGATCACCTACGAACTGAACGCCGAGGCCCACCCCAATATCATTAGTTCGTATTGTGGCGAAGACGTTTTCCGGACGGGGGCGTGGCTGCGCGAAAGCGAGTACCATACCGTGCTCGACCAGTTCGATTATCAGCCTGCGCTGAAGATCAACCTGTCGGATGCCAACCAGAGCTTTACGCCCTTCTTTACCGGGAACCTCAATTTCATTGCCTCGCCCGAACCGCACTTCTGGTACCTGTACGTCAGGCCCCGGCAGCAGAACAGGCTGTTTCGCTGGCCTGAACTGATTTATACCAACGACATTGGCCGCCTCGCCAAAGCCACCGAGATGGCTATGCTGGCCGACGAATCGCTGACCGAAGAGGCGCTCTACAAAACGGTTACCAGCGGTCAGACCTTCATTACGCAACCAGCCACGCAGGAGGTTGAGCTGCCCGAGTTCTCGCTCCCCTATTACGAGGGGTTCAATCGGTATGGGGCACGCTCATGGCTGGGGCTGTACCGCCGCGACGAGCAGTTCGCCATCGCTTTTTTGCTGGATGTTTGCGCCCTGTGCCTGAAAACACGCATCGGTGAATTATGCGTTACGCCCTGGAAATCGTTGATCATCAAGGGCATTGAAGAAAAAGACCGGTCGGTCTGGTCGGCTATTTTAGGAAAGCATAACATCAACGTTCGGCATGCGGCTAATGAACTGGCCTGGCAAACGGAAGACCACACTACCGACGGGACGGCGCTCAAAAACTACATCATCCGCTATTTTGAGAAGCACGACAACCGCACGTTCGGGCTTTGCTTCGGGGTGCAGACCCGCGCCAAATCGGAGGTGTACGGATCGATTCTGATCCGCAAACGGCCGTTTATCCGCATCGGTCAGCTGAGCTTGTTTAGCGTTTATAACCTGTACTTCACCGACGACTTCAACCCCAACAGCCGGACCTACCACCTGTTTGAAAAGGGGCTGTTGAAGATGCACGTGCCGAATCAGCTCCAGCGGTTATGCCAGAAGTTTAACGCCCGCCGAACGCAGGAACGAACCGAAACGGCCCGGCTGGAAACCGAAAACGCAGAATCGACGGCCAGCAAGGGCACCTACGTGCATCAGTGTCCGCATTGCTTCACCGTCTACGACCAGCAGTATGGCGATCTGCGGAGGCAAATTCCGGCGGGTACCCCCTTCGGGCAGTTACCCCCGGATTACGAATGCGCAACCTGCGACGCCCCTAAACAGGACATGCGACAGGTTCAACTCGACGCCGCGTAGAGCCGCATGGATGCGGCTAATCCGATTGCTTGGCCTGCTCTACTTTCTCCTCCGTTGGCACGGTCGCTACCTTCTTCTCTTTTTCGGTCCGCTCGACGTACACGGCATTCTCGGCGGGTTCGATCCTGATGCCGAAATGATTGGCGTAGGCCTGGGTGAACTCGGCCCCGAAATACAGAATAGCCGCCGTGTAATAGATCCACGTCAGAATGACGATCACCGAGCCAGCCGCCCCGTAGGTCGATTCGGTGCCCGTGGTTTCGATGTACAGACCAATTACATACCGGCCCAGCATGAAGAGCAAGGCCGTGAAAACAGCCCCATAGCGTACGTCTTTCCAGGCAATTTTGGCGTCGGGCAATACTTTGAAGATTACGGCAAACAACACCATGATCACCGCCGCGCTGATGGCAAAGTTGATGGCGCTGATCAGGTACACGCCCAGATCCGGGCAGGAAGCGGGTGAGTTGATCGCTCAGGGCCAGCAAGAGGCCATTGACGAGCAGCGAAACCAGCAGCAGGAAGCCTAAGCTCACCACCAGCGACGAGGAGAGCAGCCTGTCTTTGATCAGCTTGAGCCAGCCCTGTTTAGGCTTGGCCTTTACCCGCCAGATCTGATTGACCGAATCCTGAATTTCGACAAAGATGCTGGTGGCCCCGATCAGCAGGGTAATGATGCCGACGGCCAGGGCGGTGTTGGTTTTACCCGACAGGCCCACACTCTTGATCATGTCCTGAATCTGCTTAGCCGCTTCGTTGCCCACCAGGCTGTTGATCTGGCCAAAGATCTTGCCCTGAATGGCTTCCTCGCCCAGGAAGATACTGGCCAGCGACATGATCAGCACCAGCAGGGGGGCCAGCGAGAAGATGGTATAGTAGGCCAGTGAGGCGCTGAGCTTGAGACAGCGATCATCTATAAAACCGTTGAAGGCATCGCGCAGAACGATCCAGGCATTGGCAAAAAAGCCCTTGTTGGCAGCATCAGCGGCCTTGGCTTTATCCAACTGACGCGGTGCGGGTCTGTCGTTAGTCTTCTCCTTAGCCGGCTCAGTCGGCGCGGGAATTGAATCGGCGAATAGTTTATCGTATAAGCTCATAACTCTATGGGTAACGGATGTAATGGCCGTGGTTGTGGCGAAACGAACTGGCACTGCCTGCGTTGGTCCGGGCAGCGGCTTCCCTAACACAGAAAACCAAACCCGCGACGAGTTGTTGCAGAGCCGGACGGGTAACCTAGCGAAAGGCATATTTCGTATTATTGCCAGCCATTATCACCCGTTCCACACCATGCCTGCTACGCAAAAGAACACCCTGATTAACACCACTGTAACGGCAGGCGGCAATATTCAGATTGGCGACATCACCTACGTGATCGAGCGCGACTTCTCTGCCAGTATCCTCTTTCTCCGAATCGACAAAACAGACACGGGCTATGAGGCCATGCTGTCGGTGAAAACACCCGACGAAGCGGCTCTGTCGCTGTTTCAACAGCAGGTACAGTTACCAATTTTTAACGAGCTATTTGCTGAATCGGCGGCCTTTCAGAACCTGCGCCGACAAACCGATGCGGGATTACGGGGGGGACTTGAGACGAGGAGCCTGCCACCCGAAGCGCGGGAAGCCTCGCTGACCGACGCGCTGTTTCAGGCCTTCTTCACGGATGGCAGTAAAATTGGCCCCGTTTGCCGTGAGTTTATGGGCTGGCTACAAAACGGTAAAATCAGCGAATTGCTGCTCGTGATGTCGACCGACGATGAGCCTATTCAGAACCTGCCCTGGGAAATGGTGCTGCCCCGCCTCGGATATGGCGATGCCTTACCCCGCGACAGTTTCGGTCTGATTCGCAGCCGCGAAAAAACGGTGGAGACATTCAGGCGGCAGGGACCAACGGCCAGTACCGCCCCGCTGAAACTCCTCTTCATTCCGGCGCTGCCCGACAATCTTTCCGAAAAGGCTAAAATGCTGGAGATCGAAGATGAGCAGCGCAAGATCATCGAAGCAGTAAGCAGCCTGGAAGTAGCCAACCAGCCAAAACTGGTGATGGAGATTCTGGATTGTGCCAACATCGACGAGATCAAAGAAGCCCTCACGACCCGACGCCATGACATTGTGCATATCAGTGGCCACGGAACGTACCTGGACACCATAAAAGAAGGCGTACTGTACCTGGAAGACGAAGACGGCAACGAGAAACAGGTATCGGGCCGCGAACTGGGCAAGGCCTTGCGGGATTTTTCATCCATCAAACTGCTGGTGCTGAGCGCCTGCGAAACAGCGGTGGGTGGACCGGAAGGCAGCACCGCCGAACAGCTGGCGGGCGTGGGGCTACCGGCTGTGCTGGCCATGCGCTTTGCCGTGACCGACGTGGGGGCGCGGCTGTTTACCGAAACGCTCTATCAGCGCATTGCCGCTGGCAGAAGCCTCACCACCGCCATGCACGATGCCCGCCTGCGCCTGTGGAATCAGGTACAGCAACAACGGCAGCATCAGGCGCGGGTGCCCGCCGAATGGTTTACTCCGGTGCTGTACCAGAACCAGGTGATTGGCCCGTTGCTGTTGCCGGGGCGATACGACACCGATAGCCGCGATCATTTCTACCCCAAACTCGATTTTAACCGCACAACGCACACGCGCCTGATCGGGGAAGGGTTCATTGGCCGGAAACGCCTGCTTATTCAGCTACGGCAGTGCTTTGCCAACCAGAAGGCCGTTTGTTTGCATGGGCTGGGTGGGTTGGGCAAAACCACCACCGCCGAAGCCTTTGCCGATCATTACCGGCAGCGGTATGGCTACGCCGTGCAGATCTTCCGCAACAGGGCCCAACTGACCGAGCTGGCCATGCTGCAACGGATTGTGGCCAAGTGGAAAAGCGACGCCAAACCTGATGACTACACGGCTCAGGAACTTCAGGCCGTACTCGACAGCCCGGACTACGATGCCGTGGCCAAGCTGCAACAGGTGATAAATGACTGCCTGACCAATCGAAGGATCATCCTGGTTTTCGATAATATGGAAGATGTGCAGACCGATGCCGACGATACACAGCAGCAAACCTTTGTCTCCGACGGGCTGCGGCAATTCTTTCGGCATCTGCTCGCCCACCTGCCCGGCACCTGTCGCGTGTTGTTTACGAGCCGCTACCAGTTAGCCGACCTGGCCGACCAGGTGACGCAGTTGCCAATTGGCAAAATGACCTACGCCGAGCAGTATCGCTACCTCAACTTTTCGGAAACGCTTCGCCAGCTACCCGCTGCCGAACGAGAAATCATTGACCGCCGAATCGATGGCCACCCCCGCGCCCTGGGGTTTCTGGAAACGCTGCTAAAGAAAGACAGGCAGTTTAGCCTAACTGACTTCGCTGCCCGACTAGGCAAGGTAGAGACGCAGATTTTCGAGAGACCTGCTGCTTCAGCGGTTAATGGCCCGCCTGACCGACCAACAGCGCGAGGTGTTTCTGGCTGCCTCCGTGTTTGTTGGCCGGGCACCCCTGGCGGGTCTCGCTGCCGTACTGAACGTACCTGCCGATGAGCTCCCGCCAATCCTCACGGCCTTGCAGGACTGGTCTCTTTGTTTCTGGGATGCCGACGCGCAAACGTTTGAGGTTCACAGCCTCACCCGTACCTGGCTGCGTAGCCAGGCCCTGCCCGAACCCGACCGGTTCAAAGCCATTTGCCAGCAAGCAGGCGAGTTCTTCCGCGATCAGCCTACCTGGGATGATGAACTTTTGGCGATCGACTACTTCAAACAGGCTGAAAGCTGGGAAGACTACGCTACGGCTGCCTTTAGGTTGGCAGGGCACTACCGACTAACTGGCTTATACCCGGCGGCATGGACACTAAACGAGGAGGTGCTGAGTCACAATATTTCGCCAAAACAAAATGCCAATGCTATGAATAGCTTAGGCATTCTTAGTATTTCCACTGGTGACTATGAAACGGCCCTGACCTATCTGGAGCAGAGTCTAACCATTCAACAGCAGATCGGCGATAAAAAAGGGGAAGGCACCACCCTCAACAATATCAGTCAGATTTACGATGCCCGTGGGGATTACGAAACGGCGCTGAACTACCTGGAGCAAAGCCTGCGCATTCGCCAGCAGATCGGCGATAAAAAAGGGGAAGGCGCCACCCTCAACAACATCAGTCAGATTTATCAAGCCCGAGGTGACTATCAAACGGCCCTGAAATACCTGGAGCAGAGTCTGACGCATTCACACAGCAGATCGGCGATAAAAGCGGGGAAGGCACCACCCTCAACAATATGGCTGGTATAGCTGACGCCCGAGGTGACTATGAAACGGCGCTGAACTACCTGGAGCAAAGCCTGCGCATTCAACAGCAGATCGGCGATAAAAGCGGAGAAGGCACCACCCTCAACAATATGGCTGGTTTAGCTCATGCCGGGGGTGACTATGAAACGGCGCTGAACTACCTGGAGCAAAGCCTGCGCATTCAACAGCAAATCGGCGATAAAAGCGGGGAAGGCACCACCCTCAACAACATCAGTCAGATTTATCAAGCCCGAGGCGACTACCAAACGGCGCTGAACTACCTGGAGCAAAGCCTGCGCATTCGCCAGCAGATCGGCGATAAAAGCGGGGAAGGCACCACCCTCAACAACATCAGTCAGATTTATCAAGCCCGAGGTGACTATCAAACGGCGCTGAACTACCTGGAGCAAAGCCTACGCATTCAACAGCAGATCGGCGATAAAAGCGGAGAAGGCACCACCCTCAACAATATCAGTCAGATTTATCAAGCCCGAGGTGACTACCAAACGGCGCTGAACTACCTGGAACAGAGTCTGGCCATTCAACAGCAGATCGGCGATAAAAGCGGGGAAGGCACCACCCTCAACAACATCAGCCAGATTTACAGATGCCCGAGGGGACTACGAAACGGCCCTGACCTACCTGGAACAGAGCCTGAGCATTCAACAGCAGATCGGCGATAAAAGCGGTAATGGCAGTTACGTTGCACAACACGGCTACCATTTATTTTGAGCAAAGGCAGGAGGCTGAAAAGGCCACTGCGCTGTTTTGGCAGGCTTACATCATTTTCAAACAGATCGGTTCGCCCAATGCCGAGGTAACGGCGGGCTATCTGAGCAGCCATTTTTGAGCAGGTAGGCGAGGCCCGTTTTAATCAGATTGTACAAACCCTACAAACCGGAGAATAGCTATGCTTGAGTCGATGATTGCCCTGGCCAAAACGTATGTGTTCGATCTCGTGCTGACGAACGAGGAGGTGCAGAAATTCCCGAAAGACTTTGTATCGGCTTCCATGCGCTGGATACGGTCCTGGTTTCTGGTCGATGATCCCGTTACCACCACCATCGTCGAATCAGATAAGCCCGCTGCGGTGAAGGAGGCCGTGCTGGAAGCTAAACTGTCCGATTTGCTAAAGAATCCGCAGTTTGTGGCCGAGCTTCAGGCCCAGTTAGCCACCTACCAGCTTCACAGCAGCCGCCTTAAAAACGTTGTCGACAACGCGCAAATCAAAGCCGACAGGAAACGTCCACATCGGTGATACAGGCGCGGCAGACACGGGCCAGTACGAGCAGAAAAACGTAATAAAGGGCGGCTCCATTACGGCAGGTAAAGACTTCCGCCTCGGCGATGACCTCACCCAGTAGGCAGTCCGCAACTCCACCTACGCTATAGACTCTGCAAAAAGGGCATTTACGCTGATTGCGAAATCGGGTAGTACGGGAGCGGCTGAGCAAAGGTCATCCTCCAGGCAGATGGTGACGTTTTTACGGGAGGTATACACGTACACCACCGGTTGTTCTGGATTGATCGTCCAGATCACCTGCACGCCTGCTTTAAAGTACTCCGCAATTTTCTCCTCGACTCGATACGCCTGATCCGTTTCCGACAGCACCTCGATCACAAAGGCCGGAATTACATCCTCACCGTTTCGGGCCTTGTTCGGCCTGCTGATAGGTGAAATAGGCTATATCAGGTCGACGCATTTGAATGCGACGTTAAGCATCACGTCGGGCTCAGCTATGAAGCATTCCATTTTTATAGTACCCTTTTTCAATGAACAGCTTATTTAGAATACCGTAAATGAAATACTGCTTTTTCTTCATGCCTGAAAACCGGATGATTTCCCCATCGTTCCACTCATATTTGAATCCATCAGTTGGCTCCCAATCGATGAATGCGTCGAGTGTCTGAGGAAAGGCCAGGACGGGTGCTTGTACCATGATATTTGTTGGTTGAGTGAATATAGTAAAAACGCCAACAGGCAAAGCCCGGTTCAGCGAAATAAGCCACCCTGCCCGATCAGGCAGCGAGGCTTTATCTGGAAATTGCCTACATTAGCCGACTCTCGCAGGCTTACCTGTAGCAACAGGTCAGTAGTTAAAAATTAAACCGGCAAACCCATGCAAAACGCATCGCTCCTTCTTCTTGCTAGTCTTTTACTGCGCATAGCCGCTTCGGCTCAGGCGCAAACAGTCGCCTTAAAACCAGCCTGGGAAACCGATACGACCTTACGGACACCTGAGTGCGTGTTGTTCGATCCGGGCCAGAACGTACTGTACGTCGCCTGCATCAATGGTAACCCCACGATGGACAACAAGGGAAGCTACCTGACCAAACTGGGGCAGGACGGCAAGGTGATCAAGCTGAAGTTTACCGAAAACCTCAACTCCACCAAAGGCATGGGCATTCTGGGTGATAAACTGTACGTCACCGAGATGACCAATGTGGTGGAAATAGCCCTTGCTACCGGCAAAATCCTGAACCGGTACCCCATCGAAGGCGCTAAATTCCTCAACGACATTGCCATCGACAGCAAGAGCGGAGTCATCTACATCACCGATTCCAGCGACAGTAAGGTCTGGGCGTTAACCAACGGCAAACCGAGTCTTGTGTTATCCGGGGCGCCACTCAAAGGACCAAATGGACTACTGTTTGACAACAACCAACTCCTGATCGGTAATGGCGACGGCTCCTTACTGACAATGGACCCAACCACCAAAAAACTGGGTACCATCGCCAAAGGCATGGGCGGTATCGATGGCATCGTTGCCCTGGGCAACAAGCAGTACATGGTGACCGAATGGGGTGGAAAAATCTGGCATATCCGCGCCGACGGTACTACCGAGCTGAGAATGGACACCTCGGCGGAGAAAATCAATTCGGCCGATATTGGCTACAACCCCACCACCAAAATGCTGTTTGTGCCCACCTTTTTCCACAACACGGTAAAAGCCTACTCGCTCAAATAGGCCCCTGAACCACCTTTCTGACAGGCCCAGGAATCACGGGCCTGTGCCGTCACCGAATCAGCCTAACCCGGCTACCGATGCGCCTTCACCAGGCCAGGTAGCCGGTTTTTTTTTGACCTGGGCCATACAGGCGTATAGCCTACAGTAAGCACTACTGTTTGCTTCATTCGATGAACTTACAGACCTCTCTACTGAATGATTTGACCTCCTGTTTTGGTAGCCAGCCCGGTACTTTTGACCTGTAGCAGTACACAAACCCTGGCTATTCCTGACAACATGAAAGCACATTATCTCAGTCTACTCCTTTTGTTAGCCTTTCCGCAGCCGGTTGCTCACGCGACCACCACGATGGGCGCGCCCCCCTCCTGCGGTCACAAGGGCAGCTACCTCTACTGGACTGGCGAGGCAGACACTGATTTTTTCAATGAAAACAACTGGCGGGAAGGGAACGAAGCCAAGTGGGTTTCGAAGGCTCCCAGGAAAAAAAAGGAATCGAAAGCCGACAAAGAGAAAAGCTATTGCCTGAGCCCGGAAGGCAAAAAAGAATATCAGCTCTGCATAGCCGAACCAGATCTCCAGAAAGATAAGCATCCTAAAGCGGGTCAGCTAGAGCCCGGAAAGCCGATCGAATACAATCTGTACCTTGATGGCGCGGCTCTCCACATTATCGGGGATGTGGTCTTCGAGTGCGGCCAAATCGGGATAACCGCCGAAGGGAGTACGCTCCGTTTCCAAAACCACCTGGTCAACGGTGTTTTATCCCTCGATGAGAAAACGGATGCCTACTTTGTGCTGAACGACGGCTTGGGTGCCGGGGCAAGCGTTAATGTACTGGACGCTGAATCCTGGATTCGATTTCAGGCAACCACGCCTGAACAGGTAGTGGCGCGGCACTTGGGAGCTATCTGGATTACAGACCAGGTAGGGGTATATAAGCAAAACTTCCGCATCAACCAGTACTACCAGACCGGGGCTATTGTGCGTGTTATCTCTTCGGAGTACCCTCCTCTCGAAATTTTCAGCGGCGTCGGCCGTACGGGCAACAGCGCCAAACTGGCCGAACGTACCGTTTATGCGGGTGCGTCCATGCCAAATGCGATGGACAATGCCACGCAGTCTTTTCTCCTGAAACGCGGGTTTATGGCCACTTTTGCGGTGGAAGCGAACGGTACCAGTAAGAGCAAGGTGTACATTGCCTCAGAAGACGATCTGATCATTGAAACGTTGCCCGCAGCCCTGCGCGGCACCGTCAGTTTTATCCGGGTGCTGCCCTGGAACTGGGTGACCAAGAAAGGAACCGGGGGTTATATAGACGGGCTGGATGCAGGCTGGTTTTATAGCTGGTCGGCCACCAATACGAGCAAAGCCAACGATGAGTATGTACCCATGGCCTGGGGATCCGGTGCTACGTCAGACGCCAGCCTGAACGATATCATTGCCAAAGACCAGGTAAATCACCTGCTGGGCTTCAACGAGTCGGATAATTGCAGCGACCAGTCGGGGCAATACAACAACCTGTGCGAGCCGGCCGTGGCGGTGGCTTACTACGAGCATCTCATGCGGACGGGTATGCGCCTGGGAACCCCCGCCCCCCGCGAAAATGGCCCTACCACCTGGCTCAACGAGTTCAATCAGATCGCCAAAGCCAAAGACGTTCGGTTCGACTTTGTGGCCGTACATTGGTACGACTGGGGCAGCACGCCGCAGAATAGCCCGTTTGCCGATCCTCAGGCGGTGTTCGGCCGCTTCAAGGCCTACCTCGAACGGGTCCATGCGCTCTACCAGCTTCCCATCTGGATTACCGAGTTCAATGCGAACCCCAACCGCGACAACTCCGTGCAGGCTGCTTTTCTCCAGTTGGCGTTACCGTATCTCGAACAGCTCGACTACGTGGAGCGCTACGCCTACTTTCAGCCGAACCCTGCCTATGGATCTACCACTGTAGCTGGCGCAACCTATTTCGACAACAGCGGAAACCTAACCAATATTGGTACCCTCTACCGCAATCATACGTCTACGCCTTCTATTCCCGAACCTACTTACGTGGGTGCCAGTAACCTCAGCGGCATGGATGAGCCTTGGACAGAGCAACCCGCCAGACTACGCCCCTTCGAAGCCGAATGCGCGCAGTATCCGGGCAGTCAGCTAGACATAAAGTCTGATCCTGACGCCTCTAACCAATTGCTCATTCAGGGTGCGCCCGGTAAGGCTGGCGTTTCGGCTCTCGCCAGGCAGATCCATTTCGATTTTGACCTGGATCAACCGGAATCGTACCGCCTGTGGGTGAAATTTCGGGCGAATGCCACTGGGAGCGTGAAGGTTAAAATGGATGGCGGCGATTTTGCCACCATCGGCGGGCTGTTGGGGGCGAATTTTGGCTGGTTCAGGATTCCTCGCTTTTATGATCTGAAGGTTGGCAAACACCGCCTGACCCTGGAGTTTCCGAATGCGAACCTTGAACTGGATCAGGTCGTACTGACGAGCAGTAGCGCGGCAGTAAACCTGACGTCCCAGCCCGCGCTGTCGTGTACACCGCCCCCCCAGCTATGGGGACTGGTACAAACGAACAGTACCCATGCCAAAGAAGCCGAGGCCGCTAGTCCATCAGGAACCGATTGGACAATAAAGTCGGCCTCCCAGGCTGTAAACGGCCAGTATATTCAATCGGCAGTGGGACTGTCTAGCCTGGGGGCCGCTCCCGAAGCAGCCGGGCAGGCGGTATTCGACGTGACGGTTGCCGAAACCGACCAGTATGACATCTGGGGAAAAATCCAGTCCAAATCGGGTACCGGCGATGCTTACTGGATCAGGGTGGATGATGAGCCATTTCGCCCCTGGGCTACCCTGAGCAATGACCTGTACGAGTGGTATTGGAAGAAGTTTCATTATAGCCAGGGTGGAGAAGAGCGCAGTTTCACGTATTTCCTGACGGCGGGTACGCACCGTATTACCGTAGCCTACGCTAAAGCCGGCGCAAAACTGGATCGTCTGGCCGTGAGTAGTGTTGGACGCAACCCCGCCGATGAAGACCCCAATGTGCTGAAAACGCAGTTGATCAGCGATTATGAAGCCGAAAACGCCCAGTTGCTGGGTACGGCTGTTGTGGTAGATTGTGCCACTTCGTCCAACGGGAAGCAGGTAAACCTGGGTAAGCCTTTTGCGAATGGGGTGCGCTTCAACGAGGTGGTGACCGATGCAGACGGCACCTACCGCCTGTCGATTCATTACATGACCAAAGTGGTCCGTGGTTTCCGGTTGCTGGTCAATGGGGTTTCTCTGGGCCAGAAAACCGTCACCGCCTCCGGAAACTGGTGCTACGAAGGGGGAGCCACCGCTATTTACCAGGTCGATATTCCGCTCAGAGCCGGTGTCAATGTCATAGAACTCCGTACCCTGGGAACCACCAATACGTTGCCCGAAGCCCCTTTTATGGATAAAATCAACATTACCAACGTAGCGTCGGGGGCACGCCTGGCAACTTCCGGTGCCGGTGATGGGGAAGCTACCGCCAACAGGCTGGAGGTATACCCCAATCCGGCCGATGCGAATGAATCCGTCTTTATCAAGATGCTGGCCTCCGAACAAGCTAGCCAACTGACTGTGCTGGACCTGAACGGAACGGTTCGCTACTCCGAAATACAGGCCCCATCGGCGGGCAAAACCATTCGCCTTGTTCCGGTGCTGCCGTCCGGTATGTATCTGATTCAGCTTCGTACCGATACACAGCAGCAAACGCGTAAGTTGATTGTGCGGTAGGGAATCCGTAGGAGCACTACACACAAAGAGCCGACCTGATGGGTCGGCTCTTTGTGTGTAGTGATATGCCGTGGTTGGTGTTTTTACCCAGGCAGCCTACTGCACTGAGGAGCGTTTGGTCATTTTGCGAATCCGCTCGATCTCCTGCTGCATATCCTTCACCAGCGTTGGGTTCTTTTCGCTCACATTAAGTTGCTCTCCTGCATCCGTCGACAGGTTGAAGAGCTGCGCATAATGCTGAAAGCCGCCTTCAACGCCTTTGTTGTTCATGAAATCAGGCAGGCGTTTACCCTTCGTAAAGGGTTCGATGTATTTCCAGGGGCCTTTTCTGAGCGATGTAGTGTAGGATTCTTCAAGCAGATAAGTTCGTCCGGGTCTAGAGCTATCCGTGAACGTACCCAACAGGTTTTCACTATCGATGGCCTCATCTTTAGCCAGGTTTTGCCCCACCAAGGCGGCAATGGACGCATAAAAATCAACCTGGCTCACTAAGGCATTGCTCCGCCCCGGCTTCACTTTTTTAGGCCACCAAACAAGGGTAGGTACCCGGGTACCGGCCTCATAGGCACTGTATTTGCCGCCCCGGAGGAGGCCGCCGGGTTTGTGGGCCCCCAAAAGCTCCTTTGCCTGGTCTTCATAGCCATCATTGATCACCGGACCATTGTCACTCGTAAACAGAACGAGCGTGTTTTCCGCTAATCCGAGTTTCTCCAGTTGCCCGATTACCTCGCCAGTCATCCAGTCCATCTGAGCAATGGCGTCGCCACGCGGACCCATCGTACTGCTGCCTTTAAACCGGGGATTGGGCAACCGGGGCACGTGAATATCGTGGTACGAAAAAAAGAGAAAGAAAGGTTTGTCCGACCTGGCGGTTATAAACTCCTTCACCTTACCGGTCAGTTTGTCGGGAAATTCCTCGTCTACCCAAAGGGCCGATTCACCACCCTTCATGTAGCCAATGCGGCTGATGCCATTGATGATGGTGTTGCTATGCTGTCTGTCGGCGGGCTGCCGGAGCAGGGCGGGATTATCCAAACCGGTGGGGTACCCTTTCAGCTTTAGCTCGTAGTTGACCGTAAGCGGGTCGTTCTTATCAAGATTCACCACCCTGTGGTTTTCCAGATAAACCGTTGGCACCCGGTCGCCGGTGGCAGGAAGGAGAAAACTGTAATCAAACCCGACTTCCAGCGGGCCGGGTTTCACTTCACCGTTCCAGTCGATAACCCCATTGCCCAGGCCCAGATGCCATTTACCCACCACGCCCGTGCGGTAGCCCGCTTTTTGGAGCATCCCCGGCAGGGTATACGTGCCGGGTTGAATGAGCAGTGGCGCATCTCCCTGTAAGATAGCGGCATTGTTACGGAACGCGTGCTGCCCGGTCATCAGGGAGTAACGGGAAGGTGTACAGGTTGCCGAGGTACTGTGGGCGTCCATAAACGTGATTCCTTCCCTGGCCAGCCGGTCGATCGTTGGGGTTTTAACCCCCACTGCCCCGTTGTAGCCCACATCGCCGTAGCCGAGGTCGTCGATATAAAAAACAACGATATTCGGTTTTTGACCGACCTTCCTGCTGCCGGTATGCTCAATGCTGCCACTCAACGTAGGCCAGGAGCTGGAAGATAGCAGGGTTACTGAGCCGGCCAGACCTAAGCCCAGCAGGCAATACCTCTTGACGCGCGTATACATAAAAATTGGGTTGTCCGGTTAAACTGTAGAAGGGCAAGGTAACGGGCAGGCAACAGCCGCCGGGGGGCTTTTCGGTCAACTGGGGGTCTGGTGCGTTCAAATGACGTATAGGGGATGGGCTGCGTGATAACATTTCGGACATGTGGCCATACCCAAAAACAACCTATATTACCATTAATTCACCGTTGAGGCCTATTCCGAGTAACCAGACATTGATTCCGTTCATGAAGTCCCCGATTTATAGTGCCCTGCTATTTCTGTTATTACCCTTCGTTTCTGTCGCTGTGCAGGCACAGCCAGGCGACACCGCCGGTTCGGAGGAGTTTGTCATTGACGCGCTCGACGTTGGGAAAGGGCTGATCAGTAATTTTGTTACCCGTACCGTTCACGACGACAATAACCTCAAGTACTTTGCCACGGAAGGGGGTATATCCCGGTATGATGGCTACTCGTTCAAAAGCTATCGACCCGGCCCGGAGTACCTGGGCCTGGGCAACGAAAACATTGAAACGCTCTTTAAAGATAAAGCCAACAACATCTGGATTGGCACCAAAAGCGGGGGTGTCTCGGTACTCGATGTCAGAACCAACCAGATTCGCAGCCTCAATCACTTGTTTACGGATAGTACCCACCGACACCTACAGGTCATTGCCATCAATCAGGACGTTCGGGGCAATATTTGGATAGGTACCTGGAGCAAAGGGGTGTTCGTGCTGGACATCGCTCAGCAGAAAGTCCTGATGCATTACCCATCGACTAGTCCCATCTTCAGGATTATTCGCGACGAACACGGTGCTATATGGTATGTCTCCGGCAGTGACCTGTTCAAATACGACCCTTCCGAGGCCCGGCGGGTACGCTTCCCAACCCCGCATATAATCTATGACATTGTCAACGATCCAACCCGGCATGCGCTCTGGATGGTGGGCAATAAGGGCCGTACGGTTCATCTTCAGCGTTTCAATGGTGCGACCCAGACCATTTCCCAGGTACCGGTCAACTTCGCCGCTTCCTTCGTGAAGAGTATCGCCATCGACTCAAAAAATCGTATTTGGCTGGGGAGTTGGGGAGATGGGCTTTATATCAGCGACGCAACGGTATCGACGTTTCAGAAAATCGACACGAACCCTCAGGGAAGCCAGGTCAGCAACGTCAACCACGCAATGATCGTGGCAATCGATATTGACCCAAATGGCATTGCCTGGTTGAGTACGGCCTACGGGGGGGTGCTGATTCTGTATCCCAACAAAGGGTTTCACCTCCTTGCGGATGCGAAACAACTGTCGGAGGCCGACCACAACATCCTGGCTATGCACCGGACCGCCACCGGCGACTTGCTGGTCGGTACAATTGCCGACGGGCTTTACCGACAACTGGCTGGCTCCGATCGATTTGAGCGAATTGGTCAGATTCCCAAGACCCGAATCAACGCGATTTACAAACACGCCAACACCTTATTTATTACCACCCGCCAGGGGCTTTACTTGATCAAAAATGGCCAGTTCGGGCAGGTAGTTCATGCCTTCAAGGGTGAAAACATTACGGCTGTTCTGGTGGATAGCCAACAAAATCTCTGGCTCGGTACGCAGCAGAAAGGAGTGAAAATGACGCACTTCCCCTCCGACCCCCGGTTGGAGCACTGCACCGTCTACGCAGAAGGCAGACCCGGTCGGCTAGCCCTGGAAAACAACCGTATAAACCAGATCAAAGAGGATAACCAGGGAAACATCTGGCTCGCTACATACTCCGGGCTTAACCGGCTTAACCGGGCAACGGGCGCGTTTATACCGCATCAGCAGCTATTGAGCCAAACGTTGCCCAGTGTCATCATCAATGCCCTGGCGATCCGAAACGATACGTTGTATCTGGCCACCCCGCTGGGTTTGGCCGAGTTGCTGTTTCAGAACGAAAAGCTGCGACTCAACGCCCTGTATAACACCCGAAATGGATTGACCAACGATTTTGTCTGTTCTGTTGAAACCGCCCCTGCCGGGCAACTCTGGCTCAGCACCACCACCGCTATCGCCCGCTACAATCCCCAAAATAAACGCTTCATCAACTACGTTCGCGAAGACGGGGTTATGATCAATTCGTTTCATATTGGCTCATCGGCCCAGACCGCTGCCGGTGAACTTTATTTTGGCGGCAGCAACGGCATCATTGCGTTCAGACCCGGCGACATTGGCACCCGGTTTACGGTACCCAGGGTGGTCTGGTCGAAACTGGTCATCAACAACCGAACGGTAAATGTCGGCGAGCCGATCAATGGGGAGGTCGTTCTGACCCGCGACATCCAGTATGCTGACCGGATTGCCCTGAGCTACAAACACAATTACGTGTCCATGAGCTATGCGGCCAACGACTTTTTCGGGGCCGACAACATTACCTATGTCTACATGCTGCGGGGCTTCCAGGATAACTGGGTCAATATGGGCAACAAAAGCCAGATTAGTTTGACGGGGCTGGGATCGGGCACCTACGAACTGCTTGTAAAAGCCAGCCGGAACAACCAGGACTGGAGTCCGGAGAAACGCCTGACCATTGTGGTGGGGGTGCCTCCCTGGCTGAGCTGGTACGCGTTTATGGCCTATGCCTGCCTGCTCGGTGGGGTGCTGCTGCTGGTCAGGAACGTATCTGGTCGGCAGGCCCGCCTGAAGGCTGACCTGCGCATTGTGCAGATTGAGAAGGAGAAAGAACACGACCTCAACGAAGCCAAACTTACCTTTTTCACCAATATTTCGCACGAGTTCAGAACCCCGCTCACCCTAATCATGAGTCCGGTGGCCGAAATACTCGCTGATGCGAACCTACGTGGGGACCTGCGCGAGAGACTGGTACTGGTGGGGGCCAACGCCCAACGGATGCTCAACCTCATTAACCAATTGCTCGATTTCAGGAAATCGGAACACGGACTGCTGACGCTCAACCTGGTTCGGAGCGACATGGTGCAGTTCACGCAGGAGGTTTTCCTTAGTTTCAGGCCCATTGCCCACAGCAAACACATCAACTACACGTTCGAGACCGAGCTGGACGAGGCACCCGTCGACTTCGACCGAGACGCAGATGGAAATTGTGCTTTGCAATCTGTTGTCCAACGCCTTCAAATACACCCCCGAAAACGGTACCGTGCAGTGCCGGGTGTATCGGCAGGGCGATGCCGTGGGCATCGACGTTCAGGATACCGGTATTGGCCTGTCGGCGGAAGACATCGGTAAGATTTTCGACCGGTTTTATCAGGTACGTAACGCACAAACGGCCAACCTGATTGGGAGCGGCCTGGGGCTGACTTTTTCCAAAAACATCATCGACCTGCACGGAGGTCAGATCAGCGTACGCAGCCAAACCGACAGCGGCACCTGCTTCACGGTGCTGCTCAAGGCCGAACCGGGCAGCGATGCGCCCACCATCAACCCAACCCTAAGCGCAGCAGCGCAGCAGCCCTGGCCCGAAACAGCATTGCTGGTCAGCAGCAGCATCCAGTCAGATAAAAAAGAAACCGTGCTGCTGGTTGATGATAACGACGACATTCGGGCCTACCTGCGAGTCGCTGCTGCGCGACGATTTCAACATTATCGAAGCCGCCGACGGCCTCGACGCGCTGGCGATAGCCAATCGCGAACTGCCCGACCTGATTATCAGCGATCTGATGATGCCGCAACTGGATGGCATTGCCTTTTGTCAGGAGATAAAGCAGCAGATGGCCACGTCGCACATTCCGGTCATTTTGCTCACCGCCCGCTCGTCGGTCGTATACGAGGTAAGTGGGTTACAAACCGGGGCCGATGATTACATCACCAAACCGTTCAATCCGATTGTTATCAAAACCAGAATCCACACGATTCTGGAAAACCGCAAAAAACTTCGGGAGTATTTTTTCAACCGGGTACGGTTCGAACCCGACACGCAACAAATCAACGAGGTCGATCTGGATGCTATCTTCATCGACAAAGCCATTCAACTGGTGAACGACAACCTTCAGAACGAGGCGTTTGGTATTGAGATCATGGTGGAGCACTTAAACATGAGCCAGTCTACCCTGTACCGAAAAATCAAATCGCTGACGGGCCTTTCGCTGACCGGCTTTATCCGCTCGGTCAAACTCAAACGAGCGGCCCAACTCATTTTGCAGCAGGAGCTGAAGATCAGTCAGGTTTCTTTCGAGGTCGGTTTCAACGATTACAAGCACTTCCGAAAGTCGTTTCAGCAGCAGTTTGGCTGCCTGCCTTCCGAGTACCGCGCCAAAGTTACCGAGGGCATAACCACCTGACTTTCGCCGGGCACGTTGTTGCCCCTTTGTCTGAGCGGCCTATTGGGTAGCGGCGGAGCTGGTTTGAATTATTTCACCTTTTAATTGAACGATTACCCCCTCGCTCCTACAGGACAGGGTGTGAATTTTGGCTTTTCATAAGTTGACAGGTCAAAATCAACCACCAATCCTGTATGCGATTAATCTACATGTATTCAAGGCAAGGGAGCCTGCGTCGCCTACTTTATGGCCTGCTGTTGCTGCTCGTTACCTTCGTCGCCCCCGCCCAGGCGCAGACGGCCAAAAAAATAACCGGCATTATCGTTGCCGATGCCGACGGTACCACCCTACCCGGCGCGTCTGTCACCGTGAAAGGTACCAACCAGGGTACAGTCACCGATGCCGAAGGCCGATTTTTGGTAACCGTACCGTCGAGCCAGGCCACCCTGGTGATTAGTCTGATCGGGTACGGGGCGCAGGAAGTAGTGGCGGGCACCCAGACTACCCTGAACATCCGGCTTAAGGAGGATGTAGCCGTTCTCAACGAAGTGGTGGTGGTGGGCTACGGCCAGCAGAAGAAACTGAACCTGACCGGAGCTGTTGAAACCATCCGCTTCGATGAAGCCGTAAACCTGCCGGTTACCAACAGTTCGCAGTTGATGTATGGCCGTTTTTCGGGGGTGCAGCTCACCCAGTCGAGCGGATTGCCGGGGGCCGACGCCTCCTCCATCAACATTCGGGGCATTGGCACCTTTGGCAGCAGCACTCCCCTGGTTGTTATCGACAACATTCAGTACAGCGGCCTGACCGAGTTCAACAACCTGTCGCCGTCCGACATCGAGAGTATTTCGGTACTAAAAGATGCGTCGGCCTCGGCCATTTACGGGGCACGGGGAGCCAACGGCGTTATCGTGGTGACCACCAAAAAAGGAAAGTCAGGCAAACTAACCGTCGACTACAACGCCTACACCGGTTTTCAGCGGGTAACGGTGGTACCGCAGTACCTGGATGCCCTGACCTACGCTACGCTGCGCAACGAGCGCGACCGCAACGCCAACGGACCCACCGCGCCCCTGCGCTACTCCGATCAGGTCCTCGAAGCCATCCGTACCGGCTCGCAGCCCGACCAGTATGCCAATACCAACTGGGCGCGCGAAACCCTGCGTGATGCCCCTATCCAGAACCACTACCTGTCGTTCTCGGGCGGATCCGACAACCTGACCTACCGCGTATCGCTCGGCTACCTCAACCAGCAGGCGATCGTGCGGGGCAAGTTCAAGTCCGAACGCTACACCCTGGGCCTTAACCTGAGCACAAAAGCCAACCGAGTGGCTCACCATCAGCAATGTGACGAATGCCTTCTGGTCGACGTTCAGGGGGCCATCGGGCGGGGCCGACGCCATTACGGGCGAAACGGGCATCATCAACCAGTTTCAGCGGTCGTCGCCCACCATCCCGGCCTACTACTCAACTGGCGAGTTTGGCATTGTCGATGGGGCGTACAAGAATGTCAACTTCTCCTATCCGAGCACCAACCCGCTGTTAACCGGCATCCTGGGCGACAATCAGCAGGATCGCATCAACGTCAGCGAGCGCATTGGGGTGTCGGCCCGGCTGGCGACCGGACTGATCGCCGAAACCAGCGGTAGCCTGATCCTGGACGTTACGAACAACTCGAATTTTTCGCCTACCCTGACCACCCGCGACGCAGCCGGTGCCATTGTCGGTCAGTCGCTGGTCAACACCCTGACCAATAGCGTAGGGCTCAACTATCGGTTGCTGAACGAGAACATCCTTCGCTACACAACCACCCTCGGCCAGCGCCATAACCTGCAGTTTATGGCCGGGCATTCCCTTATCTACGACAAGGACGATGGCTTTTCGGGATCATTGCAGGGTTTCCCGTCCAATACCATTCAGGAGTTTAACGGGGGCGGGGTGCTCAATCCAACCGCTCAACGGCGGGGCATCTGAAGTTGCCTGGCAGTCGTTTTTCGGGCGGGTCAACTACAATTACAACGAGAAATACCTGCTGGAACTGAACCTGCGCCGGGATGGCTCGTCGAAGTTCGGGCCCAACAAACGGTACGGCAATTTCCCTTCGGTTTCGGTGGGCTGGAACCTGGGGCGGGAGTCCTTTCTGGCTAATCTCAACTGGATCACCAACGCCAAACTCCGGTCTAGCTGGGGTATCAGCGGCAACGACCGCATCGGAAACTACATCTACCAGCAAAGCTACAATACCGGTCTCGACTATGTGCTGGGCAACGACGTAGTGGTAGGAGCCGTAGCCCTGACCAGTCTGGCCAACCCCAGCATTACCTGGGAAACCATCCGGCAGTTCAACGCGGGGCTTGACCTGGCTCTGTTTCAGAACAGGATTTCTCTGACCGCCGACTACTTTGTTCGGAACAGTACCGACATCCTGTACACCAACTTCCCCATTCCCAGTTCGATTGGGGTGACGAATCTGGCCGCTCAGAATGCCGCCCAACTGCAAAACAAAGGCCTGGAACTATCCGTCAACTACCAGGAAAATTTCGGCGGCCTGACGGCTGAACTGCCGGGGCTAACCTAACCCGCATGGCCGACAACAAGGTAACGAGCCTGGGGCCGGGCGGGGAAGAAACCATTGGCGGTAACACCATTATCCGCATCGGCGAACCCTTCAATGCCTACTACGGCTACCAAACCCTGGGCGTTTTCCAAACCGCAGAAGAGGTGAAAAGTGCGCCCGTTCAGTTTGGCTCCTCTCGCACGGCACCCGGCGACCTCCGCTATGCCGACCTATCGGGCCCTGATGGGAAGCCCGACGGGCTGGTCAATGCCTTCGACCGGGTGGTGATCGGCAATCCATTCCCCCGGCTGATCTACAACTTTACGACCAATCTGCTGTATCGCGGCTTCGATTTTGGCCTGGTCTTTCAGGGCGTTAGCCGGGTCGACCGCATCTTCAACGGCAACGGGCAGCTGCCCATGGCCGACGACCGCAACAACGCGCTGTCGTACTGGACCGGCCGCTGGACGCCCGAGAGCCCATCTGCTACCCTGCCCCGCCTGGGCGGTTTCAACAACACCGTATTCTCCGATTTTTACGTGCAGGATGCCTCCTTTCTACGGCTGAAAAACCTGGAAGTCGGCTATACGATTCCCGCCACGATCAGCAGTAAAGCGTTTATCCGGAAGCTGCGCGTGTACGTCAGCGGCCAAAATCTGGCTACGTTCACCAAACTCGAAAACTTCGACCCTGAGCGGGCATCGGGCACCAACACAGACCGGCTGACCCCCCTCTACAAAGTGTACACAGCTGGCCTAAACCTTAAATTCTGAACCCATGAAAAAGATACTCTACCTGCTTCCCGCTGCTGCTGCTCGGCAGCTGTAAGGAGACCTTCCTGGAGCGAAGCTCACTGACCCAACTGACCGCAGACAGCTTCTGGCAAACCGAAAAAGACGTTCAGTTTGCGATTAACGGCGTCTACGAAACGCTCCAGTCGCGGGTGCTTTACAGTGGCAATCTGAACGGTACGGCCGGCTTACCCCAGCACGATAGCTTTGCCGATAACACGTTCAACAATTACAAGTTTGAAGGACCGGGTGACTTTGTAGAAGCCCGGACAGACCCGTCCACCGATTTTTTCAAAGCTTTCTGGACGGCTAACTACCAGGGAATAGGGCGGGCCAACAACGTGATTACCAACGTTGAGCGGATCAGCGAAGCCAGCCTCAGCGCCAACCAGCAAAGCGCAGTATCTGGGGCAGGCCCGTTTCCTGCGGGCGTTGTTCTACATGAATCTGGCCATTCACTACGGCGACGTACCCCTGATTTTGAAGGTACAGAACCTTCAGGAAGCCTATGTACCCAAAAATAGCTACCAGGAAGTAGCGGCTCAAATCGTTGCCGACCTGACATTTGCCAGCGGTGTGCTGCCCGCCACCTACCCCGCCGAGTTGTACGGCTACGCCACCAAGGGAGCCGCCCTGTCACTACTGGCCCGGTTTCAGTTGTACAACGGCAACTATGCCGAGGTGGTGAAACTGACCGAACAGGTACTGCCCCTGGGCTACAGCCTGAACAGTAGTTACGGGCAGCTCTTTACCGAAGCAGGCGAACAGTCGAAGGAAATTATTTTCTCCGTTCGCTTTGTTCAGAACCAATCCGACAACGGTGAAACCTTTTCGGCTACGTTCCTGGGAATCCCAAAGGTAAACCTACAGCCGATGCGCAACCTGGTCGATGCGTATTATGCCACCGACGGGCTACCCATTACGAAATCGCCCCTCTACAAATCAGCAACGCCAAAAGATAACCGCGACCCCCGGCTGTCGGCGTCTGTCTACTTTAAAAACGACGTGTTTCTCACGGACCTCAACCGGGTATTTACCGGTAACACGGCAACGACCTTTGGTCTTAAGAAATACATCCGTAGCAGTGCATCGGCCACTGGTATTAGCGTTGGTTCGGCGGGTGGGCAGGATTTTTATGTCATCCGCTACGCCGATCTGCTGCTGATGCGGGCCGAAGCCCTGGTAGAGACCAACCAGCTGGCAGGCGCGTACGCGCTGGTGAATCAGGTACGGGCCCGCGTGAAAATGCCGACTGTTGAAAGCGTTGAAGGCACCAATCTCACGCAGGCCCAGCTACGAGCCATTGTCCGTCACGAACGGCGCGTAGAACTGGCCTTTGAAGGCCTCCGGTTCTTCGACGTGAAGCGGTGGGGCGAAATAGAAGCGGCCTATCAGCGGGCAATCGGCGACAAGGTGAGTGGCTACCAACCCGTTTATCGGGGTAAGAAATCCGAGGTCTTCCCAATTCCTCAGTCCGAGCTGGATGCGAACAAAAGCCTGGTTCAGAATCCGGCCTGGAATTAGGTAACTCTGACCACAATCAATCGGTCTACCCGTTGTTTCACCGAGTGATTGCTGCCAGCAGGTAATCAGTCCATCCTAAAAAAGTTGTATGAACATAATCCTGCCAATCCTGTTAGTTTGTTGCCTGTTGGTTTCGGGTACGCATGGTGTGATTCTCCGTGCCGGTTGCGCCGGTTGCTCAGCCCCCGAACATTATTATTATCCTGTCCGACGACCAGGGGTACGCCGATGTCGGTTTTCAGGGTAGCCAGGATATCCGTACGCCCAACATCGACCGCCTGGCCCGAAATGGCGTGATTTGCACAGAAGGGTATGTGTCTTATGCTGTCTGTGGCCCCAGTCGGGCGGGGTTGCTGACGGGTCGTTACCAGGATCGGTTCGGCTTCTCACGCAATCCGCTTCTGGCGCCCAACGACCCGGCCATGGGCCTGCCCCTATCGGAAGAAACGATGGGCAATCTGCTGAAACGGGCAAATTACTCAACGGCCATCATCGGGAAATGGCACATGGGCAGTCACCCAACGCTACACCCCAACAAACGCGGTTTCGATGAGTTTTACGGCTTTTTGGGCGGGGGGCATCGGTACTTTCCCCAGGAGTTCGACCTGCCCGACCTGTCGGGGGTAAAAGCGGAATCTGACGACTACCGGACCCGGCTGATGCACAATACGAACTGGGTGTCTGAAACAGACTACCTCACCGACGCCCTGTCGCGCGAAGCGGTCCGGTTTGTGCGCACCCGCCGAACGAATCCGTTTTTTCTGTACCTGGCCTACAACGCGCCCCATGCGCCCTTGCAGGCTACCGAGAAATACCTGAGCCGGTACGCCAGCATCACCGACCCCCGTCGGCGTACCTATGCGGCCATGGTTAGTGCCATGGACGATGGCATAGGGAGCCTGCTGAATACCCTGGAAGAACTGAAGCTGGATGACAACACACTGGTATTTTTCTTGTCGGACAACGGTGGCCCTTTAGCCGACAACGCCTCGAACAATGCCCCCTTGCGGGGCAAGAAAAGTGATTTCTTCGAGGGTGGTATTCGGGTGCCGTTCGCCGTGCAGTGGAAAGGCAAAATTCCGGCGGGCAGCCACTTTTCACGGCCCGTTATCTCGCTCGATCTATTTGCTACAGCCGCTGCACTGGCAGGCGTGAAGCCCAAAAACCCCATTGACGGGGTGAACCTGATACCGTACCTGACCAAAGCCGATACGACATCTCCGCATACTTACCTGTACTGGCGCAACTTTGATAAGATGCGGTTAGCGGTAAGGTCGCGGAATGAGAAGATGATTACGCAGCCGGGTACCGATTTCTTATTTCATATAAAAACCGATATGGAGGAGAAACAGAACCTGGCACCGTTGGACGAGAGAGCCCTTTCTGAGTTGAAAAGCAAGGCTAGTCAGTGGAGTAATCAACTCAGCGACCCCCTCTTTATGGGTTTGCTGGAAGACAAAGAATACACCCGAACACACCCCAACCGGTGGAATACCATCAGGCAGGATTAGTAGACCAGTAACGGCTAACGTTTATCTGATTATACCGGTCTATCTCGACGCAGTTGGTTCACATAACCAATGAAAAGACAGCACAGCGCCATCGCTTACGGAATCAATTTGACATCGAGAACGCCTTATGCGTATTTCAAAAAAGACATATCTTACCCAAAAGGTGCTGTTCGTGCTACTCCTGGCCGTTCCGACCCTGTTTGCGGGCTTCATTGAACCAACGGAAACGCCTAAGGCCAACAAGCCGAATATCCTCTTTATCCTGGTCGATGACCTGGGCTGGCGGGATTTAGGCGCATTTGGCAGCAGTTTTTACGAAACCCCCGCTATCGATGCCCTCACAAAAAAGGGAGTGAAATTCACCAATGCCTACGCCGCTTGTCCGGTCTGTTCGCCCACCAGGGCCAGTATTATGGCGGGTAAGTACCCCGCTCGTTTGCACACCACCGACTGGTTTGGGGCGCCCCAGCCCTCTACCGTGAGCAATCACTGGACAAAAAATAAACCACTGCTGCCCGCCCCCTACGAAGAAAATCTGCCGCTAAGCGAAGTTACCCTGGCCGAAACGCTGAAGCAAAATGGGTACGACAC
Source organism: uncultured Cytophagales bacterium (assembly GCA_963750355.1). Lineage (GTDB taxonomy): Bacteria > Bacteroidota > Bacteroidia > Cytophagales > Spirosomataceae > Fibrella. The sequence goes on along the minus strand of CAVVQL010000008.1, from coordinate 117,713 downwards.
CTTCTTTGCGGGAAAGTGGCACCTGGGTGAAACAGCCGACTATTGGCCCGAAAACCAGGGCTTTGATATCAACAAGGGCGGTTATGCCGCCGGGTCCCCGAAGGGTAAAGGCTATTTTGCTCCCTACGCCAACCCCCGTCTGGCGGATGGACCACCAGGTGAAAACTTAACGAGCCGACTGGCCGACGAGACCGTGTCGTTTATCAAGCAGCATAAGTCCGGGCCGCGTTCGGTCGGGCCGCGTTCGGCTCGGCCATTCCTGGCTTACCTCTCGTTTTACTCCGTACACACCCCCTTGCAGGCTCCTCAGGACCTACTCGATAAGTACATACAGAAGAAGAAACGCCTGGGACTGGAGGATCAGTGGGGGCAGGAAGGCCAGCAAAAAGTACGCCTCAACCAGTGCCTGCCCGTGTATGGTGCCATGGTTGAGTCGATGGACCGGGCCGTCGGGAAGGTGCTGACCGCGCTAAGCGAGAATAATATCGAGCAGGAAACCATCGTGGTATTTATGGCCGATAATGGGGGCTTGTCGACGGCCGAGGGCCATCCAACGTCTAATCTTCCCTTGCGGGCGGGTAAGGGCTGGCTCTATGAAGGGGGTATCCGGGAGCCACTGATTATTGTCTGGCCTGGGGTTACCAAAGCAGGCCAAACGAGCGATCAGGTAGTGACGAGTACCGATTTTTACCCTACGCTGTTAGAGATGACGGGATTGCCCCTAGCTGCCTCAGCAGCACCGGGACGGAATGAGCCTGGTACCCGTTTTGCGCGGCAAACCCATGACAAGGGGGCCGATTTACTGGCATTATCCCCACTACGGTAATCAGGGCGGTTCGCCTGGTTCGGCCGTACGGGATGGGGACTGGAAGCTGATCGAGTGGTTTGAGGAGGGGCGCGGGCTGGAACTATATAACCTGGCTACTGACCTGGGAGAGCAAAAAAACCTGGCAGCAACAAACCCGGCTAAAGTGAAGGAACTGCACCAGAAACTACAATCCTGGCGAAAAGAAGTAGATGCCCGCCTGCCTACAAAAAACCCAGCCAGTACAGAGCCGTAAATGAGTGACCAGGGCAGGACGGGTATAGGTACCGGGGGCCTGAAGCGTCACAACCACGTTGCCAGAAAGGCCAGAATATCGGCTCGCATCGCGGCTGTCTCTTCGTGACCAGCCTCGTAGATGCGTAGCTCCCAGGCCGCAGGCGCTCCCTCCTGCTGGTAGATCGACTGCAACTGATGATCGATCTTTTCTAACCCGGCCACAGGTGTTAGCGGATCGAACCGACCGGCCAGGCTCAGATGGGGCCGGGGTGCAATAAGCTTATTGATGCCGGAGGTGGTAAACTGAGTTAGCAGGTCAGGCACGTAGTAATAGATGCCATGCAGCCCCAGCCCGTTCGCTTCCAGCAGCGACTGGTAATCGGTGAGGCAGCACAGGTCGATGCACACCCTGATGCGTTCGTCGAGCGCGGCCAGCCACCAGGCCATGGTGCTGCCCATCGACATGCCCAGGGTGGCTATGCGCTGGGTATCAATGTCGGGCCGGGTATGCAGGTAATCCAGGGCCCGCAGGCTGTCGTACACCATCATGCCCCACAGCACCTGCCCATGCCACAGCATCTGTTTAAACGTATCAGGCTCACTTTGCCCCTGCCGCTCGCCAAAACACCAGTGGTCGATACACAACCCGGCGTAGCCCGCCCGGGCCAGGGCTAAGGCGTAGGGTGGGTCCTGCATGTCGGGTCGCCCCTCGATAAACTCAGCCTTACCCACCGCGTACTGATCGAAATGGGAATGATTAAACAAAACAACGGGGACTTTAGCTGACAAATTCCTGGGCCGGGTGAAGTACGCGGGTACCGGTTCTACACCATTGAGATCCAGCACCAGCCTCTCGATAAGCAACTCATCGGTGTGGCGAGTCGACTCGAGGCTGACCGTCAGGGGCCGGTGTCGGTCGGGTAGTCGGCCCAGTAGCCGATACAGTTCGCTCCGCTGCTGCTCTTTCCGGGCGGCCAGTGATGGTTCAGGGCTTATAGGGTTCATACAGGGGTGGGTTGCTTAGTCGGCAAAAAAGTACGTACAAACGTGACCACGACCAAATCGGGCCACCATTTGGTCGTGGCTGAAAATATACTAACCTTGTTGAGCAGTACGCACTTTTGGCCTAAACCAGCAGACACCCTCTCCTATCTCCTATGAAAAAACGACTCCTCATCCTCCTTGTTCTGGGGCAGTTCGCCGCCCTGGCGCAAACACCTGCCGAATCGTACGTGCTGGATTCAGCCTCCATGGAGCAGCCTGGTGTGCCTAAAGGCGAGATCATCAAACGTACGTTTCAGGATTCCAACCGATACCCCGGCACCCGGCGCGACTACTGGATCTATGTACCCGCTCAGTATCGCCCTGACAAGCCCGCCTGCGTGTACGTCAACCAGGACGGTATTCAGTGGAAAGCACCCACCGTGTTCGACAACCTGATTCACCGCCGGGAAATGCCCGTCACCATCGGGGTCTTTCGTCATGCCGGGCACCGTCCGGGTCGTGGAGGGCGACCCAACCCACGACCGGCTGAACCGGAGCTTCGAGTACGACGGACTGGGCGATACCTATGCCCGCTTTATTCTGGAGGAGATTCTGCCCGACGTGGAAAAACAAACAACGGCTGACGGGCGGGCGATCCGGCTCTCGACGAGTGGCAATGACCGGGCCATTGGCGGGTCGAGCAGCGGGGCCGTTTGCGCCTTTACGGCGGCCTGGGAGCATCCGGAGGCTTTTTCGCGGGTATTCAGCGCCATTGGCACCTACGTTTCGCTGCGGGGTGCCGACCGCTACCCCACGCTGATTCGCAAGTATGAACCGAAGCCTATCCGCGTGTTTTTGCAGGACGGGACCAACGACCTGAACAATTTCGTGGGCGATTGGTGGAAAGCCAACGAGACCATGGAGCGGGCCCTCACTTTCGCGGGCTATGCCGTCAATCACGTCTGGGGCGAAGGCGGGCATAGTGGGGCGCATGGTACGGCTGTTTTTCCGCAGGCGATGCGGTGGCTTTGGCAGGACTACCCCAAACCAGTAACGGGTGGCCCCACGAAGAATCCCTTTTTAACCGATATTCTCCTGCCCAACGAAGGCTGGGAACTGGTGGGCAACGGCTATTCCTTCACGGAAGGCCCGGCGGCCAATGCGGCGGGAGACGTGTTTTATCAGGACGTGCTGAACGCAAAAACCTTTAAAGTAGCCCCATCCGGAAGGCCGGTCGTCATTAATTCAGATTCTAAAAAGGCGTCGGGCACGGCCTTTGGGCCCGACGGCAAACGCTACACGGTGTCGAGCCGTACGAAACAAATCTACCGCTATGATGGAACCGAAAAGGAAACGGTGCTCCTGGACAGCCTGACGGGCAATGACCTGATCGTCGCCAAAAACGGGAACATGTACATTACCGCGCCCGATGGCCTTGACAAACCCAGTAAAATTTACCTGATCAGGCCAACCGGCGAGAAAGTAGTGGTCGACAGTGGGGGCGTTGCCATGGGCTTAAAGGTAGCCAATGGCCTGGCCCTCACCCCCGATCAGCAGCAGCTGTACGTGGCCGAATCGGCCTCGCACTGGATCTGGGTTTATCAGGTACTGCCCAACGGAACGCTGACCAACAAGCAACGCTACGGCTGGGTTCACGTGCCCGACACCGCCGAAAACGCCTGGTCGGATGGCCTGAAATGCGACCGCGCAGGTCGGGTGTATGTAGCCACCCGGCTCGGCATTCAGGTGCTTGATCCAACCGGCCGCGTCAACGCGATTCTGCCGCTGCCAACCGACTACCCCTCGAATTTATGCTTCGGCGGCAAAAACTTCGATATCCTCTACGTGACCTGCAAAGACAAGGTGTACCGCCGCAAACTAAAAGTAAGCGGCTTGTAGAGCGGGCGGAATGATACTACTGCTCTTCCAACTTATTTTTTTGACAGGAAAAGTGGCTTAGTCTACCCCACCCACCATATCGCCGGGCACCACCCACTGATCGAACTCGTCGGGGGTGAGGTAGCCGAGCGAAACGGCGGTTTCTTTCAGCGTCGAGCCGTTTTTATGGGCGGTCTGGGCAATTTCGGCGGCTTTGTAATAACCGATCTTCGTGTTCAGGGCTGTCACCAGCATCAGCGAGTTCTGTACGTGCTTCTCGATGTTGGCTTCGATTGGGCGGATGCCTTCGGCGCACTTATCGTTGAACGACACACACACGTCGCCAATGAGGCGGGCCGAGTGCAGGAAGTTGTAGATCATCACCGGTTTGAACACGTTCAGTTCAAAATGGCCGTTCATGCCGCCGATGTTGATCGCCACATCGTTGCCCATCACCTGCGCGGCCACCATCGTCATGGCTTCGCACTGCGTGGGGTTTACCTTGCCCGGCATAATGCTGCTGCCCGGCTCATTGTCGGGAATATACAGTTCGCCAATGCCCGCCCGTGGACCACTCGCCAGCATACGGACGTCGTTACCGATCTTCATCAGGCTGGCGGCAACGGTTTTCAGTGCACCGTGGGCTTCCACAATGGCGTCGTGGGCGGCCAGGGCTTCAAACTTGTTTTCGGCCGTTACAAACGGCAACCCTGTCAGGTCGGCAATGTGTTTGGCTACGTTCTCCGAGTAGTTCGGCGGCGTGTTGATACCCGTGCCAACGGCCGTACCGCCCAGCGCCAGTTCGCTCAGGTGGGCCAGCGAATTGTTGATCGCCCGTAGCCCGTGGTCAAGCTGCGATACGTAGCCGGAAAACTCCTGCCCGACCGTCAGCGGCGTGGCATCCATGAAGTGGGTACGGCCAATTTTCACCACGTGCATAAACTCCTTCGCCTTGGCGTCGAGCGTATCGCGCAGCTTTTTGATGCCCGGAATTGTCACCTCCACCAGCGCCTGATAGGCCGCAATGTGCATGGCCGTCGGGAAGGTATCGTTGCTGCTCTGCGACTTGTTGACGTCGTCGTTGGGGTGGATGGCCTTCTTCTCGTCCATCAGCGAACCACCGTTGAGCACATGGGCGCGGTAGGCGACCACCTCGTTCACGTTCATGTTGCTCTGCGTGCCTGACCCCGTTTGCCACACCACCAGCGGAAACTGATCGGCCAGTTCACCCGCCAGAATTTCGTCGCACACCCGGCCAATCAGGTCGCACTTATCCTGGGGCAACACACCGGCGTCGAGGTTGGTGAGGGCGGCGGCTTTCTTCAGCACGGCAAACGCCCGGATGATCTCGCGGGGCATGCGGTTGATGTCCTGCGCGATTTTGAAGTTTTCGATTGACCGCTGCGTCTGCGCGCCCCAATACACATTGGCCGGTACCTGTACCTGGCCCATCGTGTCTTTTTCTATCCGGAACTCCATTGATAAACAGTGAAAGAGTGAATGCGTGAACGAGCGACAGGCTGCAAAGTGTCAGGATACTGTCGTTCGGTCACGCTTTATACGCCGCAAAGGTAGAGTCGAGCTTGTATTTCGCCATGCCATTCATGAGCTTTACGTAACTAACTTGTCAACTGATGATTGGTCCACCAAACGAGGTCACGCCCGAAATACTGTATCAGACAGGGCTTGAGGTATTTGAGAACGTTGAGGATTACCAGGACTGGCTCAATAGCCACATACCAAGCCTGGGAGGACGCAGGCCCGCTAGCCTTGTTCACAATGAACCCGGACGGCGAGAATGCTATAACGTCCTGATGGCGATCCTGCATGGCATCTTTTCGTAGACTACCGAACGTAGTCAAGCGTGCGGGGAATGGTGTAGATTTCGGTTTGGCGGCCGTCGATGTAGCGGAACTTGCTGCCGTCGAAAAAGCCGTCTTCTTCCAGCATGATGCGCACCATTTTCTTCCATTCGGGAATCTCGACGGCGGCGTTTAACTCAATCGAGTAGGCCGTGTTGGCCTGCAAGGGGTAATCGCCCGAACCGGCAACGCCCTTCTGCTGATCCCACAGGCCGATGGTTGGTCCGGCGGCGTGGCCGTGAACGCCAATGGGGTGCGAATAAATAGTGCCCCTGATGCCTTCCTTCTCAGCCTGGGCCAAGGCGGCCAGCAACAGCTGATTACCCGATTTACCCGCCACAAACTGCTCGGTCAGCAGATCCTGTAAGCGGTTTCCCTGCGCAAAGGCCTTCCGAATGCTTTCCGGCACGCTCGTTTCGCCGGGGCGCAGCACGTAGGCGTGTTGCTGCTGATCGGTGTTGAGCCGCAGGTACGTGATACCAAAATCGACATGGAGCAGATCGCCCGCCTGAATCACTTCTTTTTCGGGGCGTTTGGCGAAGGTACGCAGGTGGTTGAAATCGTCTGAGCTGGCCCGTTGTACATCCACCGTGGGGTGAAACCAGGTATCCAGTCCCAGGTTAGTGATCCGCTGCCGGAACCACCAGACTACATCGTCGGTCGTGGTTACGCCCGGCTGAATAACCTGCTCCGACAGGCCTTCCTGAATAATCTGATGCGACAACCGACAGATCATCGGGTACAGGGCCATCTCTTTCGGCGTACGTGTTTCTAACCAGCCAACCGCCAGCTTTTCCGCCGACACAATGCGTTTCTGGTACTCTGCGGGTAGTTTTTCCAGAAATTCGCCCTGTTCGGTTGCCGTCAGCCCGTCGGCATGGGCGTAGTTGGCCGAGCGGTTCAGGCCAATTTTTTTCGGCTTCCGCTCGGCGATGATAGCCGAGAGCGCGTCCCATTGATTGGGCCGCACGTCGATATCCCAGGCACCTTTCAGCAACGTACCTACGTCATAGCGGGCAATGGCCAACCGCTCTACGCCTTCTGTTGCCCCTTTGTCGAAGAAAACCATGATCGTGCGTCGCCGGGCCGATAGCCAGGTCGAGGGCAGCATCGTTTTCAGGACGGGGTCTTCGTTGTATTCCCGCGAAATGATCACCCACATATCAATGCCTTCGCGGCGCATGAGTTGGGGCAGCAAATTCGTGAACCGGTCTTCCAGTAGGTCGTCGATGATTCGGGCCCGCTCGCGCTCAGGCAGGATCGTGGTGGTTTGTGCACAGACCAGGAATGGCAGTAGGGCGAAAAAGGTAAAAAGTGAGCGCATGGGAAACATTTATTTAGTGGCAAGATACAAAAGGCGGTACTGCTTTTGCCCATTCAGGCACTAGATGCGGCCTGTTTCCGTTGTACGCATGAACACATAATCGTATATACATGAAAAAGTCGTTAGGGCTGTTGATCGCCTTATTTGGTCTGGCCGCCTGCCAGTCAGACAACGTGCTGGATTCGGTGCAGGAACAAACGCCGGTGGCTACTTCGTCGACAAGCCTTCGGGCCGAAGGCACCACTGCCAGCTCGTCGGGCATCGTCACGGGGTTGGTCGCAGTAAGGCCATCGGGTGCCCGTGCAGCGTCGCCAGCGCTGCAGCAGGAGATTTTAACGTACCTGAATGCAGCCCGGTCAAAGTCGTGCCAGTGCGGGTCGAAAACCTACGCAGCTGCGCCCGCTCTGGCGCTCAATGCAAAGCTGAATACAGCCTCAGACAAGTTTGCCCTCGACATGGCGACATACAACTACTTTAGTCATACCGGCCGCGACGGCTCGGCACCCTGGGACCGGATGACGCGTGAAGGATACATCTGGCGCACCGCCGGAGAGAACATTGCCGCGGGTTACACTACGGCCCGCTCGGTTGTCGATGGCTGGCTGGCATCGCCCGGCCACTGCGCCAACATCATGAATCCGGCGTTCAAAGAAGTGGGTGTGGGGTATGCCTACACGACTACCAGTACCTATAAACACTATTGGGTCAACGATTTCGGAGCCCAGCAGTAGATTTTATCAACAGAGAGCCACAGAGAAAGAGTCCGACTAAACGACTCCTCTCTGTGGCTCTCTGTTGATAAAATCTACACATTAACCGCAGCCGCCTTATCGATAAACCAGACCAGTTCGCCAGAAGCTGGCTTGATTCGCTGCGAGGGGTATTTGTCGGGCTGATACGTGCCGTGCAGCACTTCGTGCAGGGCATCGGCTTTGTTGGCACCGGCTACCAGAAACAGCACCGCCGCCGCCCTATTCACCACCGGAGCGGTCAGAGTCAGGCGAAACATATCCTGCTGCGTCAGAAAAAAGGCGTTCGTCCAGGCCTGCTCTTCATGCACCACGGCTGTGCCCGGAAACAGGGAGAGCGTGTGTCCATCGTCGCCCATACCCAGCAACACCAGATCGAAGGTGTGCGGATGCCCATCGAAATACTGATGGAGTAGCTGGTCATACTCAGCCATCGACTCATGGGGCGAACTGTCGGTCCTCATCAAGTGAATCTGCGAGGCAGGCACCGGTACGTGATTCAGGAGCGTATCGTAGGCCATCCGGGCGTTGTTTCGCTCGTCGGTCAACGGCACAAACCGCTCGTCGCCCCAGAACACATGCACCCGGTTCCAGTCGATCCGATCGCGCAGGGGCGGCTGGGCCAGCAGCTCATGCAGGGCTTTGGGCGTGCTGCCGCCCGACAGGGCAATGGTAAACCGGTCCTGCTGCTGCAACAGGCGCTCGGCATAATCGGTCACCCAGGCAGCGGCCTGTTGGGCCAGCGCGGCGGGGGTATCGGCGATGGTGATGGTCATAGAATGTCATGGATGTCTTCGAGCTTCCCGAGACTACCTGCTCAGAACCCTTCCATCTTTATTCATTCAACCAGCTAAATCCGGCTTTATCGATCAGGGCCGTCGACTCGTCGGGGCCCCAGCTGCCGGGCTGGTACATTGGCATGGCGGCGGGGTCAGACTGGCTGGCCCAATGGTCGAGAATAGGCATCACGATCTGCCACGCCTCATCGACCTGATCGGCCCGCATAAACAGCGTTGGGTCGCCCGCCATCACGTCGAGCAGCAGGGTCTCGTAGGCTTCGGGCTGCTGCTCGGTAAACGACGTATTGTAGTTGAACTCCATCTCGACCGGATCAATGGCCAGGGTCTGACCGGGACGTTTTGCCTGGAACCGGAGGCGAATGTTCATATCGGGCTGGATACTGATAATCAGGCAGTTATGCTGCCACGATTCGGTGGCCGCAGCGGGGAACGCGTAATGGGGCGCGGGCCGAAACTGCACGGTAATGACCGACGATTTTTCGGCCAGGTGCTTACCCGTCCGTACGTAGAAGGGTGTTCCCTCCCACCGCCAGTTGTCGCAGAAGAAGGTGACGGCGGCAAAGGTTTCGGTCATCGATTCCGGGTTTACGCCTTCCTCGTTCCGATAGGCCGGGGTTTCTTTACCAGACGCGGAACCGCCGTCCTTTTCACCGGCTCCGTACTGCCCCCGCACCGCAATCTGGTCAACCTGGTCGGGCGCAATCCGGCGCATGGCCCGCAGCACGTCTACCTTCTTGTTCCTGATTTCATCGGCCTCAAAGGAGGTAGGCGGCTCCATCGCCACCATGCACAGGAGTTGCAGCAGGTGGTTCTGAATCATATCGCGCAACGCACCCGACTGTTCGTAATAGCCACCGCGCCCTTCAAGACCCACCGTTTCGGCGGCGGTCAGTTGCACATACTCCACGTAGTTGTGGTTCCAGAGCGGCTCGAAGAGCGTATTGGCAAACCGGAGGGCCAGGATATTCTGTACCGTCTCTTTCCCCAGGTAGTGGTCGATCCGGTAGATCTGCTCTTCCGCAAACTGGTTGAGCAACAGGGCATTCAGCTCGCGGGCACTTTGCAGGTCGTGGCCAAAGGGCTTTTCAACCACGATACGAACCCGGCTTTTGTCGCCGCAAAAATCCAGCTGACTCAGGTTGGTGGCGATACCCGGCACCAGTTGCGGCGCAACCGACATGTAGAAAATAATGCTGGCCGGCCCAACCCATTCCGCTTCGCGTTTACGAACCCGATCGCCGATCAGGTGATAGGCGGCGGCATCGCCACCGTCCATTTGCAGGTAGCTTATATGCGACGAGAACGTAGCCCACTGATTGTCAGGACCGCTTTTCCGTCGCGAGAACTCCTCGATACCTTCCAACAGTCGTTCCCGATACGTATCATCGGTATACGCGGTGCGGCCAATGCCGATTACCTCGAACTGCTCCGGCATGTAGCTATCGAGGAAGAGGTTGTACAGGGCGGGCGTGAGCTTGCGGAAGTTCAGATCGCCGCTGCCGCCGAAGATGAAGAGCAGCGTTGCCGGTGGCCGCGTTGGTGTTACAGTTGTTGTCATTCTGATTTACGATATACGAGCGGTCCGCCGCTGCGGTTACGAATTACGATTTGACTCCACAAAGTAACCGAATCGTGATTCAGCAGCGCGCAAATCGTAATTCGTAACCGCAGCGGCGGACCGCTCGTACATCGTAAATCCTTTCGGGGGGCAATTTGTTAGATTTGGGTCGCAAACGCAACCCGATACCCCAATGATAAGCCTGCAAACCCTGCGCGACGCCCATGAGCGCATCCGTCCCTACATACACCGTACCCCCTGCCTCACCAACCAAACCATCGATCAGCTGGCTGGGGCTACCCTGGTATTCAAATGCGAAAATTTTCAGAAAATCGGGGCCTTTAAAGCACGCGGTGGCCTGAATGCGGCGCTGCAACTAACAGACGCTGAGCGTAAAAACGGCGTTACCACCCACTCGTCGGGCAACCACGCGCAGGCCCTTGCCTACGCCGCCCGGCAGCTGCAGATGCCCGCCTACATTGTGATGCCCCGCACGGCACCCCAGGTGAAAAAAGACGCCGTTCGGGGCTACGGTGCCGAGGTGATCGAGTGCGAACCGAATTTACCCGCCCGCGAAGCCGGAGTGATCGCGGTGATGAACCGGACCCAGGCCACGCTGATTCACCCCTTCGATGATGACCGGGTCATTGCCGGACAAGGCACCGCCGCCATTGAGCTGATGGCAGATAACCCCACCGGTCGGCCGTTTGATGTGATCATGGCCCCGGTAGGTGGTGGGGGGCTGCTGAGCGGAACGGCCCTGGCGGTTCACTATCTCTCCGGCGGGGCCACCCGCGTTGTTGCGGGCGAACCCGAAGGCGCCGCCGACGCCATTCTATCGTTCAAAAGCGGCCACGTCGAGCAGGCACCGTACATCGCCACCATCGCCGATGGTCTGCTGACCAGCCTCAGCGAACGCACCCTGGCCATTATTCGGCAACATGTCAGTGACATCCGGCTGGTTAATGACCTGGAGATCAGGGCGGCGCAACGGCTGGTGTGGGAACGCATGAAGATCATTATCGAACCCTCCTGCGCCGTACCTCTGGCGGTTGTACTCAAGTATAAAAACGACTTCGCCGGGCAAACAATTGGTATTATTCTTACGGGCGGTAATGTAGATTTGGGGGCGTATTTCAATCCGTAATGCCCAAACCGCCCGATCTGCTGCTTGTACTGGATGCCATCGGGCGGGGAGACCAAAGCGCTTTCGAGCAGTTGTACGAAGCCACCAAAGGGCGAGTCTACAATACCGCCCTCGGCTACGTACGCAACCGCGAAGATGCCGAAGAAATTACGCAGGATGTGTACGTAGAGGCGTTTCGGTCGTTGGGCACCTTCAACCGCGACGCCAGCGTGACCACCTGGCTCTACCGCATCACGGTCAACAAATCGCTCGACTTTCTGAAGCATCAGCAGCGCCGGAAACGATTTGCGTTCCTGACCAGCCTGTTCAATCCGCAGACCGGCGCGACCGAACACGAACCTACCGATGGAGTACATCCCGGCGTAGTGCTCGAACAGCAAGAGAACGCCCAAATCCTTTTTCGGGCCATCGATACCCTAGCCGACAAGCAGAAGACCGCCTATATCCTCACCCGCCTTGAGGGGCTGAGCAATGTGGAGGCCGCCGATGTCATGGCCATCAGCGTGGGTGCGGTGGAATCACTGCTGCAACGGGCCAACGCTGCCCTGAAGAAACAACTGGCTGGCTGGTATAAAGCATACAGGCCGTAGGAATGTAAAACCGTCTATCGTCTAACTGGCTATGGAACCCGAAGCAGAAAAATGGAGCAACGACGTGTTGGGTAGCCTCGACGGGCTGAAGCGGACCGAGCCCAACCCGTTTCTCTTTGCCAACATCCGGAATCGGCTGGTCACCAGTGCGGCGATGGCCTACGTCCCGGCTAAGCTGGTGTGGCTAATGGCGGCCTCGTTTATTTTCCTGGCCTTACTCAACTGGCAACTTATCGCCGACGTGGCTGGTGAGGCCAATTCAGGCAGTAACGAGTTGAATACGGTGATCACCGACCTGCACCTTTACCCGGCTACCAACCAACTCTACGACCTATGGAGCGGACAAAATTACTGACGGTGGCCGTGCTTGGCCTGTTGCTGCTCAATCTGGTCACTATCAGCTTTCTGCTGCTACGATCCCGTACACAGCGCGCTCCCAATCGGCCCATCCCCCCGGACGGGGACGGGCCATCGCGCATCCTCATTGAGCGGCTTCACTTCGATTCACGACAGCAGCAGCAGTACCAAACGCTCATTGCGGCGCATCAGCAACAGACGCGTCTACTGGCCGAGCAATCGGTGCAGTTGTACCGCGACTACTACGGATTGCTGGAAAAAACCCCGCCCGACACCATGCAGGCCCGTGCACTCAGTAGCCAGATCGCCCAAAACCAGCGGGCGCAGGCCGAACTCAATTTTGCTCATTTCGAGGAAATAAAGGCCCTGTGCCGACCTGACCAGCAGCCTGCTTTCAGGGCCCTGGTCAGCGACCTCAGTCGCCTGTTCGGCCGTCAGCCACGCCGACCCAGACCCAATCACAACAGACCACAAGTTGGCCGACCGGATGAGCCGGGTCGACCAGAAGGGCCACCGGAACATTTACCTCCGCGTCCGTAGGAACCCGCCCGCAAAAGCGTCTAAACCAGAAAGCAATACGCCAATGACCCGAATTCAACTTCTTACCGGTAGTGGCAGCCTGGCACTCACTCTCGGCCTGCTGACCTTCATTGCATGCAAGCAGACAACTGACCCGGTTACGCCCATAACGACCGGCGGTACCACGAGCACGACCACAACCGTGGGCACCGGTGTACCGGCGGTTTACCAGAAGATCTACGGGGCCACCGAAATTTATGTAGAAGGCACCACTATCGTCATCAAAACGAAGGGGCGGCCCGACCACAAAAGCCCGTATTACCAGGGAACACAGTGGGAAAGTACGTTGTACGAAGCCTACAACGGCACAAACACGAAGTACGCCACCAACCCGAACCGGATCAGCGAGTTTAACCTGACCTTCAAACTTCCCATGAACCCCGCCGCTGATGCCGCCCATGCCGAAACGCCACTGGGCGCGATCGGGGTTTCGCTGAATGGCGTTCCTTTCTTCAACCAGTATGCGGCCCAGCGAGCCGCGCTCACCAACGAGATAAACGGCTTCGATCAATACTACGGCCACCCGCAGCAGCAGGGGCAGTATCACTACCACATCGAGCCAACGTACCTGACCAGGGCCAAAGGAAAAGACGCTTTGCTGGGCTTTCTGCTGGACGGCTTCCCTGTGTATGGCCCCACCGAAAATGGAAAGACCATCACCAACGCCGATCTGGACAAGTACCACGGCCATACCGCCGCTACCGCCGACTACCCAACCGGCATCTATCATTACCACATCACGGCCGAAGACCCATACCTGAATGGCAGCGGATTTTATGGCAAAGCGGGTACCATTACGCAATAGCATCGGCCTGTTCGGGCTATTAATGCTGCTCTGTCACTGTCAGCCAGAGAAGGCCGGTACGCCCGCCATTCCGACTGTGCTGGTATCGGCTGACGCGGCGGGCTGGCAACGGCGCAACGGGGAATTATGGCTCAACAACCAGCCGTTCAGCGGCTATCAGTACCAACGCGCAACTGCCGGCGATACCCTTTTTGTCGGTGCGTACCTGCACGGTAAAGCCGAAGGTTTGCATCGCCAATGGTACGCCAATGGTCAGCTAAAGGAGATTCGCCACTATCAGAACGGGTGGCAGGAAGGCGAACAGCGCGGCTGGTATGAGTCGGGGAAACGGGCGTTCGTGTATCAGTTCAGGAACGATGTGTACGAAGGAAGCCGAAAAGAATGGTATGCCAACGGCCAACCGGCGCTCGATGGCCACTACCATGAAGGGCAGGAAAACGGCCCGCAACGGCAGTGGTTCGATACCGGTAGCTTAAAAGCGAATTACGCGTCTCGCCATGGCCGGCACTACGGGTTCACCGGCGTTAAAAACTGTGTCAATGTCTGGGACTCGATCACTGTTTCGCACTAGCCTTGTCGTCGCTTTGGTGGCTGGGCTGATCGCCTGTCAGAAGCAGGCAGAAACGTCGGCCAGTGAGGCGGTACCTTATTACAACACCCCCGATTTTACACCGGTCTGGCTCAGCAGTACAGCGGAGGTAAACCAGAAAATCACCCATCGTATCGCTGATTTTTCACTACGCAATCAGGCCAATCAGGTGATTACGCAGGAAGCAGTGGCGGGTAAGGTCTACGTGGCCAACTTTTTCTTTACCTCCTGCCCCACCGTCTGCCCCAAAATGACGAACCTGCTCAAAGCCGTGCAGGACACGTTTCGGACCGAACCGAGGGTTGCGCTCCTATCCTTCAGCGTTACTCCCTGGCTCGACTCAGTGCCACGCCTCCGCCGCTATGCCGGGAGCAAGGGCGTTATTCCGGGCAAATGGCACCTGCTCACCGGCAACCGGGGCCAGATCTACACCCTCGCCCGGCAATCGTATTTCGCCGAAGAGGCCATCGGATTTACCCGCGATTCAACCGAATTTCTCCACACCGAGCACCTAATCCTCGTCGACCAGAACCGCCGGATCCGTGGGGTTTATAACGGCACCCAACCCCTCGAAATCGACAAACTGGTCACCGATATACGGGATTTGTTGAAAGGGTAAAGGGTGATGGATGATGTAGACTGGTTAATTTCTTGGTGAATTGCTGAGCCCTGATCGAAGGGCCGTGCGTCAGCAATTCACCAAGAAATTAACCCCTTACTTCAAGCTTCCCATGCCGCCGTCGATACCGATGATCTGGCCGGTAATCCACGAGGCCTGATCGCCCAACAGGTAAGCGGCCATCCCCGCAATGTCTTCGGGGGTGCCAATGCGGTTGAGCGGGTGGCGTTTATCGGCCGCTTCGCGCTTTTCGGGCGTACCCAGCAATCCTTTCGACTCGGCCAGTGGCGTATCCGTCAGGGAAGGGGCAACGGCATTGACGCGAATGTTGTAGGGAGCAAACTCCGCCGCCAGCGACTTGGTCAGCCCTTCCACCGCCGATTTGGCGACCGATACCGACGAGTGAAGGCCCATGCCGAGTTTAGCCGCCACCGTGCTGAACAGCACAATACTGGCCCCTTTCGACTTTTTCAGCAGGGCCAGGGTGGTGTGAATGGCCGAAATAGCGCCCAATACGTTCACCTGCAAATCGGCCTGGTAGTCTTCGGGCTGCAGGCGTTGAAACGGCTTGAGGTTGATGGTACCGGGGGCGTACACCAGCCCATGCAGGGTGTCGGGCAGTTGATTCAGGGCATCGGCGGCGGGCTGGGTAACATCCCAGTGCATGTGCGTCGAGGTGATGCCTTCGGGCTGCCGGCGACCGGCGGTAAACAGGGTGGCTCCCTGCTGTTGAAGCGAAAGAGCCAGTGCGTGGCCAATGCCCGAACTGGCTCCGATAATGAGAATATTCTTGCCTTGCATAAAGTGCTTGTAGCTTGTAGAGTTCAAGGTTTAATGCGGTCCGCCGCTGCGGTCTAAAGTCCAACGTTGCGCTGCTAATCAACCTGTGGCTGGTCAGCAACGCAACGTTGGACTTTAGACCGCAGCGGCGGACCGCGTTAAACGTTGAACCACCTAAATTGTTGGTTTCATGCCCACATACTTCAGGAATTCCTGGCGGGTAGCTTCTTCTTCGAATTTGCCACTGTAGGCGGCCGTTAGTGTCGAACTGGCCGTATCGTTCACGCCCCGCGTCGACACACACAGGTGGGCCGCGTCGATGATGACGGCAACGTCTTCGGTTTTCAGGGCCTTTTTCAGTTCGTCGGCGATCTGCATCGTCAGGCGCTCCTGTACCTGCGGGCGTTTGGCGAAGTGCTGCACAATCCGGTTCAGTTTCGACAGACCGATCACCTTACCACTCGAAATGTAGGCGATGTGTGCCTTACCCATGATGGGCACGAAGTGGTGCTCGCAGTACGACTGCACCAGAATATCACGCTCTACCAGCATCTGGTTATACTGGTACTTGTTATCGAACAGCGTGGTGCTCGGCTTGTTGGCGGGATTCAGGCCTTTGAACGTCTCGTTGACGTACATCTTGGCCACCCGGCGGGGCGTACCTTTCAGGCTGTCGTCGTTGAGATCGAGGCCCAGAATAGTCATTATTTCGCGGAAATGTTCTTCAATTAAATCAATTTTCAGGGCATCGTCCAGCTCGAATGCATCGTCACGCAGGGGCGTATCGAGGTTCGCACTGGCGTGGTTATCACCCATGTCGTCCACTAGTTCATCGGTCAGGCCGTGATGATGCCCGTTCAGGTGAATGCCATTAGTTGGCAGGGTGCCATTAGTTGATAGGGTATTCAACGAAGTTCCGTTCGGTTTCATAAAGACGAATTTTCAGATCGAGCGAAGGCTCTAGTTGGACTCTGAGTATATTGTAGATGGTGATGGCAATATTCTCGGCCGATGGGTTCAGATCGCGGAATTCGTCGGTATCGAGGTTTAGGTTCTTGTGATCGAAACGGTCGGTAACATGCGTTTTGATCAGCTCACCCAAGTACTTCATGTCGATCACATAGCCTGTTTCCGAGTCAATCGGACCGTTAACCTGCACAATCAGATCGTAATTGTGGCCGTGATAATGCGGGTTGTTGCATTTGCCATAGACACGTTCATTCTTTTCGTCTGACCAGTTCGGGTTGTTCAGACGATGCGCTGCGTTGAAGTGTTCTTTACGGAACACAGCTACGCGGGGGGGGCTTGCCCCAGTAGTTTCCGTCATGTGTAGTTCTGAATCAAATCCAGTTGATCCAACCTGTCGTTACAAAGTATGTGTACAACACAGGCAGACCTGAGTGCGTTGGTAATCAGCGCGTTGGCGCTACGCCCGGAGGAGTGCTATGATACCGAATAAACCCTGGAAAGAGTGGCTTTGTTCAATCTTTAGCAAAAAACATTAAACAAAGTATGCCGTCTTATCCACCTAATAAACGGGAACAGCGCCTTGTTTGTTCCCCGCTACCGAGTGGGGTTGGCTTAGGAAAAACGGGTAATCCCGTTTCAATTGGGTTCTATCGGAAAGGGAAGCAGACGGGCAGCGACTAGCCGTGTAATTCAACTACCTGCCCATCCTGGCAACGCAGGGTGCGGCCCGGAAATTTGTGGATCAGGTCGTAGTTATGGGTAGCCATCAGAATGGCCGTACCGGCATTATTGATCTGTTTGAACACAGCCATAATCTGATCGGCAACGGCGGGGTCGAGGTTGCCGGTAGGTTCATCGGCAATCAGGATCAGGGGCTCGTTGAGCATGGCGCGGGCAATAACGATCCGCTGCTGTTCACCGCCGGATAATTGGTGCGGCATTCGTTTCTGGGCGGTGCCCAGGCCAACCTGCATCAACACCTCCGAGATGCGGTTGCCCATTTTGGTTTTATCGGTCCAGCCCGTCGCCCGAAGCACAAACTTCAGGTTCTCCTCTACATTCCGGTCGAAGAAAAGTTGAAAGTCCTGGAACACAATGCCAATTTTACGGCGCAGGAACGGCACATCACCGGGTTTAAGCTTCTCCAGCGCAAATCCGGCCACTTTTCCCCGCCCATGCTGTAGCCACAGATCGGCGTACATCGTTTTAAGCAGCGATGTTTTACCGCTGCCCGTTCGGCCGATAAGGTACACGAACTCGCCCTTGTAAATATCAAACGATACATCGCCCAGCACAAGCTTGGTGTCCTGAAAAATATCGGCCTGGTACAGCGAAAGAACGGGATCGGAATTGAACATGGGGTAAGGTAATTAAGAATTAAGAATTAAGAATGGCTTCGCTCATTGACCCAACAGGTAACGTGCGAAGCCATTCTTAATTCTTAATTCTGCATTCTTAATTCGCAATTACATTGTTCCCGCCTTTTTGTGGTCGGCAAGGAATTTGGCGAGGCCAATATCGGTCAGGGGGTGATTGAGCAGGGCGGTCATGACGCTCAGGGGGCCGGTCATAACGTCGGCCCCGATTTCGGCGCACTGAATCACGTGCATCGGGTGGCGGATCGACGCGGCCAGCACTTCGGTGGTGTAGCCGTAGTTGCGGTAGATGGTCACGATCTGCTCGATCAGTTCAACACCGTCGGTCGAGATATCATCTAAACGACCCACGAACGGCGACACGTAGGAAGCCCCGGCTTTAGCCGCCAGCAACGCCTGGCCAGCGGAGAAAATGAGCGTACAGTTGGTACGAATTCCTTTTTCCGAGAAATACTTCAACGCTTTCACGCCATCTCTGGTCATCGGAATCTTCACCACGATATTGTCATCGAGTTCGGCCAGTTCTTCGCCTTCGCGCACCATCTCGTCGAACGTAGTGCCGATCACCTCAGCGCTGACATCACCCTCTACAATCTCGCAGATTTGTTTGTAGTGACGCATCACGTTGTCTTTGCCGGTGATGCCCTCTTTGGCCATTAGTGAGGGATTCGTTGTAACCCCGTCGAGGATTCCCATATCCTGTGCCTCGCGAATATCGCTGAGGTTGGCCGTATCAATGAAAAATTTCATGCGTGTATAGTAGAGTTATGTTGTGTGACAAAAATAAGTTATCTGTTTTCACCTGGGCCACGAATCGACAAGTATGTCATTGGCCTGAAGCGTTTCAGCACAAAAGCGGAAGCGGCCGGCGGCGGTGAGCTACTCGATCACGTGTGTACCGGCCTCAATGCGGCATTCATGAAGTAAGGTTTGTTTTCCGGTCCGTTCCGCATATTTCTGCTTCACCACCTGCTCAAAATCGGCAAGGGCGTCTTCGCGCACCAGGTTGATGGTGCAGCCTCCGAACCCCCCGCCCATCATGCGGGCACCCAGCACACCGGGATGCGCACGGGCAATATCTTCCAGTATGTCCAGTTCAGGGCAGCTTACCTCGTACCACCTACTCAATCCCTCGTGCGTTTCGTACATCCGCTGCCCGAACGCTTCGATATTACCCGCTTCCAGATCGGCTACACCATTCAGGAGACGCTGATTTTCGAGCACCACGTAGGCACAACGGCGGTAAAGCAAGGGTTCCTGATCGCGCACGTAGGTGTTCAGCATGTCTATCGTCACGTCGCGCAGGGATTGAATTTCATCGCCCAACGCCGCCCGAACTATCGCTACACCCGCTTCGCATTCGAGCCGACGCGTATTATACTCCGTCGAGGCCAGCGAGTGTTTCACCCGCGAATCGCAGAGCACGATACGGAAACCATCCATCGTCATCGGCGCGTAGGCATAGTCGAGCGACCGGCAATCGAGTTTGATTACCTGACCAACGCGACCCATCATGGAGGCAAACATGTCCATGATCCCGCACTGCACGCCAACAAACTGATTTTCGGCCCGCTGCGCGAGCAACGCCATCGGCACGGGTTCCATGCCCAGATTATACAGATGATTCAGCGACATGGCCACGCCATTCTCCAGGGCCGCCGACGACGACAGGCCTGCACCGATGGGGATGGTGCCGCCAAACACAACGTTGAGGCCGCCGGGCAAGGTGGTCTCTTTCTGAATTTGATCGATTACCCCAAGCAGGTAGTTGGCCCAGCCTTTCGAGCTATGGGTAATGGCGGTCAGGCTTCCCTGATACGTACTGTTCAGGTCGGCCGAAACGAAATGCAGCTTTTGGTCGGTGCGGGGGCCAACGGCCAGATAAATAGCCTTATCAATGGCCGCCGGCAACACAAAGCCCTGGTTATAATCTGTATGTTCGCCAATGAGGTTGACGCGACCAGGTGACTGAATGAGCGTGGGCGTTTCGCCGAACGTACCTCTGAAGGTGGAGGTGAGGGTATCGAGAACCTGCATGGCTGAGGAAAGGGCAAAAAAAAAGGCAAATCGAATGTCTCACCGCTACGACCACCTACCCTTGCTTCTGTCAAGACCTGGGGGATTCAGCAGGAGCTGGTAGCACCGATTTGCCGATGCAAACGTAGGGCTTTATTACGGATTTGTAAAGGCCCACTGGCTAATTTTGAAAAAAGACGAGGGGCTCAACCCAGCGAAACAGAAATTACGGATAAATAACGCGCTATCAATCAACCTGTTATAAGTTTGATCCAGTGACCTCTGTATCTCCGTGTCAACGCCTTTTCTTCATTTTCGACCGAAATCGGCGGGGTTTTCGCCCCATTCGGTGGTTTCCCATTTCAGGATCGGGTTGGCGAACCGGTGGGTTTTTAGCCAGGTTTCGGCGCGTTCGATGAGGTCGAAGAGTTCGGCGTTGCGGGGCGTGGGGTCCAGTTTGGTGTTAGCCTTCTGCTTTTTCACCCAACTGATGGCCGTTCGGGAATCCGAATAGATAGGCAGGTTGCTCTTGCGCTGATCCAGCAGGGCGAGGGCATGCACAATGGCCAGAAATTCGCCGATGTTGTTGGTACCATCGTGGTACGGCCCCCGGTGGAATATTTTTTCACGCGTGGGCAGGTAAATACCCTGGTACTCCATGTCGCCGGTAGCAGTGTTCCAGGCGGCATCGACCACTACACTGTCTTCAATGGGCGGGCGGTGCAGATCCGACAGTTTAAGCTGCGGGGCTTTTTTGGGGGTATTACCAACGTACCGGCGCGGATTGTCGGTGTAGGCCTTCATGGCCTCCGTCTTGCTGTCGAACGACTTGAATAAGGCCTTATCGAACCCATCGACCTGTTTTTTACAGGCCTCCCAGCTATCGAAAACCCCCGTTTCGCGCCCCTGCCAGACCACGTAGTATTTCGGTTTTTTCTTCGCCATACGCTCCTCTCCTATCGACTCGCCATTTGCCCGGCCAGCAGGGCAATGCCTTCGCTGAAACTACGGGGACTGTAACCCAGTTCGGTGCGCGCTTTGTCGATGATGAAGCCCGTGCGGGGCGGCCGACGGGCGGTTTGCTGAAACGTGGCGGCGGTGGCTTCGGTAATCAGCGATTTGTCGAGCCCAAAGTAGTCGGCCGTTTGCAGGGCCATTTCGTGGGGCGTGAGCACCTCTTTACCCGAAATATTGAAGATGCCCGTTGCCTGTTTCTGCGCAATGAGCGCACAGCCCGCCGCCAGGTCTTCGGCCAGCGTCGGGCTGCGAAACTGGTCGGTTACCACCTTGATCGTTTTGCCCTCTTCCAGTGATTTTTTCACCCACAGAATGATGTTGCTGCGGCTCATGTCGTGGGCAATGCCGTACACGAGCACCGTACGGGCAATGGCCCAGTTAAGCGGACCGCCGCCCCGGCCCGCATTCATGACCACTTTCTCGGCGGCGTATTTACTCCAGCCGTAGAAACTGAGGGGGTTTCCTTCGGCCTCCTCGGTGTAAGGCCCGGCGGCTCCGTCGAAGATGAAGTCGGTGGATACGTGGCAGAGGAACGCACCCACCGCCCGGCAGGCCTCAACCATGTATTCCACGGCCGTCACATTCTGCGCCCAGCAACCGTCTTTGTCCACTTCGCACTTGTCAACGTCGGTCATGGCGGCCCCGTGAATCACCGAATCGGGACGTACCTGGGTGATCACATCGAGCACCTGCTGGCGATCGGTAATGTCCATCGGCAGGTAGGTGTAGCCCTCGGCAGCGGGCAGACGGTTGGCACCCCGTGCGGTGGCGAACAGCTCAACGTCGGGCTGGTTGGCAAGCAGTCCAACTAATTTCTGGCCTAACAACCCGTTGGCCCCGGTGATAAGAATGCGTTGTTTCATAAGCTGACGACTGTAGAGACCGCCCGATTGGTTTCTACAGGTAAATGTACCCGTACTGTTTGGTAATCTTCTTTTTCTTTATCCATTCCCCTTTCATCTTCATCCGGATGTCGGCCAGGGGGCGGTCTTTGGGGCTACGGGGTTGTTTGGCAATGCTGTCGATCACGGCCATCCCGTCGATGACCTGCCCGAAAACGGTATAGTTTCCGTCCAGATGCGGGGTGCCGCCAACGGTTTTGTATACCTGTTTCTGCTCATCGGTGAAGACACGCTCTGGCGCACGGGTCTGGCTACGCACTATCTGCTTTTGCAGCTCTTCGTCAGTCCATACCCGGCCCTGCACAATATAAAACTGAACCGCACTCGACGCCTTATCGGGCCGGTCATTACGGGCCGCACCAAGCGCGCCCCGTTTGTGAAAGAGCGTCGGCATCAACTCAGCGGGCACCAGGTACCCGATATCCCCGTTGCCCAGGGCCTGCCCGGCCACGGCTGTGCGCGATTCCGGGTCACCGCCCTGAATCATAAACTTCTCGATGATCCGGTGAAACAACAGCCCATCGTAGTACGAGCTAGTCGACGAGGCGGATGAAATTGGCTTTGTGTTTCGGTGTTTCGTCATGCAGAATAAAGCGCATAACCCCAAAGTTGGTGGTGAGCGTGACGAGGTAATCTTTTTTCTTTCGATTCTGCGCCCCGGCAAACAGCGGCAGCAGCATGGCTAGTAGCAGGAGTTTTCTCACAGATTTACCCGGTTGGTGAAAGCATCTTTCAATCGCTGATCGTGAGTCACCACAATCAGGCTGGCCCCAATCTGCTGCGCCTGTTCGCGCAGGAGGGCAATCACGCGGTTGGCGTTCTCATCATCCAGGCTCGACGTTGGCTCGTCGGCCAGGATAACGGCGGGCTGGTTCATCATGGCGCGGGCAATGCTCACGCGCTGCTGCTCGCCCTGGCTCATCTGATTTGTTTTCTTACCCAGATGTTCGGAGAAACCCAACTGCGAAGCCAGCTGCCGGGCGCGGTCTTTAGCCTGTTTCTTATTGGCCAGGTAATTGGCCAGCAACAGGTTGTCCATCACCGACAGTGAACTCACGAAGTGCGGTTTCTGGTAGACGATCCCCACGTTGGCCGCCCGAAACGCCGCCGTCTGAGCCGGAGAAAGCATGGTTAGCTCGGTAGTATTGATCACGACCGAGCCGGATTCAGGCTTCAGCAGCAGGGCCAGCAGGTGCAGAAAGGTGGTTTTGCCGGTGCCCGACTGCCCCAGAATCAGCAGCGCATCACCGTCGGCACAGCTGACATCGGGAAACGAAAAAGGCCGGGTGGGCGAATACGAAAAAGTCAGTCGCTGGGTCGTGAGCATGAAAAGCCGGTAATGACGTCCCGCAAAAGTAGAGAGGGGGGAATGAAAATGTATAACGAGTACTGTAAAATGGCCAAAGGCTTCGCTTTTGCCGGTACAACGTCGGGCGAGGAACACAGTAGCTGGTTGGCAACGCCATTGGTACCCAACCGGTTAGTTAACCCGCGGCTGAGTTTCAATGGCGTTGCCAATGCACAATAGTCAAGAGAGGGTTTCTGTAGGCATTGTCTTTGACTGGTAGGAGGCTGGCTTTAGGGGATCACCGACCGGCCCTAATTGGCCCGCCGGGTTTCATCATCCGAGCCGGTGCGCCGTTGCCGTTCGCCTTTCAGTTTCTGGTTGCCAAAGGTGTAGGTCAGGTTCAGCATCGCTACGCGGGTGTCGAAGGTTAGAGTACCGGCCTGGTTTCCATTCGGCGTATTCACACTGGGGCGGAACCGGTTGGTATGAAACACGTCCTGCAGGCTGAACTTAACTTTTAGCGCCGACGACACCACCTTTTGGACGCCCGTATCCAGCGCTCCCAGCCAGGGCGATGCCCAGATGCCATTGACGGCGGGGGTACTGACCCAGCCGTTGAGTTCAGCCGTCCAGCCGTGGCCCAGCGTAAAGGCGTTATTGCCATTTACACGCCCCGCTACATTCTGGATTTGCAGAACCGTTCCTTCATAGTCATACTGAAAGCGGTTGTAATACCCCAGCACGTTCGTTTGCAGTTGCCACCCTTTCACCACCGTCAGCGGATAGCTGAGGGTCAGCGTATAGCCCTGTGAGTGACCGAGATTTTCCGTCGTAACGTAGGTCTTATTGCCTTCCAGCGCGTGGATGGTGAAAAACATCAGATCGGATGTATAATTGGCCCCCAGCGACGCAAATACGCCGTTCTTCAGGCTCAGTTTGCCTTCCAGCGCGTGCGTAAACTGAGGCTTCAGGTAAGCATTGCCAATCGAATACGCAAACGGATCAACGTAGCCCCGCGCCGGGTTCAGATTCTGGTAGTTGGGTCGGTCGATGCGGTAACTGTACGAGAAGGTCAGCGTCTGGTCAGGTGACAGAGGCCGCGATAGAAATACACTCGGAAACCATTTCATGTAATCGCGGACGACAACCTGACTCAGGGTGATTGAGTTGCCTTCCGAGTGGGTATGTTCCGTCCGCAAACCTGCCTGCACGTTCGTAGTCCCCCACTTGCCCGACACGCTGGCGTAGGCCGCATTGACCCGCTCGGTGTACTGAAAATGATTCGACAGCGCCGGGTCAGTCACCAATGCGCCGGAGGGTCCGCTGCTCAGGTGCAGGTCATTATCTGTTTTTACGGATGCGCTTTTCAGGCCCGTTTCCATCTTCCAGCCGTTCGACAATGGCCGGTTGTAGTCGATTTTTACCGTGCGGATGTCGATAGTAGAGGGCTGCGTAATGAGCAGACCAGCCACGGGTTGACTGACGTCGCCAATCGCAATGAGTGTTTCCGTGAGCAGGCTGTTGCTATACTGGCGGCTAAAATGGCCCACATCGAAATCGGCAGTCAACTGGCCGAATCCAAGGCGGCCGTTTTTCTCCCCGAACGAATGCTGCACATTCAGGTTAATGAGTTGGTTTTGTGAAACGGTCGTGTAGGTTTTGTTGGTCGATGTTTGCAGATACACCGGCCCGCCTTCACTCCGGCGGAAACTGGCTCCGGCGGGGCCGGTTTCGCGGTGATCGCTCCAGAAACCCGTCCAGACGACGCCGATAGTTGTGCTTTTTGAGGGCGAAAAATCCAGTCCCGCTTTGGCGTTCTGGCCCACATCACGAAAGGTCAGATAGGTGGTTTGGCTGACGATGTTCCGCCGGGAGGCATCGGATGAACTGGGGTCGGGCTGGTTGCGGTTGAGCCGAAAATCCCAGTAGTTACCACCCCGGTTCAGGCTGTAATTACCGAACAGGTTCAGTTTTTTGGTTCGCTTGTTCAGTTGCAGACTACTCCGCTCCCGGTCGAACCGGCCTGAGCCACCCGCTATAGATACCGTGCCGTTGGTACCGACGTTACTGTTTTTCTTGAGCCGGATGTTGATGATGCCCGAGTTGCCAGCTGCGTCATATTTGGCTGAAGGGTTAGTAATCAACTCAATCGTCTCGATATTATCGCTCGACATGCTCCGTAGCATAGCAATCACGTCCTGCGCCGAGAGGTAGGTCTGCTTCCCGTCGATCTGCATAATAACCCCGTCTTTACCCCGCAGTTGCAGCCGCTCGTTCTGATAATCGACCGTAACACCCGGCGACTTTTCGAGCACTTCTAGGGCCGTGCTGCCGCTACCCACGATGCTGTTCGCTACGTTGACCACCATCCGGTCGAGTTGCTGTTCCACAAACGGTTTTTTGGCCGTTATCTGCACGGTGTTCAATTGCCCCGCCATCTCCCACAGCCTCAATGCAGGTACGTTCGCGGGTTCGTTTGCGACATCAAAGGCAGGTGAATGCACTTTCTGATAGCCTACAGTCGTGGCCCGGATGACGTATTGCCCGGCCCGGACTTTCGCAAACACATAGGCCCCCTGCTGATCTGATGCCGTGCTTTGAGCAACGCTCGAATCGCGGGCGTTGAGCAGGGCCACGCTGGCGAAAGGCATTGGTTTGCCAGTTCCGTCGATGATACTCCCGCTCAGCGTTGTCTGAGCCTGGGCCTGGCACAGAAACGCGGTTAGGCCAATTAGAAGTAGGAACGTTTTCATTTTGGGAAGGATAGAAAAGGGTGGGCTCAGGTGCTGCGTAGGCGGGAGCCCCGAGAAGGTGGCTGGCATCGGAAGTTCGCTCATCGGTGTCGTAGGAGTACCTCGCTGGTTACCTCCAACTCAGGTTCGGGTCTATCAGGATACAGGCGAACCCGTTTGGGTGCAGGCGGCTCAACAACAAACGTCTGCGTGTGTCGGGCCCTTATCGTAGACACAACAACGGTGTATATGCCTGGCGGAACGGACGAAACATCAAAGGGGATAACCATTTTCGATTTCGCCTCGAACGCTTCATAATAGTTGCGTCCATGCCTGTCTAGTAGCTGAATGCAGACTGTCTTCTTCTGCGGATTATCGATAGCCAATCTTATTCTTTCCGCTGATTTCGTAGCTATCAGGTGCATCTCAAACTCCGTTGGCGCGGGGTTCAGTTGCGGTTGCCCAAGATGGGTCTGGGCGTAGAGGGCGGTCGATACCAGCATAAAGCTGAACAGGTGTGCGTACCCCAGGAATAAACGGGAGTATCTGCCATTAAACGGGGCTTGGTGTGGATGAGTAGTCATAGTTGTGAATTGATTACAAACGGTTACTAACTACTAAAATTCGGCGAGCAGGTAGACCAGTACCTGCGGGCTGAACAGGACTACGCCTATGGCGGATCTTACAGGTATTATCATGGGCAAGTTCAGTTGACTAGTTCAGATCCAATACGTGTTCATATGAAACAAAACCAGAACAACCTATTGATTATCAATAGGTTGACTGCTACACCAACGCGTCCAACCATAGCCCAAATGTAGAAGCATGCAACAGGTATCGTGATAAATCTTGTGTCAACTGCCTCAGTTTATAGCGAGCGGTAACCCAGCGCGAACTTTGGTGTGGATAGTAAGCGGTTACAGCTAACAGCCTCAAACGTAGCAGACCGGGAAGTGCGCTGAAAAAAGAGCCGGATGAGTGGTATGGAATTTCGCGTGAGCTGTCGAAATGCTGAGTGGAGCGGGTGAACGGTCAGCGAAGTAGCTCACTCAAAAAAACGACCACTCACTCAAAAGAAGAGTCTGTTCATGCTGGGCGAGGTGGCCATTCCCTGAAAAACGGGAGGAGCGAACCAATTCCACCCAACGCTCGATACTTATTACCTGGTTGACGAACCTTGAAATGAACTGCGTCTAACAGGCACACTATAGCACCTGGCAAATACCCAGGTGCTATAGTGTTAAATTCCCCAAAAACTTTCGCCACGATTAATAACCATTCGATGAACGTTTACTCGGCGACTACATCTACATACACTTTATACGATGCCTCGTTGTCACTAATAAGTGGAGAGTCTAAATGCCATTCAATGCCATGAAAGTTTTGTTGTTTAACGCCAGTCAGACGGACCATATCTTTAGGGCTAACCAAGAGCGTTACCGTACCGATATGGTCATCTGTACCACCCACCAAATCATTCAACGCTTCTACAACGTCGGGTGCAATTGCTTTCATCAAGGCTTCGCCGACAGGCGCTATTAAGGGACCCACGATCTTAATACCTCTTAGCCCTGTTGCAATGGCTTCAGAGGCTTTATCAACAGCGACCTTGATGGTTTCTTTATATTTATCAGGGTCGGACAGATCGTGTTCCATCAACACGGTGGTTAGCTGTAAGCCATAGGGCAGGCCCCGATACAGTTCGATTAAGTCTTCTCTTGAGTCACCTCCATCCACATCTCCATAAATTTTGGTACGCATGGTAGTGGTCTGGTTGGTGATTGTAGGAATAATGCCCAAAATCGCATACGGTTCATCGGAACCAGAAACTTCGTTCGTTTCCCCAAAGCAATAGAGACCTTTATAACGCACCACGATATTGCCTAATTCGATTGGGTCAATACCAGGCCACCAATAAATGGCCTTATGCTCGAATGTCGAGACACGACCCCCTTCCGAAAAATCTTGTTCGTCTGACGTAGGATAACCAAGGGATGACCGTTCATATCCCAGTGATGCCCACTTGTCTCTAATGGCCCCATGAACTTCGTGGGCACCTGTCTTGGGTGACCAATAAATTGACCCTCCCTGAAAATGATTGAATCGACCGATTCCACTTGGGGTTTTGGTTTCATCCGTTAGTGGATAACCCAAAAAGGACCGTTCATATCCCAGTGATGCCCACTTGTCTCTGATGGCCCCATGAACTTCATGGGCACCTGTCTTGGGTGACCAATAAATTGATCCTCCTTTAAAATGATTATATCGGCCAATCCTGTCCGGGGTTGTGAGTTCATTAGTTTGAGGTTCACCCAAAAATGAGGTAGCACCTCCGAGGGCTAGCCATTTTACACGAATGGCTCCAATTACTGTTGGTGTTGGCATGGTTGTTACAAGTTTGGTAAAGTGTAAAATCTGTTTTTTCTATTTTCGGTTGTTATGGGCTCATTGGCCAAACGGGAGGAGGTCGTTGCTGAATCATGGCGGTGAGGGTATTGTTTTTTGACTCCCCCAAACGTAGAGGTGCTGCGAGTGCGCTGAAAAAAGGGCAGGATGAGTAGTATAGAATTTCGCGTGAGCCGTCCAAGTGATGAGCGAAGCGGGTGAACGGTCGCCAGCGGTGCTCACTCAAAAAAACGACCACTCACTCAAAAGAAGAGACTGTTCAGCCGGATAAATACGAATGACAAGTCTGCTTATCAGTACCTTGGCTATTATTCTATGATAGTATGCGCCCGCTTCTTTTTCTGACCTTACTACTGAATTGGGCTACTGTATTTGGGCAGGAGAAGGGATTGGTGTTGCCGGGGAAAGCGCCTGAACCGGCGGCCCGGCACTCCGACAGCCGAATGACCGGCGATTCATCGGGAACCCATCTACTACCGGGTCAGCTTCAAGCGGGAATATCCCACCTTCGCGTCAGTCAGAACCAACCAACTCATCCGATACAGATGCCCAACCGCAGCCAGACCCCTCAGCCGGTTCTGGTGTTTTTTAGTGCCGCACTGGGGGCGTTACTGTTCATCAGTCTGTTTACGTTCGCGCAGTACCTGCTCAACCGCGACGCACCCTATGGCTGGTACGCACTTTATTTACTGATAACCGCCATCTGGCTATGGCAGTCAACCCGTGTCTGGTTCGGAGGCGCCCTACAGCCACCCGATCCGACGGTTTTCTCTGCCTACACGCTGCTCCTGAAGTATGGCATGATTGTGTCGTACATCCGTTTTATAGGCCATCTTCTCGAAGTGCCCCGGCAACAACCCCGTTTAGACCGATGGACGCGTTACTTTGTCCGGTTCTTTACCTTATCGGTGCTGGTTTTACTGGCCGAACTGTTCATCGGGCCATCGCCCGGAATGCCGACCCACCGACCCACCGGTTGGGATTACGTCCCCATCGGAGTTGACGTACTTACCTACGCAGGCCTTCTGTTTCTGATGATCCGTATGCTCCGTAACAGGCACCCCCTGATGCGCTACGTGCTGATCGGTTTTGGCTTGATATTGAGCGGAGCTATGAGCGCGACTTTCCTGAAATATATCGGCCTCCCAGCAACAGATCAGTTAGTACGTATGCCCATGTTTTACGTAACGGTGACTATACTGCTCGAAGTGCTGTGTTTTTCGCTGGCGCTGGGGCAACGGTTCTACCTGAACAAGGTTGAGAAAATTCAGGCGCAGCACAAGCTGATTCAGCAGTTAGAAGAAAACCAGCATCTGCAACAAACGCACACCACTGAACTTCAACGCCAGTTGGCGCAGCGAACAACCGAGGTACTGACCAAAGCGCATGAACTGGAAGACCAGCGGGTGAACCAGCTTCGCTCCGATTTCGAGCGTCGGGCGGCCGAAGCCGAAATGGCCGGGCTGCGTTCGCAGATGAATCCCCACTTCATCTTCAACTGCCTGAACTCCATTAAGCTATACGCAATTGAAAACGATTCGGAAAAGGCATCGGAGTACCTAACTAAGTTCTCGCGACTGATCCGCATGGTACTCGAAAATTCCCGCTCCGAACGGGTGACACTACAGAACGAACTGGATATGCTTCAACTCTATGCCGATATGGAGATCATGCGTTTCAAGCAAAAGCTGTCGTTTTCCGTAGCGGTTGAACCCGGCATTGATGCGGGCTTTGTTGAGCTACCGCCCCTGCTGTTGCAGCCTTATGTGGAAAACGCCATCTGGCATGGGCTGATGCACAAGCCCGAAGGCGGCACCGTGCGCGTCCAGGTCACGCTACCCCAGGAAAATCTGCTTCAACTGACCATCACCGACGACGGCGTAGGCCGGGCCAGAGCCACCGAGCTGAAAAGCAAGTCGGCCAGTCACCGCAAATCGTTTGGTCTGAAAATGACCTCCGAGCGGATCGCTTTAGTCAATCAATTGTACCAGACCCACACGCAGGTACTGATTGCAGACCTCGTTGACGCCGCTGGCCAGCCCGCCGGAACGGAAGTCGTTTTGCAGATACCCTTATGAAAGCACTGATCATCGACGACGAACCCGACAATGTTCGGCTGCTGGCCCTGCAACTGGCCCGGCACTGCCCGCAAATTGACCTGGTGGGGCAATATACCGACAGTACGGAGGGACTGCGGGCCATTCAAACGCTACAGCCGGGGCTGGTGTTTCTCGACATCGAGATGCCTATTATGAACGGGTTTCAACTGCTCGAACGCATCGGAGAGATAACCTTTCACCTCGTTTTCGTGACCGCTTACGACCAGTATGCCGTGCGGGCTTTCCGGTTCAGCGCACTCGACTACCTGCTCAAACCCATCGACAGCGTCGACCTGATCGCTACGGTCCGTCGGGCCGAAAGTACGGCCCGCATTCACCCGCAACAATTAGAACTCATGCGGCAGCATTATCCGGCCGGTTCGGCCTTCGGGGGCAATTCGGGCCGAAGTCCGTCAAACCGTATGGCGCTGCCCCATGCCACTGGCATGGTCTTCGTGGATACCAAACAGATTATATACTGCGAAGCCGACAGCAACTATACCCGGTTTCACCTGACAGGCGGAGAGGTGTATATGGTCTCAAAAACGCTCGGCGACGTGCAGGATGTGCTCGAAACCCGCGAGTTTGTGCGGGTGCACCGGCAATTTATGGTCAATCTGGAACACATTCAGAAGCTAGTTAAAGGCGAGGGCACGTACCTGCTGCTGACCAACGGCGTCAGCATTCCCGTGGCCCGCCAGCAGAAAGACCGCCTCATGGAACGGTTCGGGTGGGTGTAGGCAGTGATCAGTGCAGATAGGTCGGTTAACAATTTTTGTTAGTCGCCAAACCCGCTGGCAGTCTACCTTTACGGGTTACTAACTGATCCCTGTTCACCGATACCTGTGCAACGCATCGCCATTTTTGCTTCCGGCTCCGGCAGTAATGCCGAAGAAATTACCCGTCATTTTTCCAACCAGTCCGACGTTCAGATTACGCTCATTCTGACCAATAATCCACAGGCCGGGGTCATCGACCGGTCGCGGCGGGGGTTTGGCTGCGGGCAGCACGTGCCCGTGGTGGTGTTCGACCGGCCCGCTTTTCGCGACAGTGACCGTATTGTTGTGCTGCTCCAGTCACAGGCTATCGACCTGGTTGTGCTGGCGGGGTTTATGTGGCTGGTGCCGACCTCGCTGGTGCAGGCATTCCCCGGCCGGATTATCAATATTCACCCGGCGTTGCTGCCTAAATTTGGCGGGAAAGGCATGTTTGGCCAGCATGTGCATGAGGCCGTAGTGGCGGCGGGCGAAACCGAATCAGGCATTACGATCCACTTCGTGAACGAACATTACGACGAGGGACAGATTATTTTTCAGGCCACCTGCCCCGTAGCCCCAACAGATACGCCCGACGAGGTGGCCGCGAAGGTACACGCCCTGGAATACGCGCATTACCCACGGGTGGTGGCCGAGGTGCTGGCAACTTTACCCGGCTCCTGGTCGTTGAGTAGTGACCAGTAAATTCATCAGTCCCATGCTCCGCCGCTCTGCCTTTCTAGTCGCCCTTGCGCTGCTGCCCCTCTTCCTGACGGGTTGCTTCCGGCCCGCCATTCCCATCTCGACGGGTCCCAAATATCCGGTCGAGTTGTTCTACGCCGATCAGAAACCGGGGCGTCCCTACGACGAACTCAAATTTCTGTATATCACTGAAGAAGTGCCGCTACAGGCGAATCAACGCGTGAAAGGCGGTCGAATGCTGGGGCGGGGCAACACCATGCTCGATAAAGACGCGCTGATGGGGAAGCTGACCCTTCAGGCCAAGCGACTGGGTGCCGATGCGCTGGTCAACGTCAAGTACCAATATTTCACCACTGCTACGGCCAACGGCTATTCGATGGAAGGGCTGGCCGTGAAATACAGGACGGAGCGGGAATAAACCCTTACTTCGCCTTCGCAAAGGCCGCGATCGTATCGGCCACAGCGGGTAGAATTGCCGAGCCGGGAGCCGTGTAGCTGCTTATGTTCGCCATTCGTTCGGCGGGGCCTTCCTTCATCACGTGGTTCATGGAATCGAACAGAACGAGTTTGGCGTCGGGGCGGGCAGTCTTCAATCGCTCGGCTTCGGTCACGGCCACCTGAATATCGTGTTTACCCTGAAGAATCAGTACCGGCCCTTTGAATGCCTTAATCAACTGGGCCGGGTCGTACTTCATCCAGGAAATCAGGTAAGGCTGGTTGATGGGCATGAATAAACTGGCCAGCATCGGCAACGGCTTACGCACCAGTTGACCCGCTTTGAGCGAATCAACGTCCCGAATCGCCAGGGCCAGGTTGTCACCCTGCACGCCCCCATTGGCAAACTGCACTTTCAGAATTTCAGCAATGTTCTGTCCGGCTCCGGCAATGGAAATATACCGGTCGGCCCTGGCCTGGGTTGCCGCCAGCATCCCCACCAGCGACCCTTCGCTATGGCCTGCCACTACGACGCTTGAAAAACGCTTATCGGCCTTCAGTTGCCGGATAAACCCCGCCGCATCGTCGACGAGGTGATTGAAGTCAGGCGCGGACTTGCTTAACTGAGGCACGTACTGGACCAGATTAGTCCCGCTTCCGCGCTTGTCGTAGCGCAACACGGCCACGCCCCGCTTAGCCAGGCTATCGGCCAGTTGATGGTACATATTCATGGTCATACCGGGGGCGTTTCCGTTCCGGTCGGTGGGGCCAGACCCGGCAATGAGCAGCACGACCGGCATTTTTTTGGCCTGATTAGCCGGTAACGTCAGCGTGCCTTCCAGCGTTAGACTGAGCCCGGCGGGTTGCGTGACTGCGTAGCGCCGTGTTTCGTCAGACTGTGCCTGAACCGACAGGCCCGCCAGCAGAAGCAGCACGACCGTTAGCCCCCGCCTGAAGAGCCGGTATGAATAAACATAGGGCACAACGGCCAGCACGACTACCACCAGAATCACCAGGAAAAGCTTCGCCGTCGCCGGTAAAAACAGGTTGATAACAAAAGCCGCCAGCCCGCCGCCCACCCAAAGTTTACCAGCCAGCCGGTGCGTTTTTCGCCAGTTAGACCGGCTGGACAACGCCCAGGGTGTTCTGATGCCGACAAAGTAGTTTTGCGGCACCGTCAGCATCACGTTGCCCATCGCCGCCAGCAGCAGAAACACCGCCGACAAAATCAGATCAGCAACTACCGGACCCGTTTTACCAAACTGAGCGATGTACAGCACCACCCCGGCAAGCCCCGCCATAAACAGGGTCACGGTGAACCGGATACGGGCATAGCTAGCCGAAACGAGTTTCTTTTTCGGGTCAATAGCGGGCAAGGCCCGCAGCAGCAGGTAGATCAATACCGAAAACAGAAACAGCCCCAGGGCAAAGGCCTGTTTAGAAGCAAACCCGTCGGGTCGACCATCCAGCCCAAAATGCACGGCTACCGTTGGGGGCAGGCTGTTCCAGATCAGCAACAGGTAAAGCAAGGGCAAGGCTGTGATAGCCAGTAGTATAAACTCAGTAGTAGGCTGACTTTTTCATGCAGGGCATTGAGTAAAGAGATCATGTTGTTCTGTCGGCTGAAGACTCGTCTGCTGCGGGTGGCGAGCTGTTGAGCAGCGGCGAGCCGGTAAAGCCCATGAGCCAGGCCAGCAACTCGTCCAGTACGGTCGTGTTCAGGGTGTAGGTAATGAACTGCCCCCGCTTCGTCGACTCAACCAGGCCCGCCTGCCTGAGCAAATCGAGATGATGCGAGATGCTGGGCTTGGTCATGTCGAACTGATCCGCTATTTCACCGGCCGTCAGATCGCCCTGACGAAGTAAATCCAGCATCTGCCGACGGGTAGGATCATTCAGGGCTTTGAAGAGCGCGTTCATTTGCTTCGAATTAAATAATTAGACAAATATCTAATTACCAGAATCCGTTAGCCAGTTCATGTTGGACAAACGGTTAAATCGCGGGCCCAAACGGCGGGGCGGGTCGTTGCTCCGCTAAAACTAGTTAGAGGCGGCAATCACCTGACGGTGTCGCGCCTCGACCGTCTCAGGCTGCTATCGGCGGGCATAGGCCTTGGCATGTATCCGGGGCGATTTATAGCGTGGGCTAGGCATAGGCTGCGCGGTACCCCGGCCCCAACGAGTAGGCATCTGATCGCTGGCACGCGCCTGGGGCGAGGGTTTCCTGACCATCAGCGAGTCCTGCGAACGGGCTGGCATGGCGGTCAGCAACAACGCACCGAGTAAGAAGGCTTTCAGTATGTTCATGGCGTTACAACGTTAAGTTCGACATGCTTGTCGTGAAGGTATTCGTTAGATGAACCCTCACCAATTTTTCCATGCGCATAGCTAGCTACCGGCCAGGAAAATTAGCGTAGCACCAGCCCCTCCAGCAGGGCAATATACCCGGCAATGCCCTCGTCAATCTCGTGGAGATAAATAAATTCGTCGGCGGTATGTGATCGTTCTGACTGGCCCGGTCCGCACTTGAGCGAGGGCATCGGCAACAGCGCCTGATCCGACAGGGTGGGCGACCCGTAGGTGCGGCGGCCCAGCGCCACCCCCGCCTGAACCAGTGGGTGATCGACCGCAATACCCGACGACCGTAACCGCACCGAACGCGGCGTCACTTCGGCCTGCACCTGATCGCGAATAATAGCCAGTACGTCTTCCAGCGTATACTGCTCTGTCACCCGCACGTCGACGGTGAACGTGCAGGTGTCGGGCACTACGTTATGTTGCGTACCCGCCTGAATGATCGTTACCGACTGCTTCACCGGCCCGAGCAAGGGCGACACCTTCGGGTATTGGTAGGTCTGAAAC
Organism: uncultured Cytophagales bacterium; assembly: GCA_963750355.1. Classification (GTDB taxonomy): domain Bacteria; phylum Bacteroidota; class Bacteroidia; order Cytophagales; family Spirosomataceae; genus Fibrella. The sequence goes on along the minus strand of CAVVQL010000008.1, from coordinate 82,491 downwards.
CACTGCAGATCGGGCATCGCTTTCGTAATCGCGTTCTCGCCTTCGTCGCGGGCGGCGTGCCCGGCCCGGCCACGAACGGTACAGTCCAGCACCAGCAGGCCTTTTTCGGCAATCGCCAGTTGCATCTGGGTGGGTTCACCAACGAGCGCCACGTCGATGGGTGGCAGGTGGGGCAGCAGCAGTTCAATACCCCCCCGGCCCGAAATCTCCTCTTCGGCGCTGGCCGCCATCACCAGGTTATACGCCAGGTCGGTGCGGTGATAAAAATGCACGAACGTAGCCAGCAGACTCACCAGACAGCCACCCGCATCGGTACTGCCCAGACCATACAGCTTTCCGTCGTCGACGGTCGGCGCAAAGGGGTCGCGGGTGTACGAAGCGTTGGGTTTCACCGTGTCATGATGCGAATTGAGCAGCAGCGTGGGTTTATCGGGGTCGAAGTGCCGGTTGCTGGCCCAGACGTTATGCCCTACCCGCTGACAGACAATGCCCTTCCGACTCAGATACGACTCGATCAATGCCGCCGTGGGGCCCTCTTCCCTACTTAAAGACGGCGTGGCAATCAGGGATTTCAGCAGGTCAATCGCGTCGTTGACAAGGGTGGCAGGGGCTGGAGGTATCATGGTTGCAAAGATAACACGGCACCTCACCCGGACGCGGGACCGCCCCAGCCCCTCTCCTTGAAATCAAGGAGAGGGGCTGGGGCGGTCCCGCGTCCGGGTGAGGTAAAGCAAAAAAGGTCATCCAGATAGTATCCAGATGACCTTTTAAACACCGATTCAACAAAAAAGCGTTGCTTATCCCCGCTCGTCGGAGAGGTATTTCCGCAGCATCCAGGCCATTTTTTCGTGCGCTTCCATCAGGCCCGTCAGGAAATCGGCGGTACCGGCGTCTTCAAGTTCTTCGTCCGTTGTTTTCACATCCTCGCGCAGTTCCCGGATAAGCTGTTCGTGGTCGCTCAGGAGGCGTTTGAACATTTCCTGCGTGTGTATATGTCCGTCGTGGTCTTCTTTCAGGCTCGATTCCTTCAGAAAATCCTTCATGGTGGCCACGGGCCGTCCGCCCAACTGCCGGATGCGCTCGGCTACCTGGTCAATCTCTTCTTCTATGGCAGTGTACTGCTCTTCGAAGAACTCGTGGTATTCCTTGAAACTTGGTCCGCTAACGTCCCAGTGGAACTTGCGGGTTTTGATATACAGTACGTGTAAATCAGCCAGAAGCGCGTTCAATAACTCGTTGTCTTTCTTTAATACGTCCTGTTCGAGGCCAATGTTAGGTTGCATAATTGTGTTTGAGTGGTTCGAAATCTGAAAAGAAAATAGACATGCTTTCTACGAAAAGTCTACCTATCTAACCAATAAGCAGACCGTTTGTTAAGTCCGTTGGCTCACTTGGGTCCGTCGGCCCGGAACCGGGAGTTTCGGAGGCGATCGTGTACCTTGCACCATCAACCGACCTATGCCCGTATGCTAACCCATATCCCACCCGCCACTACTGATTTTATTCGTGTTTCGTCCGAGATCGGCACGCTCAGGCGATTACTGATCCATAGCCCCGACCGCGGGCTGGGCAAGGTGGTGCCGTCGAAAGCGCAGGACTGGCTGTTTGAAGACATCGTGAACCTGGATATGATGCGCCGCGATGAATATGATTTCTACGTAAAGCTGCTGCTCTATTTTCTGGACCCCGACAAAATAAGGGGGCGCGTGACCAGCCTGGCACCCGGCACCGACCGGGGGTTCTTCAAGCCCGACCATCCCGAGTATTTCGCCTCGAAACAGGTCATCGATATTCAGTGCCTCCTCACCGAAATCCTGACCGACGAGGTCATCCGCACGAAGTTGATCGCCGCCATCTGCGGCATTGAACGCACCTCCTTCAAAACCCAGCAGCAGCTAGCTGGCGTTGACCCGGTTGAACTCGCCAAAATCCTGATCTCGGGCTCACTGCCCGACCGGACCATGCTGTTTGCGCCCCTGCCAAACTTCATTTTCACCCGCGATATTGGCATCGTTATCAACGACCATATTCTGCTGAACAAGCCCGCCAAGCAGGCCCGTACCCGCGAGGCGCTGCTGGCCCAGTACATCTTTTTCAACCATCCGCTCTTTGCCGGTTATCAGAACAAGATCATCGAGATTCCCGACAACGCGCACGCCTTCCTGCTGCCCGACTCGGATGCAGCCCGTGACCTGAGCCGCTCGACCCTCGAAGGCGGCGATGTGATGATGATTGCGCCCCGGCACCTGATCATTGGCTGCAGCGAGCGCACCACGCTCTATGCCGCCCAGCAGGTGATGGGGCTGGTTTTCGAGAAAGGCATTGTCGATACGGTGACCCTGGTGAAGATTCCCAAAAAGCGGGATTACATGCATATCGACACCATCTTTACCCAGGTGAAGCGGAACACCTGGGTGCTGCTGGGCTCGTTGGGAAGAACCGGCGATGAGGCCAAAAAGCAGGATGTGATCCATTTTTTCGCCCCGAAAGACGTGTCCGAAGACCTGAAAATCCTTCAGTTCAACAAGGGACAGGAACACAGGCCCACCGAGATTGACAACCTGGAGGATCTGCTGGCCAGTATCAGCAACAACGACCTCGGCGCTACCGAGCCGGTTCAGTTCATCTATTCAGGCAACAACGAATTTCCCTTCGGTGCCCGCGAACAGTGGACCGACTCCTGCAACCTGCTGGCCCTGAAAGACGGCGTGGTGGTGGGCTACGACCGCAATGACTATACCGCCGAAGCGTTTCGGCAGGCCGGGTTCGAGGTACTAACGGCCGCCGACGTTTTGGATCGGTTCGAGCGGGGCGAATCGTCGCCCGAATCCATCACCAATACCTTTATCATGCTCCCCTCCGCCGAGCTAAGTCGGGCCCGTGGTGGCAGCCACTGCATGAGTTTGCCCTTGCTGCGCGATACATTTGATTGATTTCGCCGTATTTTTAAGCACACGTTCCAACCTTCGGTCAGACTGATTTTTATTCACCTATGCAATCACAAACTACGTCACGTATTTTAATGATCCGGCCTGTCCGGTTTGGCTTCAACGACCAAACGGCCGACTCCAACGCGTTTCAGGACACGTTGCTGGCGGGTGGACCGATTGAAGAGTCGCAGGCCAACGCCCAGCGCGAATTCGATGAGATGGTTCGGCAGCTACGGGCCAACGGCGTGGATGTGATGGTCTACGATGACACGGCCGATCCCCACACGCCCGACTCGGTATTTCCCAACAACTGGGTGTCGTTTCATTATAGTGGCACCGTGGTGCTGTACCCCATGCAGGCCGAAAACCGCCGCCTCGAACGTCGGCGGGATATTATCGACGACCTGGCCCAGCGTTTCCACGTCTCGAAAGTGGTAGACCTGACGGCGTATGAAAACGAGGGTAAATACCTGGAAGGAACGGGCAGCATGGTGCTCGATCGCATGAATCGCGTGGCCTTTGCCTGCCTGTCGCCGCGCACCCACCCAGACGTTCTGGCTGAATTCAGCCGACGGACCGGCTACAAAACAGTCTTTTTCCGGGCGGTAGATGAAGCCGGCAAGCCGGTCTACCACACCAACGTGCTGATGTGCATTGGCGACACCTTTGCGGTCGTTTGCCTCCAGGCTATTCAGGATCTCGACGAGCGACTGATGGTTCGTCACCAGTTGGAACGCCTCAACAAGCGGGTGGTAGAGATCACCATCGATCAGATGAACGCCTTTGCGGGCAACATGCTGCTGGTTAAGACCATAAAGGGGCAGAAATTACTGGTCATGTCGAAGCGGGCGCATCAGTCACTGACCCACAAACAGATCGATGTGCTGGATGATTACGCCACGCTGCAAACGTTCGACCTGTCGACCATTGAAGCGAACGGTGGCGGGTCGGCGCGGTGCATGATGGCCGAGGTGCATCTGCCGGCAAAATAAGCAGGTAAACGGAATCGTCGGCACCGTTGTTACAGGAGTATGGAATCAGTTGTAGACCCTACGGCACGTACCGAACCGGCGAATCAGGTCGGGCAACCTACCTTGGCCCCAGTCCCATCACGCTACGGGGCTTGTCTGCTTTTTGCGGCGAATGCGCTGGCCCGGTCGGTAACGGCAATTGGCGACGGTGAGTTTGCCAAAATGGGCCTCTCCTACTCCCACGCGTATCTGTTGAGCGAAATTGCCCAGAACCCCGGTATTACACCAACCTACCTGAGCGACACGCTACTGCTCTCGCCCTCCACGATTACCCGATTGATTGAGAAGCTGGAAAGCAAAGGGCTGGCCCGTCGCGAAATGGCGGGTAAGCACACCATGGTGTTTGCCACCGAAGCCGGAGCCTTACTGGCACCCGCCGTTAGCGACGCCTGGCAGACAAACTGGGCAAAGTTTACCGGAAAACTGGGCGAAGAGGAGGCTATTGCCCTGACAAAGCAGATCTTCGCCGCCGCCGAGCGATTAAACGCCTGTTCGGGTTCAGACGTATAGGCTATTGATTAGCCGGATTGTCGATATGCATGTCGGTGATAGTCCAGCAGGTCAGGCCCGGCGAGTCTTTACATTCGAACAGCGCAAACTCGTTGACTCCGGGGGCGAGGCGTTCAAAGTACAGCACAAATTTGGCTTTGCTGCCCGCCTGCACGTCGATATGATCGGGCGATTCGCGAATGCCCTCCGCCTTAATGAACGAAAAGGTATCTTTGCCGTCGAGACTGACCAGTTTGGCCTTCGGGTCGATGGATATTTGGGTCGAGCCGGTTCCGTACTGCCCACGGGCAAAGTCGAAGGTCAGATAGAGCACGGTGTACTTAGCCGTCAGTCTGATGTCGGTCACCCTGAGTTGCGCATCATTACTGTGGCCCAGCCCCCCAATCGGGTCGGGCAGAATACGCCGGTTCAGTTCCTCCATCGGCGAAGCCTGAACGTAGTATTCAGTTTCATCGGCAGGCCGATTGCCCGGCGTTGGTCGAACGGTATTGCAGGCTGCAAACAGCCCACACAGGGTGGTTAGTAGAAAAAGCCGGTTCATACCTGACAACGGGTTGAGAAGCGATGGTATACGTGAAACCTGTATTCTGTTCGTTGGGTTAGTAAAATAGCAAAAAAATCCCGTTACCACCTGTGTATGGTTCCTACTCAATTTTCCATTAAAAGTCTATTTATTCTGTTTTTTCTCCTGTTTACGGGCGTAACCTCCTGTAAAAAAGATGATTCAACCCAGTCCATTGCCGCCCGTGCCGACCTGCTGGTGGCCAACGACTGGCGACTGACCCGGATAACCGATACCAGCGGCAACACAATTGCCGTCAATCGATTGGGCGTTGGCGCGCTGGCCCTCAACTTCGCCAACATTCAGTTCACCGACAAGAATATCGCCCGCGCCATTGACCGCAGCACAAAACAGATCATCAATGGCGGTACCTGGTACCTTGTGCAGAATAACGAAGCCCTGGACATCAACGTAACCGGTTTTATGGGCATTTTCCCCATTATCGATCTCTCGCGTACCAAGCTCATCATCCGCCAGAACACCACAGTCGACGGTCAGAAAACCGACGTGAACCTGGAATTTGCGCCGTCGCTTTAACGTTCAAGTTCAACGTCAAAGCAGTCCGCCCATGCCTTTTAACATCCAAGAGCTGTTTACGACCATTTCGCATCCCGGACGGGTGGAGTGGATCAGCATTCGTCCAGAACGGAACGTACCGGTACAGGTAGTTGATGAGGTGACCGTTTCCGAACAGTACGGCCTGATTGGCGATCATTATTCCGGGCAGAACGGTAAGCGGCACATCACCCTGATTCAGGCCGAACACCTCCCCGCCATTGCCTCGTTTGTGGGATTGCCCGCCGTTGACCCGGCCCTGTTGCGGCGCAATATCATGGTATCGGGCCTGAACCTGCTGGCGCTGAAAGGTCAGCAGTTCAAACTGGGCGATGAGGTCATACTTGCCTACACGGGCGAATGTTATCCCTGCTCGAAGATGGAAACGGCCCTCGGCGAAGGCGGCTACAACGCCCTGCGCGGTCACGGCGGCATTACCGCCCGCATCATTCGGGGCGGCCAGGTACATGTTGGGGATGAAGTCTCCTTATTAGTTACCTCGGCTGCGTGAGGCGTTCCCAGGTCATTTCGGTGAAGTCGGTGATCACGTCGTTGGTCACCTCGGCCAGTTCATCGATGGTGTGCGTGGTGGCTACGCCGATAACGCGGGCACCAGCCGCCCGACCGGCTTTGACGCCCGTCATGGAATCCTCAAAAACGATCGACTCCTCCGGCGTTACGCCAAGCATGGCCATGGCTTTCTGGTAAATTTCAGGGTCGGGCTTGGGACGGGTGACCAGTTTTTCGTGCAGCAGCGCATCGAAGAAAGGCCGCAGCTCCAGCGCATCCATCACAAAGTCAAGGTTTTCGACGGGGGCCGAGGTAGCAACGGCGGTCTTGATACCGTTGTTTTTCAGCAGGGTCAGAAAGTTGACCAGGCCGGGGACGGCGATGATATCAGGGGCGTATAGCTCCCGGAAAAGCGCCTCCTTTTCATAGGCGAGCCGGTCGAAATCAGCCACAGCCGCAGACTGGTCGGGGAAGAGGTGTCCGAGAATAGCGCTATTATGCTTCCCGGACACGTACTGGACAAAGTCGGCGTCGGACAGCGTCCGGCCGTGTTGTTCATAGTATTTCCGCCAGGCAATCTGATGGTGCGGGTTGGTATCGGCAATGACGCCGTCCATATCGAAAATTACTGCTTTAAGCATAGGGAAGTCGGGTAAAAGGTAAGGATAAAGCCAGCGTTCAATCAAAACAGATTGACAAGCCGACTGACCAGCGCTGAGCCGAGCAGCATAAAGGCGACAAACAGCAGCCCCCAACTCAGCCCGAACGCCTCGGCAATGAACCCAATAAGCGGCGGACCAGCCAGAAAGCCCACGAAACTGAAGGTAGCAAAGGTAGCCAGGCCGGCGGCGGGTGGAATGTTCGGAATGCGCAACGCGGCGGAGTACAGGATCGGTGCACCCAGCGAACTGCCTGCACCCAGCAGCGCAAAGCCCAACAGTGCCACAGCCGGGACGGGAATGACCACCGCCAGCACTAAACCAGCCGCCCCGATCAGGCCACCCAGCATCAGCCAGCGTTTGGCCCCGATCCGGGGAATGATGGCATCGCCCATGAACCGGCCCAACGTCATGGTCACTGAGAAGGCACCAAAGCCAAGCGCAGCCACCTGGCTGGTTGTTTTCAGCGAATCGCGCAGGTAAACCGCGCTCCAGTCGAAGGCCAGCCCCTCGCCCATAGCAACGGCAAGGCCAATAAAGATCATTAGCAGCAGGTCGAGGTTAGGGCGCACAAACGAAGCCGACTTTTCGGGCGGCACCACGGGAATTGACTGGAGAACGGGACGGACGAAAAACGTGATCAGGAGCACCAGCGCCACAATACCCGCTACGTGCAGGCCCGGCGGAACATGATTGGCAATGGCGATACCAGCCAGCAGCGAGCTGACAATGCCGCCCACACTCCACATACCGTGGCAGGACGACATGATAACGATCTGGTTCGCTTTCTCCACGTCGGTAGCCAGCGTGTTCATGGCCACGTTGAGAAGCGCGCTGCACAGACCCACCAGGTAAAGCCCCAGCGCCAGCATAGGTACGGTGCTGGCGTTTACCGGAACCAGCACGCTGCAACAAAGGCCAATGGCCGCCCAGAAACAGGTAGTTGCCCCACCCAGTTTGGCCACAATCCGGGCCGTGAGCGGGTTCATGGTGATCAGGCCGGCGGGCATAGCGAACAGGGTCATACCCAACTGAGCATCCGACAGCTGAAGCGTATCTTTTACGTGCGGAATATGGGCTACCCAGCTACCAAACACCAGGCTTTCGGTAGCGAAGACCAGCCCTATAGCGCGCGCCTGTATGTCGCGAAAGAAGACAGACAGGTGCCGGGTAAAGGCATGTATTGGTTGAGCAGATGTATTCATAGCACAAAGATAGGGCGGCGGCGGCTAAGCAACTGTTCCGTTATTTACGCGATATAATGCTGCATTGACTGGTTGATGAGCCACAATGACTTAAATTGAATCTGAGCACGTTAATTTAGTAACGGTTAAAATAATTTGGTAAACTTACTATTTACCCCTCACGCATAACTTACTGTAATCGGTGAAGACAAAATGCCCTTAAGGCATGTACAGGATAAGTACGGGCGAACCTGATGCGGGCGGGCTGGTTAACAGGGTGAGTGGTTTACAGGATGAGTGGGTCAGATCTGACCGCTTTTACCCGCTGTTTAGGTGAGTTACCAACCTCAGGCCGACAGACAAGTTAGGGGCTATGTATGAATGAGAACAAAGAATTACGACGCAAACGGGCCATTAATCGAAACCGTTACCAGTTGCTCATCGGGTTAGAGCAACTGCTGGAAGTACCGATGGCCGTGCTGGGCCTGGGCTGGCTTGTGCTGATCGTCATTGACCTGACAAGTGAACTAAGCCCCTTTCTCCAGCTGATAAGCACCGGTATCTGGGTCGTTTTCATCCTCGACTTCCTGCTCAAATTTATACTCGCACCGCGTAAGCTGCCCTTTCTAAAGACCAATGTAATCACCCTCGTTTCACTGGCCGTACCTGCCCTGCGCTTCGTGCGTCTCGCCCGCAGTCTGACCGTGCTGCGTACGTTACGGGCCGCGCGCGGCGTTCGGCTGATTAAAATCATTGGCTCGGCCAACCGGGGGCTACGCAGCCTGAGCCGCAGTTTTGGCCGGCGTGGCTTTGGCTACATCCTGCTGACAACGCTACTGGTGACGGTGCTGGGCGCGGTGGGCATGTACGCCTTCGAGAACGAGCAGGAAGGAGGCTTCAACAATCTGGGCGAGGCCGTCTGGTGGACGCTTATGCTCTTGTCATCGCTGGGCAGCGAATACTGGCCCCGCTCTGTCGAGGGGCGTATCCTGTGCTTTTTACTGTCGCTGTATGGCCTGGCGGTGTTTGGGTACTTTACAGCCTCGCTGGCTACCTATTTTGTCGGAAAAGACGCCGAAGCAACCGATGGGCCTGTGGCCGGAGCACCCCAGATCGAGCAGTTGCAGCGGGAGATGGCCGCCCTGCGTCAGGACATTCAGACGCTGCTGACCCGGCAGTCCGAACCACCCCTTTAAGCCCCTTCCCCGCTCATTTCTAAGGAAATTCTAAGGATTTTCTAAGGAACTCTTGAGGCGAAAATGTGTATTTGCCGACCGGTTCTACCGACTATCTGCCCGCTGATGCTGGTAACTGTTGGTAGATCTTCAGCCTGTAAAACGGACTTTTATGCATTTTCTGACGCAAATAAACTGCGTGCTTTTGTGTGTCGCTTTAGTGGGCTGCACGAGCCGGAGTGAGACCAAAAAAGAAGTTGAGAAACCTACCCTGCCGGTCATTGAACTGGCCCGCCACGGAGCTACCCTCGACCGCGACTATGCCGGTCATCTGGAAGCCATTCAGAACGTAGAGGTACGGGCCCGCGTGGGCGGCTATCTGGATAAAATGCTGGTCGATGAGGGGCAGGCCGTTCGTAAGGGCCAACTGCTTTTTCAACTCAATCCGGCGGAGTATCAGGTGATGGTAGCCCAGGCTCAGGCCAGTCTGGAAAGTGCCAATGCACAGGCCCAGTCGGCGGAGGTGGAGATGGGGCGGGTGAAACTGCTGGTTGACAAAAACGTCATTTCCCCCACGGAAATCAAACTCGCCCGCGCCAAATTAGCCACCGCTCAGGCGGCTATCAATCAGGCCAAAGCGGCGCTCACCAATGCCCGAATGCTGGTAGCACGAACCAGCATCCGCGCTCCCTTCAACGGGGTCATCAATCGCCTGCCGTTCAAACAGGGCTCCTTAGTTGAGGAAGGCACCCTGCTAACCTCGATCTCGGATATCAGCCAGATCTACGCCTACTTCAACGTTTCCGAGCAGGAATATTTGACGTTCATCAAGAAGCGGCGCGACCCCAACAAGGCGGTTGTCCGGGAGGTAGACCTGCTGCTGGCCGACGACTCTCACTACCCGCACCCCGGTAAGATTGAAACCACCGAAACGGTCTTTGAGGGTAACGATGGCACCATTGCCTTCCGGGCGCGCTTTCCGAATCCGAACCGACTGCTACGGCATGGCGCAACGGGCAAGATCAGGCTGAGCACCGAGGTCGACGATGCCCTGCTGGTGCCGCAGAGAGCTGTTTTCGAAGTACAGGATAAAAATTTCGTCTATGTTGTAGACGGCGGCAACAAGGTCCGCACCCGCAGCTTTGTTCCGCAAAGCCGGGTCGATCAGTTCTACGTTGTCAAGTCGGGCCTGCGGCCGGGCGATCGGGTCGTGTATGAGGGCATCCAGCAACTACGCGAGGGCATGACCATCACGCCCCGCCCCATGCCCGCCGAACGGGTAAAAGCGCTGTTTGCAGCGGCCCGATAAAGTCCCCATTCTTCAATCGATTCGTTTCGTATGGTTAATACGTTCATTAAAAGACCCCTGCTTTCGACGGCCATTTCGGTGCTGATCGTCTTGCTGGGCGGGCTCGCCCTAACGGGCCTCCCCGTTACCCAGTTCCCCGACATTGTGCCGCCTTCCGTTACGGTTACCACCCGCTACACCGGGGCCAGTGCCGATGTGTGCGTGAAAGCGGTGGCTACCCCCCTCGAACGGGCCATCAACGGTGTACCGGGCATGACCTACATGACCTCCATCTCAGGCAACGACGGCACCACCCTCATCACCGTCTTCTTCAAGGTGGGTACCGACCCGGACCTGGCGGCGGTGAACGTACAGAACCGCGTAACGACCGTGCTGGACGAGCTGCCCGAAGAAGTTATTAAAGCGGGTGTTGTCACCGAGAAAGAGGTGAACAGTATGCTCCTGTACCTCAACGTGGTGAGCAATGACCCGACAGTAGATGAAAAATTCATCTATAATTTCGCCGATATCAACATCCTGGCCGAGCTGAAGCGCATCGACGGGGTTGGCTTTGCGGCCATCATGGGCAACCGCGACTACTCGATGCGCGTGTGGCTCAAGCCCGACCGGATGACCGTTTATTCGGTCTCGGCCGACGATGTGGTGGCCGCCATCCGGAAACAGAATGTGGAAGCCGCACCCGGTAAAGCTGGTGAAAGCGCGGGCCGCGATCCGCAGACGCTGCAATACGTGCTGCGTTATACGGGTAAGTTTTTTGAGCCCGCCCAGTACGAAAACCTGGTGCTGCGCACCAACCCCGACGGCTCCCTGCTGCGGCTAAAAGACGTGGCCAGCGTCGAGTTCGGTTCGGTCAGCTACGAGGTACTATCGAAGACCGACGGGCGACCCTCAGCGGCCATTATGCTGAAACAGCGACCCGGCTCGAACGCCAGCGAGGTAATTGCCAATGTGAAAGCCCGGATGGCCGAGTTGAAAGAGACGTCGTTTCCGCCTGGCATGACCTATAATTATGCCTACGACGTGTCGCGCTTCCTCGACGCCTCTATTCACGAAGTGGTGCGTACGCTGATCGAAGCCTTTATCCTGGTCTTTATCATCGTGTTTGTGTTTTTGCAGGACTGGCGGTCTACGCTTATTTGTGCGCTGGCCGTGCCGGTTGCCCTCATTGGTACGTTTGCGTTCATGAGCGCCATCGGTTTCTCGATCAACCTGCTCACGCTCTTTGCGCTGGTGCTGGCCATCGGGATTGTCGTCGACAACGCCATTGTGGTGGTCGAGGCCGTACACGCCCGGATGGAAGAAGACCACCTGCCCCCACTCGACGCTACATTTGCCGCCATGGGTGACATTGCCGGGGCCATCGTCTCCATCACGCTGGTGATGTCGGCGGTGTTTGTGCCCGTGGCATTTATGTCGGGCCCGGCGGGGATATTCTACCGGCAATTCTCGCTCACCCTGGCCATCTCCATCGTCATTTCGGGGATCAACGCCCTGACGCTCACCCCGGCGCTCTGCGCGCTGCTGCTCCGGCCCATGCATGGCGAAAAGAAAGGGCTGATGGGCCGTTTCTTTGCCCGTTTCAACCGGGGGTACGAGTCCCTGGCGGGGCGTTACCAGGCGCTGCTCCGCCGGGTAGTCGACCGGAGCGTGATTACCTGGGGCGCACTGGGTCTGTTTGTGCTGGGTACGTGGGGCATTCTCACCATCCTCCCCGGTGGCTTCATTCCGACCGAAGACCAGGGCATGATCTATGTCAACGTGACTACCCCGGCGGGGGCCACGGTATCGCGCACCGAACAGGTGCTCGACGCCATCGAAGCGGTGGCCTCGGATGAAGAGGCGGTGGAGAATGTATCGACGCTGGCGGGTTACAGCCTGCTCACCGACGGCGCGGGGGCCTCGTACGGCATGGGGATGATCAACCTCAAACCCTGGGACGAGCGGGCCGAGAGCATGCAGGCCCTGATTGAACGCCTCGAAGAAAAGACCAAGCACATCACCGACGCCAGCATTCAGTTTTTTCCGCCGCCCACGGTACCGGGCTTCGGCAACGCCAGCGGCTTCGAGCTGCGCCTGCTCGACCAAAGCCGGAGTGGCGACCTTACGGCCACGGCCACCCAGTCGCAGCGCTTCATTGCCGCTCTGAAAGAACGACCCGAAATACGCGACGCCTTCACCAGTTTCGACCCCAGTTTCCCCCAGTACCTGCTGCATGTCGATCAGGAGAAAGCCGCTCAGAAAGGCGTTTCCATCGACAACGCCATGAGCAGCCTGCAAACGCTGATTGGCAGCTATTACGCGTCGAACTTTATCCGCTTCGGGCAGATGTACAAGGTGATGGTGCAGGCCGACCCCAGTTACCGCACCAAACCCGACGACGTGCTGAATATGCGCGTCAAGAACGAGCAGGGAGACATGGTGCCCTACGCCACGTTTGTGCGCCTCGAGCGCGTGTACGGTCCCGAACAGCTCACCCGCTACAACATGTACACCTCGGCGATGATCAACGGCGATGCCGCTCCCGGTTACAGCAGTGGCGACGCCATTCGGGCCATTCAGGAGGTGGCAAAAAAAGAATTGCCCAAGGGGTTCAGCTACGAGTGGTCGGGCATGACGCGTGAAGAAATCCTGTCGGGTAATCAGGCCCTGTTCATCTTCGCCATCTGTCTGGTGTTTGTTTATATTCTGCTGATGGCCCAGTATGAGAGCCTGCTTCTGCCGCTGCCGGTGCTGCTCTCGCTGCCAACGGGCGTATTTGGCTCGTTTGCGCTGCTGTACCTGATGGGCCTCCAAAACAACATTTACGCGCAGGTGGCCCTGGTCATGCTCATTGGCCTGCTGGGCAAAAATGCCATTCTGATCATTGAATTCGCCAACCAGCAACACAAGGCGGGGGTGCCCATTGTCGAAGCGGCCATTGACGGGGCCGTGTCGCGCCTGCGGCCTATTCTGATGACCTCCTTTGCGTTCGTTGCAGGGCTTATTCCGCTCTGCATTGCCACGGGGGCGGGGGCGGTGGGTAACCGGTCCATTGGGGCGGCCGCCGCCGGAGGCATGTTGACCGGTACTGTCTTCGGCCTGATCCTCATTCCTGGCCTCTACGTCTTCTTCGCGAAACTTGGTCAGCGGGTTGGCCCGAACCAGCGAACCATCCGACTAACCCAGCCACAAGCCGACGTACTGGCCACATCCACTCAACAACCTATCAATGGAAGCGCCGTTCATTCGTAAAAGCACGCAGTCAACCGCCCTGCCAGCCATACTCTTTCTGGTCTGGCTAAGCGGCTGTCAGGTACCGAAAGTTGCCGTGCAGCCCAGTCACCGGCCCGCGCCGACCACCTTCGGCAACAACGCCGATTCCGTCGGGATTGCCAGCCAGAGCTGGCGTACTTTCTTCAGCGACCCAAACCTGGTGGCCCTTATCGACACGGCCTTAGCCGGTAACCTCGACCTCCGCATCGCTACGCAGCGCATCGAGCAGTCCCGGTCAACTTTCGACTATACGCGCGGTTTTCTGGCTCCGCAGGTCAACGCCGTGGGCTCGGCCGGGTTAGACCGCTACGGCCGGAATACACTCAACGGCGTTGGCAACTACGACACGAACCTGTCGGACAACGTGCAGGGTCCAATGCGTATTCCCAATCCCACCCCCGACTTTTTTGTGGGTGCCCGCAGCAACTGGGAAGTAGACATCTGGGGCAAGCTCCGCAACCGGCGCAGGGCGGCGTACCTTCGCCTGCTGGGGTCAGAAAAGGGGCGGCAGGCGGTTGTTACGGGGTTGGTGGCCGAAGTGGCCCGGTCTTATTACACGCTGCTGGCGCTGGATGGCGAACAGGAAATCATTCAGAAAAACATCGACTACCAGAGCGACGCGCTTGAGCTGGTGCGGGTGCAGAAAGAGGCCGGCCGCGTAACCGAACTGGCCGTGCAGCAGTTTGCCGCCCAGTTGCTCAACACGCGCAGTCGGCAGGCGCAGGTACGGCAGCAGATCGCCGAAGCCGAGAATGAGCTGAACCGCCTGCTGGGTCGCTATCCGCAACCCATTACCAGGGGCAGTTCGCTCCAGACCCGCGAGTTGCCCGGTCAGGTACTGACGGGCCTGCCCGCGCAGATGCTCCTGCGCCGACCCGACATTCAGCAGGCCGAAGTTGAGCTACAGGCCGCGAACGTGGATGTCGACGTGGCGCGGGCCGAATTTCTACCCAGCCTGACGCTGACGGGCTATGTGGGGCTGAACGCCTTCCGGCTGGGAACGCTGGTCAACCCGGCCTCCATTGCCGCCGGGCTGCTCAGCGGGCTGTCGGCACCGATCTTTAACCGGCGATTCGTGCGGGCTTCTTACCAGGGTTCGCTTGCGCAAAGCCGGGAAGCGTTCTTCCGCTACCGGCAAACGATCGTCAACGGCTTCAGCGAAGTGACCACCAGCCTGCGCGGCGTGGAAAACTACCGGCAGGTGGCCGAGTTGCAGGCGCAGGAAGTAGAGGTGCTCAAGCAGGCTGTTTCGGTCTCGAATGACTTGTTTCGTAGCGGCTACGCCACCTACCTTGAGGTGATTACGGCCCAGCGGAGCGTACTGGAAGCCGAGTTAGCGCTTATCAGCACCAAACAGGCGCAGTTTCTATCGCTCACGAACCTCTACCGCAATCTGGGTGGCGGCTGGGAGTAAAAACGTTACACCGATAAACACAAGTAGTTATGAACATGAATCACCTGACCATCATCGCCAGCTTTTGGCTGCTGTCGACCGCCTCCGTCTACGGACAGACCGCCTCTTCAGCCTCCACGGATACCCTGCGGGCCAGTGGGGTTAAAACCAACGCCAATCTGGTGGCCAGTCTGAAGCAATCGCCCGACCACAGCACGCTGCTTCAGTTGCTGGAAGCGTCGGGCCTGACCAAACAGGCCGCAGGCAAGCAGCAGTACACCATTTTTGCACCCACCAATGTGGCTTTTTCCATTCTGTCGGAGTCGTTCCTGCGGGAGTTGCTGTTGCCATCGAGTAAACAGCGGCTCATCCGGTTTCTGGCCTACCATGTGGTGAAGGGGCGACTAACAACCGATCAGCTGAAAGATGCCCAAACGCTGACTAACCTGACGGGGCAGGTGCTGGTGGTTCACAAGCAGGGTAATTACATCACAGTCGATGACGGGCGCGGCACGGTGGCCGACGTCACCCAGGCCAACATCCGAACCACCAACGGCATTGTCTATTCCATCAATAAAGTGCTACAGAAGGTGATTGTCAGGTAGGTAAAACCCATAGAATAAGCTGATTTTATTACGGGTTTAAATACGCGTATAAACAGCTGTAATAGCGCATTTCTGGCCCGTTTTCACGAATGAAAACGGGCCTTTTTTTGTTCTTAAATTATGGAACAAACAGCAACCACATTAGATAAATTAACCCAGCCCATTCAGCCCGACGAGATTGAGTGGCGCGTTCAGATGCAGACCAAAACCGGCAAGCTGATCGTCGTTCCGTACATCACCAACCGCTGCGTCATGGACCGCTTCGACCGGCAATTCGGCTGGTATGGCTGGCAAAACGAGATCACCGAAATTCAGGGGGGCTTCCTCTGCAAAATCACGGTTACCGTGCCCGCCACGCACACCACCCCCGTTCAGATTCTATCGAAAACAGATGGGGCTAGCCGCACCGATATTGAGCCGGTAAAAGGCGGCATTTCCGACGCCATGAAACGGTGTGCCGTGCAGTTCGGTCTGGGTCGCGACCTCTACAACTACCCCAGGGTTTTTGTCGACACCCCCGACAAGTTTATCCCCGACTGGGCGCATCCCCAACTCGAGATGCTGGTGAAGAAGATCAATGATGGCAGTTACAAAGGTGGCGAGATCGTTACCCTGCGTGCCTCGTACCAAAAAGCGTAATGGGTTAACTGGTTATTGGTGGATTGGGTAATTGCTTCGCTTGGTCACGCATTTGTACCAAGCGAAGCAATTACCCAATCCACCAATAACCAGTTAACCCATTATCCTTTTTTAGCTGCTTCCTGAATGGGCTTGAAAGGACCGAATTTGTGCTGCTTTTCGGGGAATGAATCGGCATAGGGACCAAAGGGGTGATCCACGGGCTTGCCCTTAATGTCGGGCCAGTCGTTGCTGAACACTTTCGTCGGTCTGGGCCTCGAATTGACGAAGGCGGCCAGATCCCAGGCCTCTTCATCCGATAACTGCGGCGCTTCCCAGGTGGCCCCCAGGGGCATATTGGTCTTTATGTAGCCCGCCAGCCGCGACAACCGATAAAGGCCAGCCCCGGTGTTGTAGCTATGATTCCCCCACAACGGTGGGTACACGTACCCGCTGCCATTGGGTTGAGCCTGCCCCTGCCCCGTTGCGCCATGACAGACCACACACTTCTGGCGGTAGAGTTGGCGCCCCCTGGTTGGGTCGGCGGCCCGGTCTAAAAAAGGCACTGGCCACAGGCCAACGCCTTTGGGCGATTCCCCCCTGGGCACCTCGCGCCCAACAAACTGGATGTAGGCCGCCATCGCCTGCATTTCGCGACTGGCACTGTCGGGTGAACGGCCGTTCAGACTGCGCTCAAAACAGTCGCTGATTCGTTTGATAATGGTTTCTTTCGTGCCCGATCGCGCCCGAAATTTGGGGTACGTAGCCGCCACCGCCCCGTAATTATTCCCCCAAAACTTTGTCCCCGCCTCCAGATGGCAGTTCTGGCAGTTCATGCCGTTGGAAAGCCGCGCCACTTTGCCTTTGGGACCAAGGTAATACGCGGTGCGGGCAATCAGTTCCCTACCGTACTTAACCTGAGCGGAGTCAGCCGGTTCAGTAACTGCCTCAGTTGGATTAAGGGCTGACAACCCTGCCCGACTGGGCTTTTCGGGAACAGGCTGTGCCATCGGGCTTTTGGCAACGACGGGCATAACCGCCGCTCTGACAATGAGCCCGCCAACCAGCAACCCGGTCAACGCCAGTATGGAAAACGCATAGCGAAGGGCTGTCTGGTCGGTAGTGCGGTGGGTGTTATGGTTTTTGAGCATGGTTACAGAAGCAGCTGGCAGTATGAACGCAACCAGCGAAGATACTAAAAACAGCAGACCCACCCGATAGTGAACCTGCTGTTTTTACCTGTAGGCGATAGCGCCGATAAACGACGTCGATCAGCCCGCAAAAATGTAGGCGCAGCCTTTCTCCTGCGCTCTCCCCAGGGCCCACACCCCGGAAGGTACCGGTTGAACGCCCGGCAACAGCCCGGCCATCCAGTCGTTTCTGATGTCTTCCGCTTTCTGGTTGGTTTTCAGGGCTATAGCGTTGCTAAAGACCATCATGGCCATCTGGCAAACGCAGAATTTCACGCCACTGGCCTGCAACTCATTGATCCCAATGGCTACGTGACCAATGCCCGGCACGTTGAAGTCGTCTGGTTTGGGCTTGGCGAAGGGATTCCGGGTGGCGGGCTTACCAGTGGCCGGATCATCGGCTTTAAACACGTCGCCGAACTTGTATTTTTCCCACAGCCGGTCGTCAAATGCGTACCCGATCGCATCATGCCGTAACACCACCACCACGCTGTTCTCTGCTTCTGGTGTTCCGGTGGCCTCGTTGGTCATCAGGAACACGCGGGGCCAGGCAAACGGATACAGCGCATGGGGACGGGTGGCGTCGAAAACAACCTTGTGTTTGCCCTTAATGGTGTTGAACCAGGTATCGGCGCTATCAACATTCAGGTCAAATGAAGGTGCTGCCAGTGCAGGCTGCGGAGTAACGAACGCGGCCACTCCCAGGGTAGCGAGGCCGGTTGTTAGTGCGCCCAGAAATTCCCGGCGGGGTGTTGGTTGATACTCGTTCTGGGGTTCCATAGCTACTTGGGGTTAAGGGCCCTGGTTAGTTCAGCTACGCGGCAGGATGTTTTTCTTGCGGTAGCAGGGCGTCGTTTACAGATGCTCCATGAACGACTCAATGAAAGTAGGGTGCGTCAACGGTGCCCTGGCAGACTATTGAGTGTACGGTTAAACTCATTCGTGTACGGTTCGCAACCCGCTTAGCAGACAGGCAGAAGTCAGGTAATTCAGCATTTTTGTTTAATGTTTTCTCATAAATCATAAACAAAATCAGCAATCTGCCGTTACAAATGCAGAATGAGTGGCTGGTTCAGTCATAAACACGGGTCCACGAATAAACATGATTCACCTGCCTGCGTTCCAATCTGACCCCTTCGGTTGTATCTGGCATTTACCTGTTGCTGGCTTCGGTGCTGTTCACGTCGTGTAAGAAAGATGATTCGCCGGTTACGACGAATACGATCACCGATATTGTTCTGGCCAACAACGATTTCACGCTGTTACGGGCTGCTGTACAGCGGGCGGGTCTGGCCGATGCACTCCGGACCGGTACGCTCACTGTTTTTGCCCCAACTGATGCGGCATTCAGGGCGGCCGGTTTTGCTGATGTGGCGGCAATCAACGCCCTGCCGATTGCAACCCTGACGGCGCTGTTGCAGTACCATGTGCTACCCACTACGGTTAGGGTGGCTGACGTGGCTGCGGCCCAGAATACGCGTGTTCAATCGCTGTTAGCTACAAACGGAACGTTATACGTCACTAAGATCAACAACAACGTATCGGTGAACGGACGGACAGTAACGACGGCCGACGTAGCAGCCGACAATGGCGTGGTGCATGTCATCAATGGCGTACTGATTCCGCCGGCAGGTGATGTGGTCGCTACTGTTGGGGCAAACCCACAGAGTTTCAGTTTGCTGGCAGCGGCCGTGCAGCGTGCCGGTGCTGGTGTGCTCACCGCCCTTCAGTCGACTACGGCGGCTACGGTATTCGCGCCCACCAATGATGCGTTTATTTCGGCAGGCTATTCCGCATCGGCTATCGCCGCTGCCGATCCCGCCCTCCTGACCAGGGTACTTTCATACCACGTACTACCGGGCCGCCTTTTCTCGACCCAGTTTACCGACGGTGTTACGCCCGCTACATTGCTGGGCCTACCGTGCGGGTCAACGTGTTGCAGCAGCGTGACGGTAACCGGGCAAGGTAACGGCACAAATGCCGCCACCGTTGTCGGCCCTAATAACGTTTCGACCAATGCTGTCATTCACGTAATCGATCGGTTGTTGTTACCGCCTCCCTGCGTTAACGGTTAGCTTCGTTTATTCCGAAGGCCCCGGTCCGGTCTGCATTGTTACCTTTCGTAGCAGGCGGGCCGGACCGGGGCTTTTTGCGGGTCAAAAGGAAAGAAAACAGGAATCAAAAGTGGGGGCCACCTGTTATTTTTAGAGGCGTATCCACTCAATTTTCGCGGATACCTGTCAGGCGGGCCGGGGCTGTCTCCGGCTTTTTCATGCGATTTCCAATGGCAAAACCACAGAAGAAACTATTCCTTTTAGACGCCCTGGCGTTGATCTACCGGGCGCATTTTGCCTTCAACAAAAATCCACGCATTTCCAGCAAAGGGGTCAACACCAGCGCCATATTTGGGTTCATGAACTCGATGATGGAGGTGCTGCTGAAAGAGAAGCCTACTCATATCGGTGTGGCCTTCGACCACTCGAAGAAAACCTTCCGGCACGAGCAGTTTCCGATGTATAAAGCCACCCGGCAGTCGCAGCCGGAAGACATCTCGGTCGCCATTCCGTACATCAAACAGATTATTGAGGCGATGAATATCCCGATGCTGATTATGCCGGGTTATGAAGCCGACGACATCATTGGTACGCTGGCCCACCGGGCCCACGCCACCGGTGAATTCGAGACCTACATGATGACGCCCGATAAAGACTACGGGCAGCTGGTCAATGACAGTGTCTTTATCTACAAGCCCGCGTTTATGGGCAAAGCCGCCGAAAAACTGGGCGTCAAAGAGATCTGCGAACGCTGGGGTATTGAAAAGATCAGTCAGGTAGTCGATATGCTGGGCCTCGTTGGTGATGCCGTCGATAATATTCCGGGCATTCCGGGCATTGGCGAAAAAACGGCGCAGAAACTCATTGCCGAATACGGGACCATCGAGAATCTGATTGCCAATGCCGATCAGCTGAAGGGCAAACTCAAAGAGAACGTGGTGCAATACGCACAGCAGGGACTACTATCCAAAGAGCTGGCAACCATCCACATGGAAGTGCCCGTTGCCTTTGACGAGAACGCGCTGATCCATACCGAATACGACAAACCACGGCTGGCCGCCCTGCTCGATGAACTGGAGTTCAGGCAGATGAAAACCCGCCTGCTGGGCGATACGGTTACGCCACTCAAAAGCGAGTTTGTGAAGGGGAACAGCGGGACAAACAAACCTTTTCGACCCGTCCCCCGCCTTTATGCCGATGCCGACAGACGGGTCGGGGAATGGATCGACGCCCAGTGGGGCCGATGACCTGCCGTTTATCTTTGGCGACAGCCCGGCACCCGCCGCTGAGCCAGCCAAAAAGACCCGCAGCAGGAAAACCACGCCCGTTACTGTTCCCACGGCCTCGGGTGAAGCCACCACGCCGACCACCGTTACCGACACGGCCGCGACGAGATGCGCCCGGAGCCGAGCGTTCCCGATGCCGCCACGGATTCCGCTACTGGGGCGACGATGCCCATGAATATGAAGTTGACGAAAACTTCAGCACCGAACGCCGGAAAACCATTCACTCGGTGGTGCACGATTACCGGCTCGTCGACACGGCTGAGTTACGCGCCAGCCTGTTAACGTACCTGACTCAGCAAACCAGCGTCTGCTTCGACTCCGAAACCACCGCCATTGATCCCGTTGAGGCCGATCTGGTCGGGCTCTCCTTTTCGTACGCCAAAGGCGAGGCGTTCTACGTACCCGTGCCCCCCGACCGGACCGAGGCACAGGCCATTGTCGATCTGTTCAAGCCGTTCTTTGAGCATGAGGGCATCGAAAAAGTAGGACAGAATTTAAAATACGACCTGCTGATGCTGAAGAAATACGGCGTCCAGGTACGTGGTCCGCTTTTCGACACCATGCTGGCCCACTACCTGATTGAGCCGGAGCAGCGGCATAACATGGACGTGATGGCCGAGGTGTACCTGAACTACCAGCCCGTACCCATCGAGTCGCTGATCGGCAAAAAAGGCAAAGGGCAGCTAACCATGCGCGAGGTCGATATTCAGAAAGTGGTGGAGTATGCGGGTGAGGATGCCGACGTGACCATGCAGCTGCGCAACACCTTTGCCCCCATGCTCAACAAAGACAACCTGCACAAACTCTTCGACCAGGTAGAGATGCCGCTGGTGCAGGTACTGGCCGATATTGAGCTGGAAGGTGTGGCACTGGATACCAGTGCGCTGGCGGACCTGTCGGCCACGCTGGACATCGACATGAAGCAGGTGCAGAGCGAAATTTACGAAATTGCGGGCGGGGCGTTCAACATCGGTTCTCCCAAGCAGTTGGGCGAGATTCTGTTCGACAGGCTGAACCTGGACAAGAACGCCAAGAAGACCAAGACCGGGCAGTATGCCACCGGCGAAGAGGTGCTCTCGAAACTGGAAGCCGAGAACCCAATCATTGGCAAGATTCTGGATTACCGCGAACTGATCAAGCTAAAGAACACCTACGTCGATGCCCTGCCGCTCTTGCTCTCGCCCCGGACGGGCCGGGTGCATACCTCGTTCAACCAGGCCGTTGCCTCGACAGGCCGGTTATCGTCGACCAACCCCAACCTCCAGAACATCCCCATCCGGACCCCGCGTGGGCAGGAAATCAGGAAAGCGTTTGTGCCCCGTTCCGATGAGTTCCTGATCATGTCGGCCGACTATTCGCAGATCGAATTGCGGATCATGGCGGCGTTTAGCGGCGACCAGACCATGCTCGACGCGTTTAATAACCATATCGATATTCACACCCAAACGGCCAGTAAGGTATTCCACGTACCCATCTCGGAAGTAACGGGCGAGATGCGCCGGAAGGCCAAGACCATCAACTTTGGCATCATCTACGGCATCTCCTCGTTTGGGCTGTCGCAGCGGCTGAAGATTCCCCGGAAAGAAGCGGGTCAGATCATCGAAGAATACTTCCAGGAGTTTTCGGCGGTAAAAGCCTACATGGACCAAAGCATCGAGAAGGCGCGGAACTGTGGCTATGCCGAAACGATTCTTGGTCGCCGCCGCTACCTCCGCGATATTAATTCGCGCAACGTCACCGACCGTATGTTTGCCGAGCGAAACGCCGTGAATGCCCCCATTCAGGGTAGTGCCGCCGACATGCTGAAGATCGCTATGATCCGCATTCACGAGTTCATGAGCCGCGAGCAGCTGAAGTCGAAGATGATCCTGACGGTGCATGACGAACTGGTCTTCGACGCCCACAAGTCGGAACTTGAGTACCTGAAAGAAAACGTAGACCGGATCATGAAGACCGCCATTCCAATGGCCGTTTCCATGGAAACCGGCGTCGGTTTCGGCGAAAACTGGTTAGTAGCCCATTGATATGGCCAGAGATATTTTCCACACTACTGTCCGTGAAGCACTTGAATACGATGGATGGCTAATTACGCATGACCCATATCCAATTCGGGCTATGGGTCGTGATTATGAAGTTGATCTGGGTGCTGAACAACTTTTCGCAGCAGAGAAAGGAACCCAGAAGATTGCTGTAGAGGTCAAAAGTTTTGTCTCCCCCTCACTGGCTTATGAATTCCATTCGGTGCTTGGTCAATACCTTAACTACCATACGTTTATGGCTATTCAGGAACCCGAACGTGTACTATACCTCGCTGTTAGTTCGACAATCTATACGAGCTTCTTTCGGGAGCCAGCAACGCAGTTAATTCTTGATAAATTCGGGCTCAATATTGTTATATTTGATATGCACAGTAAGACTATCGAGCAATGGATAACAAGATAGAACGCTATGAAACTATAGTGATACAGTGGCTGGACGCTTTCGTACAGCACAGGCAACATATCACCGATTCAGTCTATGAGTTAGTGACCGATACTGTTCATCGCCACTATCAAGTTGTGAGGACAGGCTGGATGCAGGATCAATATCAGTACAAAGTAGTGTTTCATTTGCAGATCAAACCATCTGGCAAAGTTTGGATTCTGGTAAATAACACCGACTTACTAATGACAGATGATTTAACGGAACAAGGCATTCCAGCCTCTGATATCGTCATCGGGTTCCTACCCGATTCTATCCGTGCCTTCTCTGGCTTCGCCGTAGCGTAACGCTATTTCCCTCATACATCCTGTTAGTAGAGCACCAGATGGATTAATTAAGGATTCTGCACAGGAACGGCTTCGACCCTGAACCAGTCGACATCAGCGTAGCCCGAATCATTGATCTGGGTGGTTCGCGTGCAGAATAGCCCCATTTTGGCCCCAATCCAGCGCCCGACTTCTGCCTGAAACGGATCGCCGGTTTTCGTATATGTCTGCCCGTCGAGGCTGTAGCTGAACTGGCATTTCGCCCCTTCAGATACCACCACGCGCAGATAAACGGGCACGCCTGCGTTCATTCTAGCGACTACCTGCTCTACTTCGGGTTTGCCTTCAGTGGCCTTTTTGCACACGCCATACACCAGACTGACGCCCTCCTTACTGCTTTTCAGAACCAGATTGGCATAGCTCAATCCCATGACAACCAGGCCGGTGCGCTCATTTTCGAGTTTCGGATTGGGCCTGAAGGTTAGCTTGGTTGTCGCCATAAACGTTTCGGCCGGCAACTTCTGCAGCAACAGGTTCGGAACATCCCAGCTGTTTTTAGCTTCTTCCGGCGCTTTATAAGAGTATAGCCGTAGAAATCCCTGATTACTCATAGTATGCCAGATCCCCTTCGGATTGGCCTGCCACTGCCACTGCCGCCCCAGCATCGGTGAATTGAACTCATCTGATTCGGGTGGCGTACTGATCGGATGTTGTTTTCCAGCAGCCAACCCTGCAACGCCCGGCTTTTTATGGGTCAAAACAGGTTCTCCTTTGCCATCGCCGTCTGCATCGATCCCAATGACGGGCCAGTTGTTTACCCATTTCATCGGTTGCAGATGCACCACTCGCCCGTAGGCCTCCTTATCCTGAAAATGCAAAAACCAGTCTTCGCCGGGCTTGCCATTGACGGGCCGGGTATCGACCCAGGCCCCCTGATGAGGTCCATTGATGGGGCTTTTGCCCTGATCCATCACCACGTTCCGTTCGTAAGGTCCGTAAATATCCTTCGACCGTAACACGAGCTGCCAGCCCGTCGATACGCCCCCTGCCGGGGCAAAGATGTAGTAGTAGCCATTCCGTTTATACAGCTTCGGGCCTTCAATGGTGGGGTCGGTTTCGTGGCCATCGTAGACGATCACTCCCTCGTCCATAACCCGGCTGCCCTCGGCGTTCAGCTTCTTGAGGGTGAGAATGCTCTTGATACCGGCCCGACTACCCGCCCAGCCGTGAATCAGATACACCCGCCCATTGTCGTCCCAAAGGGGGCAGGGGTCAATCAGCCCTTTTCCCCCTTCCACCAGCACCGGCTCCGACCAGGGGCCCGCCGGGTTCGTGGCTTTGGTCAGGTAGATACCAAAATCAGGGTCAGGGTAATAGATGTAAAACTCGTTGTTATAATACCGAATGGCGGGAGCCCATACGCCGTTACCATGCTGGGTTTTCTCGAAATGCTCGATGGGCGGCTGGCGCTTCAAGGCGTGACCGATGATGGTCCAGTTGACCAGATCTTTCGAATGCAGGATAGGCAGACCGGGAATGGCGTCGAAACTGGACGCAACCAGGTAATAATCGTCGCCCACCCGGCAGGCATCCGGGTCAGAATAATCGGCGTGCAACACGGGGTTTTTATAGGTACCGTTGCCCTGATCGGAAACCCACACGTTCGAGATGGCAGGCCTCTGTGACCCAGCGTTCGGTTTCTGGGCCTGTGCCGACATAAACAGGCCTAAGCCTGCCCAAAGCAACCCGAATTTTTTCATCATTTGAAGGGAATGGGGGTCACAAAATTCATTTCTCTCAGCCAGGCTTTCAGCAAGGAGAGCCACAGGTCCGTTGACCCCGGATTGTTGTCAAGTCGAATACCGTGCCCGCCTTGCGGAAACACGTGCAGGCTGGCGTTTATCTGCCGGGCCAGTAGAGCCTGATAAAACAGGAGACTGTTTTGTACGGGTACCGTTTGGTCATTATTAGCGTGAACCAGAAACGTCGGCGGGGTAAAGGCCGATACCTGCCGCTCGGCAGAAAAGGCGGCAATGTTCGCCTGCGTCGTATCGGCACCCAGAAAATTCTTCACACTCCCCGGATGCGCATCTTTTCCCAGGGTGATTACCGGCGAAAGCAGCAGCATGAAATCGGGCCGGAAACTGACGGTATCCAGCCCGTCCCGAATCGCCGACTCGTCCTGCGCATGGGTTCCCAGCGTAGCGGCCACATGCCCGCCAGCGCTTACGCCCATCACCCCTACTTTATCCGGTTTCAGATTCCACTGACGGGCATTGGCGCGAATCAGCCGCATGGCCCGCTGCGCATCCTGAACGGGCGCTAGTTGCCGGTTGATAAGGTCCGTCTGATGCGGCAGGCGGTTGATCAGCACAAAGACGTTGATGCCCAGCGTATTGAACCAGCGGGCAAAATTGAACCCGTTGTAGATGTACGACAGCCGCTCATAGCCTCCACCGGGGCAGATCAGAACCGACGTGCCGGTATTTTCAGCTTTGTTGGCTAAAAAAACGTACATACCCGGCTGGGCTACGCGCCATATACGCTCGTTGTAGAGGCTGTCGGCTAGTTGCTTGCCGTTGCTATTGGGCTTTTTACCCGCTGGCCAGAGCGGAATAAATTCCTGGGCACTGGCTGAAACGCCCAGCAGCAGGAGCAGCAACCCCAGGCAGTAAACGCGTATCCTCTCACTTGGTTGCAGCATAGCTATCAGTGTCGCAGGCAGGGCCGGGCGAATGAGTTTATTTGGTTGCCGACAGAATTAGGTTCTTTTCCTGCGCACCCTTACCAAACTCCGCCTTTGTCTGCGCTTTCGCCACATCCGTATTCGTCACCTGAATACCCTGGGTACGTTCGCCGACTATCGAAAACAGCAGCGTGGCCTTCGGGTCATACTGTATGGCGTTGAAGGTAAGCTGGCTGCTGTTGTCGATCAGAATAACCGGCTTTGTGCTTTTGGTAATGAGCTGCACCTGGTTGAACCGGATACCGCTTGCATCGATCAGCTCTATCCCTTTATCGGCCTGCAAGACAAGCCTTTCCATGACAATATTTTTAACCGCCATTTCAGGTAGGCCACGAATGAAAACACCCTTCGCAGCGCCGTTGCAAACAATATTCTCAAAATGCATATCCCGGAAGATGGGCGTCCCTTCATTGACAACCGGCCGCATATCGCGCTCCCCGTCGGTGGCAAACTTCACGAAATAATACATGTCGAAGAAGATGGCCTCCTGCGCAATGTTTTTCATGTAAATGTCTTTGGCGTAGATATGCTCCACCACGCCGCCGCGACCACGAACGGACTTGAAGCGCAGCCCTTTGTCGGTACCCATGAACGTGCAGTTCGACACGAAGATGTTGCGGGCTCCTCCGCTCATTTCGCTGCCGACCACGAAACCGCCGTGGCCGTTATAGACGGTATTGTTCCGGATGATGCCGTTTTCGGTTGGCATAGCCCGTTTCCGTCCTTCCTCGTCTTTCCCCGATTTGATGCAAATGGCATCGTCGCCCACGTCGAGTGTACAGCCTTCGATCAGAAAATTCTTGCAGGATTCGATATCCATCCCGTCGCCGTTGTGGGCGTATTCGGGATTCTTCGTGGTGACGTTTCGGATAGTCAGGTCCTGGCACATCAGCGGATGCAGACACCAGGCTGGCGAGTTCTGGAAGGTGACGCCTTCGAGCAGCACTTTTTTGCAGCTGGTCAGCACCAGCAGGTTGGGCCGTAGGAAATCCTTCATATCGGCAAAATCCTGCGGTTGTTTCCCGGCCGTCAGCAACATGCTTTGGTTGCCGGTGCTGGCCTGTTTAAACTGCTCGCTGGGGTACCAGGTTTTGCCATCGTCTTTGAGCACCCCGCCCGAAGCAACTTTCTCTTTCCATTGCCCTTCGGTCAGCTGGCTTTTGTGCACGGCCCGCCAGGCATCTCCGTTACCATCCACGATTCCCTGCCCGGTGATCGCCACATTCTCCAGGTTCGTTCCCGAAATGGGCGACTGGTTACGGGCCGCCCGTTTGCCTTCGTAGGTCCCCTCTACCAGCGCATACTGACTTTTATCGGTCGAGAACAGCAGGGTGGCGGCCCTCTTCAGGTGTAGATTGACGTTGCTTTTCAGCTCAATCGGGCCGGTCATCCATAACCCGGCGGGCACCAGCACCACGCCCCCGCCTTTCTGACTACAGGCCAGAATAGCGGCATTGATGGCCTTCGTGTTCAGCGTAACGCCGTCGGGTTTTGCCCCATGCGCCAGAATGCTTACCGTATCCTTTCGAAAAACGGGCTGGGCAATCGTCGGCAGCTTAGTCCAGCTATAGGGCGACACGGTTTGCGCCGGACCCGCAAACGGAGCCAGGACGGCAAACACAAGGCTGATAATTCGGTGACGTTTCGTCATGGTCTGTTTCATATGAATTATGGGTGGTCTTGGATGGATTGGCTACGCTGAGCTTCGCGAGTCGTGCGCCTTCGACTCCGCTGGGGAAGCTGAGCGTAGCCAATTGAATTGTCTGCCAAACATTTATGCGTTGTCCTCTACTGATACCCCTGGTTTTGGGTGAACTCGGCTTTGTTGGTCACGGCATCCAGCTGGGTTTGCGGAATGGGGCGTAACGTGTGGTAATCCTGGAGGTTGACGGCATTATCCGGGGCATAAGCCCGAATGCGCTCCAGCAGTTTACCCGTGCGTTTCAGATCGAACCAGCGAATCTGCTCACCGGCCAGTTCACGGGCACGCTCATCCAGAATGAAATCGAGCGTCACCTGAGCGGGCGTGATCTGCATGGCGGCGGCTTTACCCGCTTTTGCGGCGCGGGTCCGCACGGTATTGATGTAATCGGCCGCTGCCGGGAGATTACCCAGTTTCATCTGCGCCTCGGCCGCAATCAGGTACACCTCGGCCAGACGGATCACGAACACATCGCGGGCGCTTTGCGCTTCGTTCAAACTGGCCCGGGTGGGGTCCATAAACTTCGACAGGCGTTGGGTAACGCAGGTTGTCTTTTACGGTTCCGTTGGCGTTATAGATCTTGCTGCGGTCGTAGGTCTGGTATTTGCGCGTCGCCTCAAACGCATCAGGAATTTCTTTTTTCGTGGTATACACCGCCGTATCACCCAGGTTCATACCGGCTGGTCGGGAGGTTGAGTTGGCATACCATACCTGCTGAAACGAGCCTTCGTACCGGGCATCGTCATCGCTGTACAGATCCAGTAAAAAACGGGTTGGCATATACCGGTTGAAGGGCCGCCCGTTGGCAATGTCACGCGTCATACCGGGCCGGTCATCGTACTTCATCAGGAACAGGAGGTGCCCATTATTGCTGCCCCGGCCATGTCCGTATGGATTGAAGGTTGAATTGGCCAGGTCATTGATCGCCAGGTTGGTTGAATAGTCGACGACGTAAATGGCTTCTTTGCTCTTCAGGTTGCTCATCTTCCACAGGTCAGCGTAGTTGGCTTCCAGCTTGTAGTTGGGGTTTGCCAGCACCGCCTGCGCCATTTCGAGGGCCTCCTTGTTCATGTCGCGGGTCAGGTACATCCGCGCCAGAAACGCCTGCGCGGCCCCTTTGGTCACTTTGCCGTACTGCGGCTGCGTGACGGGCAGATTGGTCACGGCAATCTTCAGGTCTTCGAAAATCTGGTTGTAGATCGTTTCAACCGGGGTTCGGTTCGCCGTCGACACAATCCCGTTCGTTTCCTGCGTGGTAAAATGCACACCACCCCAGGTTTCAACGATATGCCAGTAGTAGAAAGCCCGCAGAAACCGCAGTTCGCCTTCCCGGATCGGCCGTAATGTAGCCGACAGGCCCGCTTTATCGATGCGGCTAATGCCCCCATTACACAGATTGATGGCGGCGTAGAACTCGCGCCATTCGCTGGAGATCGCGCCATTGCTGCCCTGCAAGTTCAGGTACTGGGTCAGGTCGCGGTACACTTCGCCCGATCCGCTCGTCCAGATGTCGGTGCCGGTCTCGGCAATGTTGTAGCCTTCCTCTTTTCCGTACCACCAGCGCTGGTAGGTATAGGCCGCATTGACCAGGGTTTCGAAGCCTTCGGGCGTCGTGTACACGGTTTCGGCCGTCAGTCCGCTTGGGTTATATTCTTCCAGCTGGTCTTTGCACGAAAGTAGGGTGAGGAAAACCAATGCCAGTAACCCCGATTTTTTTACAAGAGATAAATACATGATTGATACACGTTTAGGGGTTAGAGATTGACGTTCAGGCCAAACACGTAGAGTTTGGTCATGGGGAAGTTCTCAGAGCCACCCCGCTCCGGGTCGTAGTTCAGCTTGGTGAACGTGAACAGGTTTTTGCCCGTCACATACAACCGAACCCCGCGAACCACCTTCGAGCGCAGGAAGCTGGCTGGTACGTTATAGGCCAGCGTGACGTTCCGAATCCGGGCGTAGGTGCCATCGACATAGCCAAGCGTCGACAGGTATTTCAGGCCGCCGTTTTTGTTGGGACGGGGATACGCATTCGTCGGATTTTCGGGTGTCCAGTAATCCAGGCCGGCGGTGCTGTTACCTACCCCCTGCTGGTCGAAGCGGGCCGAACGATCGGAGTTAAGCATCTGTCCGACACGGGCGTAGAGGAATACATTCAGATCGAACCCCTTGAATTTGACGGTATTATCGAAGCCACCGCTCCACCTGGGGCGGGGCGTACCCAGAATGATCCGGTCGTTGACGGCATCGATCTTTCCGTCGCCATTCTGATCCCTCACCTTTATCTCGCCGGGCAGTTGCGTGGGCGACAGTTTGGCGGCGGCATCCACCTCTCCGGTCTGCCAGATACCCAGTTTCTCGTAATCGTAGAAGACATTGATGGGCCTGCCAATGAACCAGCCGTTGCCGATGTCGTTACCACCCGTAACCAGTTCCGTGATCTCCTCCTTGTTCCTGGTGAACGTGAGGTTACTCGTCCAGCTGAGGCTCGCCGTGCGGATGTTGGTACTTCCCAGCGTGACCTCGATACCGTGATTGCGCGTTTTGCCGATATTCTGCTTCACCGTCGTTACGCCCGTCGTTGGGGGTAAGCCACGATCCAGCAGCAAATCAGAAGTTCGGGTGTCGTAGTAATCGATCGAGGTGTTGATGCGCCCATTCAGCAGGCCAAAGTCCAGACCGAAGTTTTTGGTGTACGACAGTTCCCAGCCCAGTTCGGCGTTACCCACGTTGCGCGAAAACGTATAGGCCGGGGCGGGTACGTCATCATACCCAAACGCGATCCGGGTCAAGGTGGTTTGCGTGGCGTACGGTCCCGACGGATCGTTGCCGGCTACGCCATAACTCGCCCGCACTTTCAGGTCGCTCAGGCCTTTGACGCCCTGCATGAATTTTTCTTCGATGATTCGCCAGGCCACCGCCACCGACGGGAAGAACGTCCATTTGTTGCCCGTCGCCAGTTTAGAGGACCCGTCTTCGCGGGCGGTCAACGTCATCAGGTAACGATCACGGAAGGAGTAGTTCAACCGACCTGCAAACGAAATCAGGTTACTCCGCGAATAGGCCGAGTTGATCTTGATCTCTTCCGAGGCGCTGCCCAGGGAGTAAAATAACTGAGAAGGCAGGAGCTGATTGACACCCGAAGCCGCCACGTTATCCGACGTATTTCTGATCGAGCTGGCAATGCCCGTCAGCGTGAATGCATGCTCGCCCAGACTGCGCTGATAGGTAACCACGTTTTCCCAGTTGATGCTGCGGCTGTTGCTGGTATTGTAGGTTGCCAATGATTTACCCGTCAGGGAGCGGTCGATGGATTTAGGCGAAGCGTAGGATCCGTCGCGAATGGAACCCAGGTTAACCCCCAGGGTACTGCGGGCGGTAAAGCCTTTGAACGGGGTGAACTCAACATAGCCGTTGGTCAGAATCCGGGTCGTCAGCACCGAATTGTTGAACACGTTGGGTTGCTCGTCCGACAGGGGATTGGCCGTTTGCCCATCCAGCATGATGTAGTTAAAATTACCGTTGGCATCGTACAGCGAGCCCAGCGGACTGATTTTATTGGCCTGGTTCAGGGGGTCGCGACGCACACTCTGGTTGTAGTAGGTAAGCTGACTCTGTAGCCCAAGTTTCATCCAGTCGGTCAGGGTGTAATCCACGTTCAGGCGGCCGGTATACCGTGATAGCTCGTCGAGTTTCAGGATGCCTTTTTCGTTGAAATAATCAACCGATACGTACGACTTCAACCGGTCGGTACCCGACCGAACCCCAACCTGATAATCCTGTTGCAGGCCGTTGTGAATCAGCGCGTCCTGATAATCGGTCCAAATCCCTTTCTGCAAAGCCTGGTATTCGGCTACGTTGGTGAAAATGGCGGCATCATCCGCCGGACTTTTCCAGACACCGGCGGCCCGCCAGGCTTCGCGTTTAAAATCACGAAAGGCGTTGATATCCATCGCCTTGGGGTACATAGTCACCTGCGAAATTCCCGAATAGGCATTGAACGATATATCGGGTTTACCTGTCCGTCCTTTTTTGGTGGTGATCAGAATAACCCCGTTCGCACCCCGTGAGCCATAAATGGCAATTGACGAGGCATCTTTGAGCACATCCATCGTTTCGATGTCATTGGCATTGATATCCTCCAGGTTACCGTATTGAATCCCATCGACAATAATCAGCGGGGCATTGTTACCCCCAATCGAGCGGTTGCCCCGGATAGAAATGTTGACCCTCGCCCCTGCCTGCCCGCTGCTCCGGGTAATGTCGGCCCCGGCAATTTTGCCCTGCGCCGCTTCCAGCACGTTGGCCGTTGGCACCTCTTTCAACTGCTCGCTTTTCAGCTGAACAACCGAGCCTGTCAGGTCTTTTTTGCGAACGGCACCATACCCAATGACCACGACCTCGTCGAGCGCACTCACATCCGGCACCATCGAGACGTTGATGGTGGTCTGGTTGCCCACCGATACGTCCTGACTCTGATACCCAACAAAGGAAAACGTAAGCAGTACACCAGTACCCTCAGGTACGGTCAGTTTGAACGTGCCGCTGGCATCGGTCGTTGCCCCCCGCGCCGAGCCTTTCACCACCACGCTGACCCCCGGCAACGCCGAGTTGTTCTCATCTATAACCCGGCCCGTAATAACCCGGTCGACCACTGCCTCCGCCTTTGGGGTGACCACCTGTGCCTGTGCTTGTGGGTCAGTATCCAGCACGATCTGCCCGCCGACCAGTCGGTAGGTCAGTTTCAGCGGTTTTAGCAACTCGTTTAACGCCTGATCGAGGCGCTTTTCCGTCAGGCTGATGGTGACGGACTGATCGACATTGACCGCTTTGGAGCTGTATACAAACCGGGCGGTCGTTTGCCGTTCAATTTGCGTGAGGACTACCCGCAGCCGCTGACCATCAATTTTCAGCGTAACCGGTCGGTTCATCAACTCCTGCCCGTACCCATCAAAGGCCAGCGAAAGGCTGCTACAGACCAGCCCCAACATGAGTTGCAGCACCGAAAAGTTGACGAACCGCCTGAACCAGGTGGTTGGTTGGCCCGGAGAGCCAGTTAGACGTATAGGGTCTCTTTGTTTCATAATCTTTAGGAGTTGTTAAACGGATGATTGACGAATTTATCTGCCGGTCAGGGCCACATTGGCGGTACGGTATATATCAGCTCATTACTTTCCACACCCTTTCCCAGCTACCAGAATCGTGGTTCCCCGCACCTGGTAGCTGGCTTTTAGGGCCGCACAAATAATATCGAGCTGGGTGTAGAGCGGTTGGTTGGTCAGATCGGCCGTTAACGGGCAGGCAGTCTGGCTTTCATTGGCAACGTTGATAGCAATACCATACGCCTGCTCGAGCCGCGCCAGAACCTGGTGCAAAGGCGCGTCGTCGAACTGAAAATCGGTAGCTCCCGGAGTTTGTATCAACCGGGGCGAGTCAACAAGGCCGGTGACAAAGTGGTGTTCTTCGTCAAAAAACGTAGCGGCCTGGTTGGGGCTCAGGACAACGCCGTTGGTCGTCGCGGCCTGCTTCCGGGGCTTTTCTTCGTACACCGCTACGCGGCCCGTTACTACCTCGACACGTACCTGCCTGGCGGCAGACCTACTTCTGACGAAGAAGCTCGTTCCGAGCACCTTCGTGACAACGCTGCCCGTATGCACGTAAAAAGGACGGGCGGGCATTTTCGCGATGTCGAAAAAGGCATCACCGGTCAGGTAAACGGTTCGGTTTCCCGTCGCAAAATGCCTGGGGGTCCGTAGCGAGCTATGCGCGGCCAGCTCGACCCTACTCCCGTCGGCAAGGCGAATGACAAGGGGTTGCTCAGCGGAATTCGTCCGGTCAATCCAGTCAGACTGGCTGCGGGCTGTGATGTCATGGAGCGCGCTGAACCCAGGACCAGCTGGAGTGAGGAAATACCAGCAACCGATCAGCAGCAGAGAGGCCGCAATACCGATCCAGCGATAAGACATCGCCCGTAGCGGCCTAACCCGGCCCTGCCTGTTGGCTGGTTCGGTATCCATCCGGCGCTGAATCTGGCTCCAGAGCCGGTTTCCCAACTCCTGCATGTCAGGCTCTTCGTCCGTTGCCCTGGTTTCGGCCTCCAGTAAGCCGTACCAGTGCTCGACAAAGGCCTTCTCGGCGGGTGTGCATTCTCCGCGCAGGTATTTTTCCAGAAGTTGCCCAAAATTTTCTCGGCTCATGACTCGGCAGCAGTGACTTTACACTCTCTATGTCAACTAACTGGGCGAGGTACCGCAACTAATTTTATCTGTAATTAGATAAATTCTATAAATAATGGGCTTACAAGCAGTATTTCACCGAATAATTACAAGTTTTATCTGAAAGAATCAATGGTCGGCCGGGCCGCTTACAGGGTAAAAGCCAGAATAAGGACTGGCAGGATGTAGTCGCGCAGGTAGACGCGCAACGCCTTGATAGCCTGGCTAAGGTGATACTCCACCGTCCGTTCCGGCACCTGTAGCTGAGCCGAAATTTCTTTGATCGATCTATATTCCAGGCGGTTCAACCTGAAAATCTGACTGGTTTTTTCGGGAAGCTCATTCAACTGTTTGTCCACAGCCTCGATCAGTTCATCCAGATCCATCTGATCGTCGGTTGTCGATGCCCCTTCGGGCAGGTGGGCATAGGCGTAATCGACGTATTTCTCATGGATTACGGTCGATTTTATATGGTTGATTGTCGCATAGCGAACGGCCGTAAACAGGTAGGCATCCAGCTGTTCGATCCGCGACTCCCTACGACGCTCCCACACCTTCAGGAATATATCCTGCACCAGTTCCTCAACTGCATCCAGCGATTCGATTTTACGCCGCGCAACGCTGTAGAGCTTTTTCCAATACCGCTCATAAATCACCCGAAAAGCGGCTTCGTCGCCTGACCGAAGGCGAATGAGTAATATCTCGTCGGGTAATGAGTTAAGGTTCATGGACAAGAAGCGGCTTGGCTTGGTATGCGTTGAATTTTTCCAGGAAACAGTTCCTCATCGGCTACATAGGTCCTGAATCACCCCGTAGTCTAATGTCAAGGACTTTCTTAAACGTACCAAGCTGAAGTATAATTATTTCTATGCAATCGTTACCGGGAACGTTGCCATTGCCATGTTTATCATAACGAAATGGGGTTCTATGCGCTTCATCGATAAAATACTATCCGTCAGGTGTGAAAAAGAAGAAGCTGCAAAATTGCATTTTTCTCATAAATACCAGGCAGACCGCCTAGTGGTAGCCATCACGCCCGGTGTAGTGGCGAATAGACTTACCGATCTGAGTTTTCCAGGACAGGCGAAATGGGTTATCCCGGTAAATCAGCTCTCTGGTACCGTAGAGAAGAAAAAGGCATTATGAGTTGATTTTCAGGGCATTTTAGTAGGACTTTTTTGAGAAATATCACCAGTATACGTCGATACCTGTATTTTTAGGCCCTGATTCGCCGTTCTCAACCATTCTGATGGCCTTGTCAGTGTCTTTTATGCCTACCGAAGCCGAGAAACTCCGTATATATGACCGGGCCGATAATAAGGGTTGGAAGAAGTGGGGCCCTTACCTGTCAGACCGTGCCTGGGGTACTGTTCGGGAGGATTACAGCCCCTACGGTGACGCCTGGAACCACGTCAGCCACGAAATGGCGCGTTCAAAAGCGTATCGCTGGGGCGAAGAAGGAATCGGTGGCATTTCCGACAACAAAGGACATATCTGCTTCGCGCTGTCTTTCTGGAATCACCGCGACAATATTCTCAAGGAACGGTTCTTTGGCCTTACCGGTCCCGAAGGCAATCATGGCGAAGACGTAAAGGAGCTGTACTATTATCTGGACAGTACGCCGACGCACTCGTACATGAAAATGCTGTATAAGTACCCACAGCAGGAATTTCCGTACAACAAACTGGTGATCGAGACCATGCGCCGGTCGCGGCAGGAGCCGGAATACGAGTTGCACGACACGGGTATTTTCGACGATAATGACTACTTCGACATTTTTATCGAGTATGCGAAAGCCGAGCAGAACGACTGGCTGGTAACGGTGACCGCCCATAACCGGGGGGAACTTGACGCCCCGCTGACCTTGCTGCCTACCATCTGGTTCCGCAACACCTGGTCGTGGGGCTACGAGCAGTACAGCATCCGGCCCATGCTGACGGGCATCTCGACCAGTCAGATCGAGGTGAACCACAAGCAGTTGGGTAAGTACAAACTGTATTGCGACGAGGCCGATGAGCTGATTTTCTGCGAAAACGAAACGAACACCGAACGGTTGTACGGACGGGCCAATACCACGCCCTACCCGAAAGACAGCATCAATAATTACATTGTAACGGGCAAGCCAGAGTACGTCAATCCAAACCGGATCGGCACCAAAGCGTCGGCCCGGTATACGCGGAATGTACCCGCCGGGGGTAAGGTCAGCATCCGGCTCCGGTTCAGTAACCAGACGCATCAGGCGCAGCCCTTCGCCGATTTCAATCGGCTCTTTGCCCAGCGCCGGGCCGAGGCCGATACATTTTATGCGCACCTGCAGGCCAGCACCAGCAGCGGGCCGAACGCTAATGCAGAACTGGCGTCTATTCAGCGGCAGGCCTACGCCGGTATGCTCTGGAGCAAGCAGTTTTACTACTACAACGTGAATGAATGGCTGAAGGGAGACCCTAAAATGCCCATTCCGTTTCAGGGACGCGTGTATGCCCGCAACGAATCCTGGCGGCATATGTACACGGCCAACATCCTGAGTATGCCCGACAAGTGGGAATACCCCTGGTTTGCCGCCTGGGATCTGGCGTTTCACACCCTCACGCTGGCCCGCCTCGACCCCCACTTTGCCAAGCGGCAGCTGGCGGTTATTCTGCGCGAATACTACATGCACCCCAACGGGCAGATTCCGGCCTACGAATGGAATTTCTCCGATGTAAATCCACCCGTTCACGCCTGGGCCACCTGGAAAGTGTACGAGATCGATAAACAGACCAATGGCGTTGGCGACGTAAACTTTCTGGAGCGGGTATTCCACAAACTGCTGCTGAACTTCACCTGGTGGGTGAACCGCAAAGACGTGGAAGGCAACAACATCTTCGGCGGCGGCTTCCTCGGCCTCGACAACATCGG
Source organism: uncultured Cytophagales bacterium (assembly GCA_963750355.1). Lineage (GTDB taxonomy): Bacteria > Bacteroidota > Bacteroidia > Cytophagales > Spirosomataceae > Fibrella. Next base: position 45,363 of record CAVVQL010000008.1, on the reverse strand, counting down.
GGTGTTCGACCGCAGTCAGCCACTGCCGATGGGTGGCCGCATTGAGCAGGCCGACGGTACGGGCTGGATGGCCATGTACACGCTGAATATGCTGCGTATTGCCCTCGAAATTTCACTGGTGCGCCCGTCGTATCAGGACATGGCCAGCAAGTTTTTCGAGCACTTCCTGCACATCGCCTCGGCAATGAACAACCTCGGCAAACAGCACATCAGCCTGTGGGACGAGCAGGACCAGTTTTACTACGACATTCTGCACACGCCCGACAAGCAGGCCCGCTTATTGAAAATCCGGTCGATGGTGGGCCTTATTCCGCTATTTGCCGTGGAGATCATCGATGATGACCTGCTGTCGAAGCTCCCCGATTTCCGCCGCCGTCTGGAATGGGTGCTGACCAACCGGCCCGATCTGGCCTCGCTGGTGTCGCGCTGGCACGAGCCGGGCAAAGGGTCGACCCATTTGCTGAGTTTGCTGCGGGGCCACCGGATGAAAATGCTGATGCGCCGCATGTTCGACGAATCCGAGTTTCTGTCGGATTACGGGATCCGGGCCCTGTCGAAATTCCATGAGAAACAGCCGTATGAACTGCACATGAACGGCGAGTTGTTGCGGGTAAAGTACGTACCGGCTGAATCAGAAACGAGCATTTTCGGGGGTAACTCCAACTGGCGCGGCCCCATCTGGTTCCCGCTCAACTTCCTGCTGGTGGATTCGCTGCTGAAGTTTTACCAGTATTACGGCGACGACTACGAAGTGGAATACCCCACCCATTCCGGGCAGGTGATGAGCATCAGAGACGCCGCCCTGCTGGTGGCCCAACGGTTGATCAGCCTCTTCCAGGCCGACGCAACGGGCAATGTGCCGGCGATGGGTGACCTGAACCGGTTCAGCGCTGATCCGCACTTCAAAGGCCTGCTCCTGTTCTACGAATACTTCAACGGCGATACCGGCAGTGGCCTGGGTGCCAACCACCAAACCGGCTGGACAGGCCTCGTCGCCGACCTGATCGAATACGTGTCGCAGGCAGCGGTGCAGGAAGTTGTTCCCGTTGAGAAGTGACGGAACCGCCCCGGCTCCTCCCACGTCGGGGTGGGCCGATGCATCAATCCAAAATGAGGTGTAGCAGCCCGGATCTGAAGGACGACTTCAGAAGTAATTCTGAATTGTCTTGTAGTATTGCGGGTTGACTTACCCTGCCGCTCTCCGATGAAACCGTTTCTCCTTTTTAGCCTGCTTCTCTTTTCGACCGTTGCCGCCCGGGCCCAGACGGCCAATGTCACGCTGTCGGGTACTGTTAAAGAAGTCAAAAACAAGACTGCATTGCCATTCGTAAACGCAACCCTGCTGGCCCCGGCCGATAGCGCGTTCGTGACGGGGGGCATCACAAACGAGGCAGGCATCTTTTCCATCACTGGCGTTAAGCCCGGTACTTACCTTCTGAAAGTGACCTACATCGGTTACCAGACCACCGTTCAGCCCGTGCTGGTGGGGCAGCTAAGCGAGTTTCTTCACTTAGGTACGTTCGAACTGATTGAAGCGGTAAGCCAGCTGGGCGAAGTGGTGGTAACGGCTCAGCAGGAAACCATAGCAAACACGATGGACCGGAAAACCTTTACGGTGGCCGATAACCTGACCCAGGCGGGCGGGTCGGCCTTGGAAGCCATGAAAAACCTGCCGGGGGTTACCGTGGGCGACGACGGGCAGGTGCAGCTGCGTGGTAGTTCGCAGATCATGGTGCTGATTGATGGCAAACAAACTGCCCTGACGGGCTTTGGTAGGCAGGCGGGCCTGGGTACTATTCCGGCCTCGGCCATTGACCGGATCGAGATTATCAACAATCCATCGGCCAGGTACGACGCCAACGGAAATGCCGGGATCATCAACATCATCTACAAAAAAGAAAAGAAAGAAGGGTTCAATGGCAAAGTGGGCATGGCCGCCGGCCGTGGGTGCGCTTTGGGAGAAACGGGCCAACTACCCCACCATTCGGCCCCAGTATCAGAACACGCCTAAAGTGAACCCGTCGCTGTCGCTCAATTACCGGAAGAATAAAGTCAACCTGTTTTTTCAGGGCGATAACCTGTACACCCAGACGCTGAACAAAAACGAGTTTGCCGACCGGTTTTATGACACCGGCGAGGTGATTCGGCAGCAGCTCAAACGCAACCGGAACACCAACATTGTCACCGGTAAAGCGGGCATCGACTGGTTTGCCAACGCCAACAACACCATCACCGTATCGGGGCTGTTCAGCAGCGAGAAAATCATTGACCGGGGCGATGAACCCTTTTTCAACGGCAGCCTGACGGAGCGGTTGCGATTGTGGGAGTTTCTGGAAGACGAGCTTAAAACAACCGTCACCGCGTCGGCCAGCTGGCAGCATAAATTCAAACAGCCGGGGCGGTCGCTCAGTGTGGGACTTAACTACACCTTTCACCGGGAAGACGAGAAGTATTTTTTCACCAATATCCTACCCACCTTCACCGGCTCGGATTCGTTTAAACTGCTGTCGGATGAGCACGTGGGCGATTTGACGGTTGATTACGTGCAGCCCCTGCGCTACGGACGGCTGGAAACCGGGGTCAAGTTTCGCCGTCGGGTTATCCCCACAAACATGCAGTTTTTTCCGGGCCTGAATTCGCCGCTGGATGTGAACGCGGGCGGCGAGGCAACCTACAGCGAAGTGATTCCGGCGCTGTACGGAAACTACGTTGTTGAGACGAAAAAGCTGGAGGCTGAAGCTGGCCTGCGGGTCGAGTACGTTGATTTACAGTACACGGTGAACCCCAACCACAACACCTACCGAAGCAGCGGCTACCAGTATGGCCAACCATTCCCGACTTTGCGGCTGACGTACAAGCTGACCGACAACAACCGCCTGTCGCTGTTCTACACCCGCCGGGTAGACCGGCCCAATGAAGTAGACATCCGTATTTTCCCCAAGTACGACGATGCCGAGATCATTAAAGTGGGCAATCCGGGGCTGCGGCCGCAGTTTACCAGTTCGTATGAACTGGGCTACAAAACAAGCTGGGCGGCGGGGTATCTGTACTCGGCGGCCTACCACAAAGAGTTGCAGGCTACCATCACCCGCATTGGCAGCATTGTGCCGGGCAGTACACTCATTTACAACATTTTCCAGAACGCGGGGGATAGCCGCAATACAGGGCTTGAGGTGGTGCTGTCGCAGAATTTCGGCAAGTGGGCCACGGTGAACATGAACGTAAACGGCTACCGTAACACCATTGATGCCTTCACGGTGGTCAACCAGTATCCAGTCAGAAACACCTTCTCCGCCGACCGGCAGCAGCTGCTTTCGGGGAGCGTGAAAGTCAATGGCCTGTTTCACCTGGCGGGGCAGCTCGACGCGCAACTGACAGCCATTTATCTGGCTCCCGACCTGGTGCCGCAGGGCCGCATCGATTCGCGCTTCTCCATTGACCTGGGGCTGAAGAAAGCCGTTCAGAAGGGCAAAGGCGAGCTGTTTCTGAACGCAACGGACGTGGCCAACACCCTACGTATCCGGCGCTCGGTGCAGGGCGCGGGCTTCAGGTACGTCAGCACCGATTATTACGAAACGCAGGTGGTACGGCTGGGGTACGGCTATAAGTTCTGAACCGGATAAATCCATTATACCTGCATAAAACGTACCTGCTACTGCATCAGATCACAAATCCGTAGCCGTCTTCGAAGCCTTTCTGGTCGTCGGCGAGGCGGTGCGAACAGACGTGGAGCTTGTCTTCTTCGCGCCAGATGGTCAGGTAATGGAACATCGGTTTGTAATGCCCGGCGCGGTCGTCGAACTTACCCGGATTGTTGTGCAGGGGCTGGTGCAGACCGCCGCCGCCGCCAATGACCAGAAAGATCTTACCGCCTGCCTCAAACTTTTCAAAGGCATGGGCGTGGCCGGTAATAAACAGTTTGGCTTTTTTCGACGCCTGATACGGCGGCACAAACCGCTGCTGCACCGGTTTGCTCGACCCAACCAGGCGGCTGTTCGAGAAAGGCGCGTAGTGGGTCGTCACGATCACCGCTCTGATAGCCGGGTCCTCGTCATAGGCACGGAGCGTGTCTTCGTAAAACGCCTGCTGATCTTTCTGTTGCTGTAGGGTAAGCGTACTGAAATTTGAGTTGAGCAGAATCACGCCAACCCCATCGGTGATGTGCGCGTAGCCAGTGGGAACGTGGTCGGGGAAGCGTTTCTGAAAGTTGCGCTGTCCTTTCTTGGGTCGCCCCATCACATCATGATTCCCCAGGATGGCCTTCACATCGATACCGGCTTCCTGGCAGTTGGCCAGAAACGTGTCGATCATGGGCCAGGCCCTGTTTTTGTAGCCCAGCACCACAATGTCGCCCAGCCAGTAGAGGGTTTCAGGGTGGCGTTGCAGGATTTCCCGAAAGATCGCCTGCGTGGCTCTTACGTTATTACGCTGCTTAAGAAACAGGGCTTCTATCCACATAGGAGCCTGTGTATCAGCAAGGAAAGCTAAAATTGGTGCGTTCAAAACGGGTTTCAGATTTCAGGTACCAGGTTTGGTGCCTGACACATCAAACCTGATACGAATGACTAAGTTTTACCAGGTTAGCGCTCGCCACACCAGCGTTGCCTGCGCCAGAAAGCACGCATCGTTGGTCTGCGAAGCGTCGTACCACTTCAGTTCGGCGGCGAGGCCAATATTTTTCCCTAATGGCTGCGTGTAGGTAGCCGCCGCCATCCAGCCAAGGCTGTAGGTAGTCCCCCTGGTAAGGCCATCGTAGCTCAGATTCGAATTAATCCGGTAGGGGCCCGTACCTGCGTATAAGGCAAAGCGTTTTACCACAGACATCGAGAAAACGGCCAGTATCGGCGTGGCCGACACCCGCACTTTGGCCAGGTCGCCTTCCCGGACACCCTGGTAACTATACATGCTCAAGTAACCGGTTTCAATCCCAAGCCGCATCCGGTGATCCGTCTGCCACATCACCCGCAGCGAAAAGGGCACTGACCAGCGCAGTAGTTGTTTATCGTCGAGGCCAACCGGGCTATTCAGCTTATTCGCATAAAAAGAAGTACCCAGCCCCGCATAAACCAACAGCCGGAAAGGCCCTCTATTGGGTCGGGTAGAGTCTGGGGCTACATCCCATAGTTGGTCAGGACTTAACCGGCGAACCTGTCCTGTTTTGGTCAAACCCGGATTTTGGGCAACGGGGTTCTGAATCCGTTTATAATTACTGCGTGGTTTTACAACACGCGTTTTTCTGGCCTTTTTCGGGGCTGGTTGAGTCTGTTGTGCAATTGCGGTGCTGGTGAGGCCTAACGCCAGCCAGAGAACCAGCCAGACATACCATCTACAGCGCACGGGCAGGTTGTTACGGCTTCTGCACATAGTGATAATGAGCCACAACGGCCGAATAGTTGGTGAGAATACCGTCTAATGCCCCCACTTCAATAAACTGGCGAATGTAGTCGGGTACGTCGAGGGTCCAGACAAACACCTTCAGGCCCACGGCCTGCATCGCTCTGGCCTCTTCGACGGGGTTACCAAGGGTAAAACGGGGTGCCCAGACTTTCGCGTTGATGCGCTTGGCAATGGATGTATCCAGTTCGCATAGCGAAGGGGCCTGCAGGTGGTCTTCCAGCGCCTCAAACTGATTTAAGGTCGTCTCGGTCGGCAAGCCAATATAAATATTGACTTTTCGTCCCTGAGCGGCGGCTTTCTGAAGGTATTTTTTGTGAATCGCCCGAATGAGGGGCATGTCGCGAATCAGTTTGCTATCCATCCAGACCGTCTCCAGCGGGGTGTCGTCAATAACAGCCGTCAGGGCTTGTTCCAGGGTAGGAATCTGTTCGCCATTAACCAGCCGCACCAGGGCGCTCAGTTGTTTGTAAGTATAATTCTCCACCGGCCCAATCAGGCCACTTTTCTGGGTCAGCCGCAAATTGAGCTGGTCATCGTGGTAGAGAATTGGTACCCCATCTTTCGTTTGGCGAATGTCAAACTCAACCCCGGTAGCACCCAGGCTGGGTGCCAGCCGAATAATCTCTACCGAGTTTTCGGAGGCGGGCAGCAGATCTGACGTACGCCCCCCGCTGCGGTGAGCAAGAATCTGAAATGGCTTGGGGTTCAGCTTTCGATCGAACGAGAGCGTCAGGGGGTACTTTTGTTCCTCTTCGGCAACCCCATACCTGCCTTTAAACACGACCTCACCCGGCTTCAGCGCCTGGCAGCAGTTGGGTGCCAGCAGGGCACTGGCGCCGCCACTCCGCTGCACCACAAACCGGGCGGTTCCCACATCGGCGTTAACCAGCCGTCGCCAGTAGCCAATAAACAGCAGCGAATCAGCCACCTGCCTGCCTTCGAGCACAAAGTAGGTGGCCTGAGGGGCGCAGAAAAGCGAGAGATGATAGGTCGTATCTGTACCATTTTTCACTACATAGCTCCATTTGGCAGCAATCTCGCTGCCGAAAATAGCCGATCCATCCGATACCGCGTAAACCCCCTCACAAGCCTTGCGGGTCTGGCTGCCCAGCAGTTTGGCCCCCGGCATGTCGAGTCCCTGTTCCAAGCGCTGCGGAATGACAACGGATGTATCATATTTAGTACGGCATCCAGCACTCAGGTAGGCGACCCAGGCCACGAGCAGCAGGATTGGCAGAAAGCGAAAAGAAGATAAGTTCATGTTGTTGGATGAAGTACGCATTACAAAAAGAAGCCCATAAACACTTCCGGATAAAAGATATTCCGGTCGAACGTATCGTATAACGACCAAAACTGCCAGTTGAAGTTGGTGTAAAGAGCCCGAAAACCGACAGCTACATGACGTCGCCCAAAAAAGGCCTGTTCAAGCGTCACCGTCGCGCCATACCCGTTCGATCGAATCTCTTTGTCGTCCGTTACCGTTTGCCCTACAGCGGTATGGTTGAAGAGACCCAGGTTACTCTCGACCCGAAGCGTCACCAACAGGTCGCGCGATGACCGGAAGCCTATCCCCGCATCAATCCCCCCCGAGGCACCATATCCCTTCGTGTTGAAGCTGGCCAGCTTCAGCATACCAGCCCAGCCGCCTACATTAGCGCCTACAGAGCCGTAAAAACGGCCTTTTATGGGGAAACTGCGGCGTAACCCGATTGTCCCCTGGTTTTGAAGGAATTGAAATTTCAGATGCGCCGTCAGTGCCAACTTGTCGGTAAGCCCCTGCAACAGCACCAGGTCACCGGCAGGCACATCGATCTGGGTCTGCTCAGTCAGGTCGCGCGGCGTGGTGGTAAAGGTGACCCCCAGCGTAGCGTGGCGGTACCGTTTGGGCAGTGGAAACGGAAAATGTACGTAGGGCACCTGCGGCGACGTGCTGTCGGCCGGGGCAACGAATTTACCTTGCTGATAGGCTCTGACATACGGCTTTACCGGTTTGCGGGGCCTGCGGGGCTTTTTTTCCTGCCCCAATGCCGTGCCCAGACCAAGTCCGGACAGAATGAACAGAAAAACAACTAAACGAATCATGGTGTAATGTATAATACCAGGCAGTAAATGGTACTACAGTAACACCATCATCTGGAAAAAGTTAGAGGATCTTACCGCATAGTCGGTTCGGGCTCTGGTAACACAACCGGCGCATTTATCGACAAGAACCATAACCCGGCGTAGGTAAATAAACCGTTGAGCAGAAGCCGCTCGAAGCTGAAGGTATACCCGTTGAACCAGGCCGCCGAGTGGGCATTGACGTAGTACGTAAACAGCGGCGAGAGGATACACACCAGCGGCACCCAGCGATCGCGCACGGGCCGTTTGTTGAACAACCCAAAGGTATACAGCCCCAGCAGTGGCCCGTAGGTATAGCCCGCCAGATCGAACACCGCCGTGATGACATCGCCGCTGCTGAAGCGGTTGAAAATGACGATCACGATCCAGAACAGCACCGAGAAACCGATATGTACCCGGTGTTTAATACGCGCCCGCTCTACTTCAGGCTTGTTCTCCACATTCATGAAATCGATACAGAACGAGGTGGTCAGGGCGGTCAGGGCCGAGTCGGACGAGGCGTAGGTGGCGGCGGTGATACCCAGCAGGAACGTAATGCCCACCACCGGACCAAAGTGATTCAGGGCCAGCAAGGGGTACAGTTCATCGGTTTTCACCGGTAAACTGATGCCTTTCGTGTTGGCGTAGATGTAGAGCAGCGCCCCCAGACAGAGGAACATGAGATTAACGAGCGTGAGCGTGATGGTGAACCAGAACATGTTTTTCTGGGCCTCGCCGATGTTTTTGCAGGTCAGGTTTTTCTGCATCAGGTCCTGGTCCAGCCCGGTCATGACAATGGCGATGAAAATACCCGAGATAAACTGCTTCAGGAAATGGCGGGGGTCATTGATATTCTCGAAGTAAAAGATCTGCGAGTACGGGCTGTTTTTGATCGCCGCGGTTACCTCGCTAAAGCCCATGTTCAGCTGCCGGGAGATCAGAACGATGGTCAGCATAACGGCCGTAACCAGAAAAGTGGTCTGGAGGGTATCGGTGATAATAATCGTTTTTACCCCGCCTTTGAACGTGTACAGCCAGATCAGCAGGATGGTGATCGCGACCGAGGCCGAGAACGGAATACCCAGATCGTTGAAGATAGCGAGCTGCAACACGCCCGCCGCCACGTAGAGCCGCACCGCCGAACCTACCGTACGGGCCAGCAGAAAAAAGCCCGCCCCCGTCTTGTACGACCAGAAGCCGAACCGCTTTTCGAGGTAGCCATAGATCGAGATCAGGTTGAGGCGGTAGTACATCGGCATCAGCACCGTGGCAATGACGTAATAGCCGATGATGTAGCCCAGCACCACCTGAAAGTAAAAGAACCCTTTGTAGCCCTCGAACCCCTTAAAAACGCCCCCTACAGCCCCAGGAACCGATATAAACGTAACGCCCGACAGCGACGTGCCGATCATGGCGAAGGCGACCAGGTACCAGGGCGACTGCCGGTTTGCGGTAAAAAACGTGTTGGTATCGGCCCCGCGCGACGTGTAATACGACACGATGATGAGCATGGCAAAATAGGCAATCAGAATAACGAGGGCGATGGTCGAATTCATTCGAAAGGGCAACTTTTAGCAGGCTGGCGGGGTTATTTTAACGGGCAATTACCGGTCAAATTTCCGTAAATTTGCCAAAGAATCAACTACCAACCTCTGTTGTTATGATGCCGTTTTTTGAACCCGAAGTGACCGTACTGGAAGATGTTGTCGAAACCGAGGTGTATAACCTGGTTGTCTTCAACGACGAGGTCAATACCTTCGAATACGTCATCGACACGCTGATCGAAGTTTGTGACCATACGCAGGAGCAAGCCGAACAGTGTACCTTGCTGATTCACTACAAAGGCAAATGCACCGTCAAGAACGGCGGTTTTGAGGAATTGGTCCCCCTCCGCAATGAAATCTGCCGACGCGGCATTTCGGCGGAAGTACTCAACTGATGTACGATTTACGATGTACGAATGACGATTGGCTTCGCAGAGGTAACCACCCTGCCGGGGCAGCGCAGTTTTACATCGTACATCGTAACTCGTAAATCACAAATCCCTTGGAGTTCCCCTCGAAGCTTATTGAAGATGCGGTGACGGAGGTGGCTAAGTTGCCGGGCATTGGCAAAAAAACGGCCCTGCGGCTTGTGCTTCACCTGCTGAAACGCGACGAAGAACAAACGCAGACGCTGGCCCACTCGCTGACCCAGATGCGGATGAAGGTGCAGTACTGCAAAAAATGCCATAACCTCTCCGACGACACCCTGTGCAGCATCTGCGCCAACCCCCGCCGCGACGGGTCGATCATCTGTGTGGTTGAAGACACCCGCGATGTACTGGCGGTAGAGAATACCGCGCAGTATAAAGGCCTGTATCACGTGCTGGGTGGCATTATATCGCCCGTTGAAGGCATCGGCCCCAGCGACCTGCACATCGACTCGCTCATTCAGCGCCTGAGCCAGCAACATGAGGACGATGAGCCGGTGAAAGAGATCATTCTGGCCCTTAGCCCCACGATGGAGGGCGACACAACGGCGTTTTATCTGCAAAAGAAACTGCGCCCGTTCCAGCTTAAAATCTCGACCATTGCCCGTGGTATTCCCATCGGCGGCGATCTTGAGTACGCCGATGAAGTCACGCTGGGCCGCAGCATCATCAGCCGGATTGCCTACGAATAACCGATTGACAACGTACCGACAAAAGGCCCCGACAGATCAGATCTATCGGGGCCTTTTGTCGGTACGCTGCTTCTGATTTGGGTCCATTAGCGCTTGGTTGTCATGACCCCCTTTCCGGCCGCCGGTTGACTCGCCGGCAGATCGGTAGCGGGTTTGGCTTGCCTGACGAAACGACCTGATTTACAACCCAGCCCGCAGCGTGAGCATGAAGTTACGGCCCGGCGCACTGATGCCGCTGGCGAAGGTGCGGTAATTCCGGTCGAGCAGGTTTTCAACGGCCAGTTGGGCCGTGAACACCCGCGATAGCCGGACACTCCCCCGCACGTTGGCCGTTGCCCAGCCCGGCATACCCTCGGGCGTGGCGTACTGGGCGTTGTCTTCGCCTTCGGGGTTGTAGTCGGCTATGCGCTTCCAGCCGCTGAACAAACTAAACGCCTCGATCTGAAAACAAGTGGTCCGGTACAGCAGCGACGCCCGCCCGAAGGTGGGCGGCACGTGGTCGAGCGGGGTGTTCTTATCATCGGTAATCCGGCCCGCCGTTCCATTTACGGAACCGCTGAAGGTAAGTCGGTCGGTGAGCCTCACCAGCGCACCCAGGCTGTAGCCCTGCACCGTAGCCCGCCGTTTGTTCTGCGCGGCAGTGACCTTGCTGGCCTGCCCGGCATACGCAACGGTCGACGCGCCGTTCAAGGTAAAGGCATCGACAACGATGGCGTTCTCAAACCAGGTATGATATACGGTCCCATCTAACCGCACCCGATCGCCGAGCCACTGGTTCACCGTCAGCTCAGCGTTGTACGTAAACTCTGGCTGGATGTTAGGATTGGGCACCACCAGCGCCCCCGCTTTCGATTCAAACACTTTCGTCAGGTCATCGACGTTGGGTGCCCGGAAGCCGGTTGACCCCAGCAAACTGATTTTCGACCGCTCGCCGGGTGTCAGCACCAGACCCAGATGGCCGGAGAAACCCGTCGGCGACTGCCGGATCTCGTCGAACGGAAAGGGGAAGAATGTTTTATCACCAAAGGTCGCTTTCAGGTTCGTCAGGCTGTAGCGCAGGCCACCAGTGAGCAGGGCCAGTGGCGAGAGCGTAACGGCATCGGTCAGGTAAAGGGCTGCCGTTTGCAGCGAACTGCCCCCATTGGGGTACCGCGTATCGGCGGGGGCGACAGCCTGCGTTTTCACATTTTTGAGCGTGGCCGTGCTGTTCACGTCGTTATGGGTCAGTTCCAGCCCATACTGCAACTGGTGATTGCCCAACTGCTTTTGCAGATCGGCGTTTATTGATAAAACACCGACCCGTTCAACCTGGCTTTTCAACGAGGCCGCATTCAGCCGACGGCTGTTCCGGCTCTCTTCCAGATGCTGATAAGCCGCTGTCAGCTGCATCCGGTCATAAAGTTGTGAAGGGCGGCTGACCTCCAGGCGATAGGCGGTGAGCAGCCGTTGTTCCGGACCGTAATACCACTCGGCAAAGCTCGGCTTGCCGTTGGCTGTTTCACTCAGGCGGTCGTAGCGGGGTACGTTGGTGCTGGTCGAATATTGCACGTTCAGCGAATGACGAATACTCGCAGAAGGCTGGAAAAGCACTTTTTGAAATAAATCGAGCTGGCTGTAGGCAGACCCCACCTGCTTGTTCGGATTGCTGTTCGTCGTCACCTGATCAGCGCCGCCAGATGGGTCGACGGTGGTGTATTGCGTGAGTTTACCAAATTCAGGATAAGCGTCGGGGCGGTTGTTCCCCTGCACCACATCGCCAAACGTGGCTGCCGTCACGCTGCTCAGGAATCCCCACCGCCGGGTGCCAATGCTCACATCGGCATGGGCGGTGCGCTCACCGGTAGCTGTTGCATAGCGCAGGTACGCTCCGGGCCGAACCAGCGTCTGGTCGGTTGTAGCCAGTTCGGGGTTGCGACTTTGAAAATAGAGTACGCCACCCAGGGCATCGGAGCCGTAGAGGGTAGAGCCAGAGCCAAACAACACCTCGGCCCGGTCGATGAGTGCCGGATCGATACGCAGCACGTTCTGTAGGTGCCCCGCCCGATAAATGGCATTGTTCATCCGAACCCCATCGATCACAAGCAGCACCCGGCTGGCTTCAAATCCGCGCAGTACCGGGCTTCCGCCCCCACCCTGACTTTTCTGAACGAATACGTTGCCCGTCTGGGCTAATAGATCCGCCGTATTTTGTTGGTTCCGAAACGCGATCTGTTCCCGCGTGATGGTCTGGATCTGGAAAGGAGACTGCCGCCCCGGCTGTTCGAACCGGGTAGCAGATACGGTTAGCTCGTTGAGCCGAATGGTATCATTCTGGGCAACACAAGCGGTTGAAAGCAGATAAAGAAGAAGGTAGGCGGGCCGCATAGCGTATCGTTTGCTGAGAAACGGGCAATATACGCCGCCATTGGGCGAGGTCGTTTCACATTCCCGTATATTTGATAGACTATGGCCATTCAATCCAGTACCCGTACCGCTGCCCTGACAGCGTCTACCCTCACGTTTCTAACCGATTTAGTTCAGAACAATCACCGCGAGTGGTTTCACGCCAACAGACCCCGCTACGATGCCGCCAAAGCCGAGCTGGAGGCGTTCACCGCCCGCCTCATCGACGGCGCATCGAGTTTCCATCCCCTACCCAATACCAGTCCGAAAGACTGCATTTTCCGCATCAACCGCGACATCCGTTTCTCGAAAGACAAGGCACCTTACAAGCCCAATTTCGCCATTGCCCTCGGCCCCGGCGGCCGTCATTCGGGCCAGATCGATTATTACCTGCACATTCAGCCCAACAACGAGTCATTTCTGGGGGCCGGTATGTGGCAGGCTACCCCCGCGCAACTGGCTACCTTCCGGCAGGAGATCGACTACAACGCCATCGGCCTGAAGCGCATCATCGAGGCCGACGAGTTCAGGGCGTATTTCCCGGAGATATGGGGTGAAAGCACCAAAACAGCCCCCAAAGGCTACACCGCCGACCACCCGGATATTGACCTGCTGAAGCGCAAACAGTTGTTCTTCATGCACCGCTACACCGACAAAGAAGTCTTGAAAGCCAATTTTGCCACTGAGGTCCTGCGCGGCTGTCGCCTGGTGAAACCCTACTGTGATTTCCTGAATGAGCTTTTCTTCGAGCCGGAACCTCAGGATAGTCAGTTGTAATTCTGTTTATTTTTCGGGTGAATTGCTTTTGCGGCAGCCGCGCTGGGCATAGTTAGCGGAGCCTGCTGTCAACAGCAATCCTCACTTAATAAGTAGACACCTTACTGCTTTGTGCCCGTTGAGCCCGCTGAGATCAGGTTGGCGAAGAGGCGGTAGGCACCCGGTACGCCGTTGGGCAACTGACGGAAAAACGCCAGGCCCGTGTAAATGAAATGGCCTTTGCCGTAGGCCGTATAAATCAGGCTGCCGAGTTTAGGCGCTTCGCCGGTGTCGTTTATCGAGAACAGCGATTCGTAGGCCTGCCCGTAATCCTGGGCAAAGTAGAGACCCCGCTCCTGCACCCAGCCTTTGAAATCATCGTCGGTGATCTTGTTGGGCTTATTCAGCAGAAACTGGCTGGGATTCAACAGGGTCATCGTCGCATCTTCTTCGGTTACCCGGTCGCGGCCAATAGCAAAGGGGAAGGGCCCGATCTGGTTTACTTTTAATCCCGACTGCAAAATGGCGTTACCGGCGGTCACGTACTGCACCACCATCGTTCCACCTTTTTTGACGTAATCCAGCAGTTTTTCCTGCGAATATTTCAGGCGTTCCTCGGTGTTGTACGCCCGGATACCCACCACGATCGCGTCGAAGCGCGACAGGTCTTTACCTAGTTCGGTCTCGTCGAGCAGGGTAACGGCGCAGCCCATCTGGCGCAGCGCCGACGGTACCTCGTCGCCCGCCCCGGCGATGTAGCCCACGTTTTTGGCTTTCACAATCACAGTCAACCGTTCAACTGTTGCCTCAGCAGTCGGAAACAGCGTTTGGGGCGGAATATGCGGGTAGCTCACGGTACGAATACTGTTGGTGAACCGACCGCCATCAGCAACGGCAACCGCTTTTAGTTTGCCTGCGGCGGCGTTGCTGCTGAGGGGCATCAACGTAAAGGTGACCCGCTGCTCCTGAAACTTTTCGGCCAGCGCAAACGGCTCCGACGCCGGACTGACCTTCCAGCCCGTTGGTACGGCGAGGCTCACGGCCCCCCTCATGCCGGCCCGGTTGGCCTTCACCACCACCTCGACGGTCTTGGGCTGGTTATCCGTAAAGGCGTACACGCGTTCGGTCAGATTAACGGTTACGTCGGGCCGTATTTCAAACGGGCGGTATAGCTCGCCCTCGACCGGGTCGGTGTATTTGTAGAGCCACGGCCGGGTGTAGGTAAACGCCAGTCCCTCTAGTTCGACGGTAAACTCGGCCGTGAGCTGCGGAGGGCTTTCCGGCAGGCCGATCAGGCGCTGATCGGTCACGGTGAACAGCCCTTTTTCTTTCGGTTTTTCGAGCCAGTAGGGCTGCGTGTATTTCAGACTGGCGGGCAATTTTGCCGGCACCGTAAAGGCGATCTGCTCGTTGGGTTTCATCAGCAGGTTCATCGTCGTATCCCGACCAGCCTGCGGCAACCGAATTTTCACCAGCTTCACCGGGAAAGCAAGCCGGTTGATGGCGTTGAGGCGCACATCCATCTGGCCGCCCGGTGTAGCTGCGTAATCGACCGGAAGGGCCTCGAACACCAGGCCTAAACACTGCTGAATCAGCGTTTCTACCTCGGCCCGCTTGGCCCTTACGTACACCTGGGTCGTGTCGAGCTGGCTGATATCGCGGTGCAGGGTAACCAGCGCCGGTACGCTGGCTGCGGGTTGGGCCGGGTTGAACTGGCTGCTCAGCTTGTAGATCTGCTCCTGAATTCGCTCACTGTTCGGCACCCGGTTCCAGCTCATGTCGATGCCATCGGCCAGGTCGGCCTGGGGTTTGTCGCCTTCTTTCAGCAGCAGGTAGTCGATTTTATTGCCCCGGTTGGCCGCCACGCCAAAGCCCTGACTTTTGTGCTGACTCCGGCTTTCGGCCGCCAGTTCGCCATACGACTTGCCCAGCAGCGGATTATATAACCCCGTTTCGACGCCAATGACCGTACCGGCCTCGCTGGGCCGGTTGTTGCTCATAAACTGACCCGGAATAAACGCATTCCAGAACAGCCGCCGGGCCTGCCAGGGTTTCACCAGCTTCAGTTGCTCCGGGTACGCTTTCGGGTCGTTCGACAGTTTAAAGGCTTCTTCGGCCAGATAACCCGAGGCCGAGTGGTGGCCGTGGCCGGCGCGGCTGTCGGGCGGGAACCGCGTGACAATGACATCGGGCTGAAATTTCCGGATCAGGTACACGATATCGCTCAACACCTGATCGCGACCCCAGATCTTAACGGCTTCATCCGTTGTTTTCGAAAAACCGAAATCATACGCCCTGCTGAAGAATTGCACCGGCCCGTCGACCCGGCGGGCCGCCAGTAATTCCTGCGTACGGATAACGCCAATGTATTCTCCCTGCTCGGCCCCGATCAGGTTTTGGCCCGCCATCTCCCCTGGTCAACGACAGATAGCCAGTCCGCAGGTTTCGTTCATTATGCAGGTAGGTCAGAAAGAGCGTATTCTCATCGTCGGGGTGGGCCGCAATGTAGAGCACACTGCCGAGTACATTAAGCCGACGAATGCCTTGCTGGATATCGCCGGGGGTCGCCGTTCGGGGTTTGCCAAAGGGAACCTGCGCGGAGGTAGTGAAAGAGGCCCAACCGAGAAGTACGGTCAGCATGAGTAAACTAATCGATCTCACAGGATACATGTCAATGGGTTTCAGAACAAATAAAACAGTTTGTTCGATACAGCGTCAACCCAATTGACAAGTATGGCGTTCAAATCCTTAATAGTGCCGTATTAGACCATATTATTTACCGTGGATAATGGGCAGTTTCCCAATAATCTATTGACTTTTAAGGAATTGCTGACGCGTGGCCCTTCGACTCCGCTCAGGGTGACAATCCTACTCAAGTTTGTCATCAATACCTGAGTATGTGTCACCCTGAGCGGAGTCGAAGGGCCACGCGTCAGCAATCCGCCGAGAAATTAGCTATTATTCACGTTATTTAATCGGAACTGCGCCAGAGTCGCCTGACAGCGGTGGTGGTCCCGTCGGAGCAACGTAGCCAGAAAAAGCCCGCTGTGGTGATGTCGGAAGTAATGCGCCAGTGGTTGGTCGAGGTTTGCGCCGCCGAAACAGGCCACGTTCGCCCCAACCCATCGATCAGTTCGAACCGCACCTGCGCCGGGTCGCTGGCCGGATGGTGAATAAAGAAGCTGCCCCGCGCCGGGTTGGGGTACACGGTCCAGTCAGCCGTGTTCGGTTCGGTGGCTAGTGGGGTGGGCTCAAGCGCAGTGGTAAATGAACAGGTGTTGCTCACCTCCTGCCGGATGACTGGCAGGGCGGCATACAGGGTATTACCGGGGCATTCGGTGGCGCATACCCCGTCGCGATGCCCCGAAATCAGGTTCAGTTGCCTGGCCGATCCCGGGTGAACCGCCATGCCGATGGGTTGCAGGCCTTCTTTCTTCAATTTCCAGCCAATCAACTGATCGAGCGCGGCGATGGAGGCAGCGCTGGGTTGCACGTCGTTGAAGTTCCCCATCAGGCAGATACCCATGGTACCCGAATTCTGCGAACAGAAATGCGCACCCAGTACATTGTCGCCGTCCATGAGCCCCTGCCCATCACGCCCTTCATACACGACGCCATCCCGGCCAATCAGGAAATTATAGCCGACATCATTCCAGCCGTTGACCTGCGTGTGCAAGAGATAAATATTACGTACCTCTTCGGTATAATCGGTCGTAACGTTGCTCCCCGCTGAGTGGTGGACAATGATGAACTGCACCTTCGTCTGAACAGGACGCTCTTTCGGTGGTGCCAGCCCCTTCCGCCAAATGGAGGCGGGCACAAAGCCCGGATTAGCGCAGTCGGCTCTCAGCCGGGCCGACTGCATCTGAGCCTGAACGTAGCCAGCAGGCAAGGGCGGTACGAATAAGGTGAGCAGTGTGACCTCACCCGCCAGCGCCCCTGTTTGAAGCAACACCTGAGAAACGGGATGCCGGAAGGTGCACAACGCCGACATGGGTTGGCTGGCGGGGGCGTGTGGCTCGGGCTGAAGGCGCAGCGTATCGCCCGCCGCAATCAGGTAGGTGCCAGCCAGCGACTGCCCTTCGGTAAAATAGATGAGCGCACTGCTATACGGCTGCCCGTAGGTGATGGTGAGCAGTTGGCCGGGCCGCACAGGAAATACACGACGTTCGCTTTGCCGGTCTGTCTGCGCCAAGGCCCAGCCAGAACCCAGCATCAGCAGGAAAAGTAACCGTAGTTTCATCGTGTAGACCCCATTCATCAGGCTGGCACCAACGGCCCGCCCGCCCAACTGATGGTTATAAAATAGCCGTATTTGTATCAAAAATAAACTAAATAAACCCCTAAAAAGTCAAGAATGAGTTAAGGCAGGCATGTTATATGCTACGGCAAATTCTATCTTTGCGCCCAGTCAATCAACCTTTTCTTAGTTAACGCATGAATAACAGTCTTTACATCGTACCGCTGTTGGGTTTAGTGGGTTTGGTGGTCATGATCGCCAAATTTAGTTGGGTGAACCGGCAGGAAGCCGGTGATGCCCGAATGCAGGAGATAGCCGGCTATATTGCCGATGGTGCCATCGCCTTCCTGCGAGCCGAGTGGCGGGTGCTTATTATCTTCGGAACTGTCGTCGCGGCCGTGTTGGCCTTCGCCGGTTCACAGGTAGAAAATTCACATTGGTTTATCGGCGTAGCCTTCGCCATTGGGGCCTTTACCTCCGCCTTTGCCGGGTACATCGGCATGAAAGTCGCCACCAAAGCCAACGTACGGACGGCCCACGCCGCCCGCACCAGCCTTACCCGCGCCCTCGACGTTTCGTTTACGGGTGGTTCGGTAATGGGTATCGGTGTTGCCGGTCTGGCCGTACTGGGTCTGAGTGTCCTATTTATTCTGCTCTACTAATTATTTCGTGGCCGGTTCGGGCCGGTGCCTTCGGCGACTGTTAACGGCGTTCCGATGGAACGGGCGCTGGAAGTACTGGCCGGTTTCTCGCTGGGTGCCGAATCCATTGCGCTGTTTGCCCGGGTAGGTGGCGGTATCTATACCAAAGCGGCCGACGTTGGCGCTGACCTGGTGGGTAAAGTAGAAGCGGGTATTCCCGAAGATGATCCGCGTAACCCCGCCACCATTGCCGACAACGTAGGTGATAACGTGGGTGACGTTGCCGGTATGGGTGCCGACTTATTTGGTTCGTACGTGGCCACCATTCTGGCCACGATGGTGCTGGGCCGGGAAATTGTGATTCCGGAAGCCAGCAATATCATTGGGTCATGCCCCAATCGTGCTACCTGTTCTGATTGCGGGCATGGGCCTGATCTTCTCGATTCTGGCCTGCTACCTGGTTCGCGTGAAAGACGATAACGGGAATGTACAGGGTGCCCTGAACCTGGGCAACTGGGGATCGATCATCCTGACCGTGGTTGCCTCGTATTTCCTGGTCAACGCAGTGCTGCCCACCGGAACCATGGAAATTCGGGGTGTCGAGTTCACCCGCCTGGATGTCTTTTTCGCCATTGTCACGGGTCTGGTCGTCGGTGCGCTGATGTCGATCATCACCGAATATTACACCGCTATGGGCCGTCGTCCGGTGATGTCGATCATCCGCCAGTCGGCTACGGGTGCGGCCACCAACATCATCGGTGGCCTGGCGGTAGGTATGGAATCAACGGTGCTGCCGATTCTGGTGCTGGCCGCCGGTATCTATACCTCCTATCATTTTGCCGGCTTATACGGCGTGGCTATTTCTGCCGCCGGCATGATGGCCACCACCGCCATGCAGTTGGCCATCGACGCCTTCGGCCCGATTGCCGATAACGCCGGTGGTATTGCCGAAATGAGCTATCTGCCCGAAGAAGTTCGTGGCCGGACCGATATTCTGGATGCCGTGGGTAACACCACTGCCGCCAGCGGTAAAGGCTTCGCCATCGCCTCGGCGGCCCTGACTGCTCTGGCCCTGTTTGCCGCTTTTGTGGGTATTTCGGGCATTTCGGCCATCGACATTTACAAAGCCGACGTGCTGTCGGGCCTGTTTGTCGGGGCCATGATCCCGTATATCTTCTCGTCGCTGGCTATTGCGGCCGTGGGTCGGGCGGCCATGGCCATGGTGGAAGAAGTACGTCGTCAGTTCCGCGAAATTCCGGGTATTATGGAAGGAACCGGCAAGCCTGAATACGAGAAGTGCGTCGCCATTTCAACGCAGGCGTCGATCCGCGAAATGATTCTGCCGGGTGCCATTGCGCTGTCGGTGCCCATCATTGTTGGCTTCATCTTCGGCCCCGAAGTATTGGGTGGTCTGCTGGCGGGCGTAACCGTATCGGGTGTGCTGATGGGTATTTTCATGAACAACGCCGGTGGTGCCTGGGATAACGCCAAGAAGTCGTTCGAGAAGGGCGTACTGATCAACGGCGAAATGTTCTACAAGAAATCGGAGCCGCACAAAGCCTCGGTAACGGGTGATACCGTGGGTGACCCGTTCAAAGACACGTCGGGCCCGTCGATGAACATTCTGATTAAACTGATGTCGATCGTGTCGCTGGTTATTGCGCCCTACATCGCCATCAAATCAACCGATCAGGGCGCACACGCCCGCGAGAACATCACGGCGGCCGGTGGCATTGACAACGTCGATCTCGAAAAGTCAACCGCCGCTGATAACGGTCAGGTCAGCACACCCAACCGACGGCGGACGCGCCAGTTCACCCCCATTGACATCAATCTGGGCAACGTGTCGCTGACGGGCGTCAACGCAACGGGCGTCGAGTCGAATCTGGTCTCGTTTGTTAAGTCTGACAAGCCGGTTGACAAAACCTCCTGGTTCGACTTCGACCGGCTGACGTTTGATACGGGAAAAGCCACGCTTAAATCAGAATCACAGGAGCAGTTGAAAAATGTCGCCGAGATTCTGAAGGCGTACCCCAACGTTAACATCAAGCTGGGTGGCTATACCGATAACACGGGCAACGCCAGTGCTAACCAGAAACTCTCTGAAGAACGCGCCCGCTCAGTGATGAAAGAGCTGGCCGGTATGGGCATTGCCGAGAACCGGATGGAAGCCGAAGGCTACGGTCAGGAGCACCCGGTTGCCTCGAACGACACCGAAGATGGCCAGGCTCAGAACCGCCGGATCTCCATTCTGGTGACGAAGAAGTAAGGTACCCTTTTCATGATAGGAACGGCAGACCAGCCTTTGTAAAAGGGCTGGTCTGCTTTTGTTTGTTTACCTGGCAAGTCGATTTGAACACGCTAAAGCCTGTCGACTTGTCTGTAGCTGAACCAGGACGGTGAACTCAAACTGATTCAGATATGTAGTTTTTAAAAGCACTATTATGACTAAAGAGACGTCTTACGGTATCCTGGCAGCAATTGATTGGAATTCCAACGATTGGCAGGGCCCCTCGACCCCCGAAGATCTGGAGAAAGCTAACTTCACTTTTGTCAAAGAAAATGATGTTACAAACGCCAGTTTAAATTTTGGTCATACGGTATTTCCTGCTGACGAGAATGGCTATTACCGGGGTTTTCTGCCTCATTTGTTCGCCAAAACCCCCGACGCCGAGAAGTCGAAAACCGTTAAGATCGTCATTCTCAAATCGAAAGACTGGCATGATGGCAACACCTATATCGTTGGTTTCTACGCCTTTCCTACGTTTAAGAGAGAACGGATAAAACCCCCGGTCGACGAAATGCCGGAGGAGATGGAGACGAATATCAAGTCGCTTGTCAAGCACATTCATTTTCTGGAGAACCGGGTTAACCTGAGCGTTCCGTCAGAGATCACCAAGTCGCTGCCCAAGGATAAGAAGCCGGGTAAAATGGGCTATAATTACCTGAATCAGATCAGTATCGAACGGCTGCTCGATGTGATGAGCGCCCTGAACCCCGACGACAAAAAGCTGAGTTCAATTAAGCTGAACCTGTTTAAAGCGATGGGGTACAGCATGATGCAGGCCTAATGTTCCCCCGCTAATTCGCATTACCCGGAGGGCCATGCCACAGATTCAATTCTACATTGTCGATGTTTTTGCGTCGAATAAGTACGAAGGCAACCAGCTAGCGGTGTTTGTCGATGAAGCGAATCAGGTATCCGACGGGCAGATGCAACAACATTGCGAAGGAGATAAACTTCGCCGAAACCACCTTCATTAAGGCTATACAGCGACAATCAACGAGTTTGCGGTCAGGATCTTCACGCCTGAGCATGAGGTGCCCTTTGCGGGGCACCCGTCTATTGGCACCAGCTATGTCGTTGCCAAATTTCTGCTGCCCCAACGAGGGATCACCAGCCTACCAGACTCGCTCGTGCTGGAATTGGCCCATAGCGATATCGCTATCTCGATTCTACAGCCTGACGATATCGATGAAAGCGTGATTTTCATGCGGCAGGCTCAGCCCGAATTCCGGGAATTGTTTACGCATGACGAGGTAGCGGATGAGTTAGGCATTAGCCCCGATCAACTCGACCGCAGCCTGCCCATCCAGGAAATCAGCACCGGCTTACCCTACATTATCATCCCGCTGACCAACCTGAAAGCGATGGAAAGCCTGGCGCTTCAGTACGAGACGGTTCGCGATTTTCTGATGAAGCGGCAGAAATACCGCACCAACAGCGCCACCGGCCATTCGACCTCGCTGTTTTTCTTCACCAGCGAAACCTACGCAGCAACCAGCACGTACAACACCCGCATGCGCCTGCTCGAAAACGGTCGCCTGTCGGAAGATGCGGCGACGGGTAGCGCCAACGGCTGTTTCCTGGCCTACCTGCTCCACTACCAGGGTGGGCCGGTTGACGCCACCGTTGAGCAGGGGTTTCAGCTGGGCCGACCATCGCATATTTACCTGAACGGAACGCTGCACGATGGGCACTACGAACTCCATGTAGGTGGCCGTACCCGGTTGATTGCCGAGGGCATCTGGCACCTGTAGGGACGTAGCGGCCGGGTGGGCACCCGGTCAGCTGGCCCAAAAGCAAGCCCGACGCCACGCCGCCTCTACACCCGGCCGAACCGGATACCCTCCCCCTTAGGCTGCTACCTGGAAACGGCCCTCACCGGACAAAGTGAGCCTCTACGCGGAACTATGGCCGTTTTTTTGTATCTTTAAGGGGTAAACACAATACCAGAATTCGCTACGCTAATGACATAGTTGCGGTAAGTATGTCTGAGTATTTTAACACCTCGCTGCTACATGGTGAACGACGAACCTCAGGAACCGTCTGACGACACAACAACAACAAACACTCATGAAATCGAAGCGGTCCTCCACGACCAAACCGTGGTATCGGGCCTCTACGAAACGTACTTTCTCGATTACGCTTCCTACGTTATTCTCGAGCGGGCCGTACCAGCCATTGAAGACGGGTTGAAACCCGTTCAGCGCCGGATTCTGCACGCCCTGAAAGAGATGGACGACGGCCGCTTTAACAAGGTGGCCAACGTGATCGGGCAAACCATGCAATACCACCCCCACGGCGATGCGTCGATCAACGAGGCACTGGTCAATATCGGCCAGAAAGAACTCGTCTTTGATACCCAGGGAAGCTGGGGCGACGTACGAACCGGCGACGGGGCCGCCGCCGCCCGCTACATCGAGGTACGGCTCTCCAAGTTCGGGGCCGACGTGGTGTTCAACAACGATACCACCGAATGGCAACTCTCCTACGATGGCCGGAAGAAAGAGCCGGTAACGCTGCCCGTCAAGTTCCCGCTGCTGCTGGCGATGGGGGTTGACGGCATCGCCGTTGGCCTCTCGACCAAGATGCTGCCGCACAACTTCAACGAGCTGATCGAGGCGTCGATTGCCATTCTGAAAGACAAGCCTTTTGCCCTCTTCCCCGATTTCCAGACGGGCGGCTACATCGACGTCAGCAATTACAGCGATGGCCACCGGGGCGGTAAAGTGCGGGTACGGGCCCGGATCGAAGAAATTGACAAGAAGACGCTCGCCATCCGTGACGTACCGTACGGCGTCACGACGACCTCGCTCTGCGACTCGATCGTGAAGGCAGCCGAACTGGGCAAGATTCGGATCAAATCGCCCGGTAAGAACATTGCGGCGGTGGTCGACAATACGGCAAAGGAGGTAGAGATCGTGGTGCATCTGCAACCCGGCGTTTCGCCCGACGTGACGATCGACGCCCTCTACGCCTTCACCGATTGTGAAGTGAGCATCTCCCCCAACGCCTGCGTGATCATCGGCGACAAGCCGCATTTCGTCAGCGTGACGGAGATTCTGAAGTACAACACGCAGCAAACGGTGGCCCTCCTCAAACAGGAGCTGGACATTCGGCGGGGCGAGCTGATGGAGAAGCAACTGTACGCGTCGCTGGAAAAGATTTTTATCGAGAATCGCATCTACCGCAAAATTGAGGAGTGCGAAACCTTCGAGGCGGTGCTTGAAACCATCGATAAAGGGCTGAAGCCGCACAAGAAGCTGTTTTACCGCGCCATTACGCAGGACGACCTGATCCGCCTCACGGAGATTCGGATTAAACGGATCTCGAAATACGACGGCTTCAAGGCCGACGAACTGATGCGCCGTCTGGAGCAGGAACTAGCCGAGGTAGAAGAAAACCTGGCCAACCTGACGCGCTACGCCATCAACTACTTCAAAGACCTGCAAAAGAAGTACGGCAAGGGCCGCGAACGGCGAACCGAAATCCGGGCTTTCAATACCATCTCGGCCAATGTGGTGGCGGCCGCCAACCAGAAACTCTACGTAGACCGCGAGGGGGGCTTTATTGGCTACGGCCTGAAAAAAGACGAGTTTGTCTCCGACTGCTCCGACATCGACGACGTGATCGTTTTCCGGCGGGATGGCAAATGCGTGGTCACGAAGATTCAGGAGAAGACCTTCGTTGGCAAAGACATCATTTACGCCTCGGTCTTCAAGAAAAACGACGAGCGGCGGGTCTACAACCTGGTTTATCTCGATGGCAAATCGGGTATTTCAATGGCCAAGCGTTTCCCGGTCACCGCCGTCACCCGCGACCGGGAGTATGACCTGACGATGGGCAATCCCAAATCGAAGGTCACCTATTTCACGGCCAATGATAACGGCGAAGCCGAAGTGATCACGGTTAGCCTGACCGCCCAGAGTGCCGCTAAAATGAAGCAGTTCGACTTTGACTTTGCCTCCATCAGCATCAAAAACCGGGCGGCGCAGGGCAACATTCTAACCAAATACTCGGTCCGGAAGATTGTGCAGAAAACCGCGGGGTCGTCTACCCTCGGTGGTACCGATATCTGGTACGACGAGCACCTTGGCCGCCTCAACCGCGATGAGCGGGGTAGGCTGCTGGGCAACTTCGACGCCAAAGACAGTCTGCTGGTGATCTACAAAAATGGTGAGTATGAACTGACCAGTTTTGATCTGACCAACCGGTATGAACCGGCCGACGTACTGGTGTTGCAGAAGTTCGACCCCGAAACGGTCGTTTCTGCCCTGTACTACGAAGCCGCTCAGAAACTATACTATGTGAAGCGCTTTAAAATTGAGACCAGCACGATCGATAAAAAGTTTAGCTTTATCGGTGATGTGAAGGGGTCGAAGCTGCTGACTGCAACGACTGATGCGCTACCGCGTATTGAGGTTCACTACCAGGCCAAAGATCGGGGGCCGCTGGAAAAGGCAGTGCTCGAACCAGCCGAGGCCGCTGAACTACGTGGCTGGAAAGCGCTTGGCAGTAAACTGCTGTATGCCAGGGTAAAAGACGTTAAATTGCTCAGTCCGAAGCCGGTTGATGCAGCAGTCAGTGCGCCCAAAGTAGCTTCCGTCAAGGCAACTGCCATTGAGGAAGAAACCGAAGTAGTAGCTCAGTTAGGCTTGTTTTAGATGGGGTCAAAGGTCTGAAGTTCATTGTCCGGCGTATGGGTTCGCTGTGGAAGGTATTAATCTCCCGACAGTAAAACCGGCGACTTTAAACTTTAGACCTTTAACCATAAAAGGATGATTTCAGCCCGCCAGATCGACCGTGCAGCGGCCCGCCGCCGTCTTTCACACCGCATGTCGGTGAGGGCCTGGAAGCGTGTGGTCAAAGCCGGGCTTGCGGTTGGTTTTTTCGGCCTGCTGGTGATTCTGATCTGCAACTGGTGGGTGGTCTACAGCACAAAATCGCAGATTTATTTCGACCTGAAACACTTGCCCGCCAATGACGTTGGCCTTGTGCTGGGCACGAGCCGCTACGTGAAAGGCGGACAGGAAAATCTGTTTTTTCGCTACCGGATGGAAGCCACCGCCCGCCTCTGGAAAGAAGGCAAGGTGAAGTTCCTGATCCTGAGCGGCAACAATGATTCGGAGTATTACAACGAGCCGCAGGACATGCAGAAAGCCCTGCTTAAACTTGGGGTTCCCTCCGACGTGATGATCCCGGACTATGCCGGCTACCGCACGTTCGATTCGATCCTGCGCTGCAAGGATGTGTTCAAGCAGCACCACATCACCATCATCTCGCAGAATTTCCACAATGCCCGCGCCCTGTACATCGGCAACTACGAAGGCATTACCGGGGTGGCCTTTGCCGCGCAGGACGTTCCCGATGGCTACTCCCTGAAAACACTGCTCCGCGAGTACATGGCCCGCCCGCTCGCCATGCTCGACGTGCATCTGCTACGCCCTCAACCCGAGATGGGCAACCGGAAATTATAGTGGCGCTCAGGGGTGGTTCGACCGTCGGGATAGACAGGAATGGCAATTTATCACGCCAGAAATTGTACTTTGCGATGCTGAACAGCCTACGCTTCGTCACTGCTTCCTTTGACATAATTTATTCTTTTTAAAGTTCAAAAAATCCCTTCTATGAGCGAAGTAGCCACCCGTTTTTCGCCAGGTGTTATCACAGGCGATGGTGTTTCTGAAATTTTCCGCCACGCTAACGAAAATGATTACGCCCTGCCGGCCGTCAATGTGGTTGGTACCAATTCGGTGAACGCCGTGCTGGAAACGGCCAAAGCCGTGAACTCGCCGGTCATCATTCAGTTCTCGAACGGCGGCGGCATTTTCTACGCGGGCAAATCGCTCTCGAACGAAGGGCAGCGTGCGGCCATTGCCGGTTCGGTATCGGGTGCCCTGCATATCCACAATATTGCCGAACTCTACGGTGTTCCCGTCATTCTGCATACCGACCACTGCGCCAAGAAACTCCTCCCCTGGATCGACGGCCTGCTGACCGCTTCGGAAAAACATTTCGACCAGACGGGCAAGCCGCTGTACTCCTCGCACATGCTCGACCTGTCGGAAGAGCCAATTGAAGAGAACATCGAGATTTCGTGCCAATACTTCGAGCGGATGGCCAAGATGGGCATGACGCTGGAGATTGAATTGGGCGTAACTGGTGGCGAAGAAGATGGCGTTGACAACTCCGACGTCGATGACTCGAAGCTCTACACGCAGCCGTCGGAAGTGGCCTACGCGTATGAGCACCTGAGCAAGATTTCACCGAACTTTACCATTGCCGCTGCTTTTGGCAACGTACACGGTGTGTATAAGCCGGGGAACGTGAAGCTGTCGCCGATCATCCTGAAAAACTCGCAGGATTACATTGTCGAGCAGTTCGGCACGGGTCCCCTGCCGGTCAATTTCGTTTTCCACGGTGGTTCGGGTTCAACCCGGGCTGAGATCCGTGAGGCGATCCAGTATGGCGCGGTGAAGATGAACATCGACACCGACGTGCAATGGTCTACCTGGGAAGGTATATTGGCGTACTACAAGTCGAAAGAGGCGTACCTGCAAAGCCAGCTTGGCAACCCCGAAGGCCCCGATTCGCCAAACAAAAAATACTACGATCCCCGTGTGTGGCTCCGCAAAGGCGAAGAAACCATGGTGGCACGCCTGAAAACGGCTTTTGAAGACCTCAACTGCATCAACCGTCTGGCGTAAGTTCTCCAGTTACGCCATATCTTGAAGATATGGCGTAACTGAAATATGTTCTCGGCTTGTCCAGTGGAAGATGAAAGCCCCTCTCCTATCAAGGCAGAGGGGCTTTTTTATGGGCAATAACCAAACCTATTGTCATGGCTAATTTCCCAAGGCCTGGATTCAGCAATACACCACATACGGCACAGTTTAACGGGCCTATCAAAGAATCGAATAAACCCTTAATAATCAATTTCTTAGGCAGAAAACAAAAGGAACATTTAGGATAGTGGGTACGTTCTGTTTATGTACTACTCAACGATCTTTTATGCCCGATTTCAAGCCTTCTGTTGTTCTTTATACGGCCGATGCGATGAATGAACACGGGGAGGCAATTCTGGCTCAATACCCCGACGCCGAAGCCCTGCAAATTACCCAGCACAACCGCCTGCCCGAGTTGGGCATGAACCATTACAAGGTTAAATCAGACGTGTTGGTACTGGGCAAGCTGAAAACGCAGACCTGCAAATGGAGTGGCCGCAGTTCCGACTACATCGCGCCCAGCCTGGCCAATGGCTGCTTTGCCGGCTGTGCCTACTGCTACGTCGATCGCCATAAACCCGTGAACCCAATTACGCTGTTTACCAATGTCGATGAGATTCTGTCGACGGTGGATTCGCACGTGAACAGCCTGGCCTGGCCCAAGCCAGCCAATCAAACCGACCCGACGTTCTGGACGTATGACATTGGCTGTAACTCAGATATTTCCGTTGATTATAGCCTGACGGACGGCATTCGGCAGGTGTTCGATTTCTTTCGCGACCATCCCCGCGCCAAGGCAACCTTTGCCACCAAGTTTGTCAACCGCGACCTGCTTGAGTATAATCCCAACCGCAAGGTACGGATTCGGTTTAGCCTCATGCCCGCCCATGTGAGCAAGCTGGTCGACGTTAGAACCGACAGCATCGAGAAACGGATTGCGGCCATCAATGACTTCTACGACGCCGGTTACGAGGTACACGTCAATTTCTCGCCGGTGATCGTGTACGGTGGCCCCGGTGGAGACCGGAAACAGTGGCGCGATGATTACCGCGATTTGTTCCGCCAACTCGACGCGGCGCTTCGTCCGGAGGTGAAAGCGCAGCTTCAAAGCGAAGTGATCTTTCTGACCCACAATCAGTTTCAGCACCAGGCCAATGTGGCGATCAACCCCAGGGCCGAAGAATTGCTCTGGGTGCCTGAGTTGCAGGAAAACAAACGCAGCCAGTTTGGTGGCTGGAATATCCGCTACGATCATCAGCTAAAAGGCAAGATGATCGAGGTATTCGAGCGCATGGTGCAGGAAGAAATTCCCTGGTGTACCATCCGGTATATATTTTAGGGCGTAGGCCCTTACGAATCACGCTTACCGGCGTCGACGCTTAATTCTTCCGTCGCATCTCGCTTTGCCGCATGGGCATTGCATCGACCGTGCGAAATAGCTCTGTTGGGGAAACAGGGCGCGAGAATCGCCGTTTTACGCCACCGTCTTTCCCGATCAGGTACAGCATAAAATCGGCCGATGGAGCCAGTTTCCGGTCGCCGCTGCGCAGGTAGTTCCGGTCAGCGGCCGAGAGCTCCGTTTCCAGCACCACAATCTGGTCGAAGTCGCGCTCGTTCATTCCCTCCCGCTGGTCAGCCAGTAGCCGCTTTTGGGCGGTTAGGTCGGCATTATTGCTATCGCGGGCGTAGATCAGAATAACCCGGCGTTGCCACTTTGTAGCCGCGATCGTTGCCTGTAGCGACTCGCGGGGCTGGGCGGCGCTGGTAGAGGAAAGGCTCTGTAGACTCATGATTAGACTGAATAACAGGAGCGAATACGTTGACATAGTGTGAGTTAAAAGCAGTTGTGCTATATCTGTCGCGCTAATCGAACAGGCTTTCCGAGCGTTCGAGCAACAGGATCGACGACTGCGGGACAATGACGTAGCCTGTTCCTTCGTAGTCCAGTTCA
This sequence comes from uncultured Cytophagales bacterium, assembly GCA_963750355.1. Lineage (GTDB taxonomy): Bacteria > Bacteroidota > Bacteroidia > Cytophagales > Spirosomataceae > Fibrella. The sequence goes on along the minus strand of CAVVQL010000008.1, from coordinate 16,223 downwards.
ATGGCGTTTCGCTGTAGGTAAATAGCCAGATCGCCTTCCTGTGCCTGCAACGGCATGTATTTTACCCGCTCCCCGGTTTCTTTCCACGGTTCCTCATCCGTCGACACCGGAATGGGGTAGCCCGGCCCTACTTTGACCACGTAGCCAGATTGTACCTGCTCTTTCTCCTGCACGGTAGGCGGCAAATACAGGCCCGACGAAGTACGGTCACTCGCCGATTTGGGTTTTATCAATACGCGGTCGCCTACCACCAGCAGGCGGGTCAGTTTATGGTCGGGTGTGATGTTCAGCATATAGTTGATTTAGTGTCCTCTGTCCTCCGTCCTCTGTTGCTCCGCTTAGTTGACGGATCGTTGACAAGCGGAGCAACAGAAGACGGAGGACAGAAGACAGTTTTATGGTACCGGATCGTAGCCATGCGTGCCCCAGGGATGGCACCGGCCAATTCGCTTCAGGCCCAGCCAGCCTCCGCGCAGCGCGCCGTGCTTCTGCACCGCCTCGGCCATGTACTGCGAACAGGTAGGCGTATGGCGACAGGCATTGGGCAAATACGGAGAAATAGCGCCCTGATACAACCGCACTAAACCAATTAAGACATATTTCATAGTAGTGGCTGGTTTGGCCGGCCTGACCAGCACCCGGCAATGGCTTATCGCAGATGGGACTGAAATCTGTCTATCTTTGCCAATAACAATAAAAAGCCCGTTAGATTCCTCACTTCCCGCACGAATGCTTTCTTATATCCTCTGGGACGCCGACCCTGTTCTCTTTGCTGTCGACGCGTTCACGCTTTTTGGCATCAATTTTGGCCCTTTTGAAATACGCTGGTACGGTCTGCTCTTCGCCGCTGGTTTTCTGATCGGCATGCAGATCATGACCCATATCTTCCGGAAAGAGCGTAAGCCGCAGGAAGACCTCGACGCCCTCCTGATTTTTATGGTCGTTTCTACCGTACTGGGTGCCCGTTTTGGTCACTACCTTTTCTACGAACCTGAAGTGCTGTTTCGCAACCCGCTCGAAGTGATCATGCCCCCCTATCGCGGGTTGGCCAGTCATGGCGCTACGATTGGTATCCTCACGGCCCTGTGGCTTTACTCACGTCGGCAATCAAGCCGCCTCACCGGGCAAACCTTCCTCTGGACCACCGACCGCATTGTGATTGTGGTGGCACTGGCGGGGGCCTGTATCCGACTGGGTAACCTGATGAACCACGAAATTGTGGGCCTGCCAACGACCGTGCCCTGGGGCTTCATCTTCAAGTACAACAACGAGTACCCCGTGGGCGTCCCCCGTCATCCGGCTCAGCTGTACGAATCCCTCTCCTGCCTGACCTTATTCTTCATCCTGCTCGCCCTGTGGAACCGGATGAAAGAGCGCGTACCACGCGGCCTTTTTCTGGGTATATTCCTCATCTGGATATTCGGGCTGCGGTTCTTCTACGAGTACCTGAAAGAGAATCAGGTGGCTTTCGAGAACACCCTACCCCTCAACATGGGGCAGATTCTGAGTATCCCCGCCGTGCTGGTGGGCATCTACTTTGTGCTCAGAAGCCGTCGAAACCCCGTGCCGGTGGCCTGAACCGGCGGCATAGAACGTACCTGCGTTGCGGCGGGCCGGGGACATCCCGGCCCGCTTTTTTATGCGTACTCCTTCCGATAATCCAGTGAACTACTACGCTTACTCAAAACCTGAACTGAAATTCAGGCCGCCTGCTTACTTTGGTGCCGTTGACTGACTAAACCATCTAGACCCAACTACCCATGTTTAACCAACCACATTCCGGTCGCCTGATCGGCTCGGCGGCGCTCTGTTTTCTTCTCCTTTGTGCAGGCTGCGGAAGCAGCGAAGAAAAGAAAAAGGAAGAAGCCGACGAAGCATCCGTGTCACTGGGTGGCTCGCTGAATGCCGTTCAGGAAATGGCCAAACAGGCCGAAGAAGCCCAGAAGAATGGCCCTGTTGAAACGATCGATTTCCGGAAACTGAAAGAGTTGCTCCCCGCCGACGCGGATGGGCTGGCCCGTAAAAGTGCCGATGGCGAAAAGAATGGCATGGCCGGCTTTACTTTCTCGACCGCCAGAGGTCGCTACGAAAACGCCGATAACACGGAGAACATCGAACTCGACATTGTCGACGCCGGCGGAACGGGCGCCCTGATGGGCATGGCCGCCTGGTCGATGATCGATATGGATAAAGAAACGGATTCGGGCTATGAGAAAACGACCAAAATCGGCGACAACAAAGCCTACGAAAAATACGACAGGACGAACAAATCTGGCGAAGTAGCCGTGCTGGTTAAAAATCGGTTTATCGTCACCATCAAAGGAAACGGCGTGGAGATGGATAAGCTCAAAACCGTGCTCGACGACGTTGATCTCGACAAATTAAGCGATCTGAAATAACCCTGTTCGGGGCCCGATCGTTGACGGAATTGCTCGTCATGCGGGCAATTGGTTAATTGGCTGGCGCAGGCAATTAACCAATCACCCAATCGCCCAATCCCCCAGTTACCTACGCCTTCTGCATTAGCGCCAATAGCTTGCGGCCGAGTTTGTAGCCCTGCCAGTCTTCATACGCCACATCGGTCCGGCCGGAGTTAAGGACATCAAAATCACCGATAAATTTACATAGGGGAAAGCCGATCTCGTTCGATGACAGAGTTGCCAGAACGTCGCCGAACAAGCTCCGCATACTAAGGCCCGTGCCCGTGAGTGGCTCTTTCTTCGCTTCCAACATAATCGCTACACCATCAACACCCGCCGCTATCAACAATTCCGTCTGCCCGAACTGATAGGTGTCTTTCAACCTATACCAGACTTTTATCGTACCCTGCTGGTGACCGTTTTATTCCAGGAATGCCAGTTCAATTACGTCCTATCTTGGGGCGACAGCCTAACTAAACTGGCATTCGTGCGATAAAGTCCGTACTTTTGCGGGAAATTAAGGCACTGTATCATGGCTTCGTTTAATCCCGTCAAAATCTTTTCTGGCAGTCAATCCACGTACCTCGCGGAGAAAATTGCGCACTATTACGGAAAAGACCTGGGCGGGTATACCTGCCGGCGATTCAGTGACGGCGAAATGTCGCCCAGTTTTGAAGAGTCGGTTCGGGGCTGCGATGTGTTCCTGATCCAGTCGACCCCACCGCCGGGCGACAACCTGATGGAGCTGTTGCTGATGGTGGATGCGGCCCGCCGGGCCTCGGCGCACTACGTGACGGTGGTTATTCCTTACTTCGGCTATGCCCGGCAGGATCGGAAAGACAAACCACGGGTAGCCATTGCGGCCAAGCTGGTCGCCAACATGCTGGCCGCTTCGGGGGCCGACCGGCTGATGACCATTGATCTGCACGCGGGGCAAATCCAGGGATTCTTCGATTTTCCCGTCGATCACCTGGAGGGTACATCGGTTTTTGTGCCGTATATCCGCAGCCTGGCGCTGGAGAACCTGATTATTGCCTCGCCCGATGTGGGTGGTGCCAACCGGGCCCGGACCTTTGCCAAGCACTTCAACGCCGAAATCGTGTTGTGCGACAAGCATCGGAAACGGGCCAATGAGATTGCCTCCATGCAGGTGATCGGCGATGTGGAAGGAGCCAACGTGGTGCTGGTCGATGACCTGATCGACACGGGTGGTACGCTCTGCAAAGCGGCGCAGATTCTGCTCGATAAAGGGGCGAAGTCTGTTCGGGCGGTTTGTACACACCCGATCATGTCGGGCAAAGCGCACGAAAACATTGCCAATTCGGTGCTGGAAGAACTGGTGGTAGCGGATACGCTGCCCCTGAGTCAGCCAAATCCGAAAATAAGGGTACTGTCTGTTTCGGAATTATTTGCGAAAGCCATCGGCCGTATCCGTGACCATGAATCTATTAGTTCACTTTTTATACGATACTAAAAGAGGGGAAGTCGAGAGAACGAACGAGTAATACTCCGCCGTTAGTTCAGTCTTTCACTCGTTTAGTGCTTCATTCTTTACATTAACATCATGAAAAAAATCGAGATTGTAGGGTATCAACGAGCGAATCTCGGCCGGACGGAATCACAAGCCATTCGTGCCGAGGGTAATGTACCCTGTGTGTTGTACGGAGGCGCTGAGCAGATTCACTTCACCGTGCCTGCCATTCTATTCCGTCCGTTGTTGTTCACGCCCGATGTGTTTGACATCACGCTGAACATTGAAGGCGCCGAGTACCGCGCCATTTTGCAGGAAACTCAATTCCACCCCGTTAATGACTCGCTGATCCACGCCGACTTTTTGCTGGTGACGGACAAGCCCGTTAAGGTGGCCGTTCCGGTTCGTCTGGTTGGCAATGCTCCAGGCGTACAGAAAGGGGGTAAACTGGTTACCCGGATTCGGAAACTCCGCGTTCGTGGACCGGTAGACAGTATTCCTGAATACATCGACGTCGACGTGTCGAAGCTTGATCTGGGCAAAGTTGTTCGGGTAGGTCAGATTGCCGTGAGCGGCATCGACATGCTGGAAGAAGCCTCGAACCCAGTGGCCAGCATCGAGATCCCACGTGCACTGCGTGGTCAGGTGTCGGCCAAGTAAGCCTTTTTAGTGTCCTCTGTCTTCCGTCTTCCGTCCTCTGTTGCGCTGCTGAATCAACGTAACGTACCTAAGCAGCGCAACAGAGGACTGAAGACTTAATTTCAAGCTAATAGATACACAAAAAGCTGATCCACCTGGGTCGGCTTTTTGTGTTGTTTGGCCATCTGGTTTTTTTGTCGGTGGTTTGCACACATAAAGTATCACTTCATTAACGATTCATACGCTATGCAAAATCTCGTTGTTGTTGGCTTGGGTAAAGTTGGCTCGCTGGTAGGCCTGTTACTCCATAAACGCTTTACGGTCAGCGGTTTCGACCAGAAAGAGCCGGCGCATTCCTTGCCGTTTCCCGTTCATCAGGGCAGCGTGAACGACACCGAAGCCCTGCACAAGGCCCTTCACCAGGCCGATGGCGTGGTGTCCTGCCTGCCCTACAACCTGAACCTGCCCATTGCCCGCATCGCCCATGAACTGGGAATTCATTACTTCGACCTGACCGAAGACGTGCCGACTACCGATGCCATTCGCGATATGGCCAGGACCGCAACGGGCGTGATGGCCCCGCAGTGCGGCCTGGCTCCCGGCCTGATCGGTATCGTGGGTTCAGACCTGGCCAAACGCTTCGACCGGCTGCGCGACATTGAATTGCGCGTGGGGGCACTGCCCCGCTACCCAAACGGCCTGCTGGGCTACTCGTTTACGTGGTCGCCGGCGGGGGTCATCAACGAGTACCTGAATGACTGTGAGGTCATTGCCAACGGTCAGCGCAAAATGGTACCCGCGCTGGACGGCATTGAAGTGATCAACATCGAAGGGCAGGAGTTCGAAGCCTTCAGCACCTCGGGCGGGCTGGGTACGTTGTGCGAAACTTACGAAGGCAGGGTCGACACCCTGAATTACAAGACCATCCGCTACCCCGGTCATTGCAAACTGATGCGGTTTCTGCTGTATGAGTTGATTCTGAAAGATCAGCGCGAGCTGACCGAGAAAATTTTGACCGAAGCCAAACCACCCGTTCAGGATGATGTGGTGTACGTATATGCCGTTGTGGAAGGCTGGCGGAACGGTCAGCTTGGCCGCGAAGAGTTTTACCGCGCCTACCACCCCCGGCTGATCGATGGCGAATCGTGGCGGGCTATTTCCTGGACCACCGCCGGGTCTATTGCGGCGGTAGTCGAAATGGTTGCCGATGGCACACTGCCGCAACAGGGCTTTTTGAAGCAGGAAGATATTCCGCTCGAGGCGTACCTGAACACAACGAACGGCGCTTTTTTTAAAGATTGACCCAACGAATGAGTGAACGCGTAGAATGAACGTCTGACGACCAAATCTCATTAGTAAGAATGAAGCCAACTCTGTTTTATGAATGTACGTTGACTTTAAAAACCAAATGCAGAAAAACACACTGATTAAGGCCAATGGCCTATTGACATTGATTGCCGGCGTCTCGCTGGCGCTGGGCGCCTGTGGCCAGAATACGGCTAGTAACTCAACCGCACAGACGCAGGCCAGTGGCCGCCTGGCCCCGGTTGAAACCAAAGAACCTAATTCGCAGTACACCCCGGCGTTTGCGGGGCAAACCAGGGTAGCGGGCGTTAAATCGGCCACCCCGTTTGAGGGTAAAGTGCTGACCGAAGCGCTCAAAAGTCCGTGGGGTATTACCCCCCTGCCCGACGGGCGGCTGCTGGTTACCGAGCGGGAAGGCAGCATGCGTATCGTTACGACGGCCGGTCAGGTCAGCGCACCCATTACGGGCATCCCCAAGGTGAATTCATCGGGGCAGGGCGGTTTGCTCGGTATTCGGGTCGATCCGGCCTTTGCCACCAACCGCATGGTCTACTGGGTATTTTCCGAACCCAGCCCCGAAGGAAACCTGACGGCGGTGGCCAAGGGTAAGCTGTCGGCCGACGAAAAAACCATCGAGAATGCAGCGGTAATCTACCGCGCCACCCCAGCCTACAAAGGCACCCTACACTACGGGGGCCGGATTTTGATCGATAAAGCTGGTAACCTGATCATCAGCACCGGCGAACGGTCGGATCTGGTTACCCGTCCGCAGGCGCAGTCGCTCAATTCCGGGCTGGGCAAAGTGATTCGCATTACCAAAGATGGGCAGCCTGCACCCGGCAATCCGTTTGCGGGGCAGTCGGCAGCCCGGCCGGAGCTGTACTCGTATGGCCACCGCAACGTGCAGGGGCTGGCGTTCAGCCCCGTGACGGGCGATCTGTGGGAGAATGAATTTGGCCCACGCGGTGGCGACGAATTAAACCGGGTTGAGCCGGGCAAAAACTACGGCTGGCCAACGATCACCTACGGCATCGAATATGCAGGCCCAAAGGTAGGTGCCGGTATGCAGCAGCAGGAAGGCATGGAACAACCGGTGTACTACTGGGACCCGTCGGTATCGCCCAGCGGCATGACCTTCTACAGCAGTGACGCCATGCCCGAATGGAAGAATAACCTGTTTATTGGCACGCTGAGCGGCATGCACCTGCTGCGGCTGGTGATCGAGAACAACAAGGTGGTGGGCGAAGAACGCCTGCTGGCCGATCAGTACCAGCGTTTCCGGGATGTAACCCAGGGCAGCGACGGTGCCTTGTACGCGATCACCGATCAGGGACGCCTTTACCGCGTTTTTAAGAAATAAGCATAAGCGATTAAGCAAAAAAGGGTTAACTCAGCGTTTTGAGTTAACCCTTTTTTGCTTTCCTATCCTATCAGTGCGCTTAGCGCCATGACCCCGGCTAAGCCACAAACTGAAACCAGTGTTTCCATCACCGACCAGGACTTGAGTGTATCGACCATCGACAGTTGAAAATACTCCCGGAAGAGCCAGAAGCCCGTGTCGTTGACGTGCGAAAACATCATGCTCCCCGCCCCAATGCTCAGCACCATTAAGTTGGGCTCGACACCCGACATTTTCAGCAACGGCAGCACGATACCCGCCGTGGTAATGCCCGACACCGTGGATGACCCCACACATACCCGAATGATGGCGGCGATGCTCCACCCGACAATGTAGGGGTGCAGCGAAGAACCCTGCATCAGGTCGGCGATGGATTGGCTCACGCCAGCGTCGGTAAGCACCTGCTTCAGGGCCCCTGCCCCGCCGAAGATCAAAAAGAGCATGGCTACTTCTTTAACTGAATCCACCAGCAGGTCAGTAACGGCAGATAGTGGCTTTCCCCGCTGGATGCCCAGGGTAAACATCGCCACCAGCACCGAGATCAGCATACTAACGACGGGTTCGCCCACAAACAGGAGGGTTCGCTTCGCCATCGACCCATCGGGTAGAAACGGACTGAGCAGCGTACTGATACTAATGAGTAAAATGGGCAGCAACACCGTCAGGAAGCTCACCAGCGACGAGGGCATCTGCTCATCAGTTAATTCCGGCGCGATCAGGGCTTTGTTAGGCAGCGCGGTATATCGTTTTAGGGTCGACCCAAACAGGATACCCGATACCAGGATGGCCGGGATGGCTACCAGGATGCCGTAGAACAGGGTCAGGCCCATATCGGCATTGAACTGTTTCAGAATGGCGAGGGGAGCGGGATGCGGCGGCAGATACCCCTGCGTAACAGACAGCGAAGCCAGCATGGGAATACCCACATACACAGCCGGTAGCTTGTACCGATGCGCTACCGTAATGACCAGGGGAGCCAGCAGCAAAAAGCCGACTGAGTAAAACAGGGGTAACCCCACAATAAAACCCGTCAGCATAAAGGCCCACCGCACGTTGCGGGCCCCAGCTAACCGGATCATGCTGGCCGCAATGCGCTGGGCTGCGCCGCTATAAGCCACCAATTTTCCCAGCATGGCACCCAGGGCAATAATGCCCAGGATCGAGCTGAGCGTACTACCAATTCCTTTCTGGATGGACTCGACAAGCACTAATGGCGACAGACCCAGGGCCAACCCTACGCCCAGCGAAACCAGCAGGAAGGCCAGAAAGGCGTGTAAGCGGATGTAGGAGATTAGAAAGACGAGGGTAACGATACCGAGAACCGTAATCAGCAGCGACATAGCGTATAGGAAAGCCAGTTGCCGGGCAGCCACCGGCCCAACTGGTGATGAAAGAGCGGGTAATGGGTAAGCTACCGCTCTAGCTGCTTTTCCCGGTAAGCTCGTAGGGCAGAAAAGCGTCGACCGACTGACCGTAGCGGTGCAAATCGCGGATGATGCTTGAACTGATGGGGGCCAGGTGGGGTGAGGTGATCAAAAATACCGTTTCTACCTCTTCATACACGTACCTGTTCACCTGAGAGATCCCGTTTTCGTACTCGAAATCGGTGGTATTGCGCAGGCCGCGAAGCAAAAAACGAGCGCCCAGTTCGCGGGCTACGTTGGCCGTCAGGTCATCGTAGCTGACCACCCGCACGGCCGGTTCATTCCGAAAGGTGCCCTCTATCCAGGCCGTCATCTGCTCGAGGGTGAAGTACCGCTGCTTGCTGGCATTGCGGCCAATGCCGATAATTATTTCGTCGAAAAGGTGAAGTCCACGGCGAACAATATCTTCGTGGCCTTTGGTGAACGGGTCGAATGAGCCGGGAAATAGCGCAATGCGGGGCATGGGGAGGGGAGGTCCAAAGTTTAGTGGCTAAACGTCCAAAGTTACTTCGCATATCCACTAAGCAGGCTGCTGGCAGCGCAACGTTGGACAGTTAGACCCGCGGCGGCGGACCGCTTAACCGTTGGACTTCATTTACCCCAGCAAACATAAGCCCTGAAGGCCTAAATACCGATGGGCCGGTAGTTCTTCCAGTTCAGGTGATGGGTTCAGGCCGGGTGGTAGCTGGCCAACGCTCATCGTGGGCACAAAGCGCGACAGGGCGATATACCCCTCGGCAAAGGGGGTGCTTTCGCCGTACACCAGGGCATTCACGGTTTCGGGGTCAACCCCCAGCTCGTCGAGCACATACAGGACGTAGTAGGTCAGGTCCTGCACGTTTTTGTACCCGAACCGATTGCAATAGCGCAATTGATGGTGTTGGCGGAACAGCACCGTAACGTACTCATCTTCAAAATATAAATACAGGTTTTGCTTACTCGCCAGCTGCCCGTCGATGCCCTGGGTGGCTCTGATCAGGGCGGTATGCGGATGAACGTAGGTGAATGGCTGCATCGGATACTGGCCGCTCATAAACTCGGTTATATCCCGATCGATGCCGAATACCGATACAAAGCCCTCTTTATGCTCGTAGGCATGGGCCAGCTCGGTAGGGGGCGGCTGGTGCCCCCGCATCAGCGCCAGGTAGCTGCTGGCGTATTCTTTCCGATATAACGAAGCCGGTATCAGCGTAAAAGCGGGCGACAGCACCGAGACGCGAACATGCCCAAAGGTGTCGTAGCTTAGCAGCGGATGCTCTTTGAAGAGGGCGGGCAGGTAGCTCAGCACCGGCTGTTCATTCAGCAGGGAGGGCTGCGCGTATTCATCCAGCCACACCATACGCCGTTGCGGGTCGAGCAGCGTAAGCCGGAACCGTTGCGAAGCCAGTTCAAGACACAGGACAGATTTGGCGGCCTGTCCGGCCGTCAGAACGTCAGGCCGAATTGAAAGCGTAGGCTCAAGTGTGGAGGTCGTCACCATGTGTATGTTAATTAATGCATCCGGTCAGACCAAACACGTCGTTGAGGGAGTGGCAACGGCTGAACAGCGCATGCACCTGATTGGTGGGCAAGGCTTTTATCTGCTCGAATGTCATCAGTCGTACGTCCAGTATGAGTTGATCGGCAAGGGCCATTTCCGGGTCGGTGCCAACGCGCAACTGCCCGCCGCTGCCCTGCACCTCGAAAAACAACTCGATCGCGTGCAGCGGTGGCTGAACAAACTCATTGACAAAAAGCAGGTGCTCGTTGCCACAGACCAGGCCGGTTTCTTCCAGCATTTCGCGCCGAAGGGCCATGACCGCCGTTTCGCCAAACTCAATGCCACCACCCGGCGGCGACCAGAACGTGTTTGACACACCCAGCCCCCGATGCTGTACCATCAGGAGCCGATCGGCTTCCCGGTAGAGTCCGCAAACACGCACCCGCAACCGATGACCATACAGTTCGGTCACCATCGATTGGGAAGGAGTGGCTTGCGGAGGCACGGATGCAGGAGCTGAGTTAGTTCCGAAGGGTATTACCGAAGGGTAAAGATAACCAAATCGGCCAGACAGCCCGGTTAGTATGAGCTACCGGTAATATAGCTCTCCAGCGAGCTGATGCGGGCTTTCTGCTCGTGGATAATCGTATTCACCACATCATTGATGGAGATGATGCCCACCAGCTTGGGACCGTCTACCACGGGTAGGTGGCGAATGTGTTTGTCGGCCATGGTAACCATGCACGATTCCAGTGATTGTTCCGGGGTAATGGTAATGACATTGGCCGTCATCACGTCCCGAATCAGGGTGTCTTTCGATGCCCGGCCCTGCAGGATGCCTTTACGGGCGTAGTCGCGTTCTGAGAAAATCCCAACCAGATCGCCGCCCTCCAGAACCAGCACCGCCCCAATATTTTTGGCCGCCATGAGTTCAAGCGCCGAGTAAACAGTCTCGCCAGGAGCCACTGAATAGATTGTGTTGATGAGTTTACGCTGAAGTACCTGTCTGATATTCATAGGGGGAAGGAGTTTATGAGAAGGTGAATCTAAACAATTTTAAGCGGCAACGCAACGCAGTGCCCGTTTTCTCCCTGAAGAGTCTAAAATCTTGACAAAACAGCCTGATTTCTGCGGTTGGGCAGGGCTCTTTTCCCTTCTCTTTCTGGCCGAAATTTCGTAACTTAGAGCTATGAACGAAACGCAAACGGCGACCCAGCTTTTAACTAAACGGTTTCCGTACAAGCCAACCGAGGGGCAACTTTCCTTCTTCGGAAAGATTGGCGAATTCATCACCCGCGAGGATTATGAGCACTATCGGGATTGTTTTTTGCTTCGCGGCTATGCCGGTACGGGCAAAACAACGCTCATCAGTACCCTCATAAAAGTGCTGCCCCGCTTTGGCTATAAATCGGTTCTGCTGGCACCCACGGGCCGGGCCGCCAAGGTGATGGCCAACTACGCCAAAAAGCCCGCCCAGACCATTCACCGCAAGATTTACCGGCAGGTAGCCGAACAGGGATCGGGTACGCTGGCATTTCAGCGGCAGAAGAATTACCATGAAGAAACGCTCTTCATCGTCGACGAGGCCTCCATGATCTCCGACGAAGCCGAGTTTGGCGGTAAAGGCCTGCTGAGTGACCTGATTACGTTTGTTTTCGAGAATCCGGGCAACAAGCTCATGCTCGTGGGCGATACCGCCCAGCTACCGCCCGTTGGCCGCGACGGCAGCCCCGCGCTCGATCGGGGTTTTCTGGCCCGCTCGTTCGATATGACAGTCTATGAGCAGGAACTGACCGAAGTGATGCGGCAGGACGTAGAATCGGGCATCCTATACAACGCCACCGAGTTGCGTCAACTGTTGTCAGATGATATTCTCAACCCGGCCGACGGGCCCGCCCCGGTTAATTTCGAGCGGCTAATGAGCGACGCGGAACCCAGCTCGCCCCTACCCGCCCCGTCGGTCAGGATTACGACGAAACCGTTTACTGATCTGTTCAAAATGCCGGTGAACAAGCTGGAAGACGGTATTCGGTACGCCTACAGCAAGTATGGCCGCGAGAATACGGCCATTCTGTGCCGGTCGAACAAAATGGCGGTGCAGTATAACCAGTTCATCCGCCGGATGATCGACAACTGCGAGGATGAGCTCGACGCGGGGGATATGCTCATGATTGCCCGCAATAACTACACGATTCTGGGCGACGATTCGCCCGCCGGTTTTCTGGCCAACGGTGAGTTTGCCGAGGTAATGAAAGTTCGTCGGCAGGAGGAAATGCACGGATTCCGGTTCGCTACCGTCACCCTGCGCCTGATCGACTATGAAGAACAGCCCGATTTCGAGGCGAAAATCATTCTCGATACCCTGCACACCCCAACGCCCTCGCTGAGCCAGGAGCAGAATAAAGCGCTATACGAACGTGTTTCGCAGGATTACCTCTATATTACCAATAAAAAGGAACGGGCCGAAGCCATCCGCCGCGATCCGTATCTGAGTGCCCTACAGGTGAAGTTTGCCTACGCCTTAACGACGCACAAAGCGCAGGGCGGGCAGTGGAGCGCGGTGTTTATCGATCAGGGGTACCTGCCCGACGGGACAAACCAATCAGGAATTTATCCGCTGGCTCTACACCGCCCTCACCAGGGCTACAGACGAAGCCTTTCTGATGAATTTCAACGCCGATTTCTTCGTGTAAAAAAATTCAGTTTGTGCGGGGCAAAAAAACGCCCTGCTCAGCACCTGGCTTTACGTCCGGGTCCTGAGCAGAGCGTTTTGCCAGTAGGCGATAAAAAAATTTGTGTTGCGGCTCCATCGAATAAAAGTTGGGCAGACTGGACAGAATCCCTTCTGTATCGTTTTCCTGCCGTACCTGTGGATTGCCCAGCGAAACCACCTCATCGCGCAGCAACGGAGGTACGCCCAAAGCCGGTGCTTTACGAAGTTGCCAGAAAGGAGTTACCCACGACAGCAGCAAGACCAGTAGCAGTTGAAAAAAAGCGGGCTTATACCGTTCTTCGTCAACCGCCTGGTTAATCGCCAGAATCGTCAGAACGGCCAGCACGGTCAATACAGGAATTGACCCCCGCGAGGCGAAGTCGCGCCAGATACCGGCTTCCCAAAGGGGAATCAGGAGCAACATCCAGAAAGAGAGCCAGAACACCAGTTTATGTCGCTGATAAACAGACGGGGCTATGCGCCAGATCAGAAAAAAGAATATACCGGCTTCAAGGGTAAACGTAAGCAGGTAGGCCCCGCCAATATACAGGCTTGTCAGCAAGGGTTGGCCAATAAATCGTACCCCGAAAAACTGACTTAACTGAACCGGCATGTGCGCTTTATAAAAGGCAACAAACGGAAACCCTATGGCCACCCCGGCCGCCATAGCACTGAGCAGATCAACGCGTTGCCAGGTGGTCTGAATCAATAGCCAACCGTTAATTTTAGGTTGGGTTTGATAAAAATCAACGAAGAAATAAAGGACGTAAAAGATGGTCAGGGCAATAAAGGGAAACGGGCCGTACGGAAATAAAAGGGCAATGGGCAGAATCGGAATCTTTTGCCGGTAGGTCAGCACCCATAATGTAATAAGCCAGGCAGGAATAGCCTGGTTGAAGGCGTTAAATAAATCAGTGGTGAACGAAGTATAGGAAAAGTAGTAATAGATTTCGATCGGTTCCACGAAATGCGGGAAACGGCCACCCAGAATCAACTTGCCTACAATATCCAGACCACTCCAGAGGGCGAAAACAAGTGTGGCCAGAACAATATATTTAAACTGGACTAATCTGAACAAGTGCAGAAAAACCAGGATAATGCCAAAGAAGGTCCAGGCAAGCAGACAGGCATTAGCCGCTGATTGGCCCAGGATTTTACCGACCAGGGCCGCCGGTAGCCAAAAGGTAAAATAATAGTTGAGTGAGGCTCGATGACCAGCTAAAAAGTCAAGGTGAAAGTCGGGAGCAAACTGAAAATAAACGGGCCAGTCGAAGCGAATTAAATCATTAAATACAGCATTTCGGTAATGATGATCCCAATCCTGATTTGAATAACCACCCACCCCGGAAAGGTACGCCCAGGCAAACGCAATAAGAACACAGCTCACTAATTGCGTGGCAGATACGTTGTTCCAGGCAACAGGTTGGCCGGTGCAACGTCGCAAATAAGACACCATACCTACGCCAAGAAGCAGAACAAAGAGTAGACCAGGTAGTGGCCGCAGCCAGCCGATAAAAAATATAAAAATGGGTAAAGAGAGGTAACTAAAAAGGGCATAATTTAACAGTATCTCTCTTCTCTTTCCCATTTTAGTCCTGCGCAATGCAACTCACGGATAATAGCTGAACGGGCAAAACTAGAGCTTCCTGATGCCAGGTGCAAACTTATACCCGCAAAATTGGGTAATTCACCCGGCTCACTTCAGAGCGAAATGGCCGTTGTATGCCGGCTCATAGAGTAGGGCTTTTGTGGGTTATTTTCCCGACCCATTGGCTGGAAAGCAATCGGTTCTGTGTATACGTTCCAACTACTTTTTCGTTAAACCACAAACCGACCTGTGCAATTAATCACTACAGAATCCATCAACCCCTATGAAACAGTACGCTATTGTCCTGCTCCTGCTGGCAGGCTTCACCACTTCCTGCAAGACAACCACCGAGAGTGTTACGCCCCTGATCGATCCGCGTGACCGGATGGTAGGAACCTATTCGATCGGCTACAATGTCACTATTCGTTTTGGGTCGAAGGCAACCAACCCGGAAACCTACACCGGTACGCTGGCTGTGACTAAAGGACAAAAAGCCAATGAGCTATACCTTGATTTTGACGCGCCAGGCATGAAGGAAAGACAAACAGCCGGTCTGACAGACAGCACCTTTACTATTCTGGATAAGAAGACACAACCCATTGTCTTAAACGGCACGTCGTTTGTCGGTCAGTACAGCGCCACCGGTCAGTTTGTTCGGGAAGCCAATCAGCAAAAGATCACCTACACCGGGGTTTCGGAGGAAGTAGACCTGAAACTGCTCATCTCCATGACAGGTACGAAAAAGTAGTTGCCATCCTCTGACAATCCCGTAATTTTGGCTCATTGGTAACGCATCTGTACCATCATATTGAGTCAATTAGCTACCTGCATGAATTTAGTTTCTGGAAAAGTCGCCCTGATTACGGGTGCATCGCGTGGAATCGGACGGGCTATTGCTCAGCGATTTGCGCAGGAAGGAGCCAATGTGGCATTCACCTACCTGTCGAGTGTTGAAAAAGGGCAGGCCCTCGAAGCTGAACTGGCCGAGTTTGGCATCACCGCCAAAGGATATCGCTCCGACGCCTCTGATTACAAAGCCGCCGAAGACCTGGTTGCCCAGGTACTGGCCGATTTTGGCCGCCTCGACATCCTCATCAACAATGCGGGCATCACCCGCGACGGGCTACTGATGCGCATGACGGAAGAGCAGTGGGACTCGGTCATTACCATCAACCTGAAATCGGTGTTTAACCTCACCAAAGCGGCCATCAAGCCGATGATGAAGGCCAAAATCGGCTCAATCATCAATCTAACGTCGGTAGTGGGCATCCGGGGCAACGCCGGGCAGGCCAATTACGCCGCCTCAAAAGCAGGCATTATCGGCTTCACCAAATCAGTAGCCCTTGAGCTGGGGTCGCGCAACATTCGCTCGAATGCCATTGCGCCGGGTTTTATTGAAACGGAGATGACGGGCGAACTGAACGAAAAAGCCATCGAGGAATGGAAACAGTCGATACCCCTTAAACGCGGTGGTCAACCCGACGAAGTAGCCGATGCCTGCCTGTTCCTTGCGTCTGATCTGTCCCGCTACATCACCGGCCAGGTGCTACAGGTCGATGGCGGGATGTTGACCTAACATCCTGACTTTCTACTTCCCACCCCCTGACCGACGACCCATTCCTATGTCTCTAATCTTTCAAAGCTCCCCCTGGTGGGTGGCAGTCTGTCTGCTGGCCGGAGCCATCTACGCGGCAGCCATGTACGTGCCGCTGTCGAGAGGGGGGGCTGATGTGGCGGCCATTCCAGGCGGCTGGGGACGCAGGTTGAACTGGGGCCTGGCTCTA
>CAVVQL010000007.1:0-441053 GCA_963750355.1 uncultured Cytophagales bacterium | reverse complement strand
GGCCCGAACATGATGGGAGCTAAAGGCGGGTTAGGGGGGTTTCGAGCGCACGTCTCGACAAGTCAGGTTTAGGTTTGCCAGTCTGCTTCTTTGCGACAGGACGAGCCCACTGACAGGCAGGCTAGAAGAAATACAGCAATACAAAATGCGAAGTGCGTATTTTGTATTGAAAGTGCGGCAATCGGCGAGTTATGTGTAATCAAAAACAAAAAAATGAAACTTCACGAAATCAGCAATAAAAAAAAAGCAGAAAACTCATCTTTTGATGTCATCCTCATTCATGGCTTAGGGGGAGATTCAAAATACACATGGACGGACGAAAACAAAAACTTTTGGCCTTCTTGGTTAGATGAAGAACTAACGGAAGCTAATATAAAAAGCTTAGAGTATCCTGCGGAAAAAGTCGATTGGGTATTAATGAATAAAAAATCACGTCCATTATAATTGTCAAATTCTATATTAGAGCTTTTAACGAATCACGGTATTGGTAAAAGAGAGTTCTATCTTATTACACATAGCATGGGCGGTATAATTGCCAAAAGTGTACTACGAAAAGCAAAGGAAGGAGGAATTCCCGCATATAGATCATTTGAAGAAAATATTAATGGAATTATTTTTTTAGGAACACCTCACAGTGGTTCAGGCTTTGCAAATTTGGGGTTACTATTTAACAAATTATTCGAATAAAACATTAGATTATTTTCCAATTGGATTGCTCAAACCCTTTCTTCCTGAATCAAGTGAAAACATTAAAACACTACAAAAAGACTCATCTCAGTTCTTGAATCTATCTCAATGGTTCTCTAACAATTCAATCAATTTCAAATTCAAGGTTCTTTCCTTTTACGAAAATGACAGGATAGGTCCCGACCTAATAGTTTCAAAAAGCAGTGCAGACCCTAAATTTACTGGTGCACAGCATGTTGCAGCATTTTGTAATCATTTCCAACTCAGTAAATTTCAAAATAGAGAAAATCCGATATACTTATCAATTAAACAATTCATATATCAGCTTCATATAAAATCGAAAACTGTATTTTCGCACAATTTTGAAATTATTACCCTGAATAATTTAGATAGAGAAAATAGAATGACATATGTTAAGGACATAACTCGCCCTTTTGAAAATAAATTGATGAATGATTCTTCAATCCAATATTCAGAAGAAGAGCTAAATAAAGCTACCGTTTCAAAGTACGATTTAGACAGAATACTTCTTTATATATATAAAGGTTTACAAAATTACTATCATGTAGTGAATCACAAAAATCCTTTATTTCATATTGACTATGAATTCAAAGAACTGTGTAAAATTACACATATTGATTTTGAAAGGAAGATTCCTACGACAATTCCCCTCTATTATTCATTAAGGTCATTTGAAAAACTCACCTGTGATATAAGAAACGCCACAAAAATATCTTCATGAGTTAAAAAATATAAAAGAGTATATTACTAAACAAAATCTTGATGAAGGAGGACAAGTAATCTCCAAAATCGATGTAATAATACAAAGGTGCGTTTATGAATAAAAAGAGCCAGTTGGTACGTCTCAAGGTTCGGGGTCTGACAAAGTGTACTGTTGAGTTGTTGAGCTTCGCGCTTTGGCGCAGCAAAATGGAATTTGCGTTGTGGCCGCTCCGCGGGGGCAGCGTTCCGGCGACAGGAGGGCCGCCCCGAAGGTCAGGGTTCAGCCCAACCTTCCATGTGTGTAAAGGCTCCTACGTCGCCATCACCACATGGGGTCGTTGGGTGAACTACTGTGTCGTGCTCGTGTGCCGGGCTTCCGGCGACAGGTTGAACGCCGTGACAGGTTAAACTTTGCTGGTTAGGCAGGTTGCGGCTGACAGAGGGCACGTCTCGGTTAGGAAGGTTCTTTGACATCGAGTTCTTGGTTCTGGCTGACAGTGCCATCGCCTGAGTTAGACAGGCTTTTTTTAGGAATTGGGAACGCAAGCCAACACCCAACAAAAAACAAGGAAAGGGCCCCGAACACGGCGGCATGAACCCGCCAGTCGGGTAAAATAGCATAGAGAAAAACCAAGTAGGCTAACCCAAAAACCCCCAACATTCCAAAACCAATAATTCTTTTCATGGCTGCTACAGAAGAACAACTTGCTGATTTAAAAATAAAGAGAAACACGCTTGTAATATCTGCTTTTACCCTCCTTTTTACAGTCTGCATTGGTATTTCTAATATCGTAATTAATAGCAAATTAAACGAATTAAACACAGAAAAGACGGAGATTGAAATTGGTCAGCTTAAAGAATCTTTTCAGCGTGATTTCAAGGTCAAAATCTTAGAGTTATGCGTCAATGCATTGAAAGACAAAAATCCTAAACAGCAGGATGTTGCGTTGATTGCCGTGCAAAAGTTGGTTAAAGAGAACGATGATTTCAAACAGGGTTTGGTTAGCATCCTGACCGACTCCGACAATCCAGAAATCAGAAAGGCGGCTAAATCAGCAGAGATTGTCCTTCAAAAAGATAAAGAAATCATCAAAGAGCTGGCCCCTAAAGCCAAAGGCCGTAAAGTTTTTGTTGACATCTTTTACTACGAAGGCCAGCCCAGTTCTAAAGTATTGGCTCAGAAACTTTATGATGCGTTAAAGTTCTCTGACCTGTTTCAATTGAGGGGCTATATTAAGCCATTGTCCGTTAAGACAAATCAGGAGCCTAATTACAATGTGGGAACTACTAAGATTCGGTTTGACTCAGGCGAAGAAGCCGACGCGAAACTTTTGCAACAGACTGCCGAGCCGCTTCTAAAAAACTATGGGTTGACAGTGGGTATTGAGAAGGCAAAACCGAACAAGGAAACTTCTAATTATCTTAGCTTCTTTGTCATGGAAGGCTCAAATTAGCGCAGGGCAGGTTACCGCTGATAGGCAGCAACCCAGTCATTCACCACTGACAACCCAACATCTGAAGTGTGTAAAGGTTCGCAAGCTCACCATCACACTTCAGGTCGTTGGGTGGCCCGTTCATCGGGTTCCGTTCGTCAGCGTTCGTGCGACAGGTTGCACGTTCAAGAGGTTAGGCTTTTTGCTTCCATCTCCGGGGTTCGGCTGACAGGGCGAACGCCTACATAGGCGGGTTTAGGGCTTCACTTTCCAGCGTCTTGGCGACAGAGGAGATGCGCCGACAAGGGTTTTGGCTCTTTCCTGTAACTTTGCCGCATGGACTTGTATAATGACAATGAGCGGTTTATTTCTATCGTCTCCGATTACGGATTCAAAGTGACCTTTGGCAACGAGTCTGACACGCGGTTTTTGCGGAAGGCATTGCAAGCACTCATCAACTCGCCAGTAGCGATTCAGGAGGTAACGTTTATTCAAAACGAAATCAAAGGCGTAACCCGCGACAGCCGAAGCGGCATTTATGACCTGTTTTGCAAAGATGAAAAGGGTAATGAGTTTATCGTAGAAATGCAGTTGAGCGAATACCCGGAGTTTATTCAACGCATGAAGTTTTATGCGTTTTATCGACTTAATACCCTGATTCGGAAAGGCGACTACCAGTTTGATAACCTGCCAAAAATCTATTGCATCGGTATTTTAGCCGTAAGTATTTTTCCGCAAGTTGCTGACTATCAAAACGTTGCCGTACTGAAAAATCAGAATAACGAACTGATAGACGAGCAAATGACGTTTATCACCATAGAGTTAGACAAGTTCAAAAAGGGGTTAGGTGAGATTGAAAATGACCTTGATAAACTGATCTATACGATGAAAACCATACATGAAGTAAGTGAGCCAACGCAGTTCCCCCAATTTTGGAATGAGGAGTGGCTACGGGTAGCGATTCAGGAGTTGGACAAGCGGGCCTTTACGCCCGAACAGCGATTGAGTTACGAAATGACCATTTCGGCTAACGCGCTGGCGGTCAAGAATGAAAACAAGAAAATTGAGGCAGCTAAGGAGGCAGAGAATTTGGCTGTAAAGACAGAAGCCATTACGAAAGCTCTCAATCGAGGGAAACTTTCACTCGAAGAGATAGCAGAAGATAACGGCGTTTTGATTGATTTTGTGCTTGGAGTTCAACAGCAAATAACTGGTAGTTAAAATAGCATTGCCAGTTTCTTGGCGACAGGCAGCAGGCCGCAAATTCAACGCTTTCAGCCCAACCGGCCATGTGTGAAAAGGCTCTTACGGTCGCCATCATCACATGGGGGTGTTGGGTAGACTGCCCAGGCCGTTTATCAATCTGTACAGAACTTATAGATTAGATGGCAATTGCCAGGTTAGCCCATAGCACCAGGCGGTATTTAAAGCAGCGAAAGCCCGTTTGGGTCAGCAAGTAACGTCAACTATAGATCAGGACGTGAATCTGATGGGCCTTACTCCGGAAATAACTCCTATTTTGCCGTTACATATGAAACATACGTTACTCTCTCTATTCCTGCTTGGCAGTCTGACTGGCCTGGCCCAGACCCCCACCGCCAAACGGCCTATTGCGCCCCAGGATTATTACCGGCTGCACAGTGTGAGCGACCCGCAGGTATCGCCCGACGGGAACTGGATCGCCTATGTACAGTCGAGCGTCGATGTGGCGAAGGATAAACGCAACGCCGATATCTGGATGGTGAGCTGGAATGGCAAAGAATCCGTGCAGCTGACCAACAGCCCCGATGGCGAATCGCGCCCCCGCTTTAGCCCCGACGGCAAGTACCTGTCGTTTGTGTCGGCGCGGCAGGGGGCTACCAAGGGTCAGCTCTGGTTGATGGACCGGCGCGGTGGGGAAGCCAGAAAACTGACCGACCTGAAAACCGATCTGGAAGACTACGAATGGGCCCCCGACGGTAAAAAGATTGCGCTGGTGCTGCGCGACCCGGATTACGCCGACTCGTCGAAAACGAAGACGCGCAAGCCGTATGTGATGGACCGCTACCACTTCAAAGCCGACGTGAAAGGGTATCTGGAAACCAGCGCGGTGCATTTGTATGTGTTCGATATCGCCAGCAAAACGCTGGATACGCTCACCAAAGGCATCTACGACGAAACGTCGCCGGTCTGGTCGCCCGACGGGTCGCAACTGGCCTTTGTGAGTAACCGCACCGAAGAGCCGGATAAGAACCAGAACACGGATATTTACCTGATCGACGCCCGGAAAGGGGCCACCATGAAGCAGCTAACGACCTGGACGGGGGCCGATAGTGAGCCGGTATGGAGCCCCGATGGCAAGCGGATCGCTTATCAGCGCTCAACGGCAGGGTCAACTTTTCTGATGTACGACCAGCCGGTACTGGCGGTGATTGGCAAAGAGGGCGGCGAACCCCAACTGCTCTCAAAGGCCCTGGACCGGCCAATTCGTAACCCGCGCTGGTCGAAAGACGGGCAGACGATCGGCGTGCTGGTGCAGGACGATCGGCAGACGTACGTTGGGCAGTATGCGCTGGCCGATGGCAAGTTTACGAAGGTGGCGGGAGGTAATCGGGCCTATAGCAGCCTGGAGCCGGTTTCGGCGGGCAACTGGCTCGCCATGTATAGCGAACCACAACTGCCCGGTGAACTGTACGCCCTCGAAAACGGTACCCCCCGCCGCCTGACGCATGTGCACGATGAGTTTCTGGCCCCGCTCAGCCTCGCCACGGTGGAGGGGTTCACCTCGAAGAGCAAAGACGGCGCTATGGTATCGAACCTGCTGTTCCGGCCCGCCAACAGCCCAGCCAATAAAAAGCTACCCACCATCTTCTTTATCCACGGCGGACCGGTATCGCAGGATGAGTATTCGTTCGATATGACCCGACAGCTGCTGGCCGCTGGCGGGTACGCGGTTGTGGCGGTTAATTACCGGGGTAGCAATGGGCGCGGCATCGATTTCAGCAAAGCTATTTACGCCGACTGGGGCAACAAGGAAGTGCTGGATATTCTGGGCGCGGCCGATTACGTGGTTGACAAAGGCATTGCCGATGCTGAGCGGATGGGTATTGGTGGCTGGAGCTACGGCGGTATTCTGACCAACTATACCATTGCCACAGATACGCGTTTCAAAGCCGCTGCCAGTGGGGCGGGTAGTTCGCTGCAACTGACCATGTACGGCATTGACCAGTACACCAATCAGTACGAAAACGAACTGGGTGCGCCCTGGAAAAATCCGGAGAAGTGGCTGAAGCTATCGTACCCGTTCCTGAAAGCCGACCGCATAAAAACGCCGACGATGTTTATGGCGAGCGAAAAAGATTTTAACGTACCCGTGGCGGGCAGCGAACAGATGTACCAGGCCTTACGCTCACTGGGCGTGCCCACGCAGCTGATCATTTACCCCGGCCAATTCCACGGTATTACCACGCCAAGCTACCAGAAAGACCGGGTCGATCGCTACCTGCAATGGTTCGATAAATACCTGAAAACAAAGATGTTATAAGAAGCGCTGGTGCTGATTTTGCTGGTACAATGACAAAAGCGGTTCGCCGTTGCAGGATCAGGATGTTTCACACGATAGGGACCGACCCTTTGAGAGAAACGCCCTGATCCTGCAACGGCGAACCGCTTGTAGTGGTCAGAAAGGGGTACGGCTCTGGTTATCAACGCTGAACAGGTTGATCTGAAACCGGTAATAAACGGCCCAGAGGGCATGAGTGGGTAAGTACGCCCTATGCCTTGTCTTTGGTAGACAGTCTGAGTGCTTTTCAGAACGTCTTTCCCATGAACAAACACGTATTCTCGTCTACCTGCCTCCTGGCGGCGTTTCTTGCTGTAAACACCATACCGTCACAGGGCGGCACGGTGCCCCCCACAAAGTCGGCTTCCAGAGCCGCGAGGTCAATTAAGCCAACGGACGTAAAACTGCCGGCTGGATTCTCGGCGGCGATCGTTGCTGAGGACCTGGGTTCTCCCCGGCATATCGTGGTGAGCAAAACCGGCGATGTGTACGTGAAGCTGGCCAAGCTGAAAGACGGGAAAGGGATTTATCGCCTGCGCGATACCAACAAAGATGGCGTGGTTGATGAGCAGGTCGGATTCGGCGATTACCCCGGCACCGGCATTCTCATAAAAGAGGGCTATCTATACGCCTCGTCGAACAACAGCATCTACCGCTACAAGCTGAATGAGAAGCAGGAGGTCATCAGCCCCGATCAGCCGGAGAAGATCGTGTCGGGCCTGCGCGAAAAAGACCGGGATAAGTCGAAGTCGATAGCCGTGGATAACCAGGGGAATATCTACGTCAACATCGCCTCGGATAATGACCGTTGCCGCGAACCCGGAAGCGGTAAAGGAATGATGCCCTGTTCGCTGCTCGATTCGGCGGCGGGTATCTGGCGGTTCAGTGCGAGCCAGTTGGATCAACCCTTCGCCAGTGGAGTTCGCTATGCTACCGGCCTGAAAAATGTGGTCGGTCTGGACTGGAATACGAAGACCAACTCGCTGTTTGTGATGCAGCACGGCCGGGGTGCCTTCGATGATTTCTACCCGCAGTATTATACCCCCCAGCAAAGCGCCGACCTACCGGCCGAGACCATGTATGAACTGCATCAGGGCGATGATGCGGGCTGGCCGTATATGTATTACGACCATATCCAGAAAAAAAAGATCATGGCACCGGAATACGGCGGCGACGGCAAAAAAGTGGGCACCGCTAAAACGATTGACCCGCTGGCCGCTTTCCCGGCGCATATGGGGCCGAATGGCCTGTTGTTCTACACCGGAACTGCCTTTCCCGAACGGTACCGGAATGGAGCCTTTATCGCCTTCCATGGCCAGTCGCAGACGATTCACAAAGGATACCTGATTGGGTTCGTGCCGTTTAAAAACGGGAAGCCGTCGGGCCCGTGGGAGATCTTCGCCGATAATTTTGCCGGCACGGATCTGGTGAAGCCGACCGGACCGGTGCAGCACCGCCCCTGTGGCCTGGCCCAGGGCCCCGACGGTTCGCTGTACGTAACGGATGACCTGAACGGAACAATCTTCAAAATCAGCTACCAGGGGCACAGCGTCGGCTTCAGAAGAGGTGAGGAGGAAGTCGGGCCAGCTTTTTGTTATTTTCTCCCGATGTACAGGGGGATCTCGGGAGCTGAAATCACCACCGAAAATCCCTCCTGTCGTCGGGATGACACAAAAACAAAAGTAGAGACGCATGTATGCGTCTCGGCGCACCGGTCTCTACTCGCGGACGTGGATGGTGCTTTGGCGCAGGCGCAGGTACGTGCCATCCCGGTCGGAAAAGGAAGCTCTGATTTCGGCGGCGAGCGAGAGGGCAATTTCTTCGGGCGAAACGGCCCCGATGTCCAACCCCACGGGTGCATGAATGCGGGGAAAATCATCATCCGGCAATGGCCTTGCCTTCGTCAGCCAGTTCAGTCCAGATTTTCTCGGAACGTACCCGTGGGCCCAACATGCCGATGTAGGGTACGTCTGTGGCCAGTACAGTCGGTAAGTTGGTCTTATCTGTTCTGTAATCGTGCGACATGAGCACCACCGCCGTATGCTCGTCGAACAGGATGGAGGTAAACTTGTCGGGGAGAACGATCTCATCTGCCAGTTGAGCGATCTTCCGGTTGACCTTCAGTGGATTCGCCACGATCGTGACCCGCCAGCCGAGTTCTTTAACCAGCCGTGTGAGGGGATAGACATCGTACTGATGCCCCCACAGCACCAGGTGAATTTCGGGCGAAAGGATCTCGATGAAGGCTTCCAGCACCTGACCTTCCGGGCCCTCGAACCGGTACGGAGCGGATACGCCTTTGGTGATGCGTGCCTGTATTTTTTCTTCCAGCTGCGCCTGAATAGCGGCATCGGTCAGCACGTTGAGGCTTTCGGCATTAGTATAACGAATCACCTCGCCCTCCCTAATCGACGTCCAGTCGCCCTGCTGTCCACTTTCCAGGCCGGTAATCGTGATGAGGACGTGGGTTTGGCGACGTTCGTTCATGCAGTTCCTGAGTACTTCGACGGGGTTGGTTGAGTCGGTAAAGTCAAGGGGCGTAAACAGCACGTCGATGATGCCGTTGCAGCCCAGTCCAACGCCGATCTGGTGCTCATCATCAGTAGTGGTGTCGTACGTAATCTTGGAGGGCGACGCTTTGGCGATGGCCAGCCGGGCGCGTTTAAGGGCATCGCCTTCCAGACAGCCCCCACTGATGCCGCCGATCCAGACGCCATCGCTCATGACCAGCATGCGGGCACCGGTGCGCCGGTACGAGGAGCCTTCGACCCGCACCACCGTGGCCAAAGCAGCCTGAGTGGTTTGGCGGTCGATGTGGTCGTAGCCGTCGATGATTGCTTTAATTTCTTTCATGCCTGATTAGACGTTGAGGGTTCAGCGTCGATATGCACGTTGCTGCCCCCACAGCATAAATATACTTCCCACCCTTTATACTCAACAACGGAGAGCAGGATAGTTGCTTGTTTGTTGTGGCGAGGCTCCGCGCTTTAAGCTCGGCGCACCGGCCAGGTGGCAGGCGGTCCCGCGTCTGGGCCTACCTGGCAGAGCCTGGTCACAGCATCCACCCGAAAACAACCCGGTAGCCTGAGTCAAGTATGCTGAACGGCGCCACCGACTTAACAGTTTGTTAATCAACGAGGGTGATACTTTCTCAGGTCGGTTCACCAACTTGCCGCGCTTATTGATCCGACTTTCTGTTGACTCCACTGCTGCACCGCGCCGATTTTGGGCCTGATTTTGTCTGGGGAACGGCCACGGCGGCGTTTCAGATCGAAGGCGCTACGATTACCGATGGCCGGGGGCCTTCTGTCTGGGATACATTCTCGCAGAAGCGGGGGGGCATAAAAACCGGCGAGAATGCGCTGATGGCCTGTGATTTTTACCACCGGTACGCTACCGATATTGCGCTGAACCGGGAAATGGGGTTTACCGCCTTTCGCTTCTCCATCGCCTGGTCGCGGGTGCTGCCTCAGGGAACGGGCCGGGTCAACGAGGCGGGGCTGGCCTTTTATGACCGGGTGATCGACGAGTGCATCCGGCAGGGGCAAACACCCTGGATCACGCTTTTCCACTGGGACTTGCCGCAGGCGCTGGAAGACCGGGGCGGCTGGACGAACCGCGAAGTACTGACCTGGTTTGCCGAATACGTCATGTTGATTGGCAGGGCCTTTGGGCATAAGGTGAAGCACTGGTTTGTGCTGAACGAACCCTCCGCGTTTACGATCCTGGGCTATCTGGTGGGTATGCACGCCCCCGGTCGGCGCAGCTTTACGAGCATACCGGCCGTTATTCACCATGCCGCCCTGGCCCAGGCCGATGGCGGGCGGCTCATCCGCGAACACGTACCGGGCGCGGTCATCGGCACTACCTTTTCCTGTTCACCCGTCGAGCCCATCAGCCCGTTGAAGCGGGATGTGCAGGCCGCTCAACGGGCCAATGCCCTGCTCAATCGGCTCTTCATCGAACCGGCTCTGGGACTCGGCTACCCCATTCAGGAACTACCCTTTCTGAAAGTGATCGACAAACGCTTTGCCAAACCCGGCGACCGCGAACGGCTGGCCTTTAATTTCGATCTGATTGGACTCCAGCATTACTTCCGCGTGGTGGTCGAACATTCGGTGCTGGTGCCGTACCTCTGGGGGCGCGATGTGTCGCCCAACCGCCGTCGGGTCGAAGCGGTTACCGAGATGGGGTGGGAGGTACACCCTACCAGCCATGCTCCAGATACTGAGGCAGTTTAGCCTGTACGAAGGGCCCCATAAATTGATTATGGCCGAAAGCGGCGCGGCCTTCTACGATCAGGTTGTGCAGGGCGAAGTGATCGACACCGCACGCACGGCCTATCATGTGCAATGCCTGCAACAGGTACGTCAGGCGCAGGCCGACGGCATCAATCTGGCCGGTTACTTCGTCTGGACCCTGCTCGATAATTTTGAGTGGGCCGAAGGGTACCGACCCCGCTTTGGCCTCGTTCACGTCGACCACCGAACCCAGCACCGCATCGTCAAACAATCTGGCCAGTGGTTCCGGCATTTCCTGACGGAGTAGAAATAGCTTTGGGTTTGCCCCCCGCCCTAAAGGGAGCCCGCTGGCGCACGAATATTGCTTTCGCGAAGCTGGTTGTGCGCCAGCGGGCTCCCTTTAGGGCGGGGGGCAAACCCAAAGCTACTTCGGAATAAAGCACTTACTGCTTATGTTTGTCTTTTATCTTTCGTTCAACAAATGCACTCGTCGTTACAACTCATTGGCCTTGCCATTGCTTCGCTTTGTGCGGGAGCAGCGGTAGCCCAGTCGACGGTCCCGTCTACCTCGACATCAACCCCCATGATGACCAATAACCCCCTGCTACAGCCGTTTCAGACACCGCACGAAACGGCCCCGTTTCCGCTCATAAAGAATGAGCACTACCTGCCCGCCGTTACCGAAGGAATTGCCGCCGGCCGGAAAGAAATTGAGGCCATTGCCAGCAACAAGGCAAAACCGACCTTCGCCAACACCATTGTGGCCCTTGAGCGCAGTGGCGATCAGCTGAGCCGGGCTACCTCGGTGCTGTTCAACCTGAACGCGGCCGAAACCAACCCCGAACTACAGAAAATTGTGAAGGAGGTGTCGCCGATGCTGACGGAGTACGGTAACGACATTACCCTGAATGAACAGCTGTTTGCGCGTATCAAGAGCGTGTATGACAACCGGGCGAGCCTGAGGGATTCCCGTCAACTCGATGGGGAAAGCCAGATGCTGCTCGAAAAAACGTATAAGCGCTTTGCCCGCAACGGGGCCAACCTGAACGAGGCCGACAAAACGAAGCTGCGGGCTATCGATAAAGAACTGTCGCAACTGTCGCTGCAATTTGGCGAGAACGTGCTCAACGAAACCAACGAGTACGTGATGGAAGTGACCGACGAGCGGGAGCTAAGCGGCCTGCCCGATTTCACGAAGGAAGCCGCCAAAAAAGTGGCTACCGAGAAAAAGCTGGCAGGCTGGGCCTTCACCCTGCAGGCGCCCAGCTACGGGCCGTTTATGCAGTATGCCGACAACCGGGGTCTGCGCGAGAAACTGTACCGGGCCTACAACGGCCGGGGTTTCCACGGCGATAAAAACGACAACCAGTCGATCATCAAGCGGATGGTGGAACTGCGCTACGACCGGGCTAACCTGCTGGGCTACAAGACCCACGCCGATTTTGTGCTCGAAGAAAGCATGGCCGGATCGAGCCAGAAAGTGAAGTCATTTTTAGATGAACTGGTGCAGTACGCCCGCCCCGCTGCCGAACGCCAGCTGAATGAGCTGACCACCTTCGCCAAAGCCAACGGGTTTACAGCCGACCGGATCGAGCAGTGGGATTATAGCTATTACGCCGAGAAGCTGAAAAAGCAGAAGCTCGATCTCGACGATGAAATGCTGCGGCCTTACTTCAAGCTCGACAATGTACTGCAAGGGGTTTTTACCGTGGCCAACAAGCTCTATGGCATCACGTTCAAAGAGAACAGCGCCATTCCGGTGTATAACCCCGAAGTAAAAGCCTACGAGGTATTTGACCAGAACGGCACGTTTCTGGCGGTGTTCTACGGCGATTACTTCCCACGGGCGGGCAAGCGGAGTGGGGCGTGGATGAACGACGTACAGGGTCAGAAAATCGTCAACGGCGTGAACCTGCGTCCGCATATCGTCAACGTCTGCAACTTCACCCGGCCCGTCGTGGTATCGGCTACGGATACGCGCCCGTCGCTGCTGACGTTCTATGAGGTAACTACCCTTTTCCACGAGTTTGGTCATGCGCTGCACGGTATGCTGGCCAACGGGCAGTACGAGAGCCTGAGCGGCACGAGCGTACCCCGCGATTTTGTCGAGCTGCCGTCGCAGGTGATGGAAAACTGGTGCTACACCCCCGAAGCCCTGAATTTGTTTGCCAGGCACTACCAGACAGGCGAAGTCATTCCGCAGGCGCTGGTCGAGAAGATCCGGGCCAGCCAGAACTTCATGGCGGGCATTGCCAACCTCCGCCAACTGCGTTTCGGCCTCACCGACATGTATTTCCACGACCGCAAGCCGACGGGTGAGTCGGTGACCGACGCGGAAAGCCATGCCGATTCGCTGGTAAATCTGTTTCCCCGCGTGAAGGGAACATCGTTCAGTACGGCCTTCGCGCACATCTTCGCCGGGGGCTATTCGGCGGGGTATTACAGCTACAAATGGAGCGAAGTGCTGGACGCCGATGCCTTCGAGTTCTTCCAGGAAAACGGCGGACTGAACGCGAAAGAAGTAGCGCAGAAATTCCGGCAGAACGTGCTGGAAAAAGGCGGCAGTGAAAAACCGATGGAGTTGTACAAGAAATTCCGGGGCCGCGAACCATCACCCCAGGCCATGCTCCGCCGCAGCGGATTGACGCTGTAGGTAATTGATGATTGGTTGGCTGGTTAATTGGTTAATTGCTCCGCTCAGGTATGTTCTACGCTGGCGGAGCAATTACCAATTAACCAACCAACCAATTACCCAACCTACCAATTACCCTTGCTTTGTCACCTGGATATTCAGTACCAGCCGAACATCGTCGCTTACGACTACGCCCCCCGCTTCGGTGATGCCGTCCCAGGTGAGGCCGAACTCTTTGCGTTTGATAGTGCCGGTCAGTTCAAAACCCGCCTTGGTCTGGCCGTAGAAATCCTGCATTTGTCCGCCATATTCCGCTTTGAGCGTTACTGGCTTGGTAACACCATGCATGGTCAGGTCGCCGGTCAGTTCGTAGGTGTCGTCGCCGGTTTTTTTCATGCCGGTCGATTTGAACGTCAGTTGTGGAAACTGGGCAGCATCGAAAAAGTCAGCTGATTTCAAGTGACCGTCGCGCTGCTCGTTGCCCGTGCTGATGCTGTCGATGTCGGCCGAAAACGTAATGTCGGCGTCTTCAAAATCATCACCCACCATCGACAGCTGGCCGTCGAACTTGCTGAATGAGCCTGTCACGGTCGAGACCATCAGGTGCTTTACTTTGAATTGCACTTCTGAGTGCGTTGGGTCAATGCTCCAGGTAGTAGCGGTGTTAACTTGCGTTTCCATTTGTGAACGTGTTTTTATTGTAAATGTATTTAATGTATATACATGTAAAAGCTGTTGAATGGTTCATTCTACTCTTTATTTTTTTGCAACGTGCTTAACCTGTTCTTCAGCTGTAGAATTCAGGCTGGCAAACTGAAGGCCGATGGGTGGTTTATGTCACGATAGACACTTAATTTTGGCCATGAAAAAGCCATTTTTCCTCCTCATAATCCTATTCTGCTGTAGGATAGCTGCCGCCCAGACCCCACAAATTCAGCGTGTCGACCCAACCAACTGGTGGGTAGGCCTGAAGAACCCGAAGCTGCAACTGCTCGTTTACGGCCCCAATGCCGGCACGCTGACGTACTCGATCAACTACCCCGGCGTACGGCTGGTGAAGAGCCATACCGTCGAGAACAAAAACTACGCCTTCCTCGATCTGACCATTGCGCCCTCGGCAAAGGCAGGCAGGCTGCAACTGGTTGGCAAGGGTGGGGGCCAGACCATCAGCCGTGCCTACGAACTGAAAGCCCGCGATAAGCAACCGAAAGGGCAGGGGCTTACCTCCGCCGATTTTATCTACCTGCTCATGCCTGATCGCTTCAGCGGAGCCGACCCGACCAACGATAAGTTTGCCGATATGGCCGACAAAGAGGCGGATCGCAACAGCCCGTTCCTGCGGCATGGCGGTGACCTGAAAGGCGTTCAGAATCACCTCGATTACCTGAAAGAACTGGGCGTAACGGCCCTCTGGATGACACCCGTGGTGGAGAACAACCAGCCCCAGACCAATGAAGGCGGCGTCATGCGGTCAGCCTATCACGGCTACGGGTTCACCGATCAGTACACCATCGACAAGCGATTTGGCGGCAATGAAGCCTATAAAGAACTGAACCGGAAAGTCCACGAGATGGGCATGCGGGTGGTGCAGGATGCGGTGTATAACCACGTGGGCATCAACCACTGGATTTTGAAGGACATGCCCTTTAAAGACTGGCTGCACCAGTGGCCCACCTACACCAACACCTCGTATAAGTATCAGCCCATTACCGACCCGCACTCCTCGGCGATCGACCGCAAAGTGACCCTCGACGGCTGGTTTGTGCCCTTCCTGCCCGACCTGAATCAGAGTAACCCTTTCGTGGCCAATTACCTGATTCAAAACGCCATCTGGAGCGTCGAGGAATTTGCCGTCGATGCCTGGCGAATCGATACGTATATGTACAACGACCAGCCGTTTATGAACCGCTGCAATGCCGCCTTACAGGCCGAATACCCCAGGATGTTCACCTTCGGCGAGTCGTGGGTCAACAACACCGTCGATCAGGCGTACTACACGCGGAACAGGATCAACTTCCCCTTTAAATCTAACCAGACGGGGGGCTGGACTTTGTGCTGTATTCGGCCCTGAACGCCGCCCTGAACGAAGGCGAAGGCTGGGATAATGGCGCCAACCGCGTGCAGCAGGTGCTGGCCCAGGATGCCGTTTACGAAGACCCAATGAAACTGGTTACGTTTCTCGATAACCACGATACTGACCGGTTCCTGTCGGTCATTGGCGACGATATTAACCGCTACAAAATGGGCCTGACCTGGCTGCTGACCACCAGGGGTATTCCGCATATCTACTATGGAACCGAAATTCTGATGAAGAATTTCAAGAACCCCTCGGATGCCGAGGTACGTCGCGATTTTCCCGGTGGTTTCGAGGGCGATAAGGAAAACAAGTTCACGGCGGCCGGACGGAACAAAGGGGAGAACGACGCTTTCAACTTTGTGAAGACGCTGGCCAACTACCGCAAAAACACGTCGGCCCTGCATTCGGGGAAGCTGATGCAGTATCTGCCCCAGAACGGAACCTACGTCTATTTCCGCTACAACTGTCACGATAGACACTTAATTTTGACCATGAAAAAGCCATTTTTCCTCCTCATAATCCTATTCTGCTGTAGGATAGCTGCCGCCCAGACCCCACAAATTCAGCGTGTCGACCCAACCAACTGGTGGGTAGGCCTGAAGAACCCGAACCTGCAACTGCTCGTTTACGGCCCCAATGCCGGCACGCTGACGTACTCGATCAACTACCCCGGCGTACGGCTGGTGAAGAGCCATACCGTCGAGAACAAAAACTACGCTTTCCTCGATCTGACCATTGCGCCCTCGGCCAAGGCCGGTACGCTGCAACTGGTTGGTAAGGGTGGGGGCCAGACCATCAGCCGTACCTACGAACTGAAAGCCCGCGATAAGCAGCCGAAAGGGCAGGGGCTTACCTCCGCCGATTTTATCTACCTGCTCATGCCTGATCGCTTCAGCGGAGCCGACCCGACCAACGATAAGTTTGCCGATATGGCCGACAAAGAGGCGGATCGCAACAGCCCGTTCCTGCGGCATGGCGGTGATCTGAAAGGCGTTCAGAATCACCTCGATTACCTGAAAGAACTGGGCGTAACGGCCCTCTGGATGACACCCGTGGTGGAGAACAACCAGCCCCAGACCAATGAAGGCGGCGTCATGCGGTCAGCCTATCACGGCTACGGGTTCACCGATCAGTACACCATCGACAAGCGATTTGGCGGCAATGAAGCCTATAAAGAACTGAACCGGAAAGTCCACGAGATGGGCATGCGGGTGGTGCAGGATGCGGTGTATAACCACGTGGGCATCAACCACTGGATTTTGAAAGACATGCCCATGAAAGACTGGCTGCACCAGTGGCCCACCTACACCAACACCTCGTATAAGTATCAGCCCATTACCGACCCGCACTCCTCGGCGATCGACCGCAAAGTGACCCTCGACGGCTGGTTTGTGCCCTTCCTGCCCGACCTGAATCAGAGTAACCCTTTCGTGGCCAATTACCTGATTCAGAACGCCATCTGGAGCGTCGAGGAATTTGCCGTCGATGCCTGGCGAATCGATACGTATATGTACAACGACCAGCCGTTTATGAACCGCTGCAATGCCGCCTTACAGGCCGAATACCCCAGGATGTTCACCTTCGGCGAGTCGTGGGTCAACAACACCGTCGATCAGGCGTACTACACGAGGAATAAGATCAACTTCCCCTTTAAATCGAACCAGACGGGTGGGCTGGACTTTGTGCTGTATTCGGCCCTGAACGCCGCCCTGAACGAAGGCGAAGGCTGGGATAACGGCGCCAACCGCGTGCAGCAGGTGCTGGCGCAGGATGCCGTGTATGAAGACCCGATGAAGCTGGTTACGTTTCTGGATAACCACGATACCGACCGGTTCCTGTCGGTCATTGGCGACGATAGTAACCGGTATAAAATGGGCCTGACCTGGCTGCTGACCACCCGAGGGATTCCGCATATCTATTATGGAACCGAAATCCTGATGAAGAATTTCAAGAACCCGTCGGATGCCGAGGTACGCCGCGATTTTCCCGGTGGTTTCGAGGGCGATAAAGAGAATAAGTTCACGGCAGCGGGCCGGAACAAAGCCGAGAACGACGCTTTCAACTTCGTGAAGACGCTGGCCAACTACCGCAAAAACACGCCGGCCCTGCATTCGGGGAAGCTGATGCAATACCTGCCCCAGAACGGCACCTACGTTTATTTCCGCTACAACGATCAGGCAACGGTGATGGTGGCGACCAACCAGACCGACAAGCCAATTGCTCTGGATATGGCCCGGTTCAGCGAACGCACGACCGGGTTCTCCGGGGCAAAGAACGTGCTGACCGGCGAGGTACTCAATGACCTGAAAACGGTTCAGTTACCCGCTAAAACGGCGCTGGTGCTGGAGCTACAGCGGATGTAGTGACGATACAGTAAACCGTAGAACGGACAATCTGACAGGAGTCGGGTTGTCCGTTTTTTGTTTGCCAAACGTGGTCGTCGTATACGCTTAATCAATTCATCGCTTTTTATCGGACTAATCTATCCATCTGGTGCAGTTTATCGCTTATTTGATGCGTTATTAACCCCAAAGCTACGCCTCACTCATGAAAACGCCCATGGTGCCATCAGCCACTGAGACTGATGAACGGCTTGCCGAGTCTTCTGCCGCCAGGAACGGTACCCTTGACGGGCGCGTGCTGGCCTTTCAACAGTTTCTGATGGATCGGTTTTCGGCCAGCATAGGCGTTCCTCCACCGTCCCTGTATCATCGTGCTGTTGATGGATCAGACCACACCAGAAAGCGTTTTCGATAAGGTTAATTGACTAGCCAGGCAAACGAAGCTACGGGCTAACAAAGCGGGTAGCCTGCTACGGGCTGGATCATCCGCTTTGTTAGTGACTGGTGGCAACATTCGCTTAAAACAACGCGCCATGAATCCACGCCTCCTACTCCTGTGTTTACTGCTACCGCTCTCTAGCCAGGCGCAGCTTACCCAAACCATCCGGGGTCGGGTTGTCGACAAAGAATCGAAGTACGCGCTGGTGGGGGCTACCGTTCAGGTGGTCGATGCCTCGCTGGGTAACCTGACCGATACGGCGGGCGTGTACCGGATCACCAACGTACCCATTGGCCGCCGAACGGTGCGGGTCACGCTGGTGGGCTACAAAGAGGTGCTGCTCAACAACATCATCGTGGATGCGGGCCGCGAAACCATCCTGGACGTTGACCTGGAAGAAGGCATTCAGCAACTCACTACCCTGACGGTTAAGGCGCAGCGAACGGGTGAGGCGCGGAACGACATGGCGGTGGTGTCGGCGCGGCAGTTTTCGGTGGAAGAAGCCGACCGCTACGCCGGTAGCCGGGGCGAACCCGCCCGCATGGCTTCCAACTTTGCCGGGGTGCAGGGGGCCGACGATTCACGCAACGACATCGTGATCCGGGGCAACTCGCCGCAGGGCGTACTCTGGCGACTGGAGGGCGTCAGCATCCCCAACCCCAATCACTTCGCCATTGCCGGTACGTCGGGCGGGCCGGTGAGCATCATCAACAACCGCTACCTGGCCAACTCCGATTTTTTTACGGGGGCTTTTCCCGCCGAGTTTGGCAATACGGTGGCCGGGGTGTTTGATCTGAAACTGCGCAACGGGAACAATGAGCGCCACGAAAAAACCATTCAGTTTGGTTTTCTGGGCACCGAAGCCATGATCGAGGGGCCGCTATCGCGTAAGTCCGGATCATCCTACATGGCGTCGTATCGCTACGCCAATCTGGGGCTGTTCAGTAAACTGGGGCTGGACATCGGCACCCAGGCTATTCCTGCCTATCAGGACGGCTTTTTTCGACTGAATTTTCCCTTAAAAAACCGGGATGGTGCTTCGGTGGGGAGCCTTGCGCTCTGGGCCCTGGGTGGCACCAGCACGGTGGATATTCTGATCAGTCAGCAGAAAGCCGACGACCGCAACATTTTTGGCCAGAACGACCGCGACCAGTATTTTACCTCGCGGATGGGCGTGGCGGGGTTGACCTACACGCGCCCGGTCAGCAAACAAACGTTCTGGAAAACGACCCTCTCTGTGTCGGGAAATGCGCAGGCGGCCAGCGATAAGTACCTGTTTCTCCGCAAAGACCCAGCGGGTAATCCACTCGTGCAGGCTAACCGGTTTGTGATCGATTCACTCCGGCCGACACTGGATTACGTATTCAACGAATTTCGGTACACGGTCTCCTCCTTCGTCAACCACAAGCTGAGCCCCCGCAGCACGCTTAAAGTCGGCATCAACGCTGACTTGATTCAGTTCGTCGCCTATGATAGTGTCAGGACGCTGGAGAGCCCAACATCCACCCGCTTCACCCGCTGGCGGAGTCGCTGGGATGCCAATGAAACGTTTGCCCTGATTCAGCCTTATGTCAGTTTCCGCAGCCGCCTGACCGAAAACCTGACCCTGACGGCGGGTTTGAATGCCTTGATTATGACGTTGAACGCCAATAGCGTTTCGCCACTTGAACCCCGGCTTGGCCTGAGCTATGATCTGCCCAATCGCCAGAAACTGAGCGTAGCCGTTGGCCTGCACAGCCAGATGCAGCCCACCTACACCTATTTTTATGGCGACGATGTCCGAAGTCGGGTTAAAGACATCAAGCTGTTAAACCGCAGTATTGGCCTGACAAAAAGCTGGCATTATGTGGCGAGCTACAACCGCCTGTTGGGCCGGAACATACGGCTGCTGCTGGAAACCTATTACCAGCAGTTGTTCAACGTACCTGTCGAGCGGGTACGGTCTTCGTTTTCGATGGTGAATACCGGGGCGGCGTTCTCCCGGATTTTCCCAGGGGCGCTGGTGAATACTGGTGTGGGCCGCAACTACGGCGTTGAACTGACGCTGGAGAAATTCTTCAGCAATAATTATTACTTCCTCATCACCGGCTCGCTGTTCGACGCGAAGTACAAAGGCTCGGATGAGGTGTGGCGGAACACCGATTTCAACGGGAAATACGCGTTCAATGTGCTGTTTGCGCGCGAAATCCGGTTTAGCCGGTCCAGCCTGAGCCTGGGCGCGAAGTACACGACAACGGGCGGACGCTGGTACGGTCCGGTCAATGAGGCGGCTTCGCGCCAGGAACAGGAAATCGTGTTTGCGAGCGATACCCGCAACTCCCGGCAATTCGCGCCCTATAACCGGTTCGACGTCAAGATCGACTACAAGATCAACCGGAAGCGATTGACCCACACCATCGCCTTCGATCTGGTGAATGTGCTGGGCATCCAGAACCTGCTCTCGCTCAGTTACGCCCCCCAGCCCGACGGCACGTTCGTAAAGCAGGAATACCAGTTGGGCTTTCTGCCGATCTTCTACTACCGGGTAAATTTCTGACAGTCACATTGGCCTAAACTATCTATACCACCATGAAACCAATCACTCTTTTAGCCCTTACCATAGGGCTCTCGGTTAGTTGTTCAGCGCAGGCTCAGCCTGCAAGTACGACTTCAGCCATTGCGGCACTAGGTCAATACGTAACAACCGTGCGGTTTGTTGGACAGACAAAGGCGCAGTCGGGCATCCTGTTTAGTGTAACGGATTCTGCTCTTGTGCTGGCCCCCAGGGGCGGCCTTAAGGATAAGTTAACAGCACTTGTGAATCAGCATAGTGGCACGTTACCGCCGGTCAATTCATTAACCACGGCCTTGTCACTCCGAAAAATTCCGTATGGTGCCATCAGCCGGGTGTCTCTGCACCGGCGGGGGGCGGCGGCAAAAAGTATGTTGATCGGAATAGGGTTAGGAGCGATCGTCGGGGCTGTTCAGGGAGATGACACACGGGGTCTTCTCAGGTTTTCGGCAGGTGATAAAGCAATTTTCTTTGGGTCAATTGGTGCTTTGGCAGGCTTGGTAGCTGGAGTCGCTTCGACAAACAGTGTCAATGCTAAACGGCAGTCGGTCGCGACCGAAATGCAGGGACGGTTACGAAAGTATGCCATTGTGGAGCAACTGAAGAAGGCTGATGTAGGCTGGCCCTGAAAACGCTCTGGTTTATCCCGTCTTAACAGTTTGGCCAAAGGCATGCCTTGGCGATCGTTACATGGCCTGAAAGAAGACCGGTTACGAATTCCCTTCAGGCCATGTCAAGACCTACCGCTTGCAACCAGCTTACTGCATAGGTCCCTGGGTGATGGTAGCCCTGTTGTTATTCCCTGACTGATTGAACCGTAAGGTGTTATCCTGTCCTGTTTGGCTGACCAGCAGCGCATTGCCATTACCCTGCTGTTTGGCATACCGGTCGTAAGGAAAGTCCTCCTGCAATCCCCGCAGTTTGTTACCGCTGCCTTCCTGGAGCACTGTAGCGGTATTAAATCCACCGTAGCCCTGTTGTAACAGGGCCTCATTAGAGCTACCCAACTGGGTGAGCATCACCTGATTGTTATCCCCGTACGTTTGGTAGGCTTCCGCCAGGTTCCCATCTCCTGATTGGGTGATACTGAGCTGATTGAGATTGCCCAGACCGACACCCGCGTAAGCGGTATTACTATTGCCGGTTTGACTTACCTGAATCTGGTTGTCGAAACCCTGAGAGGAGACGTAAGCGTAACCCAGGTTACTGTTTCCAATTTGTGTGACATTCGCCTGATTATTGCTGCCTTCGGAGGAATAGGCATACCCCGTATTTGCGTTTCCAGTCTGAGTCAGACTGACCTGATTGTCGCTGCCCATGTAGGTGTAAGCGCTGCCCCTGTTGTTGTTGCCAATCTGGGTTAGACTAACCTGGTTGTTGTTGCCAAAGGAGCTCTCAAGGTAAGCATCATTGCCCCTGCCGCTTACAGACAGGGTACCTTTGTTAGCAGCTCCTCCCTGATAAAACAAGGTAGAATTGTAGTCTCCGGTAATGGAAACTGAACCGGTGTTGTCAGCCCCTTTTTGGGTAACCTGGCTGGCCTGATTGCCGACGCCATTCTGGCTGAAGGACAAGGCGTTGTTCTGGGCGTGAGCCGTGGTGAAGGCCGCTACGGTGAGCAGCCAGAGAACGGGTGTTTTCATGAGTTTAACAGGTTTAAAAACGGGGTATACAATTGGCGAGGGCAGTGCTTCTGCCTGGCTACCCTGTATATCGGCGAGTTGGCTGTCAGGTTATCAGTTACAGGGGCTGACTAGTTTTGACAAAGCCAGGCTTGATGTCGCTGTCGTACCCGATACTATTCCGTAAAAACCACCCAACACCTCGTCTGTGGGCTTCGTTGATACCAGGCCACACACTGAGTACTTGGCTTCGGTATGTACCTTTGTCACATGATGAATAGGCGTACAATGCGGTTGATTCGTAGGTTGCTGGTGCTTTTTCTGGCCATCGGGTTTATCCAGGTAAGGGCGCAAGCCCTTAAAATATTGATTGTTACGGCTCACCCCGACGATGAAACCATGTTTCCGGTCACCGTCTTTAAACTGGTGCGGGAATTGGGTGGATCGGCGGATCTGGCGCTGATGACCGATGCGTCGGGCGGCTATAACGGCATGGTGGCCTCGAAATATTACGGCATGAACCTGCTCGATTCGGCGGTGGGGCGGCGCGTGCTGCCAGCTATCCGCAAGAAAGAACTGATGAAAGCCGGTGAGGTCATGGGCATCACCAATTTCTATTTCTTCGATCAGGTCGACGATCGGTACTCTACCGACCCGGCCCCCTACCTGGGTGGTCGCCGCTGGAACCTTGAACTGGTTCAACGGCAGTTAGACGAGGTGCTGGCCAAGGGGCGTTACGACCTGATTCTGTGCCTGGTACCGTCGGCCGATCAGCACGCCCATCACAAATCGGCTACCATCCTGACGTTGAAGGCAGCCGCGAGGCTAAACGGCAAAAAGCCCATTGTACTCGGCGGGCGGACCCTCAGCCGGGGAACCCCGTTCTCTTTTTCCGAACTGCCCGGCTACCCCGAAACAAAGGTGCTGCCCGGCGCGCCCGTGTTTGAACTCGATGTGTCGCGCACATTTGGCGAAGGCGGCAAACACAGCTACCAGATCGTGGCCGACTGGGTAAAGGCTGAACACAAATCACAGTCGGGCGATATGAACGTGGCCATGCATCGGGGAGATGTTGAAGCGTTCTGTTATTTTGCCCAGAATGGCCCCAACGGCCTTGACACGATCAAAAAATTGTTCGCCGCCCTGAAGGTGAGTGGGTATTAACTGAAGTTTCAAGTCTCAGGTTTCAAGTTTCAAGTGCGTTGCTAGTGCACCATCTGGTTGGTGTGCAATGTCACTTGAAACTTGAAACTTGAAACTAAAAAATCATGATAAAAGCCTTCCTTTTCGATCTTGACGGTGTGTTGGTTGATACCGCCGTGTTCCATTACCAGGCCTGGCGGCGTATGGCCAATTCGCTGGGCTTCGATTTTACCCACGAATTCAACGAAACGCTGAAAGGTGTAAGCCGGATGGACTCGCTGGAGCGCATTCTGGCGCTGGGTAATGTCACACTGCCAGAGGAGCGCAAGCTGGAACTGGCCGCTCAGAAAAACGAGTGGTACCTGGAGCTGGTGAAGCAAATGACGCCCGACGATATATTGCCCGGTGTCAACGCCTTTCTGGCGCAGATCAGGCAGATGGGCGAGCGGGGGCACCCCATCAAAATCGCCCTGGGATCAGTCTCTAAAAATGCGCCGCTGATCCTGGAACGTGTTGGCCTCTCACACGTATTCAACGCCATTATCGACGGATCAAAAATAACCAACAGCAAGCCCGACCCCGAAGTGTTTCTGAGAGGGGCCGACGAACTGAACGTACAGCCTCAGGAATGCATCGTTTTCGAAGATGCCGTTGCGGGTATCGAAGCGGCCAAACGAGGGGCTATGTTTGCGGTTGGTATTGGCTCGCCCGACGTACTGACACAGGCCGATCTGGTGGTGCCCTCGCTCGAACACCTTACCGTAACCGAACTGCTGGCGGTGGTTGACCGCGTGCGGGGGTTGGGATATTAAGACGTTATAGTTTCAGGTTTCAGGTTTCAAGTGCTTTGCCTATCTACCTTTTGGTTGACAAGCAGAGCACTTGAAACCTGAAACCTGAAACTTGAAACCTGAAACTTGAAACCTGAAACTTGAAACCGCAGCGGCGGACCGCTTAAAACTAGAACCTGTTATGAAACAATATTTTACCAATGACCCCTGGTGTGTAGTCGAAGAAGGCTTTCACCGCGAACATAATGAAGTTACCGAAAGCCTGATGTCGCTGGGTAATGGCCGACTGGGTGGCCGGGGTAATTTTGAAGAGAAATTCACCGGCAAAACGCTGCCCGGCAACTACGTGGCGGGCGTGTATTATCCCGACAAAACCCGCGTTGGCTGGTGGAAAAACGGGTACCCGGAGTATTTCGCCAAAGTGCTGAACGCTGCCAACTGGATCGGCATCGACATTGATATCGAGTACGAATCGCTTGATCTGAATACCTGCGAGGTGCGCGATTTCCGGCGGGTGCTGAACATGCAGCAGGGGTATCTTGAACGCGAGTTTGTGGCTGTGCTCAAGAGCGGCAAACAGGTAAAGGTTAACTCGAACACGCTTCTGCTCCATCGTCGATGATGAAGCCGGGGCCATTCGCTACAGCCTGACCCCCCTGAATTTCGACGCTAAAATCACCATCACGCCCTACATCGACGGGGCGATCCGGAATAAAGACGCCAACTACGACGAAACGTTCTGGGACGAGGTGCGCAAAGAAACGGCCTATGGTGAAGCGTATATCGAACTACGCACCCGCAAAACCGGCTTCCATGTGGTGACGGGCATGTGCGTGGAAGTAGAGCAGAACGGCGCTAAATTCGATTACCAGTCGCAGCCGATCAAGTACGAAAAATACGTCGCCAACCGCATTTCGCTCGACTGCCGGAAAGGAGAGGAAACGGTGATCTATAAATACGCCGTGAACCTGTCGTCGCTCAATTATGACCCCGACGAACTGCTGAAGGAAGCGCATCTGTATATGCAGCGTATCAGCCGGAAGGGCTTCGATAAAATGCTGATAGAGCAGCAGCAGGCCTGGGCCGATAAGTGGAAAATGAACGACATCATCATCGATGGCGACATTGCCGCGCAACAGGGTATCCGATTCAATATCTTCCAGTTGAATCAGACTTACACGGGTGAAGATGAGCGGCTAAACATTGGCCCCAAGGGCTTTACGGGTGAAAAATACGGCGGCTCAACCTACTGGGATACCGAAGCGTATTGCCTGGCTTTCTACCTGGCCACCGCCGACCAGAAGGTAGCCCGCAATCTGTTGGTTTACCGGTATAAGCAACTCGACAAAGCCATTGAAAACGGACAGAAGCTGGGTTTCCGGGCCGGCGCTGCGCTGTACCCGATGGTGACCATGAACGGCGAAGAGTGCCATAATGAGTGGGAGATCACCTTCGAGGAAATTCACCGCAACGGTGCCATCGCCTACGCCATCTTCGATTACGTTCGCTACACCGGCGACGAGACCTACCTGGTCGAATACGGGCTGGAAGTGCTGATTGCCATCAGTCGGTTCTGGAGCCAGCGCGTCAACTGGTCGGAGGCGAAGCAGCAGTACGTGATGCTGGGCGTGACCGGGCCGAATGAGTACGAAAACAACGTCAACAACAACTGGTACACCAACTACATCGCCGCCTGGACCCTGCGCTACACCATGCAGGCGGTTGAAACGGTAAAACGCCTGAACCCCGCCGCCTACGACGAACTGGCCGACCGGATCCATTTCCGCGAAGAAAAAGAGATCCCGAAAGCGAAGCACATTGTCGATAACATGCACTACCCGTTCGACGAGGCCCGGCAGGTGTTCTTGCAGCAGAGCGACTTTCTCGATAAAGACATTATGCCGGTGTCGGAGATTCCGAAAGGGCAGCGCCCCCTGAATCAGCACTGGTCGTGGGACCGGATTCTGCGGTCGTGCTTCATCAAGCAGGCCGACGTGTTGCAGGGGCTATACTTCTTTGAAGACGAATTTGAGACCGATACCCTAAAGCGCAACTTCGACTTTTACGAGCCGATGACCGTGCATGAATCGTCGTTGTCGCCCTGCGTGCACAGCATTCAGGCCTCGAAACTGGGTATGAAAGAGAAGGCCTACGAAATGTATCTCCGCACGGCCCGCCTCGACCTCGACGATTACAACAACGATACCGAAGACGGCTGCCACATCACGAGTATGGCCGGTACGTGGCTGGCCGTGGTAAAAGGTTTCGGTGGCATGCGCGTGGAAAACGATCAACTGCTGTTTGCCCCGTACTGTCCCGACGGCTGGCAGTCGTTTGCCTTCAAGATCCGGTTCCGTGGTGCGCTGCTTCAGATCACCACCACGCAGGAACAGGTCACCGTCGAAAACTTTTCGGACCAGCCCGTTACCCTTCAGGTACGTGGTAAAGCCGTAACGGTAGCCGCCAACAATAGGCAATTGATATCTACCAAAGAGGTTGCACCTGTCAGCAAACAATCGAAGTAAATAAAGCTTGTGTCAAGCCACTGAGCCGATTAGCGGCTCAGTGGCTTACTTGCTCATCCTGGACCGGCACAATCCTGGTGATTGAAGAAGTCTATTTCGTTAGCTTTACAACCAACAAACTGACTCAGTGATGACAACACTTGCGCCCCCTGCCGACTTTCCACTGACCCTTGCAGAGCGTGAACTTGCCCCGGATATTCTTCGGGCAAAGGCTACGTTTGAGGAATACCTGGCCTTTGCCGAGCAGTGCGCCTATAATGTTGAGTACGTTAACGGAGAAATTAGTTCTATGGGGCAAGCATCACTGCCGCACGAGTCGCTGGTGTCTCGGCTGAACTACATTTTTGTTGGTCTGTTCGATGACAACGAGCAGATGGCAGTCTTCAGCAGCAACATCAAGATCTTCATAGAAGCCACTGGCGATTCGGTCAATGCTGACGTGAGTATCGTACAGGGGCAACCCGACTACCTGCGTCTGCCGAGTGGTAATCTGTCTACCGCCACGGTAACGAATCCAGTCGTTGTGGTCGAAGTGCTGTCAGACAGTACACTGGCCTTTGATTTGGGTGAAAAGTTAGAGCTGTATAAGCAAGTTCCATCGCTGCAACAGATTCTGTTTGTCAGCCAGCACAAGCCCTGGGTAATCTCGTATGTACGGAGTACTGATCCCGGTGTCTGGCTCAATACCAGTGCCCTCTCGCTGGCTGAGAACGTGCCTGTACTCGATAAGTCGATGGCCTTGGCCGATATGTACAAAAAAATGAATTTCTGAGTGTTGTTGAACGAAGAACTGGTTCAATAGCTCCTTCCCCAAAACGCATGAACATTGCCGTTTGGCATAACCTTCCCAGCGGTGGAGCCAGCCGCGCCCTGCATCAGCATATCAAAGGCCTTGCCGAACGCGGACATCAGCTGACGGTTTACACGACCTCAATGGCCGACAGCGCGTACCTCGACGTTGACCGGTACGCTGGGGCACCGAAGATTGTACCGCTACACATGACCCTGCGCATTCGGCATCAGTACCGCGATCAGCTTCGGTCGCTGGGGCTGCTGCCCGATACCCAGGTAGAGTGGATGCTGGAGGCCTGTCGGCAGTCGGCCGGGCAGATCAGGGCGGGGGGGCACGATATCCTGTTTGCCAACTCGTGCCAGCACTTCATGATGCCCTACATCGGGCGGTTCGTCGACCTTCCCAGGGTGCTTTATCTGGGTGAACCCAACCGGTCGTTGTTCGAAGCGTTTCCGACCCAGCGCTGGGCGGCGCTCCCCCCGGTAACCGGTCGCTGGAAAGAAGCCGAATACCGAAAGGCGTTCTGGCGTGACCTGTTTGAACAGCGGCAGGCGCGGGTACGGGTTCGCGAAGAAATTGCCAATTATCACTCATTCGATACGGTGTTGCTGAACTCGTATTTCAGCAACGAAAGCCTGTTGAAGGCCTACGGCAGTGGGGGCGAGGTCTGTTACCTCGGCATCGACACCGACCTGTTTCCGTACCTGAACCGGGCCCGTCAACCGTTTGTGATGGGGCTGGGGGCTTTCTTCCCGCATAAACGGCCAGACACGGCCATTCGTGCCCTGGCCCAACTGCCCGCCGCCCGC
This sequence comes from uncultured Cytophagales bacterium, assembly GCA_963750355.1. Classification (GTDB taxonomy): domain Bacteria; phylum Bacteroidota; class Bacteroidia; order Cytophagales; family Spirosomataceae; genus Fibrella. The sequence continues at coordinate 412,704 of CAVVQL010000007.1, read as the reverse complement.
CGCCCGCCGCTGGTGTGGGTAGGCAACATGGGGAATCAGCAGTATGTGGCTGAAGTAAACCAGTTGGCCACCGAGCTGGGCGTCGATTTTCAACCCCGCGAACGGGTGGCGCAGGCCGAGTTGATCGAGTTGCTCAACACCGCCATCTGTTTGCTGTACACCTCGGAGTTAGAGCCGTTCGGCTTTGCGCCACTGGAAGCCAACGCCTGCGGGCTACCCGTTGTTGCCGTGGCCGAAGGGGGCGTTCGCGAAACCGTGATCGACGAAAGAAATGGACTGCTGGCCTCCCGCGACCCGGCTCAGCTGGCGGCCGCCGTCGATCGCCTGCTGAGCGACCCGGACCTTCACCGGCGTTTGTCGGAACAGGGGCGAACGCTGGTGGCATCGACATGGAGCACCAAACTGGCGATCGACCGGCTGGAGCGTGCCCTGCAACAAGCGGTTAGCCGCGCTTAAAAATCATTGACGTCATACTCCGTCGATACCACACGCTGCCAATCGGGATGGCGTTTGATGTAAGTAGCTACGAAAGGACAGAGCGGCACAATTTTCTGATGCTGCCGCTCTGCGTACTCCAGCACCTGTTTCACCAGGTTCGAGCCAATACCCTGCCCCTCCAGGGCGGGGTCTACCTCCGTGTGGGTGAGCGCGAGGGTGTGTTCGTCGGGCTGAAAAAAAGCCATCAGCGAGAGCTTGCCGTCGGTATGTAATTCAAATTGTTTTTTTGCGCGGTTGAGCGAAATCGTCGATTCTGTGGCGGGCATATACGTTGGATAATCTAATCCATGTTTTATAGTGGGAATGACTATATTCAATCGAAAATGTTTGGACCTATTGCCAAATAGGAGGATGGGGGCCGACAAATCCGGCTACGTTCCTGAACCAACAAGGGCAACAGACCGGGCAGCTCACTCTAAACCTCCACAAAGTCATGGCCAATCCCATTGTGCGTAATTACCTGATTCTTCCGTCAACCGGGATTCGGTTGACCGACAACCACCCCGATACGGCTACAGAAGCGTTGTTCAGCCGGATGGCAATTGATGTGTCTCTGCGAGAAACGATTGCCGGCGACAGCCCTAGCGGCGCGGTCGTGGTCGATTCGGCTGGCAAAAATGGCGTGAAGCTGGTTCAGATCGCTGATAACGACTTGCCGATGCTCCGTGCCCAGCTACCCGGTCTACGCATTGTACCCGAAGTGTTTTATTTCAAACAGTGGCAGCATGAGTCGATCCGCCAACCGTTTCGGGTCATGCAGGGGAAACCCAAGGTTGGGGTTCGGATAAAAATGGTTGACGCAAAAACGGGCAAACCGGTAGTCGGCGTTACCGTGGTGGCCTTCACTAATTTTGAGCAGCGGCAGGGTGAACAGGGTACCTCGAATGCCCAGGGTGTTGTCGCTTTTAAAACTATTGGTGGGCAGCGCATCGAGCAATTATTCGGCTATCCAAAAAACGGTTACTGGAGCCTGTGGCGCAAGAACCTGACGCTCACCAATGACCAGGCCTTTAACCTGCAACCGGTAAAGCTGACGTACATCGACTCGAAACAGTTCTTCTATCCGTCGGCCAAAACCGACCTGACGGCAGGCACGGGCGTGCGGGTCGGCGTTATCGACACGGGAGCCGGGCCGCATCCTGACCTGGTAATTTCGGGCGGAGCCTGTACCGTTACGGGCGAAAGCCCCACCGATTTTGCCGACGTGGACGAACACGGCACCCATGTGTCGGGCATTGTGGCTGCGCGTGGTACCGCGCCAACGGGGGTTCGCGGGGCCGCGCCGGGGGTAGAACTGCGGGCATACCGGGTGTTTGGAAAAAACGCTGATGGCGCGTCGAACTTCGCCATTGTCAAAGCCATTGAGCAGGCCGTGGCTGATGGCTGCGACCTCATCAACATGAGCCTGGGGGGTGGGCCGCCCGATGATGCCACCAAAGATGCCATCACCTTCGCCCGCGACAATGGCACCATCTGTTTTGTCGCCACGGGCAACGATGACCGGTCGCCGGTGAGTTTCCCCGCTTCGTTCTCGCTATCGCTGGCGGTGGGTGCCCTGGGTCGAAAAGGTACGTTCCCGGCCAACACCACCGATGCCCCCTACGTGGTGGCGCCCTTCGGTACAGACAAGAAAAACTTTGTGTCGGGGTTCTCAAACATTGGTCCCGAAGTCGATTTCATTGCGCCGGGTGTGGGTGTCATCTCCACGGTGCCGGGGGGCTACGCCCCGTTTAGCGGCACGTCGATGGCCTGCCCCCTGGCAACGGGCGTTGCGGCCCGGCTGCTGGCCACCCAGCCCGACATTCTTGCCCTGCCCCGAACGGCGGCCCGTGCCGACGCAATGATCGGTTTCCTGCAAACGAAGGTCAAATCAATGGGGTTTGGGCCGATTTTCGAGGGGAGCGGTCAACTGTTCCTGTAAGCCAATGGCGCGCTATGTCCTTCATACGAAAAACCCGCACGGCCCCACCGTCGATGAGCTTGACCTGATTTGTCAGCATGCTACCGTGCTCGACAGAAGCCGTAAGGCGTTGCTGGTTGATCTTGACGAGGATAATGCCGGGAAGCTGGCCGCTCAGCTTCCCGGTTGGTCTGTTCAGCCGGAAACTAACTATCCGATTCCTGATTTGAAGAAACGGATAAAATGAGCCTTTACCGGATTACTTGGGAATAGTCGTACTTTTCCAACTAACTTCCAGTAACAGGCTTCCACTATGCTAACTCGTTTATTGCTTTTTCTAAGTCTTTCTCTCACGTTGTCGAGTTGTTTAGACTTACTTCCCGGCTCCGGGGGCGGCGGGTCTACTGATGACGGCAGGGGTGGGCAGGGCACGTATGGCCGGGGCGACGACACCTACGGCCAATCGGCTCCGATGGGGGCTCCCCGCCCGGCAGAACCCAATGTTCACGTTGACAATATCCGCCTGACCGGTAACTACACGATCTTATACCTGACCTACACCGAGCGGGGTGAGCGCAAAGTAGATAACACGGGCCGGGTAATGCGTAATGCTTTCATTGCTTTCGATTCAAGAGCGCAGCTTGTGGCCGCCAATGGCGCGCGGGTTTTTCGTTTCATCAAGGCCGATAACATCCCCATCCAGCCCAAACAGCTAAATACGTACAGCGGACAGCAGTATTCCTTCGCCGTCTATTTCGAGCCGCTCGACCGGGGCATCGAGAATTTCGATTTGTTCGAGTGCAATGATTACGACTACATCAAATGTTGGAATATCTATAACCTCTACGTGCGTAACCCCGCTGATCAGATCCTGACGACGCCCCCTGTTCAGACGCAAACACAAACGCCTTACCCGGATCGGAGCAGCCTGCCCGGCGAAACGCGAACGCCCGTACCGGCAACGCCAAAGCCGATCGAGCCACCCGTTGCTCAGACCGTTTTCATTTCGGGTATTGTCAGCAACTCAGTAACCAACAAGCCCGTTACGGCCACCATCGATTATCAAATATCCAACAAATTGACGCCGATCGATTCGGTGCAAAGCTTTGCTTCGGATGGGTTGTACCGCATGTATCTGAACCGTGGACAGGTCTATACCTACGTCGCGTCGGCAAAAGGATACCTGCCCAGCAGTGGCGTGCTGGACTTGACAAAGGTGTCGAACAACCAGAAGATCACGCGGAACATTGTGCTCAAGCCATTGACGGTAGGCGCTAAAATCACGTTGCAGAATATCTACTTCGCCATGTCGAAATCGGAGCTGCTACAAGCCTCCTTTGCGGAGTTAGACCGGCTGGTTACCATGATGCAGGATAACCCCCAGATGCGCATCAGGCTGGAAGGCCATACCGATATTGTGGGCGACAAAGCGGCCAATCTGCAACTATCGCGCGAGCGGGTGCTGGCCTGTCAGAGCTACCTGGTCGGAAAACGGATCGATGTTGACCGGATTGAAACCATCGGGTACGGTGATACGCGCCCCATCACAACCAAGGGTACCGACGAAGATCGGAAAGTAAACCGCCGCGTCGAATTCGCCGTGCTATCGCTTTAAGTTTCAGGTTTCAAGGTTCAGGCGGCCGCCTGAACCTCGAGTAACCTGAAACTAATCTTATTTCACCTGCGTATCGAAGGCACCGGTCAGTACCTGACCGTTTCGCTTTACCTGCACCCAGATGCGGTAATTGCCTGCTTTGGGGAACGCATACGGAAACGTGACCATGTTGCTGGTGGTTTGGGTATGGTTCATCCCGGTCATTTCCGGAGCCAGCGCCGCGTACTGCGCCGACCTAGGCTGCGTTTTCAGTGTAGCCAGATACGTGTCGATGCTATCCCGGAAACGAGCCCCATCCAGCCTGGGAACCACGCGGGACGTGTCGGCAATGCGGTTGACCAGCACCGACTCAGACGCCATGGAATAGGTACCTACCGGGTGCAGGTGAATATACACCGAACCGTCGGAGCGAAGAATAGCCGCGTGGCCGCTCATGCCGAGGTAGGGTTCCAGTTTGGTGGCTTTCCCGGCCGGATCGGCCACGGCAAATTTCAGGGTGTATAACTGCCCGGCCTCCAGTACGGGCGATGGTTTATCGGTCCAGATCATCGTTGAGCCATCGGCCAGGCGGGTGCTGGCCCCCGGTTTGCCACAGGCGGCCATGTCCTGATCCAGTTTCAGCGGGCCCACCTCTTCCGGTTTGCCACCCATCGGCTGCGTAATCAGATAGCTGTCGTCGGCGTCTGATGCCGTTCGAAGGGCGGCCTGTTGGGCGGATACTTTCAGCGACGGCACATCGACCGTATCGGTCAGTGTTTCGGCGTAGCCGGAGCGATACACCACGTCGGTGTAGATCAGGTAGCGGCCACCGGGCAGGTTGGGCAGGCGGGTCTCAAAATGCAGGGAATCGCGGCGGGTAGGGTGGAGGTGCGCAAACGCATCCATCCCCGGTATTCTGACGATAAACGTGTGCATCAGCTTGCCGTGATCCAGCACCATCAGGTTGAAATCACGGCGGCGACGCCAGTTGTTGGTAAAGCCGGTCGTATCGGGGCGCATAGTCAGCAGCACCTGCCCGGCCCGTTGTCGGGTTTGGCGCTGCTGAACAGGGGCGGGGCTTTATACAACTGGTAGGTACGGTAGTTATCGGCCCAACTGTTCCACCACATGCGGCCACCTGTAAGCACGAGAATAAGGACCAGCGCCCCCTCCCATGCCAATCAAGCGGCGCCGCTGAAATGATCTCTCTTTTGGCGCACCCGGCTGTAGAATGCCATCGGCGTTGCTGGCGCCGATAATCGTAATCATCATCACCAGTAACAGAAGGCCCATAACGGCCAGCCCGGCCCCGGTTCCGGCGGGCATTTCGCGGGTAGCCGTCGAGGTGGCCAGGACGGGTACAACAACGTCTACCTTGCCATCGGGGCCGTTCATCGTCAGCTGAATGCTGGTGGAGCCGGACTCCATCAGCCAGATAGCTCCTTGAAACTGGTTGCCCCCAACCAGTGGCAACGGATCAGCCTCCGGAGCCCCTTCATCCCCCTCGAAAAAATAAACGGGCCGACCCTGAATGCTGGTGGGGTTCCCTTTTTCAACGAAAACCGTAACCTGCGCCGTTCCCGGCACCACATCGGGCGGTTGCACGCTGACCAGCAGCTGGTACTTGCCAACCTGTTTCTGCACAATCACCCCTGAACTGCCGATATGGGCCGTTGCATGGGTGTGAGCGAAAAAGAAAAGGAGCGAAAGGAGAAGGTAGGGAAGGAATTGCATCGTGGGGAGTTTTTCGGGCCTGTTTATCTATCGAACTACGCGGCGCATCCAGCTGCCCCAGAGTAAACCAATACGGGCCGAGACCATGGCGATCAGCATGGCTTTGCCAAAACCCAGCGCAAATACAGCAGGCGACTGCATGAACCAGGGACCGAACTTGAAGCGGTACTCCCAGTTGGGATCGCTTCCATAACTGCCACGAGTCGCTCATGAAAAACCAGTTACGGGCATAGAGCGATTCCTGCAGAAAACCACCGAATGGCCAGTGAACGGCCAGGAACACCACCATAAACACACTACCGGCCAATGCCGCCAGCAGCCAGTCGTTTAGGGGTTTCTGGCCCGTCCGGCACTGAATCTAGCATTAGCCAGTCGAGCGCGAAGCCGGGAACAACCAGCAGACAGCGGGAAATTAAAGGCCTGGTAGTGGGTAATCGGGTTAGCCACAGGACCCAGTTTGGGAACGGCCGGGAAGAGAGGTAATATCCAGCTTGGCACGGCAATCGCCAGCATATAAACCGCCGTGACCGCTGTGATCGGATACCGGACGAGCCACCGTTCCGGCCCGCCCGCCCAATAGCCATCAGGAGAAATGGAAAAGCAATGGCTGCAGTACATAAAACGACGAGTTATGCGAGGCGTTATGGCCCATGCTTCTCCGAGAGCAGCACGAACAGAACGCTCAGAAAAAACGCGCCCGATAGGATAAATAATAGCCGGATACGCGCCGCCTGCTGCGGATTCGCTTGGTCGCTGGCCTGGTTCTGCAGCGACAGTACCGCCACAATGGCCCCAAACTGCACCATCATCATGCCCACCAGCAGAATCGTGTGCGGCGGGGTCAGAATCTGGACATCGAGGCCATAGGTGTTGTGCCACCAGTCGTCGAAGGGAGCTGAGGTGAGCATGGACAAGGCACCCCAAACGCAGTACATGGCCCCTAATGAGCCATAAAAAATACCCCAGAACTTAACCGATTTAGCCCGGTCGGGATGGTCTTTGCGGAGGGTCAGGGAAAGGATCTGATAGCCCGAGAACAGCCCTGATACGAGGGCACCGACGTACATGACTACGTGCGGAGCCGAGAAGAGCCCGTCGCGGCCAATGCTCATGTGCCACATAATGTCCCAGAGCAGCCCCATAATAATGCAGAACGAGGCAAAGACAACGGCGTAGGCGTAGGTGGGCAAACCCAGTCGCCAGTCTGTTGTGGCAGGCCGGGAAAGGGGGTAGGCCGAAGGGGAGGAAGGTAAGGCTGATTGCATAGAGTCAGGTAGCTTAGGAAGCAATGACCCAAAGATGCAAAAAACTACAGGACGTCCGCCGTTAAAGTCGATGAATGGTAAGGAATTATGGCTGAAACGGTAGACGAATCAGTTCAGGCAGAACTCACTTGCCAGCTGACTTGTACACAATTCCAAACCCTCTAGCATATTCCTCAATTGGCCCCAACCCCACTTTTTCGCGGCGTTTATTGACATTGGCTTTATCCTCAATAGGATGAAAGTACTTTTTGCCGGTTGAACTGATACTGATCTGAGTGCCGTAAAGTTGCTTTTTGCCTTTGTACATCCTGATCCGATCAACCAGTAACGCCAGATTCGATTTCTCCATTTCGCCGTTGTCAGCAGCCTTTTGGATAAGCGGCAAATACTTCTCCTGAACAGCAAGAGGCGAATGCTGGATGACCAGCCAAACGGTGTTCCCTAGCTTTAAACCCACTACGCTTTGGCCGGGGTAGCCATACTGCTGAATAATTCGTTCGACGCTGGCTAAATTTATCGAATCCGTTTTGCTAATCTTCTGCCAGTGCTGTTGCCATTGCTGCGATGACCGGCCATACACCCGGACAACTGAATCAATGTCGTAGCGTGGCTTCTGGTCACTCTCATAAATAGTGGCCAGTTCCTGCTTTAACGCTGCATTCAGGCCCAGTTGCCTATCCTTATGTGTGAATATGTCTCTAACGTATTTCTGTATGCCAGACGACCGGGCAAGGTTAAATTCAGGAGCAACTTCGTGGTCGAGCCAAATCTCTTCTGTCTGCTCATAATCAATGTCGACCGCCTGCTGAATATATACTTTAGCTAAATCATCCTGTTGGCATTGGTAGGCACACAGGGCCGCCCGCATGGTACTGAGTACACTTTTCTGAGAAATAACGAATGCAGACTTATAGGCAGCTAAACAAGGTTGGCACTGGCCTTTTTTGAGGTAATCGAGGCCCTGTTCAACAGCACGTATATAGGCCTTATCCTGAGTAGCGTACGTTGTTTGGGCAATTGACACCTGCCCCCACGTAGATATAGCCAATACCCATAAAGCTACCCTCATCCCGGGCTTATGATACGGCTCGAAAGATATTCCATTTAAGCTTGTTTAGTGTGCCTAACGTAACTGTCGTTGCCAGCGCAAGTTGGTCACTTCGACCAAAACCCTTTCGCAATCAAATAAGGAATCAGCAGCCAGAGCAGGCCTTTGATGAGGAAGAAAAAGAAACCGGCCCAACCCATTCGTTTGAGCCAGGCGCTGAATTTCGGGTTCATGATCGAATCATTGAATGAATTACGAGGCTGCTAAATTACGGGGTCTAACCGCCAGCAGGTACGTGCCCGCTTAGGTTTTCTGCTTCTTTTTCTTGGCGGCCGGGAACAGAATGTTGTTGAGAATTAACCGGTAACCTGCTGAGTTGGGGTGCAGGTTCAGGTCGGTTGGTTCCTCGCCGATCTCGTGGCGGTAATCTTCGGGATCATGCCCGCCGTAGAACGTAAAAAAGCCCTTTGCCATAAGGCGCATGAATGTAGCGCGCTTCGCCAACGGCCCGGTTTTCGGCCAGAATATCGACCTGTGGCTTGATATACGCCTTTTTGAAGGCCGTGGTCTGCCCCATAAAGCCCTTGATGGTGCCCTGATGATTCTGCGTCAGCATGGTCGGGATGGGGTTCCATTTGGCCGAAAACTGGAAGAGCGTGAAGTAGTCGTTATGCTCGCTCAGGCCGCGCTCTTCGGGCTGATTATCGATGTTCGAGAACTCGATCATGTACGGGTTGGTGTACACCTGAAAGTCTTTGAAGGCCATGGTCTGGCTAAAGTCCAGCTTGTTGTTGCACTGCGGATCGAACGGGTCACCATCGTAAAAGGAATCGACAATATCGGTGTTCTGGGCGGCCAGGGCGATGTCGTAGGTATCGGTGGCGTTGCACATAGCGAACATATAGCCCCCACCCAGCGCAAAATCACGGATCTTTTTCACCACCGCCAGCTTCATCTGGGGCACTTTACTGATACCCGAATTTCTGCGTAATTATTTCCGCTTCCCGGCGCTGGGCAATGTACCAGGGCTGGTCTTTCATGTGGAAAAACTTACCGAACTGGCCCGTAAAATCTTCATGGTGCAGGTGCAGCCAGTCGTATTCGGGCAGTTTGCTGTTCAGCACTTCTTCGTCGAAGACCACGTCGTAGGGAATTTCGGCGTAGGCCATCACCATTGTCACGGCATCGTCCCAGGGCTGTTTGGTCTTGGGCGAGTACACCGCTACTTTGGGCGCTTTCTGCAACTTAACGGCGTCCATGTTGGCGTTGGGCGAGGCAATCTCGGCCAGGATATTCGCCGCGTCGGCATCGGAAATAACCTCGTAGGTAACGCCGCGAATCAGCATCTCATTGGTGAACGCGGGCGATTGGGGCAACAGGAAAGCACCGCCCCGGTAGTTGAGCAGCCAGTCAATTTCGGTGTCGTGCGTTTTAAGCACCCAATACGCAATACCATACGCTTTCAGGTGATTCTTCTGGGCGTCGTCCATCGGTATCAGAATCTTCGAAGCTACCGCCGACGCTAGTAGACCAGGCAGGGTCAGGAGAAATAGGATGAGCGGTAGGAGCAGGCGTTTCATTGGCGACACGTAGATAACCTCAGGTTGTAGATTTGTAACGAACAAACGGTATAACGAATATACGTAGATTATAGTGAAAGAGTTGGTGCATGAATCTGCATTAAAGGGCGCTATTCCCCAGTACTTCTTTTAAGACCTGCCTGTTTTCTATCTCCGTTCTTTTAATCCTCTTTTACGATTCACCGATGAACATGCTAGAAAATATTCGCGAGGGGATACGCTCCATTCTGAGCAACCGGCTCCGCACTATCCTGACGGCCCTCATCATTGCCATTGGCATCACCTCGCTGGTGGGTACACTCACGGCGATCGATGGCATTCAGGCATCGCTAAACAGCAGTTTTGAAGGGCTGGGTGCCAATACGTTCAGCGTGGTTGCCCGGCAGGAAAGCCGTCGGTTTGGCGGACGGGTCCTCCAGAAAGATAAACCCATCGATTACCATGACGCCGTTGCCTTCCGTCGTCGCTACAAATACGGGGCCACAATCGCGCTTTCGGCGGGGGTAACCGGAGCGGGGCAGGTGAAATACGGATCGACAAAGACGAACCCCAACGTGCAGGTGGTGGGCATCGACGAGGCGTACCTGGCGGTAAAAAACTATAAAATCGGGTCGGGACGGCCCATCAACGCCAATGACCTGAACAACTCCCTGAATGTTGCCCTGATTGGCAGCGAACTGGCCGGTACGTTGTTTAAAGGCAAAATCAACCCCCTCAATCAGGTGGTGCGGGTGCTGGGCGGGCAGTTTCAGATTGTTGGTGTGCTGGCCAAAAAAGGGTCACTTACCGGAGCAGGTGACGATCGGGTACTGCTGATTCCGCTCGAAAATGCCCGTCAACTAGCCGGGGGACGCCAATTGACTTTTGATATCACGGCCACCGTAAATGAAATTGGTGACCAGGATATGGCCGTTGGTGAGGCTACTGGCCTGATGCGGCAAATTCGGCAGGACCGGCTGGGTCAGCCCGATTCCTTCGAGGTGCAAAAAGCCGACGCACTGGTGAAAGACATTGAAGAAACAACCGATTACCTGCGCTGGGGTGGCTTTGGCATTGGGGCCATTACCCTACTGGGCGCGGCCATTGCCCTGATGAATATCATGCTGGTGTCTGTCACGGAACGTACCCGCGAAATCGGCATCCGTAAATCGCTGGGGGCTACGCCTACCCGTATCCGGCAGCAGTTTCTCATCGAGGCCATCGTCATTTGTATCCTTGGCGGGCTGGCTGGTATTGTGCTGAGCCTGGCCATTGGTAATCTGATTGCCATGGGGGTGAGCAGTGGCAGCGGTAACTTTGTGGTGCCCTGGCTCTGGATGGGCCTCGGCCTGGTGGTGTGTATTGCCGTGGGGCTGTTCTCGGGAATTTACCCCGCCATTCGTGCGTCTAAGCTCGACCCAATCGATGCCTTGCGATACGAGTAGGGCATTAAGTAGTTCCGTTAACGGCCTACCAGGTCGTTTCGCGCAATCTACCTACCGGTAAAAGGGTTGTATTTTATAGGTTACCGATGGTACTTATCGGCCAAATGGCCGATAAAAGATTGCCAGGTGTAGGTAAACCGCTTTCCGTAGATTTATTTAGGGGGAAACAACTGTTGCATACCTTCATCGTTTCTCCAAATAATCTATGTCAAACTGTTACAAAGTCGGTGGTTTTATACTGGCCATCGTGCTTCTTTCAATTAGCACCGCCGGTAGCGGCTGGGCGCAGCAGCTCATCAAAGGCTCGGTCAAAGATGATAAGCAGGAACCGCTGGTGGGCGTTTCTGTGGTAGTGGCGGGTACAAACAATGGGGTCTCTACCGACGCTGCGGGTAATTACTCACTTAGGGTCGCCGACGGGTCATACCAGGTTACCTTTTCATTTATCGGTTTCTCTACCGTAACCAAAGCAGTAACGGTAGCGGGTAATGAGGTGGGGCTGGATGTGCAGCTAGAGCCGTCGGCGGCGGTGCTATCAGAAGTGGTGGTGGTGGGTAGCCGGGCGTCGCAACGGTCTGTTGTCGATTCACCGCTGCCGGTCGACATTCTCTCCGCCGCTGATCTGCGCTCAACCGGTCAGCCTACCTTCGACCGATCATTGCAGTACCGGGTGCCTTCGTTCAACACGGTCAATACGCCGGTAAACGATGCCACCACCCTGCTAGACCCCTGGGAACTTCGTAACATGGGTCCAAGCCGCACGTTGATCCTCATCAATGGCAAGCGCAAAAACCTGAGCTCGCTCCTCTACGTTCAGTTTTCGCCCGGTCGGGGTGAAACGGGGGTCGATATTTCGGCCATTCCCCAGCAGGCCATCAAGCGCGTTGAGATTCTGCGCGACGGGGCGTCGGCTCAGTACGGTTCAGATGCCATTGCCGGGGTTATGAACATTATTCTGAAGGATAAATTCGAGTATACCAGCCTCAACATAAACACCGGCATTACCTCGAAAGGCGACGGGGGTATGTACAACGTAGCCCTGAATGGCGGCAGTAATCTCAACGGCAAAGGGTTTGTCAACTACACCGTCGACCTGATGCAGCAGAACAGCGCCGTTCGGTCGGGTATTGTGGATGTGCCCACCGAAATCGCTACGTTTGGCGATGGTACCGGGGGTGCTCAGGACCAGTTGATCCGCTCCTTTCTGAAAGACGTTCCAACGGCGGGTAACATCAACGGAACAGGTGAGACCTCGGCGGCCCGGTTCCTGATCAATTCGGGGCTTTCGCTGGGCGGTAAAAGCGAACTGTATGGCAACGCCGCCATGGTGGTCAAGCGGGTGTCGAGCTTTGCCAATTACCGCCCGCCTTACTGGCGTCAGGACCGGGGTTTGCTGCACAGTGTGACCGATAATGGCGGTAAAAACTACATTACAAAGGCTACCCTGGCGTTTCCCGAAGATAATGTCGACCTCTATAAAGGCTATGTTGGGTACGTGCCCACGTTTGAAGGCAACCTGATCGACTACAACGGAACAATCGGAATTAAAGGCGAGAACAATGGCTGGAAACACGATGTCAGCCTGACGACCGGCTATAATGAGCAGGCCTATACCGTTGAAAACACCGTTAACCGGTCGCTGGGTAAAGCCAGCCCGACCCGCTTTAAGCCGGGTGGCTACCAGTTTGGGCACCTCGTGGGCAACATCGACGTATCGAAGCAGCTCAGCGATAAGTTCGGTATTGCCCTGGGTATGGAGGCCCGGTCTGAGAAATACACCATCGTGGCGGGCGACGAGGCTTCGTATGAAGGAGAAGGGGCCAATTCGTTTCCAGGCCTCACCAAAATCAGCGCGGGGTCAAACCAGCGTTTCAACATTGGTGCCTACGTAGACCTGAGTTACGATGTAACAAAAGACTTCCTGCTGAATGGTACGTTCCGGACCGAGAACTACAGCGATTTCGGTAATGCCAATGTTTACAAATTCTCGACCCGCTACAAACTGCTCGACGATAAAGTGATTCTGCGGGGGTCTTATTCCACTGGTTTCCGGGCACCAACCCTGCATCAGATCTACGCCCAGTCTGTGCAGGCGTCCTTTGTGGGGGGTACCATCCAGTTGTCTGGTTTATTTAATAACCGCAGCGCACAGGCCCGTTTGCTGGGCATTCCTCAGCTGAAGCCGGAGCAGTCGAAAAACGTAACGCTTGGGGTGGCCCTGAATCCAACCCGGAATTTCAGCGTCACGTTAGACTATTACAGCATCAACGTAACCGACCGGATCGTCTACAGCTCGTCCATCGCCTCCTCAAACCCAACCAGTACGCTGGGCGGGATTTTAACCCAGGCCGGCGTAAAAACGATTCAGTTCTTCATCAACGGGATCGAAACCAGAACCGCGGGTCTTGATTACGTGGTTGCCTACAGGAACCTGTTGCTGGGTAGCGGTAAACTGGGCTTCAGCCTCGCGGGTAACGTGGTGTTGCAGAACGAAATTGTTGGTACGCCCGCTGATCCTCCGGCCATCAAAGCGGCGGGGTCAAGCATCCTGAATACGCAGATCAAATCGCTGCTGACCGAGAGCCGCCCCAGATACAAGTCTATTCTGGGTATCGACTACACGCTGGGTAAACTGAACGTGAACCTGTACAACACCCTGTTCGGGTCAACCTCATTCCAGGATCTCGATAACGGGGGTTCGGTCATGGAAAACATCAAGGCGACCTTCACCCCGGCCGTTGTCACCGACCTGAGCGTAGGCTATGCCTTCAGTAAAAACGTGTCGGCGACCGTCAACGTAAACAACCTGCTGAACGTGTTGCCTAAATGGGATTTGGTGGCCCTGAACGCAGAAGGCCAGAAAGCCATTGCCAACCCGGCCGACAAGTCGTTGCTGAGGGGATTCCTCGGCTTCAGCGGTCGGTACGACATTCTGGGCTATAACGGCTCGCAGTTCAGCCAGCTGGGCACGATGTTCAACGCCAACCTGAACATCAAGTTCTAGTACCCCGTTGACTGCCTTGACAATCCCCGCCTGCTACAGGCGGGGATTTTTTATACCCGCTGGGCCGAGAACACCCAGGTGTCGAAGGCGTAGGTAGGCTGACGGTGCTCACTCACGATCTTCAGGTCTGCCAGTTGGAGTAAGAGCCGGATCTCATCGGGTAGAAAGGCCCGCAGCGTGGCATCGTCGTCGGCTACCGGCTGCAGCGGCCGATTGGGGTGTTCGATGAAAAACTCGGAATGCCAGTTCCAGGTAAAGCCGGTTTCCAGGTTGGGCCTGTACCGGCTCTGCCTCAGGTACGTGTGTCCGTAGCACTGCGCCCGGTGTTCGTGCAGCATGGCTGGGTCCATTGTTGGCATAAAGGAACTGGCGTCGATAAAATCGAAGTGTACCGTACCGTCGGGTGGCAGGTGCTGGTATAACTTCCGGAACGTAGCCAGCACGTCGGCGTTGGTCAGGAGGTAGCTCAGGCTGCGGGCCGTAATGAGTATCGTCTCGAAGGTACGCTCAAGCCCGATTGTCCGCATGTCGGCCAGCTCGAACCGGGCCGTTGGGCAACGCTGTCGGGCCAGGTCGAGCATCTGCGGGCTACTGTCGACGCCGACGTACTCGTAACCCGCAGTGACGAACCGCTGCGCCAGATGGCCGCTGCCGCACCCTATTTCCAGCACTGATGTAGCCCCGTAGCGCCCAAAGCAGCTTTGGTACAGGGCAAACTCGGCGTCATAATCGATAAACGTCTGATAGAGGGCATCGTAGAGGTAGGCTAGCTCAGCGTAAAGTTTCGTCATGGCGGCAATATACGGAGCGCGAAGGCACACGCAGGTACTAAACCGCCGCTGAGCCAGTCTGTCAACGGAGGAGATACCTGGGTAAGGGTGCGCTGCTTACTCACCACCGGGCCGCTGCCGGGCTGGACGGAATGGGCCTGATGCACGGAATTCGGGGCCGACTGTTGCTTTTACTGGCAGGGAACACTACTTTTGCCCCACGTTCAACTGAACACTACTGAGTTTAACCCTGCCGGGTTGGCGGAACCGGTAGACGCGATGGTCTCAAACACCATTGTTCGCAAGGACATGCCGGTTCGAGTCCGGCACCCGGTACAAGTTTAGCCCCTAATTGTCTGATTAATAGATGATTAGGGGTTTGTTATTTTTATTCCTGTTGGTAACGGTGTAAGGAAATGTTTATAAGCTTTTAAGTTGCCTTGGGTTTAGCCGTACTAATTCGTACCAGTCCGAAAGTACGAGAGGTACGAAGTGGCACGAATTTATTGATACCTCGACATCAGCCAGTGTGCGAGATTGAAAACGCCAAAGGTGACGTGCCGGCAAAACCGTAAACTAAATCCAGTTATATATATATATACGTACCAAGTCCATTAAGCAGCCGCTCGAGTACGTATCCGATCCTTTCCAACTTCATGGAGCCGCTGCATTTAAACTCATGAGTTTGATAGGTTTGAGTAGAAGCGAATTGACCCCTGATCGATAGGAAAATGGGTATATTTTAGAATAGATTGATAGTTATCAACACACACCATGCAGCCAAAATCATCCGATTTGCGTAATTCTCATTTCGTTCCGAAGGCCTATCTCAAGAAGTTCACCAAGAAGAACGGAAAGCTGTTTCTGATCAAGAAAAACGCAAAGAAGCCAGCGAAGCCTAGAGAAGTGCACCCTTCGGGTATCTGCTATCAACCGGGCTTCTATGAGTTCAGCAGCAAATACCCTATTAAGGGCCAAATCGTCGTGGAGCCTAATTATTTAGAAGAGAGAGGATTCTTGTACGAAAACAGGCTTAATAAGTGGATTGACAGGTTAATAAGCCCCACCCAACTAGTGCTTATGCAAGATGCATATGACCTGGCAACTACACTACTCGATCTCAAAGTACGTAATCCCTACTATCGGGAGCATTCGTTTTCTGATCGAAAC
This sequence comes from uncultured Cytophagales bacterium, assembly GCA_963750355.1. Taxonomy (GTDB): domain Bacteria; phylum Bacteroidota; class Bacteroidia; order Cytophagales; family Spirosomataceae; genus Fibrella. The sequence continues at coordinate 396,717 of CAVVQL010000007.1, read as the reverse complement.
ATTGGTGCCACTATCGACAATGTTTTAGCTAACGAAAAACAGAAGTGGGAAACGAGTCAAAGCATAACTCAACAACGAGGTATTCCCTGGGAGTTAATCAATCGGGTGGCTGAGAGTATACGGCAGGATTGGACAAGCGGCAGGGATATAGCTAAAGAACTACACAACCGGACTTTGTTAGAGAATCTTCACAATCCTAGCCAAATAAGAAAAGAGATTTATAATAGACTGGCCGCAGGAAGATTGAGATGGTCGTCATAGAACGGACAGTGTTCTTGCTTAACTTTCGTTGTTATGGCAAGCCCCAACAAACTAACCCCGCCCCGTCGTAAGTTCGACCAGGCTTTCAAAGCCGAAGCCCTGCGCATGCTCGATGAAGGGCAGTCTGCCGTTCAGGTAGCTAAAAGCCTCAATGTCAGCGACCAACTGCTCCACACATGGAAGCATGCCCACAAAAAACAAACCCAGAAACAAGTGGGCACAAGTGAACTGCTGGCCGAGAATGAACGGCTCAAAGCTCAGCTCAAACGGGCCGAGATGGAGCGCGAGATTCTAAAAAAAAGCATAGCCATCTTCACTCAAACGAGCTAAAGGCCATGTATCGCTTCATTCAGGACCAAAGCCAGTACTTATCCGGTACAAGTACTCTGTCAAACCTTAGGGGTGAGCCGTAGCGGCTACTATGCGTGGCGCAAACCCGCCACAACACCCATGGGGGGCGCTACGCAACCCACCCAGGTGGAGAAAGCCCACAACACCCAGCACATCAAGGACTTGTTTAGCCTGCATCGTCGCCGGTATGGTACCCGTCGGCTGGTAGTAGCGATGAAAGATCGGGGTGTCGACGTGAGTCGGGATTTCGTCCGTAAAGTGTTGTCTAACAATGATTTGAGGCCGATTCAGCCGCGCAGCTTTGTGCCACGCACCACCGACAGTCGCCATACACTGGGCTACTCACCCAACCTGTTGTTAGCTCGTCCCCGCCCAACAGGTCCTAATCAGGTGTGGGTTTCCGACATCACCTACATCCCCCTAGCCGGGGGTAAGTGGCTGTATCTGGCGGTGTGGGTAGATCTATGGTCACGGCGCGTAGTAGGTTGGTGTCTGGCTGATCACATGCGGGATGAGTTGGTGATCACCGCCTTACGGCGGGCGTTTCTAGGTCGCCAGCCCGCCGATGGGCTGATCTTGCATTCGGATCGGGGCGGTCAATACGCCTCTAAGGACTTTCGTAAGCTACTGGCTGGTAAGTATTTGCAGAGCATGAGTCGGGCTGGTGAGTGCTATGATAATGCCACGGCAGAATCGTTCTGGTCACGGCTGAAGGCGGAAGTGCTCGAATCGGGTGTATTTTTGAGCTTAGACGATGCCCGTGCCGAGATTGGCGATTACATCGACAACTATTACAATGTGGTGCGCAAGCACTCTGGCTTAAGCTATTGCAGTCCTGTTCAATTCGAGTCTAAACACAATCCCCAAAACTAGCAAGACCACTGTCCGCCAATACCCGGGTTAGTCCTTAAGACAACGATTAACCATCAGTTCATTTGCTCAGATAACCCAGGGTATTGTCAAGACGAGGAGAATAAGATCTACAATATCAAGTTTGGTCGGCCTTGTATGTTCGTATTCCCTTTAACTTCTTATCATGCCTTGGTTATTATCGTTCAGGACAACGAGATTAGATCTCTTCCTGAAACTAAGCTTATTGAGCATGACCATGCAAGTCCTGAAGTAGCAAAGCTGATAAATCACGCTACTTGGTTAACCGCCTACAAAGAAGTCTACGCTGCTCATGAACAGTCCCTGCTTCAAACACAGTATACAGTTCATGGATCGAGGCTTATAATTTAAGTGCTTATGCGAGGGTGGGCTAAATTAGCCTCAGAGGATGCTCGCTGAACTGTGTCAGGCCTGAGGGTGAATAGAGGGAAAAAGCAAATCAGCGCGGGCAATAAACGGCGGGTGTTTTATTGGCTGATGCTAAGCGGCCTCCCGGACGGGGTGCATTGGTATAGATGTCAGGGACCGAACTGGGGGCAAGCCGGGTGTTATACTGCGAAATCAGGACGTCGGTGATGGTTTGGGTCAGGTCAATTCCACTCCGATAGTAGGGTGTCGTTGTGATATAGTTCATCGCTATCGTGTCAACAATCCGATCATTCGGGAATTTATCGCGCCAGTACGCAGGAACTGCGTAGCGATAGCCCCGGGCAGGCTGGGCCTCAAGCACCACCAGCTTGTTGACAAACCCACTTACCTGAAACTCAGGATAGTCGTTCCAAAGGCTGCCACACGACCCGCGACTAGTGGTTTCAGCGCCCGCCATGAGCGGGTAATACTGACAACCTCTCAAGGTGTCGTGGGCGAAGCCAAAGGAGTGCCCTAATTCATGGGAAAATGAAAAGGTGTTTGTCGACAGTAAGACAAAGTAGCCACCTTCATAAAAGGCATAGCCGCCGTAGTTGTACTTAGCCACCCCGTTTGGTGCCGGGTCTTTCAGCATGAAGGCGACTCTGGAAACGGCTTCCTTTCGCTTTTGGCCAAGTATTTTTTGATACAGTGGGTCGTTTAGGGTGCTCAGTAGCTGGTTGAGAAAGCCGACCGGATCACCCCCCTGATTAAAGCGCGCCATCTCATCGGCTGAGAGAGAATAGGCGATATGCTTGAAAACCAACCGGTCCAGTTCGGCAGGCCGGTCAGGCAGGGTTCGCTTCATGAAATCAGTAAAGACCCGGTTACGGTACTCCTCATACGCATACGCGCTGGGATCGGTGAACTTGGCCTTGAATGAGTTATCCGTCAACACACAGAGGATGCGGATTGTATCACGCTCATCGGCGGGCAGGTCCATAAACGTGCGCGCTAACCGGGTGGCTACGTTAACCGGCTTCGTGGCGGTCTGTTGCCCGCCTTGTCGACGGGCAACCAACGTCACCTGATACGTTGCGTTCGCCCTGTAGGCATGGAAAACCGTCGCGGTCTGCGTGGTTACTGGGGCAGAGCCATCCCCAAAATCCCAGATAAACGCTGTGCCGGCCAGGGTAGAATCGGCCGCAAAACGGACCATCCCGTCTCCCTCGTCGACCAGGCGATAGGTGAACAACGTAGCCGGTTGAGTTGGGATAGCGTCGACGTCTTTTTTGCGACAGGCATGCAGGAGGATCACCGCCAGCAGCAACGTGATCAATCTGGGGTGGTTTAATCTGGCGTTCATACGAACGGATGCTTGTTGAGTAGAACCAGTTGGCAAATAAGCTAAAGAAGGCCTGTTCCACTACCATCAACCCTGTTTGCTACTCTAGTTTCCCTCCAGCTCATCAGTCGGTTCCCAAAGCTCGATGATGTTGCCTTCCGGGTCGAGCAGATGCACGAATTTGCCGTAGTCGTAGGCCGCTATCTCATCAACGATAGTGACATTATCCCGTTTCAATTCCTCAACCAGCGCGGCTATATTCTCCACCCGGTAATTGATCATAAACGGCTTTGCCGACGGCTTGAAGTAGGCCGTGTCATTGGGGAACGCACACCAGGCGGTAGATCCTTTCTTCGACGGATCATCGGCCTGCCGCCACTCAAACGTCGCCCCGTATTCGCTGGTAGTCAGTCCCAGGTTTTTGGCATACCATTCGTTCATGGCTTGCGGGTCATTGCATTTGAAAAATACGCCGCCGAGGCCCGTTACTTTTTTCATGGTGGTTTAGTCTGGTATCACCTATACAATCGAAGCGGCAAGGTACATGTTTATGTAGAACCTGGAAACACTGTGCCATACCGCTCTCGAACCACCGGATGCGGTACCGACCTCCTATTTTAACGTGACGAATGGCTGCTTTCCTGGTGGCCGACAGGCGCGTTTTACCTACTGGCGAGGTCCCTGGCCTTCCCTTTGTCAACGGCTTTCATAACCCGGAAAAAGTTACCACTCCAGATTTTTTCAATGTCTTTTTTAGCATACCCTCTACGGACCAGCTCGATGGTGATATTTTCGTACTGGCTCACGTCGAAACAGTCGGCCAGTGCCCCGCCGCCATCAAAGTCGGCCCCCATACCCACGTGGTCAATGCCGGCCACCTTCACGATATGGTCGATATGATCGACGGCATCTTTTACCGTAGCTAATTGGACGGGGTATTTCTGATTTACCTCCATGAACTCGGCCCGCGCCTTTTTCTGGTCCTCTTCCGATAGCGCACTCATGGCACCCATCAGCGCCCGCCGGTCTTTAACGCCCCATTTGTCGAGCACCGTTCGCATGGCGGCTTCGCGCTCCGGACTGGCGGGAATGGTTTTGATGTAATCGCTCAGCAGATTGAGCTGAACCACCCCCCCGTTTTTAGCCAGTGCCCGCAGCATATCGTCGGTCAGGTTACGGGGATGGTCACACATGGCTTTGGCCCCAGAGTGCGAGGCAATGATGGGTACGCTCGACAACCGAATAACATCATAGAAGGTGGAGTCTGACACGTGCGACACATCGACCATCATACCCAGCCGGTTCATTTCCGTAACCACCTGCTCACCGAGTGGGCTCAATCCCTGGTAGTCGGCTCCTTTCGGGTCGGTCGATGAATCGCAAATGTCATTGTTACTCGAGTGGCACAGCGTCATGTAGCGGGCACCCAGGTCATAGAATTGCTTCAGCAGCGTGATGTCATGGCCCATTGGGTAGCCGTTTTCCACGCCGATGAAAATAACCCGTTTTCCCGTCCTGCCAATCTGGTAGGCCTCATCCGGCGTGGTGGCCAGTGCCGCCGCTGATGCCGTACGCTGAAGCGTGGTGTGGATGGCCTCGAAAATACCCAGCGCTTTTTTCTTCGCGGTTTCGTGCCCTGCCGGTGTGCGGGGTCCCTGGCCCAGATAAACGGCCCAGAATATTGCATCCAGACCGCCCCGTTTCATCCGTGGGTAATCTACTTTACTGGTTGTCTGGCGGGCGTCGTTGTCTTTTGTTACGTCGAAACCACCCCTGGCCAGCAGCATGGGCGTATCGGCGTGGGTATCGACGGTGAATGCTTTATCGTGAATTTTATGCGCTTTTTTCAGGAGCGCCTTCTCATGTTGGGCCGAGGCTGACAAGCAGAACAGCACCAGACAGGCAACGGTATACAGTTGAATTTTCATAACAGTGGTCGATTTGTAGGGGTAGGCTAGTGCGCTGCCAATTTGATTTTTTGACATTACTTGGGGTTTTTGTCATCCCGACGTAGAGGGATCGTGGCGCTCCCCTCGAAAATGATAGATTCTTCCGCGAGAACGCCACGATCCCTCCGTTGTCGGGATGACAAAAAAATGCCTGCACAGCAACACGATCTAATCATTAAATTGGCAGAGCACTAGCCTACTTCTGAGTAGTGTCTGCAGGCTGGCCAATCGCTGCCGCTCGCGACAGGCGAGCAAAAGCGATTGGCCATTTATACACCTTCATTATTTAGCGAACCACAACTTCATTCGCATCGTGTTCTGGCCACCCTGCCGGGTCAACGCTTCGTTGTAGTTGAGGCGGTTCAACGACTCTTCTGAACCCGGATAAGGCAAACGGGTTGGAATAACGTTCAGGTTGGTGTTTAGCGCGGGCGGCGTCAGGGCAGGAATACCCGTCCGGCGGAACTCGGTCCAGGCTTCTACGCCCTGCCCGTACAAGGCAATCCATTTCTGCTCCATCAACTGGGTGTAACCGGCTGTTCCTCCGGCGAACGCATTCGCCGCCAGGTACGCGGGCGACGCCGTCAACCCATATTGACCATGTGAAGCTTTGATGGCCTCGGTGTATAAACCGGCGGCATCACCGGCTGCCGAGATGCCTTTATAGGCAAATTCGGCTTTAATGAACAGCGATTCGGCATAGCTCATGAGTACACCCGGCGCGGTGGCGGCCACAAAGTAATTGCCCACTTTAGAGGTTTTGGACAGGCCCAGTGAATTGGCATCCGAAGCCGCCAGCCCGTTCGGTACCCCCTTGTAGTCGCCGCCATCAGCCGGTGCATTGGCGTATACCGACAGCCGGGTATCGCCCAGGGCTTTCAGCTTATTGACCAGCGTAGCGCCGATGCGGTGATCATCGCGGGTTTTGCGGTTTTCGTTGACGGGGTTGTTACTCGGTGCCGCCGCCAGGTAGACCAGCTGAACGTTATCTGCGTTGGAAGCCAGCGTGGGGTACCTGGCCGGGTCTTTCAGGATGCGCTCAATCTCGGTTTTCACGTCGATGGGGGCATCTGCTTTGCCCAGCATCCGGTTCAGAATCCGCAGGCTCAGGGTATTGGCAAACTTCCGCCATTTGGTCAAATCGCCGGCGAACAGGATATCGCCCCCGATCGCTTTGGCTTTATCGGCTACATCGATCTGCTCACCCGCCGCCTTCAGTTCGGCCACCAGGCCAGCGTACACGTCCTTCTGGGCGTCGTATTTCGGTTGCAGCGTACCCTCCAGTCCCTGAATCGCCTGTTTGTAGGGAATATCGCCGTATATGTCTGTCAGCACCGAGAAGGCCCACGACCGCATAATGACGGCCACCGCCTGGTAGTTCGGATTACCTGTCTCCTTGCCAATCTTATAAATACGCTGGTAGTCGGCCATCGACTCGATATACAGCGTTTGCCAGCCAGTGTTGGCCACGTCGTTGGTCACCGTATACTGGTCAATGTCGGTGTACTGAATCCGGGCCCAGTGCTGCGAAAACCCATCGCCGACATCCATGCCCAGCGAGCCACCCCAGTACGCATCCACGGCGGTCTGAATACCGTGCGGCATAAACAAATCGGCCGAGGCGGTGGTGGGGGTATTGGGGTTGGTATTTAGTTGGGCAAACTCGCCGGTGCAGCCCGACATGCCCAAAAACAGGCCAGCCAGCGCGGCTTTGTAGCGGAACGAATAGAGGATATCTTTCATGATTCGGAGTTATAGATTGAAGCTGACGTTGAAACCGATTGAGCGGGTCGACGGCGTTTGGCCATTTTCGATACCCTGCAGGTTGCCATCGTTGTAATAGCTGGTTTCCGGATCGATATGTGGAAGATTGCTATACAGCAACGCCAGGTTACGACCAACGGCCGAGATGGTAATGTCGCGGAAAGGCAGGCGACTGACCAGCTTGCCGGGCAGCCGGTAGGTTAACCGAACTTCGCGCAGCTTCACGTAGCTGCCGTCGAAAATGGTGTTTTCGTTGTTGGTCAGCAGGTAATATTTATGATGCCATTCTTCCGACGAAATCGACTTCGTATTGGGCACATAAACCGGATTTTCGGCCGTTCCGGTGTTGACCACGCCCTGCCCGACGATCCCGGTTTCGCGGCCCAGCGTCGTTTCTTTCAGCACCCCGGTATAACGGCCGATGTTGATGGTCTGCGAGAAGATGTCGCCACCCGCCTTGGCGTCGATCAGCGTACTGAGCGACAGGTTTTTGTAGCTGAACGTGTTCTGGAAACCACCGATCCAGCGGGGCGTGAAGTTGCCCAGGATGCGCCGCACCGGGTCCACGCGGGGATACCCGCTGTTGTCATACACGATAGTGCCCGACGGGTCACGCAGGAAGCCCTGCCCGAAGAAGGTACCGTAGGGCTGGCCAATCCGGGCTTCAACCGTCATGCCGCGAACGCTTCCCAGCGTGTACGTGTCCAGGCCGTCGGCCAGTTCCACCACCTTATTCTGGTTTCGCGCCCAGTTGATCGCCACATCCCACTGGAAATTGGCCGTTTTCACCGGCGAACCCGTCAGTTGAATTTCAATGCCCTTGTTTTGCAGGCGACCCGCGTTGAGCAGTTTCGAGGAGAAACCCGTTGCGCTGGAGATATTGACGTTCAGGATCTGGTTGTACGACTGCTTGTCGTAATAGGTCACGTCGGCCCCAATCCGGTTATTCCACAGCTTTACCTCGGCACCGATCTCATACGAATCCGTCAGTTCGGGTTTGAGGGCCGCGTTCAGCATGGCATTGCTTTCCGCCAGCGACGGCGTTGACCCCCAGGCGTTGGCATAATTATAGGTTTGCAGCAGGTTGTAGGGATCGGTATCATTCCCCACGCGGGCAACCCCCGCCCGCACTTTGGCGAACGACAATACCGACGAGTTGACCTTGAACATGTCGGTCAGCACCGCGCTCAGGGCGGCCGACGGATAGAAGTAAGACAGGTTATCGGCCGGCAGGGTACTCGACCAGTCGTTGCGCACGGTCATATCCAGAAACAGGTAATTGCGAAAGCCGATATTCGACGACGCGTAGACACTGTTGATCACTTTTTGCGAATACATGGTGCCGTCGGTCACGGGCCGCTGGCGTGAGTTGCCGATGTTCCAGACGCGGGGAATGGCCAGTTCGGTGGCGCCCGTGTAGTTGCGCTGGGTGAAGTTAGCCCGGTGGTTGCCGCCCACGTTGGCGCTCAGGTCGAAATCGCCAATTTTATGGGTGGCGTTCAGCAGGAAATCAGAGTTCGACTCCTGAACGAAAACCAGGTCTTCGTTGTAGCTGTCGAACAGGTTCGACGTCCGGGCCGCGTTTTTGGTCTTGCGCCGGTCCTGATAGAAATCCGTTCCCGAACGGGCCGTGAGGGTCAGCCAGGGGGTGAATTTATAGGTCAGTGCCACATTGCCGAATAGCCGGTTTTTGGCGTTTTCGCGGGCGCTTACGTTCAGCTGGTAATACGGATTTGTCCAGTAATTGTAGTTCCAGTTGTTCTGATAAATACTGCCGGGAGCCTGGTAGTTTTTCAGGCTTTCCATATCCACCTGCCGCCCAAACCAGATAAAATAGAGGCCCCAGTTGGTCCGGTTGTCACTCCCGTCGTTGACGTAGTTGCCCGTAGCCCGAATGCTCAGCTTATCCGTCAGGTTCCAGCCCGCATTCAGGGCCACGGTGCGGCGTTTGTAATCCGTATTCGGCAAAATACCGTTCTGACTTAGTTCGGTGTACGACAGCCGGAAATCGCCTTTGTCACTGCCGCCCGTCAGCGATACGTTATTGGTCAGGGTCCGACCCGTCCGGTAAAACTGATTCACGTTATCGGGATGGGCAATCCAGGGCGTTGCCTGCCGAACGCCATTGACCACCGGCGAGTCGAACTGTTCAATGAGTCGGCCATCGAGTTTAGGCCCCCAGCTTTCATCCACCCCGTCGTTGATACCGGCACCCCGGCCATCCACGAATTTAAAGGTGCCTTTGCCTCCCTGGCCGTATTCATTTTGCCACTCAGGCTGCCGGAAGGGTGAATCGAAGGTGGTGTTTGAATTGACCGATACCCCGATTCCTTTTGACCCTTTACCGCTCTTCAGCGTAATGAGAATCACCCCGTTGGCCCCGCGAGATCCGTACAGGGCAGCGGCGCTGGGCCCTTTCAACACGCTGACAGTCTCGATATCATCGGGGTTAATGGAGGCCGCCCCATTCCCGTAATCGACGGCCGTGCCGGAGCCAATATTACTGTTATCAATGGGAACGCCATCGACCACGAACAGCGGCTGATTGTTGCTGCCAATGGAATTAGACCCCCGAATCAGAACCCGCGACGAAGCGCCGGGAGCACCGTTTGAACCGGTCACCTGTACGCCCGCAATACGGCCCGACAACGAGTTTACCAGGTTGGTCTCGCGTGCCTGGGTGAGTTGCTTACCACTAACCTCCTGCACCGAGTAACCCAGGGCTTTCTTTTCGCGGGTAATGCCCAATGCCGTTACCACCAACTCGCCCAACAGGGAGGCGTCTTCCTCCAGCGTGACCGATAGTGTTGTCTTGTCGCCAACGACCAGCTCGGTGGGTTTGAAGCCAATGTAGGAGACAACCAGGGTAGCCGTTGGCCCGGCGTTCAGCGTAAATTCCCCGTTGGCGTTCGTGGTGCTGCCCCGGTCGGTGCCTTTAACAACAATGGTGGCACCGGGCAGGCCTGTTCCGTCAGATCTGGAAAGCACGCGGCCCGACAGCGCCCGGTCTTGCGCAAAAGCGGAATAACTACCGCCGAGCAACATCGACAGGCAGCAGATTGCAGATAGTATTCTGTTCATATTAGGTTGTATTAAGAAATGAAATGGGTAAAAACTATATAACTATTTAAAGAGTATTGCCCTATAATCCGACCAAGTGCAGGCTAAACAGGCCCCCTAACGAAAGGTGTTGGTTAATAAGCTGACGGCGACCGAGGCCAATCCGCTATGAAAACTTCAGATTGAATGTACTACACATTTTTTATTGATCTACTTTTTATTCTGATTTTGGTAGATTCTTTAAAATAATTATTGGCTAAATAGCATTTATGCCAAATGAAAACATAACGACTGCATTCTGGCTTTCGGTCTAATTAGCAGCTGACAGACTAGAGGGGGTAATTAGATTTATAGGATTATTCTTATATAAATTATACAACCCTTTTTTCGCTGGTACGCGCAGTGATTTAAGCCTTGAGGGCACGCACGCAGGCTTCACTCAATTGGTATACTGAGCGCTTAAATCGATGTATGTAGTGGCTGGAAAGCAGTGACCTCTACCAGGGTCGGTCCTGTAGGGTCAATCAGGCGTTGAATCAAGGCCGCTCTTCAGGCGAAGATTGGCCAGGGGGTAATATTGGGCCGGGCCGAAAGCTACCGGTTAGTTTGCCGGTGGGGGCATAAATAAAGCTGCGCCGGGACAACCAGGCGAATCCTGGTTACCCCGGCGCAGCAGCCAACCAGTCGGGGCCTGTATACTGGCCTCTTACGACGGAATGGATTTGGCTGTAATAGCCTGATACGTCAACAGATCGTTTACTTAACCCGCTAAGGCACAGATGCGTACCCGTGATAGCCGAATGTCGGAGCGATTGAACTGCCGCTGCATTTCGGTGAATACCCATTCGATGGCTTCGTCGGGGTCCAGCGCCGCAACGGAAAGATCTCCGTTCAGGCGGATCTGCTGTTTGCGCTCATCGACCACATCAAAGACGACGCGGATGAGCTGTTTTCGTTTGGTGGTCATAGTTCGTCAGTTGGTAGAGAGTACAACAGCCTCGGTTATAAGCTGGAGACTATGGTATAAAACTACGAGCTATTTGTTTTACTTGTATTATATATAGCAAAATAATGGTATAGGGCTGCGGGCCATCCCCCTTAAAAAAGATGAACGCACAGTGGCAGCACGTACTGGAAGGGGCAGGCGCTGGGTATCTGATGGTGCTTTGGGTAGCCTTACTGGCCGGTGTTAAGCGTAACTTCCCGGAACATGAACGGATTGTCGCTGATTCTCAGGGTCTTTCCGCTGGCAGTCGTTATGTTTCTGAGAATAACCTCTTTCGTGAGCACATAAGGGAATTTCTCCCGGTAGGAATCGTCTGTCAGTTGCGGATTGAAATTGGCGAAAATGGCCGGGCCCTGATACTTGTCAGGATGCCGGGAGTCGTCGATACGGAGATTGTCGATGGTGATTCGCTGGGGCATGTAGCAGGTGTAGCCAAAATCGTGCTCACCTGAATTGGAGCCGCTGATCAGGGCGGCACTGAATGGTTTGCCATCGGCGGGCACGAAAACGCAGTTGCGGATCACCAGTTCTCCCTGCCAGGTACTGCCGTAGTCGGGGCGCAGGTTAACGATGCTCCTGCCGCGGATGGTCGAATTCTCCACCAGCAAGAGGCCGCTGCCAATGGCATTGATTCCCATGTGGCCCAGCGTTGAGTTGCGAATGGTGGCATTGGCAACACCCTGGTGGGCATCGAACCGGGAGAGCGTACACCCATCATACAGCAGGTTTTTGCAGAAGTTGGACCCCAGAATGCCCCAGTACCTGCTGTCGTTGATGTCGTTGGTCTGGCTGCAATTCACGAAGGATACGTTCAGGGCACGGTTGGCAGACAGGTCATACGTACCCATGGTGACCGGTTTATCGGCCGCGCCAATGGTGCTGTAGGTTCGGTGCCCGGTCAGAATCGTGTTTTTTACCGTTACATAGGCGCAGTCACCGATATTGATGAAACCTCCGTAGGGTGCCCCGTGGTCTTCTTCGCCCTTTATGGCGTGCTGTAGTCCATCAACCAGCACATTAGACCGTCTGATGGCGATGTTCCGGTTATAATAGGTGTACTTTGACTCGGCTTTGTTGGCAATGGTGGTGAAACGGCCCCCCGTGATCTTCAGGGGAGTTTCGTCGATGGGCAGCGCGGTCATGTCCGTAATTCGGTCGAAATCCCAGATAATCGGGGCGTTCATATCGACGTTGCCGTTTTTGTCGACCACAAACAGATCGGTCTGGGAAGAGCCATTGTTCTGGTTGAGCCCAAACCGGATGTACTGCTTCACGGTCGCATTCGTGACCGTAACCAGACAGGGACCAGCCAAAGAGACGTCGATCTTTTTCTGGTTCCGCTGAAGGGAGGATATCGTTTCCAGCTTAAACGGTTTGAGGTCTGAACCCACCGTGAACACAGACGCATTGCGATTTTGCACCTCGGTGTCGTCGATAATGAAGGCTGCTGTGCCAAAATCAGTGTCCGTCCGGATAACCGCCGTGCGCTCCCTACCGCCAATGTAGTAGGTGGCTCCCTGGTCGGCTTTCACCGAAAGGCCGTGCAGGTTGGCAAACGCATGGGTGGCCGCAATGGCGTCTATATCATCGGTTTTGCCATCCCCTTTGGCCCCGAAGTCGCGATAACGAACCAGGCCGGCGGCTTTGAATTTACCCACCTTCCTGAGGGATACGTTTACCTGCAAGTCCCCGTTTTCGGTGGTGTACACCCTGGTTTTCTGCTGTTGGGAGGTGATCACCACCTGTCCAAGGGAGCCTTTAGGCTGGGCCTGCGTGGTTAACCCACCGAGCAGTAAGAAGAATGCCAGGATACCATGCGTGATCCGATGAGTCAGCTTAGTCGTCATTAGGGTCAGAAAAGTGGGTGAGGTTGTGGCCTTTCCAGTTTTGGTTTCCCTCGCTTGAGTGGCCGCTCAATCCGTTGGTAAAGTGGTTACTTGGCGTGAATTACTCCATGAAGCACAAAGCAAGTACACTTGCCCTGGAAGCGTGTCTTCAGGCACTGCTTTGGCCAGCTTGTACACCGTTGCGCCTGGGACATTGGTAATGCCTACCGCGTACACTCCGTCGCGAGATCGTGGCGCTCTCGTGGAAGAATCGATCCTTTTCGAGGGGGGCGCCACGATCTCGCGGCGGCGAACCGCTCCTGTTGTCGGGATGGCATAAACACGCCTGAGCAGCAACGCTAGCTACTCATTAAATTGGCGGAGCACTAGACCAATGGGGCTGCTTTACCCTGATTTCGGGCGATACAGAGAGATGAAGTAAGTTGCCATTTCTTGCTACTTTGCATAAGAGTCGGATGGCATCGACGTCATCCGTTTTTTGTCCACAAAATATCATACCTGATGCCGGTTCCAGATTTTCAATCGATTATGCTTCCGCTGCTCAAGTTTAGTGCCGACGGTGCAGAGCATACTCCCCGCGAAGCAGTTGAAAGTTTAGCAAAGATGTTTACTCTGACAGATGACGATAGACAAGAGATGTTACCATCAGGCACACAAAGGGTGTTTGATAATCGGGTTGCATGGACAAAAACACATCTTCTGAAAGCAGGCTTGTTGGAATCGCCTAGACGCTCATATTTCCGAATCACCGAAAGAGGATTGTCTGTACTTAATCAGGGAGTGCCTAAGATCAATATCGCATTTCTTCGTCAATTTCCAGAGTTTGTTGAGTTTCAATCACCTAAGCGCCCCGAAAATGGTATAGATGAAATAGCATCTGTGAAGAAGTGGCCACTCAAACACCGGAAGAAACGCTTGAAAATTCATACCAGAATATTCGTAAAACGTCAGGGCGGCTAGTGGTTCCAGCGCAGGCCGGCTGGGTTGAACCGAACGTTGCCGAGTGGCTGGTTGGCCAGGGTGAGTTGAACGGTCATGGCTCTTGCCGTTTTTAGCTGGCGTATGAACCGCTGAACGTCATCGATAAAGACCAGATTGCCGCTCCCATTGGCTGCCGCTGATACCGAATAAACGACCGCTTTGTTCGCATTGAAGCGAATCTGTGCGTTTCCGCCCTGAAAGCTTTTGGTCAGCAGGCCGTTGGTGACAGAAAAGTAAGCCGTTGCCGGACTGCCGCTTCGGGCGCGTAAGGTCAGCGTTACCGTCGACCCGCCCGTGGATGGGTACGGCAACTGAATCTGGCTGCTCGAATTAAGGATGGCCCTGTAGGTTACCCCGCCCGACGGTTCTACTTTTTGCTGGTACTGCCAGCCAGCCGCCTGGGTCGATGAGCCCGGTGTAGTGGTGACGCTAGTGACAGCTTGCCCGCTGCTGGCTGATGAGGCCAACGTGGCTTTAATGGGTGCAGGCTTGGTGGCCAATGATGGGCTGACCATAGCGACAAGCAGGTTGAACAACCAGAAGAACAGGAACATATCAGATTGGAAAGGGCTTGTTTTGCTTAACGTGAATCTGCGAGTAGGTTTTTTTGAAACTATTGGTAGCTAGGTAGTTGCTTTTTTCCGCGCGCTAGGCCCTTCGACTCCGCTCAGGGTGACAATCCCACTCAATATTGTCATTCACATTTTTGTGTTTCCTGGTACGCCAGCCCGGTGTCACCCTGAGCGGAGTCGAAGGGCAGCGCGTCAGCAATTCACCGAAGAATAACCCATTATTCACGTAGGTTTAGTTATTTCAAGGCCCCTTCCACCGAAATGGGCTGCTGGCTGGTGCTGAAGCGGCCGTCGGGCGTGAGGGCGTGGACCACAATGAGGTAGCGGCCTTCCTGGTCGGAGGTAGCGAAGCGGAGGCTGGTTTTGCCCTGGGGGCCGATCGTCACGGCTGGATTCCAGTACAGCAGATTCCGGAAATCGGGACGGCGGCTTTCCAGTTGGGCGGGGGTAGCGTAGCTGGGCGCGTAAAAGTCACGGCGTGCCTGTAACCCGTCGTATTCCAGCACCACCGCACGCGGGTCGAGCTGGAAACCCGCCAGATCGGCCTTGTACGTTTTGAAACTGATGATACCCTCCAGGTTGGCGTAGCCCAGCATGTACCGCTTCGTTACCACGTCCAGCGATTTGATTTTCAGCGGGCTCAGCGCCATCAGCCGGTCGACGTCGTACACGGGCACGCCATCGAGCAGCATCAGGGGGTCTTCGTCAAACACCCTGCCATAGGGCAGGTTGCTTACCCGTAACTCGAAATGCCCGTTTTTGCGCCGCACATGCACACCGGGTACGTACTCACTCAGCACCTCTTCCAGCACGGTAAACCGCGTGTAGGTATCCAGAAAATACCGCTCGTCGGGCTTGCCGTAAAACGTGGTGCTGTCGGTGCTGCCGGGCTGGGGTGGGTTGGTGTAGGCGTTGTAATAGCTGTTCTGCACCTGCATGGCCAAACTGCGCTGCTGTAACGGTTCGCTCACCGCTTTAGACAGGTCGAGTACGGGTAACTGAATACTAGCCGCCGTTTCGGTGTAGGGGTTCACGATCTCGACGCGGTGGAGGCTGTCGCCGGGGGCGGTTTGCAGCACAATATCCCGGCTACCGACGAAATTGGTTAGCTCGAACCGGACCAGCCCCTTTTTATCGCTGCGGGCGCTGTAGAGCTGAATGGCCCTGCCGGGTATCGCCAGGTACGTAGGCACGTCGTCGGCGGGTGCCCCCGTTCGGGTGTCAACTACGCGGCCCAGCACCACATGGCCCCGGTGTTCGGGTACCGGTGCGCTTTCCGGTGCCTGCGGTTTCAGCACGGCATCCCAGCGAAACCGACGCCAGCCGTGGGTTAACAGCAGGTTGTCGAGGGCGGCATCGGCTTCCGGTCCGGTCTGCGTCAGGTAATAGCCGGGCGACTCTACCGTACCGCGCAGGTCAGCCGTAAGCCAGAGGTAATCGGGTAAGGTCAGCCCTTCGTCTGTCTGGAGCGAATCGATCTTATACACCGAGACCGACGCGTCGGCTGTCAGGGGGGAGCCGGTCAGGCTATTGGCCGCCAGGTCGAGCACCACCTGGTCGCGGGTGGCGTAGCGTTCTTTACTGGGGGTGATCCGCAGGGCAAGGCTGGCCTGCGGGCGTTTGCCATACAGCCGTTCGCAGACGGGCTGTCCCGCCGCATCGAAAAGGGTCAGGTGCGAAATGCCCTCGCCGAGGCTACTTTTCGGCACCATAAATTGGGCTTTACCCCCCACAAGGGGTTGCCCTTCGGCCACCTTCACCACCTGCCGCGTATGACCGATCAGGTACACCGTGGCCGCTCCTGGCTGGTTGGTCTGCACGCTGATGCGGAGCTGTCCGGCGTCGGCCTCGTCGGCCTGCATGGTGTAGCCCGTTTCGGCAACAGTGGGTAGCGGTCGGCTAAGGGTATGTCCCTGCCGGTCTTTCAGCAGCACCCGGTACCGCGTGTTGGCCGTCGGTGTAAAGGCGAACGTGCCCATGCCGAACTTCAGGGAGGCGAAGCGGGCCAGTGTATCGTTGGTGGGGCCGATCAGTGCCCCCCGGCAATCGACACCCCGCCCGGTTTTTTGGTCGACCAGCTTAAAGGCCACCTTTCCGGGTAAGCCCTGCACCAGATGGCCTCCTTCGGGGAAAAACTGCGCGTCGTAGGCCAGCGAATCGGTTGGCAGCGGCAGGCTCAGCTTACGGAACGTATTGACGATGGTAATCGGCTTCTCGAAGACGAAGTCCGGACTCGTTGTTTTCATCCACTGCGTGTAGGCCCGTAGCGCGTAGGTGCCCGAAACCAGCGACGTTGGGAGCAGGAGCGAACCCATACCCCGGCTGCTGTCGATGGCTACTTTGGCCTGCACCACGGCCTTCTGGTCTTTATCCAGCAGTTCCAGATACGCCACCTTGCTCACATCGAGGGGCCGGTGATAGGTGCCATCGACGTAGAACAGGCGAAACCAGAGCCGCTCGCCCGACACGTAAAACGACCGGTCGGTATGCACAAAGAGCTTCTCCTGGAGCGACTGCGTCCGGTGCGCGTCGAGCTGCCGTTGTACCTGCTGCAAAACGGGTTGCTGGGCCACGGCGTAGGGGGCAATCAGCAGCAGGATCCAGCTCCAGCGTAGGGCGTTTTTCATAGTTACTGGGGCCAGAACGAGGGTCTTGTGGTCGTGCCTGTATCCCGGCAGTCGGCGCAGTGTGTGCCGGTTGCCAGATACGTTGGGCTATTCGGAATTTCCTGGATGGCAACGTACCCACCGCCGGGCCCCAGCAAGGCGCTCAATGGCTGTGGGGGTTGGCCAGGAAACGGAATGGTATCCAGCTTACATTCTTCATACCCGGTGCGAAGCAGGTTATAGGGGAGGTCGAGCGGGCGGTTGAGGAATACGCGCACCTGTTCGGTGGTATAGCCGTCCAGAAAGCCCATCACCGGCTCGGTCGGGTTGGTCAGGCTGTGGAAATTGCCGGTTAGCTGCGAGGGCAGGGGATCGAACAGGCCGCCGAGTTGCTCGGTTGTTTTTTGCAGATTCTCCCAGTAGGCATACGCTTCGGGCGATTGGGCGTACTGTTTCACCAGTATACTGTATTTGATCCAGAGCTTGGGCGAGCTGCCGGGAATGAACAGCAGCGGGGCCTCTTTCAACACATCCTGAGAAAGCCGGGCCGACGAGCCCAGGATAATGGCCGTTGAGGCCTGCGTCTTCCAGCAATGGTTGACCGGCGGGCTGGTTCGCTGCACTACTTTCCCGTTTACATAGTCGAACGGCGATTCGTAGGGCGTCCGAATCTCATAGGTGTCCTCGTATTCCCAGCGGTAGTAGCGTGTCTTGTTGTTTGGGTCATGGGTGTTTACGTAGAGCTGAAGCCCCTGATTCCTGATCTCCCACGAAAGACTGTCAATTTTGGGCGTCTGCTTGATCGTGATGGGGTCTGACAGGTATTCGCCACCCGACCGCCGTTTTGATCCGCACCCGGTACACCTTTCCGATGGGCAGCGTAGCGGCAGGCAGCGTGTAGGTGCCGCCGCTGCTTTCCACAAACGAATACGTTTCCCCCGTGCCCCCTTCAACCCTGACAGTAGCCTTTGTTTCGGCCAGTGGCTTGCCCGTGGTGCTCAGGTTTTGGGTGCGTGATAGCTTGATCACGCTGCTGCCCGAACCGCCGTTCAGAGCCCCGTCGACAACGAGGTACTGGTTGGGGGCCGTTAGTTGCGGGGGACGGTAGGGGTCAACACAACTGCCGATCAGCAACAGTACTGCCCCGTATAAAGCCCACCGTCTGAAATGAATAGCACGCATAACGTTAGAATCTGAAATTGTAGGACACCGTTGGAATCGGCTGGCCAAAAATGGATAACTGGTACCCGCGAATCCCGCCGTTGGCCGAATTGAAGTAGACCGAATACGGGTTACGGCGGCCCGTCAGGTTATAGAGGCCCACCGTCCAGGAGCTGTGCGCCAGCTTTCTGATCTTGTGATTGCCTTCGATGTTGAGCGACAGGTCGGTGCGGAAATAGTCGGGAATGCGGTACTGATTGCGTTCCGAATAAAACACCCGCTCGGCCCCACCCAGCACGTACTTGGCCAGGGGCAGGGTAATGGGTCGGCCGGTGCTGTAGGTGGCGTTGAACGAGATGCTGAACCGCCGGTTTACCTTGTAGTTGCCAATCAGCGTTACGTCGTGCGGTTTGTCGTAGCTGCTGGGGTAGAATTTACCCTCGTTCACCACGTCAGACGCGTAGGTATCGGTGGTGCGCAGCAGCGAGCGGGCGTAGGTGTAGCTGATCCAGCCGTTGAGCTTACCGCTCAGCTTTTTCACCATCAGTTCAATCCCGTAGGCGCACCCCTTCGGCCCGTACCACGTCGGTTTCGAGATGATGATTCAGCAGGAGGGAGGCCCCGCTCTTGTAATCGAGCTGGTTGGTCAGGGTCCGGTAATAGCCCTCGGCCGACACTTCGATGGTGTTGGCCCGCAGGTTCTTGTAAAGCCCCAGCGAGAACTGATCGCCGATCTGCGGCTGAATGTACGAGTCGCTTAGTTTGTAAATATCGAGGGGGGAAACGGCAACCGTATTCGACAGCATGTTGAGGTACTGCCGCATGCGGTTATAACTCGCTTTCACCGAAAAATCGTCGCTGATGGCATAGCGCAATCCCGCCCGGTATTCGGGGCCCTGATATGTTTTTACCGTACTGCCCGCGCCATACGATACGGTATCCCGGATGGTGGCTACGGTGCGCGACAGGCCCGGCGCGTAGCCATACACCTGGCTGGGGCCGAGGTTCATGAAGTGCGAATACCGCAGCCCAACGTTGAGCGACAGCCGGGGCGTGAGGTCGAACCGGTCGCCGATGTACACGGCGGTTTCAACGCCCTGCTCGCCGGGCACCACATCGGGGCGGATCAGCGAGGCTTTGCCGCTGGGTTGCAGGTTGCCGGGCTGTAGTTTGTAGAGGGTACTGCCCACCCCAAAGTCGATCGTATGCTGGGCGTTGGGGTAATAATTGAAGTCGACCTTGGCGGCGCTCTGGGCAATGTCGAAGCCGAACTTGAAGGCTTCCGTTGGTTTCCGGTCGCTCGACACGTCGTACTGATACCGGCTATACGTGCCGGTCAGCACGCCGTACAGTTTGCTGCTGAACACATGTTTCCATTTCAGCGTGGCTACCTGATTCTGGTAGGTGTACAGGCTGTCGCTGTTGAGTTTAAACTGGTCGCGGCTGGTGTAGGCGGTCAGGTAAAACGTGTTCTTGTCGTTGGCCTCGTGGGTCAGGTGCAGGTTCAGGTCGTAAAACGAAGCCTTGCTGTTCTGATAGGCCGCATTGGCCAACTGTTTCAGCAGCCAGTCGGAATAGGTGGACCGCACGCCGAGCAGAAACGACGTTTTCTCAGAGAGCAGCGGCCCTTCCAGCGTCAGCCGACCGGTGAGTGGCCCGATGCCCCCCGAACCAACCAGTTTTTTCTTGTTGCCGTCGCGGGTGGTTACGTCCAGCACCGACGATAGCCGACCGCCGAAACGGGCCGGAATGGCACTTTTATACAGTTCAACGGATTTGATCACGTCGGGGTTGAAGGCGGAGAAGAACCCGAACAAATGCGACGGGTTGTAGATCACGGCGTCGTTGAACAGGATCAGGTTCTGCCCCGCCGAGCCGCCCCGCACGTTGAACCCCACGGTGCCTTCACCCACCGATTTCACGCCGGGCAGGGTCAGCACTACGCGGATCAGATCGGCTTCGCCCAGTACGGTGGGTACCTGCTTGATGGTACGAATGTCGAGGCGTTCGGCACCCATTTGCAGGCCCGCTACGTTGACGTCTTTTTTTGCCCCGACAATGACCTCCCGCAGCGGAACCACCTCTTCGTCCATGTCGATGTCCAGCTTGCCATCGCCATAGAGCATGATCTGTCGCCTGGTATCTTTCATGCCGATGCTCCTGATCTGTAGCTCGTGCCGCCCACGGGGCAGCGAAATGGAGTAGGAACCATACTGATCGGTCAGCACGCCGATGCGCGGTTTTTCAATCAGCACATACACGCCAATGGCGGGTTCGCCGGTGGTGGTGCTCCGAATCCGGCCCGCGATTGTAGCGTTGCCCGACCGGTTACCGCTCCCCCGCGACCCAATCTCGACTAGCTTTGTTTCGAGCGACAGTCTGGTTTTTTCGCGGGCCGCTCCGTAATCGACACTAGCCGAATCGTCGCTGACCAGGCCCGTTCCCCGGTCAAAAAAGCCAATGGGCAACCCGGTCTGAATGGCCTGATTGGCGGTAATGAACACCCGGTTGCGCTCGTCGATGGCGAAGCGCAGCGGGGTTCCGTCAAACACGCGGGTGAGTATGAAAGCCGAGGGGTTTGTCGGTTACCTGAAGGTGTACCTGCAGGCTGTCGACATCGGTGGGGTTGACGTAAAACCGGTAGCTGCTGCGGGCCTCGATCGCCTCGCTGAACTGCCGGAACGACAGCCCCTCGAAATTCCCGCTAATGGCTGCGTTCCGGTTGGTCTGACCAACGCTCCGGTGAGCAACGCCGACGCACAGCAGGATAAAAAGCAGACGAGACAGGTTCCTCATAACGAGCTGGTCAATTGGTCATACTGTTGAGTAAGCTCCAGAAACGCCTTTTCCGGCGACGGTCTGAATTTGAGTTTCTGCTGCCGGGCGTAGCTCATCAGTTGCTTCCGGCGATCGCCCAGCAGCGCAAGCAACGCCCGCTTGTTTTTTGCCGGGAAGTAGCGCCCATTTTTCCGGATGTAATAGGCCGTTTTGGGGTTGTAAATTCCGAAGCTAAAGGCCGTTGGGTTTACCAGAATCTCCTTGGTGCGCCGGGCCAGCAATTGCGTTGAGCCCCCGTAGAGCAGATCGTAGAACCCCTTCGGCACGGCCTGTCCGCTGCTGTCGAGCCGGATGAACGTGTGGGTATCGACCGAAAAGCGCTGAACACGGTCGGAATGAAGGGTCATGCGGTAGCCACTCGTGTGTACGATTACCACCACGTCTTTGACAATATCGTATAAGAGCGGCACGGTAAACTGCCCCCCTTCGTAGGTCACCTGCCCGTCACGCATGGTATCGGTCGGAAAAAAGGCGTGGCCCGTCAATCGCCGGTCGTAGCTGATGTATTCCGGGCCATTATACAGGCGTTCGAGGGTGTTGCCAACCTGCTGGTGACGGGCAATGGCGTATTGGACCGCTGCCCTGGTAAACGTACTGTCTGTGGCCACCAATTGCCCGGCCCTGTTCTGGGCTACCGCGAACTGAACGAGCAGGCTGAGACCAAGCAGTTTTAAGAGGAAGTGCATGGTAGACTGGAAAAGGCGCAATCTACGTAAAGCCGGGGGGTACCCTTGCGGATGGAATCAAAAAAAAACGTTCTTTACTAAAAATTTTACCAAACCCGATCCGTCCATGACGCTTGTCAGCAACAACATCAAGTACCTGCGAAAGTTGAATGGCTTAACGCAGGAGCAGTTTTCGCAGCGCATCGGCATCAAACGATCATTGCTGGGTGCCTACGAAGAAGCACGGGCCAACCCCAACTGGAATACGCTCATCACGATTGCTAAACTGTTCAACACCTCCGTCGATCAGTTGCTGAAGCAGGACCTGCGGAAGATCCGCGAGACGCCCGACCTCAGCCTGCCCATCGGGCAGCATAGCAACAGCAGCCGGGTGGCCTCGCCGCCCCCGATTTTCAGTGATACGGATGACGATGAGGACGATTTTATCTCGTCGCCGCCGCAGATCAACGATCCCAAACTGCCCCCTGCCGACCGCGAGTTTATCGGTGCCGAACCGCAGCCGCTGGTCAACGTGCTGGAGAAATACTACAAAGCCCCTTCCGAACGGCCCGCTTCAGAGCGGAACGCGGCTCGATCGGGGTTCTGCCGCGCTCGCCGCGCCCGAACCCCGATCGAGCGCAGTGACGCAGACCGGACGGTTCCGCAGCCGGGGCAGCTGTACGAAGAAATGCGGGCCCGCAGCGGTCAGCCCGTACAAACCCCGCCCTTTAGCGTCAATCGGGCGGCCGAGGGGTTCAATAATGGGGGGGAGCCGTTACCGGCGTTCAACAATCATTTTGAAAAGACCCCATCGCCCGCCGCCCCGATGCCCGATCCGCTGGCGAGTGGCGACAATTCGGCGCAGACGATTCACTACGTGCATCAGGCTCAGTTTGGCGACTACCAGCAGCGGTTCCAGCAACCCGATTACCTGAGCCGCCTGCCCACCATGCGCCTGCCCATGCTGCCGATGGGCCAGTACCGCGCTTTCGAGGCGGATGGCGACTTTCTGTTCCCCGGCGCCTGGCTGATCGGGCAGTTTGTGCGCAACTGGTTCGAGATCACCGACGGGCAGTTTTATGTCTTGCTGGTGCAGCACCAGGGCATACTGGCGCGGCGGGTATTCAGTAAGGTAAAGGACAAAGGCACCCTGCTGCTCACCGCCGACAAACCCAACGTACCGAACCGCGAAGTGGCGCTGAAAGACGTGCTGGAAGTCTGGGACGTAAAGGCGTTCGTCAGTCAGCAACTGCCCCCGCCCGCGCCCAGCTACGACCGCATCCGCCAGCTGGCCGACGAGCTACGCTACGAGGTGGAGCGGTTGAAGTAAATACCTACACTGTATATTTTTTGTCATCCCTCGGCACCGGCCGCCCGGCTGCGTCGGGATGACAAAATTTGTGGTGATACAGAACTACTTCCAGTGGTCATACTGCATATACGAGGCCGTTTCGCGGGCTACGTCTTCGCCCAGGAGTTTGCCAACGACGTAGAGCGACATGTCGATGCCCGCCGAAATACCGGCCGAGGTAATCACCTTGCCATTGTCGACCCAGCGTTGCTCAGGCTGCATGGTCACCGCCGGAAACAGGTCGCGCATGGACTGCACGGCCCCTTTATGCGTGGTGGCCGAAAGTCCGTCGAGCAGACCGGCCTTGCCAAGAATCAATGCCCCCGTACAGACCGATAGCACCAGCTCGGCAGCGGGCGCATGGCGACGTACCCAGCCCAGCACGGCCGGGTTGTCCATCTCGCGGCGCGAACCGGCGGGTGTGCCATCGGAGAGGTAGCTGCCCCCACCGGGAACAATCAGTATATCGGGCCTGGGGTGGTCGTTGAGCAGATACGTCGGGTTAATGCTCAGGCCATTGCGGGCATAGACCGGTCCGCGCTCGGCGACGGTGAACACCTGGAATGGCGGCTCGGAAAAGCGCGTCTGCCCCGACTGCCGCCCCGCCACGCCAAACACCTCGAACGGCCCGGCAAAGTCCAGCACTTCAATTTCATTAAACAGGAGAATGGCAACGTGGCGCACAGGGAATTGTCGATTATTACCCGCAGCCATCGTCCGCACTGACTGCTACGGGCGATGCCTACCGGGCTTTCATCTGAAAAATCTGGCAGTGTATCGCCTTACAAGTGCGGCCGCCTGGCCGAACAGATGGCCGCAATTTACCCTTTTCGAAACGAGTACCCACTGTTGACTACACCTGTAACGGCCGACAGGATCAATACCCTCAAAATCCCGTTGGAAACCCTGTTGCCTCCTGCCGTTTCAGCAATTCCCATTATGGCTTAAGAATAAACCACCCAGGCCATAGTGGAAATTGGTGCTGTTTTAGCGCTTTACTCTAATTTAGCCGAAACTATTAGAAATGTATTTCTGTGAAACAGAAGCTGCACCTGCCGTCAGTAATCTTTGGTTGTCAGGCATCTGTGCGTGCCCTACACAGTTGGCAGTTAACAAGTAGAAGTTTGCCTGATCTAGTTAGTAGGGCATGCACAGATGCCGAAACAAGTTCGGCATGACGGTCGCTGCATCACACTATGAGCCTGTCGAGTGTGATCGCTGAGCCTACGGCGCACGCGGCTTAGGGCAAAAGGTCCAACTATGGACATGTACGCTGTAAGCCAGTAAATAGCAGCTCCATCAAAGAATTATTCATGTCAGCAGGTACGTTGATTCGCGTAGCCGCAGCAGCGCAAAATCGTAACTCCTACATCGTAATTCGTCAATCAGTCATGGCATTCCATCAGGAGCAGATCGCCCGTTTGGGTGGTGATGCGGACAAAGCCGTCGGCGGCGGCTTCGTTGCTGCTGCCGGTGCGGTAGCCGATTGTCAGCGATTCGTTATACAGGTTATACAGCAAGCCCTCTGTTTCGATGCCTGTAACCGTGCCCACCGGAATCAGTGAGATGGGCGTTCCTTTGGCGTACCACTTCTCGAACCGGCCAACCAGCGGGTAAACCACCGAATAATCGTCGATGAGCGTGACCTTGATCGTTGATTTGAACCGGACAATATTGGTCAGGTTCGTGATGGTATGATCCATGCGGCGGCCGGTGGCCCACACGATGTTCACCGCCGGAAAGCCCCGCTCAATCAGAAAGTCGATGCCTTTTTCGAGGTCGGTTTTGTTCTGGTCGGGCGTTGAGACTATCTCAATGGGATACTGCGCCGCCCGGACAGCCTCTACGTCGAGGGCTCTGTCGAAGTCGCCCAGCAGCACATCGGCTTTCAGGCCCATGTCCATCACCCGGTGAATGGCCTGATCGAGCACCACCACATAGGGCGACCATTCGAGCAATTGGCCCAGTAATTCGGGCTGACAGGATTCGCCGTTGGCAATGAGCAGGGCGGGTTCCTGCTTTTCACGGACAATATGATGTGACGACATACGGCAAAGCTACTGCCTGTAGTGACCCGGACAGTAGGCGTTGGCTAATAAAGCAGAACCAAATGGCGGGTTTTACCAGTTACCTACCCATACTAAACGCATTGACTGACGTATGCATATTACGAAACATAAGGTAGCGGCCATTCGGTACACCCTGCGGAACGACGCCGGCGAAGTGCTCGATTCCAGCGAAGGCGGCGAGCCACTTTACTATCTACACGGGGAACACAACCTGATTCCGGGTATGGAAGAGGGCCTTGAAGGTCGGCAGGCGGGCGATAAACTCAATCTGAGTATTCCACCCGAAAAGGGATACGGGGTTCGCGATCCTAAAAATGTGCATGAGGTGCCCGCGTCCGCTTTTGGCGGCTCACCAGTCGAAGTCGGTATGCAGTTTCAGGCCGACGATGGCATGGTGGTCACCGTGAAAGAAGTTGGCCCTGAATCGGTCACGATCGACGCGAACCATGAACTGGCCGGCGAAACCCTGCACTTTGATATTGAAGTGGTTGACGTGCGCAATGCCACCGACGATGAACTGTCGCACGGGCACGCGCACACCCCCGGTGATCATCATTGATGGCTGGTTAAGGTACGGTCTTTATCAGCGGCCCGGACACATGTCCGGGCCGCTGGCGTTTTGGGTAATTGGCGTTACACACCGGTACAGATTATGAGTAGTTTCCGTTAATGGGATTTAATGCGCATAAGTTGATTTAAATTCAGAACTTGAGGCCCAGTTTCTGAATGTATCTACTGGTATGGCCCTTATTGACCCTATTCGCAACCCGTTGACCGCGCAACAGGCTGCCCATCTTCTTCGGCGGGCTACATTCGGGCCCTCCCCGGCCCAGATCAGGCAGTTTACGGGACAAACGCCTCAGGCCGCCGTGCAGACGCTGCTGGCTACGCAGCCCACGCCCGACCCACCCATAGACCCTACCACCGCCAGGCCGTTCAATACGCTGGCTTTCATTGATGTCCAACAGGGTACCTGGCAAAGTGCAACCAAATACTGGTGGTTGGGGCTGATGGTCAACGAGGCCCCGTCGCTGCGGGAGAAGCTGGTTGTTTTCTGGCAAAACCACTTCGTGTCGACCTTTGCCGAGGTGAATGACGCCCGCTACATCTACCGGCAGAATACCGTTCTTCGTCGGCATGCCGTGGGTAATTTCCGGTCGTTCGTGATCGACATGACCAAAGATCCGGCCATGCTGCGCTACCTCAACGGGAATCAGAACGTGGTGGGGAGACCGAACGAGAATTTCGCCCGCGAATTGCAGGAGCTGTTTACGATTGGCGTGGGTAATTATACCGAAGATGACGTAAAGGCCGCTTCCCGTGTGCTCACCGGCTGGACAGAGACCGGATTTCGCAACACAACCACCGCCGATATTACTGTTACGTTCCGGACCGCTCAGCACGATACCACCGATAAGAAATTTTCGGACTCGTATCAGAACAAGGTTATTAAAGGACGTACCGGCACCACTGCGGGCGACGATGAACTGGGCGAACTGGTCGACATGATTCTTGCCCAGCCCGAAGCGGCCCGGTTTATGGTTCGTAAACTGTACCGCTGGTTTGTCAACGCCGAGATTACGCCCGATATCGAGCAGAATTTTATCGGGCCGCTCGCGCAGGTGTTCAGGCAGGGTAACTACGAAATAAAGCCCGTGCTGACGACGTTGCTGACCAGTCAGCATTTCTTCGATGAAGCTCTGCGCGGGTCGGTTATCAAGTCACCGCTGGAGCTTAACATCGGTACGTTGCGCTATTTTGGCATCAAAGCCCCCGATGCGGTGACCAATCCGACCGGGTTTACGCAGTTGATGGCTTTTATACATAGCAGGAACAGAGAGCAGCAACTCGACGTGATGGATCAGCCCAACGTGTTTGGCTGGCGACCATACTACGACACTGGTTTCTACGAGCTCTGGATCAACAGTACGACCCTCGCTTTGCGGGGCTACTACACCGATCTGTTGACCAGTGGTAATGTGCGGTTCGGCACGGACAAGCTCACGCTCGACCCCATTGACCTGGCTAAACTGACATCGGACCCGGCTGACCCGGTTAAACTGATCGATGAATGGTCGGCGGTCTTTTTTGCGGTTGATCTGACCCGATCGCAACTCGATTTTCTGATCGATAACGTGCTGGTTGCGGGCCTGCCGCGCTACGAATGGCCCATTGAGTGGGCGGCGTATACCAGTGACCCTACGAATAAAAATAAACAGATGGCCGTCAGCACCAAGCTAAATACGACCCTCCAATACATGTTCCGCCTGGCCGAGTATCAACTATGTTAACTGGATGTTGGACCGATCCCCAATCCGACATCCCTTCTCTATGAATCGTCGACATTTTCTTCAGCATGCTTCCGCTTCCCTACTGCTGCCCGTTTTCATCGATGGGTTCGGGGCGAAGGCGTTTGGCTCACCCAATTCGGCGTTCATGCAGACGCTGATTCAACTGGCAACCACGACCGACCGCGTGCTGGTTATGATTCAGTTGAACGGGGGGAACGATGGGCTGAACATGGTGGTGCCGCTCGATCAGATGAGCAAGTACATCTCGTTGCGCAGCAACATTGCCCTGCCCGAAGCCAAGGTGCTGAAGCTGGCCAACAATGCCGCAACGGGCCTGCATCCGGCCATGACGGGCCTGCAAAGCCTGTACAACGAGGGTAAGCTGTCTATCGTCCACAGCGTTTCGTACCCGACCCCCAACTTTTCGCATTTCCGCGCCAGCGATATCTGGTTCACCGGGGCCGACCCCAACCAGGTGCTGTCGACGGGCTGGACAGGCCGCTACCTGGACGCAGAATGGCCAGGCTATCCGGCTGGTTATCCGACTAAAGACGCCCCTGATCCGCTGGCGATCCAGATCGGCTATATCACCTCAACGGCCTTTGCCGGGCCGGGCGGTCCCATGGCGGTGGCTATTCCTAACCCCGATACCTTCGCCCAATTGGTGGGCGACAAACCCAGCATCGACCTGGCCCCACCCGGTAAGACGCCCGCCGGGCAGCACATCAGCTACATTCGGCAGCAGCAGTTATCGTCGGTAGCCTATGCGGCGCAGATCAAGGCGGCAGCGGCAAAGGGTAAGAATCTGGTGACCTATCCAACGGGAAACAGCCTGGCCGAGCAGCTCAAAATAGTGTCGCGGCTGATTCACGGCGGGCTGCAAACGCGGGTGTATTACGTCACGATCGGCGGGTTCGATACCCACGCTAACCAGACCAGCACCACCGATACGACCACCGGGGCGCACGCCACGCTGATGAAGCAACTGTCGGATGCCGTCAAGGCGTTTCAGGATGACCTGCGGGTACAGGGCGTTGACGACCGCGTTGCGGGCATGACCTTCTCTGAGTTTGGCCGCCGCGCCATTTCCAATGCCAGTTACGGCACCGATCACGGCATTGCGGCCCCGTTGTTTGTGTTTGGAAAAGGGGTAAAAACAAACGTGATCGGCAAGAACCCCAACCTGTCGGACCTGGATAACAACAACATAAAGATGCAGACCGATTTCCGGCAGGTCTACGCCGCTCTCCTGGCCGACTGGCTGGGCGCAGGGAAGCCCGAAGTTACGGCGGTACTGCAAAAGAGCTACGACCCGGTTCCCATCTTCCGGCAGCTCGTTACCGCCACCGAACCGCTGGCCACCGCTTTCCGCATTGTGCCAAACCCCGCAGCTGACAATGTCACGCTCGAAGGCGATGCCTTGCTGGCCGGCATCAGCGGCGTGCAGGTATACGACCGGGCGGGTAGGGTAGTGGGCGTGCCCGTCAGCCGTATATCGGACCGGGCGCTGGGCATGAACGTGCAGGGGTTGGCTACGGGGACCTACGTAGTGGCCATTCAGGCGGGCGAACAGCGGTTATCGGCCCGAATGCTGGTGGCGCGGTAAACCAAAATAAAAAGTGGTGTTTCTCATGCATATCCTCCCCAAAACGGTGTTGTATACGTAGCGCTAACAAATTCCCACATGACTGATCAGAATCAACCAAGAGTACAATCGAGATATATAACACCCGAAGACATTGAACGGGAGCAGGCCGCGTTTATGACCCAGGTCTACGGCTGGATGAGTCTGGCCTTGTTAATTACGGCGGTGGTCTCTATCTACACCGCTTCGTCGGAAACCATGCTGTCGCTGATTTTTGGCAACCGGTTTGTCTTTTACGGACTACTGATTGGTGAACTGGTGATGGTGCTGGGCCTGTCGTCGATGATCAACCGCCTGTCGGCCATTACCGCTACGGCGCTGTTCATTGTCTATTCGGCGTTGAATGGATTAACGATGGCGTGTATCTTCCTGATTTACACCGGCAGTTCGATCGCCTCCACGTTCTTTATCACGGCCCTTACATTCGGCGCCATGAGCGTGTATGGCTACTTCACCAAAACAGATCTGACCCGTATGGGTAATCTGCTGCTGATGGGTTTGCTGGGCCTCATCATTGCTTCGGTGGTGAACCTGTTTCTTCATAACGAAACTGTCTATTGGATCACCAGCTTCCTGGGCGTACTGATCTTTACGGGCTTAACGGCCTACGACACGCAGAAAATCAAGGAGACCTACGCCGTTGGGAACACCGATGCCGAATCAGACCGGAAGGGGGCCATCATGGGTGCCCTGCGGCTCTACCTCGATTTCGTCAACCTGTTTCTGTACCTCCTCCGTTTCTTCGGAAACCGGAAGTAAGGGCGTACGATAAATTAAAAAGTTCCAGGTCTCAAGTTTCATGTTTCAAGCGGACCACCGCTGCGGCGGACCGCTTGAAACATGAAACTTGAGACCTGAACTTTTTAGTTATGAGCCGTGCCTTTCTTAAAAACGAATCGGCGGATGACCCGGTCGTGATTCCGGCGCGGGCACCGCTACCACCCGGCGTTAGCAATTACGTGACGCCGCAGGGGCTGACCCTGCTTCGTGCTGAACTGGCCGAGCTGGAAGCTGAACATGTCCGCGTTCAACTGAATGAAACCGACGAGACGGAACGTACCCGGCAGCTGGCCCTCATCAACGGGAAAGTCGGGGCCTTAAATCAGCGCATCGGCAGTGCGCACGTGGTCAACCCGGCTACGCAACCACGCGACGAAATCCGGTTTGGTGCTTCGGTTACGTTGCGTCCCAAGTCCGGGGCCGACCGGCAACTGACCATCGTTGGCGTCGATGAAGCCGATGCCACCCACGGCCTGATTGCCTTCACCGCCCCCATTGCCCGCGCCATGCAGGGCAAACGGGTCGGTGAGACGGTGATGCTGCGCACCATGAAAGGCGAAGAAGCGTTTCAGGTAGCAGAGATTAGATACGAATAAGCTTCGCGTTACGTGCCCTTCTGTTAATTCCATCCACCGCCCAATGCCCGGTACGTATTGACCAGGGCATGCATCTGCTGCATTCGGGTTTCGATAAGCTCCATTCGTGACTCCAGCACATCGCGCTGGGTCAACAGCACTTCCATATAATCGGCTCTGGCCGAGGTAAACAACTTGAGCGATATGCTGGTCGACTGGGTGAGGGCCTGCACCTGGTTGTTTTTCGTGCTGTACTTTTTTTCCAGGTTATCGATATTCGACAGCTGATTGGCCACCTCGATATACGCATTCAGTACCGTCCGTTCGTAGTTGTAAACGGTCTGTATCTGCCGGGCATTAGCACTTCTATACGTAGCCATGATAGCGTTCTTATTGATCACCGGCCCAACCAAATCGCCTACCAGTGAGGCAATGAGCGATTCGGGCACGCTGGCCAGATACAACGGATTGAAGGCCATAATACCCAACGAGGCCGACAGCCGTAACGAAGGATAAAATTCAGCTCTGGCCACGCTCACATCCAGCTTGGCGGCCTGTAGGTTCCATTCAGCCTGGCGAATATCAGGCCGGTTTTCAAGCAGTTGCTCCGGCACACCCGCAAAAATCTTGGCAGGCATGGATTCGTTAAACGTCGGCGAACTGCGCTGAACGTGTTGTGGGAATCGACCCATCAGGAAATTGATCCGGTTCTCCGTTTCGACAATCCTTTGCTGAATTTCGTACTGAAGACTCTGCGTTTTGAACACCTCGGCCTCAAACCGGCGTACAGCCAGTTCGGTCACCTTGGCCGCTTCTTTCTCCTGCCTGATAATGGACAGGGCGTTACTAAGAATGGTGATGTTCCGCTGGATTATATCCAGTTGATTGTCGAGCGCCATCAGTTCATAGTACGAATTGGCGATGTCGGCAACCAGGTTGGTAACCAGAAAATTTTTCCCTTCAACCGACGAGGCGTAACTGGCTATCGCCGCTTTTCTGGCGTTACGCAGTTTGTGCCAGATATCCACTTCCCAACTGGCAAAGGCGCTTATATTCGTGTTTGGCAACACGTCGGGCGTTGGTTTGCCCGGTTTTATCTCGCTATACGCATCAGCGGCTCCCTGACTGGTGTAGCGGGATACTTTTTCGACGCCCGATCCCCCGCCAATCGTCAGGAACGGCAGATACGCCCCTTTCCGGGCCAGTATCTCGTTGTTGGCAACCTGAATGTCCTGCAGGTTAATGTTTAATTCCTGGTTGTTATGCAGGGCCGTATCGATCAGGGCAGTCAGATTCGGATCGGTGAAGTAATCACGCCACTTGGTCCGGGCCGAATTTGTGGTATCCTGCGCGTTGTAGTAACGCGCAGGCACTAGTTTATTTTCCGTTCGGCCGGTCAGGCGCGGTACGCTACAGGCAGCGTTGAGCAGGGCAATAAGCGTTAGGAGCCCCACCCAGGTCAATCGTCGGTTATTGCACATGGTCTTCAACTTCTTCAGGTTGTGGGAACGTGTCGATAGAATGGGCGAATTCTTCGGTCAACGTATTGTCTTCTTCGCCTTTGATCAGTTTCCGGCCATCGGCCAAACTGCCAAATATGTAGTACAGGCCGGGGATGATGATGACCCCGAAAATGGTGCCGAACAGCATACCACCCATGGCCGACGCCCCAATGGTACGGTTACCGATAGCGCCCGCCCCCGATGCTGTTATCAACGGGATCAGGCCGGCCACAAAGGCGAACGAGGTCATCAGAATCGGCCGGAAACGAACCCGGGCCCCTTCAATGGCGGCATTCAGAATTGTTTCGCCCTGCTGACGCTTCTGAACGGCGAATTCCACGATCAGTACGGCGTTTTTACCCAGCAGACCCACCAGCATGATGAGGCCGATCTGGGCATAAATGTTGTTTTCCAGCCCCATGAGCTTCAGCAACAGGAACGAACCGAATATGCCGACAGGCAGCGACAGCACAACGGCCAGCGGAATGATGAAGCTTTCGTATTGGGCGGCCAGCACCATGTACACGAAGGCCAGCACGATCAGGAACACATACAGCGATTCGTTGCCCCGGATGGATTCGTCGTAGGAGAGGCCTTCAAACGCAATATCGTACCCTCTTGGCAGGGTCTTGGCAGACACTTCGCGAATGGCCTGGATGGCATCGGCGGTGGTATATCCCTTAGCGGGCTGCCCCTGAATAGCGGCAGAATTATACAGATTGAATCGGGTAATTTCATTGGGGCCCTGGCCTTTCTTCAGCCGCATGAAGGCCGAGTAAGGCACCATTTCGCCCGCATCGTTTTTCACGAAAAGATTCAGCAGATCGGAGGGAAGCCGTCTGAAACTGGGATCAGACTGTACGTACACTTTGAAGAACTGGTTGTACTTAATAAAACCCTGCTCGTAGGTACTGCCAATCATAATATTCAGGTTGTCCATCGCTTTTCCGATCGACACGCCTTTTTGCATGGCCAGATTATTGTCGATCTCCAGTTCGTACTGCGGATAATTGGCGGCAAAAAAGGTAAACAAGCCGGAAAGCTCTTTCCGCTTGCCTAAATCCTCCATGAACTGCTTATTTATTTTGTCGAACTCACGGTAATCCGTATCCGTCGTTTTATCCAGTAAGCGCATGGAGAAGCCGCCCGATGTACCAAATCCAGGGATGGCTGGTGGTTCAAAGAATTCGACCGTAGCGCCGAGGTTCTTTGTTTTAACCTCCAGTTCTTCCATGATTTCCTTCACGTTCAGATCGCGGTCTGACCAGGGTTTCAGGTTGATCAGACAGGTACCGGCGTTAGAACCCCGTCCTTCGGTCATAATCTCGTAACCAGCCAGCGAAGAGATCGACTCGATGCCCGGCACTTCTTCGCAAATTTTCTGTAGCCGCCGCGACACCTCGTTGGTTTTTTCCAGCGTAGAACCCGGTGGCGTCTGGATGATCGCGTAAATCGTACTCTGGTCTTCGTTCGGGATAAAGCCGGCTGGCAGAATCTTATTCACGAATACGATGCCTGCACAGAAACCGATTAAGATGGCGAACGTAACGAACCGGCGGCTGACAATTAATTTCAACAGGCCCACGTAGCGTCCGGTCATGGTATCGAACCCCCGGTTGAAGCTATTGAGCGTTCGGGTCAGGATGTTTTTCTTGGGGGGATGCCCATGGTGGTTTTTCAACAACATGGCGCAGAGCACGGGCGTAAGCGTCAGGGCAATCAGAGCCGAAATCACGATGGAACTGGCCATGGTGATGGAGAACTGGCGGTAGAACGTACCCACCGGACCCGACATGAACGAAATGGGCAGGAATACTGATACCATCACCAGGGTAATGGCGATAATGGCACCGCTGATTTCACCAAGCACTTTTTTAACCGCCCCATAGGGAGAGAGATGCGGTTCTTCTTCCATCTTGGCGTGTACGGCTTCCACCACCACAATGGCGTCGTCGACCACAATACCGATGGCCAGCACCAGGGCAAAGAGCGTGATCAGGTTGATGGAAAGCCCAAATGCCTGAATGACAAAAAACGCCCCGATCAGCGATACCGGAACCGCAAGAATCGGTATCAGCGTAGACCGCCAATCGCCCAGGAAGATAAACACCACCAGCGCAACCAGGATAAAGGCATCGCGCAGGGTATCGATCACCTGCTCGATCGAGGCATCCAGGAAGTTAGATACGTCATAGCTGATTTTATAGTCGACCCCCGGCGGAAAGGAGCCTTTCATGACTTCGAGCTTGGCTTTTACCTCCTCGATCACATCGCTGGCGTTACTGCCGTAGTTTTGCCGCAACACAATGGCGGCCGACGCCTGACCGTCCAGGTTAGAATAAATATCGAAGAATTCACTCCCCAGTTCAACCTTGGCTATATCCCGCAGGTGAATGCTTTCCCCGGCTGAATTGGCCCGGATAATGATCCCTTCATACTCTTCCGGCTTGTTATAGCGTCCCTTATAGGTCAGCACGTATTCCAGCGACTGGGCCGCAATACCGGAACTTTGGCCGATCCGGCCGGGCCGACCAATAATACTCTGCTCGCTGATGGCCTTCATCACTTCTTCGGTCGAGATGCTGTAGGCCCGCATGCGCTCCGGGTTCAGCCAAACGCGCATGGCATAGCGGCGGCTACCCAGTATCTGTGCCCGCGCCACCCCTTTGGTCCGCTGAATTTCAGGGATCATTTTAACGGTGGCGTAGTTGAACAGGAATTTTTCGTCAATACGCTTATCCTTGGAATAGAGGTTGACGTACATCAACATACTGGGTTGAATGGGCGTGATGATAACCCCTTCGCGCTGAACCAGTTCGGGTAGCAGCGGCATTACCTGGTCCACTCTGGTTTTTACCCGGATAACGGCGTCGTTCGGGTCTGTGCCCGGCTCGAAAATGATCCGAAGGGTAGCCTCACCGGCGCTGGTTGCATCGGTAGCGATGTACCGCATATCCTGTACGCCGTTGATCGCCTGTTCCAGCGTGATCAGCGTCGATTTCACCAGTACATCGGCACTGGAGCCGGGATAGGCAATGAAAATATTGACGGTAGTGGGGGCAATATCTGGGAATTGAGAAATAGGTAATTTCTTGATAGCCAGTACACCGATAAAGACGATCATGACCGATATCACAATCGCGAATACGGGCCTGCGGATGAATTTACTAAACATGTACCTCTGGTTTGAATGGATAAAGTGTACTGAACGATGGGTACTGAAAACGTATACTGACGAATGAATGATGGCTTTGCCAAGGCGGGTCCCACGGCGGAGCCATTACTCATTGTGCATTAGTCAGTACACCGTCACTATGCATCCCCTCATTCGGCATACAATTCTAAGTGGGCAAGAACAGAATTGGGCTGCTCGAATTTGTACTGTATCTTCTGGTTTTCTTTTACCTGACGGAGGCCTTCCAGCAGAATCTTGTCATTCTTGGTCAGACCAGACCGCACAACAAAAATGTGTGGCAACTCGGCCCCCAGCGTGATCTCCCGTGAGCGAATCACGTTGTTCTTGTCGACCACATAGACGTATTTTTTTTCCAATACTTCGAAGGTGGCTTTCTGCGGAATGATCAGGGCGTTTTTCATCGGCAGGGTCATCTGAATATTCCCCGTTTCGCCATGCCTTAACATTCCCTTAGGGTTGGGAAAGGTGGCGCGAAAGGCAATGTTGCCGGTTTCGTTGTTGAAATCCGCTTCGATGGTCTCCACTTTGCCGGGGTAGCCAAACAGTTGCTGATTGGCCATCATCAGGTTCACTTTCTGAAAGCTTCCCTGCTCGGCGTGGATCTTGTAGTTGAGGTACTCGGCTTCAGGTACGTTGAAATACACCCACATTTTGCTGTTGTCAGACAGGGTGGTCAGCAAATCGCCCTCGTTGACAAGGCTGCCCAACCGCACCTGAAAATGGTCCATGATCCCATCGAAAGGGGCCCTTACTTCCGTAAAACCAAGGTGAATCTGGGCAACGGAGACTTCTGCTTTTGCCTTGTCTAATTTGGCTTTAGCCAGCGCTAGTTCATTCTTCGAGACGATATTGCTATCGGCCAGCAGTTTCGTGTTTTTGTATTCAACGTTAACGAAATTGGCTTCGGCCTGGGCTTTCTGTAATTCTGCCTGGTACTGCACCGGCATAATCTGAAACATCAGCTGCCCTTTTCTGACAAACTGGCCTTCATCCACATAAATTTTTTGCAGGTACCCCTTTTCCAGGGCTCTTAATTCGATATGCTGGATGGCGTGAATTTGGGCCACATAGTCGTTGGTGACCGTTGTGTCTTTCAGCAAAGGACTGGTAACCGAGTACTGGGTTTCCTCCTCCTTTTCTTCTGCTTTTGTGGCGCAGCTTGTGCACCACCACAGGGCGCACAAACTCATAAGCAAGCTACTTTTATTCATTATAGTCTTATACATTAGGCGAACTTGTTTGACTGATTAGTAGCGGTACGTACACGCAGGATTGACAGGGGTTTCGCCGAGGGGAAACTCGATTTTACCTGAAAGAAAAGTGGCTGCATCATAGTTGACTAGTGAGATTTTGTGCGTGTACGTGGTACTATTTTCTTGAGTGGAGATGAACGGTAACCGCCCCGACCGGCGGGGCGTTGGGAACTTGCTCTAACTGGCGAATGAGGCTGTCTTTCTGTTGGTTGGCTAGCTTACAGTCCGAAAGTTGCTGTAGCCAGACCACCTGCTCGACCGGATGAACGGAACTGCCATATTCGTATTCGGTAAGGCTTCGCTGACGGCTTCGTTGGTACAGTAAAAAGCCGTTGAACACCAGAGAAAGAACTAGTGCCAGCCCAAAACCATAGAGCAAAATTGAATTGGACCGCCGAAGCGGGGAAGTCTGGCGTTGCATAAGTTGTGTTCGTACTACTTCGACACAAAGCACGCTCCCTAACATTAGGATGGGATGAGAAGGAAATTAGAAGATATTAAAAAAGTGTAAAATCTATCAGGTCAATCCTGTCAGGGGTAGATTTTACCTTGAAAAAGTCCTACAAGCTGTAATTTGGCGCAAGTTGGCCAGTTGGAAACGATCGGGCAGGGCCAAAACTGGAAGAGCAACTGCGCAGACAATCTTCTGGAGCCAGCGTTACAGAATTGGTTAAGAGAAAGTAAAAATTGTCTGCGCGTCTGTGGGTACTGTTGGGGCTTTTGGAAAAGTGACGCGGTGAGCAGCGCAACCAGCGAGATTAAGATCACGGGGGCGGGCCGCCGCTGCGGCAGACGGGCGATACTACCCACTGGCGTCAGGCTGTCGAGGTAAGAGTTGTACTTTTCCGCGCACCTTCCACCCGGCGCATACACATGAGCGGCAGACCGTTTTGAACTGGACGAACCAGGCAGGACAAGTTTGCCAAAAATTCGGTTACTGATGGCTATTGTAGTGGTCCTGTATGTGATGGGTGTGGACAAAGGCTTTCGCCAGTTTGACCTGATACTATAGTTTTCTGAAAATTTTCTTGACTAATTTAACTGTTGTTAAACTGAACCTTCGACAAAACTAACTGCTTTGCTGATTGTCGTTTCTTTCTTTTAAAAAACCTTGACCAACAAGCTCGGCACTCCTTCCAATAGTTCTACTGCGAGTTGGCCAGCGTGAAAGATGCTTACTTTGTCAGTTGAATTCTTATTGTTTGGCTCCTCATTGATTGAAGCCACAAATGCCTGAGGGTCAAAAACCCTGAGACTATTATTTCTCCAGCTAATAGGTATGGATACATTCTTATTTTCGGCCATTATTTCCGAACCATCTTCCAAGCTTTTCAACTCTTTGAAATAAGCTTCACCATCATGCAGCGGGGGACTAAAGCCAAAATGAAGCGATTCGGCAGGCAGGTGAATCGTTAAGCGGGTAAGGACTTTCTCAAAAAGCACCAGCAAAACAGTTGGGCCTACCCGTTCAAATCGTTTAGCAGTCAACTTGTCCTCTTTTTTTAATTCGTCTCCATCTCCTGTATACCCTTCGATGAGCAACGAAGGCCAGCCGGATACGAGGTCAGAGCGCAAAAGTATACCCGTTAGTTGTGGCCGGGCATTCTCGTGTGGGCCAGTGCCCGGTTGTACCCTCGTCGTATCCAATTGAGTGGTTCTGCCAATGCTGAACGCGCCGTCCAGCAAGGCTTCAATCCAACGGTCGTCGAGATGGAAAAAACGAAGGGATTCATGGGGCAGCAGCTTCTCATGCGGTACCAAGTAGTGAAAAGGCAGACCGTTGAGCAGGCTTAAATCCGCGAAATAATGTTGCAGGTTCTGGTCGAGTTGCCCATCCTTTTCATGAACAAAATCAGAATCTGTAAAAGGAATATGCCCAAATGCCAGATTCTGCCGGGCCAGGCCGGCTTCGCGGGCGTGGGAGGTTTTCCATTGGGCTATCTGCTGGCTAATGCGTGGCTGGCCGATGGTGAGCAACCTGCCCAATTCCCAGGCGGCGGCATAGGCGGTGTCAAGCATGTTGGTCGTCTTGTCATACAACAACAACTGGTCTGCATTACGGGCCGGAAGGTCCGGTGAAAAACCGTTGCTCAGGTCTGATGTCGCGACAAAAGGGCCTCTATACCAGGAAACGGTTTTGCCTCCCTGTCGCAGGCCATGGGCCATGGGAACGCTGCCCGCCTGGAAAAAGGGTGTACCAGGGGTGTTATCGTTTTCCGGTAATATGCTAAACCAGCCGATGTCTAGGCCATCCATCAAGCCTTTGAAGGTCTCGGTTTGACTATGGCAGGCGGAAAGGAGTTGGGATAGAATTTTGTTGTCGTTAGCACTATTGTCCAGCGAAATAATCCCTTTCTCTTTCAATACATCTTTGAATGGGTTTTTTCCCCGATACAGTGTGTCTTTGTTTTCAGTAGTAGGGAAGGCTTTCGCTACTGTCTCTTTCAATTCCTTTGGCAGGCGGTCAATGGCTTTTTGACTCACTTTGAACTCCTCTGTATCCGGGCAGGTAAATTGCCAGGAGAGCAAACTCAGCACTGGAATTTTTCCAGCTGATATACCCGCTTCACTAAATGAATCATTTTTCCATTTTCCCTCCAGCGAAATTAAATGCACCTCGGCCTTGCTCCCTGCCTTCGGCATTCGGTTGCAGACCAGAATGGCACGTTCAAACTTTTCGCCGTGCTGGTCGTGTCCAACCCGTACATGCGTTAGCCAGTTAAGATCCTCAGCCGTTGGGAGAATGGCTTCCAGAAAACTCTTTTCAACCGTTAGTACTTTAACGGGCGGGAACGGCTTCTGTTCATCATCAGGCTCATCGGAACTTTCCTCTGGCAAGGCTAATGAATCACGTAGGTCGGTCCATGCCTTAGAGGCTACATTCACCTTAGCCGTATCAGTCAGTTCATCTTCCTGTAGCAGGATGAGGCATAACCAGGGAAGGTTTTTCTTCCCGGCCGACCGCTCCCAGGGTAACGTACTGCGGTTAATTTCAATATGGGGGAAGACAGTATCAAACTCGCCAAGGCTATCACGGGGGGGGAACACGGCATAGACCTCCGCAGGAGAGAGGCTGAAACGGGGGCTGCTCACTTCGAATTCCAGCGTGTTGGCCTGAAAAGTTTGGTTGATAGGTGTGGATGAGCCTATCGAAAAATCCAACTGCGCCTGCAATGAATAGGTGCCTGAGGCGATACCCGGCTTGTGATAGGCTTCAAAACTAATTTTGTTCGTTTCTGAAACTTCGCCTGGGGCTGAACTGGAATCAACGCCGTTATCTGCCATGTCAGTTTAATTTAGGCTTACAAGAATAGGCTCATGCAGCAGTTGTGTTCTGTCTATTGTTACCGCTTTTTTTACTCCTGTAAATTCAGGGAATGTATTGGATGGGCTGGTTGGAGTGAATGGCTGGTTTACTGATTTCGAAAAGTGCAAGACGGGTGCTTTCGTGAGGTTACACCCATCTGTGTTGTAGGCAAGCTGCTCCTTGTTCAGTTCATGGGTTTCACCAGACTCGACGTCTTTGCCGGGCGTGATGAGTACGCCGGTTAAGGCGTTCGTCAACAGAGAGTCGTCTGATTTGGCTAAGTCGGCCTGGACCAAGCCATTTGCCCCCCAGATAGCGGCCGGCACACTGCTGGTAATTGCCCTTTTTTTAAATTTGTCGGGGTGTTCGGCTAATGTCGCATGAAAAATAGCCGTATATCCTCCGCCTTTTACCCCCATGGGTGTAATGCCAAATGGCCCGCTCTTCACTGGATTTTCTATACCGTCTATTTTTTCGGTAACAGGCAGTATCGTTTTAGCCTCTATTTCCAGTTCTTTTGGATTGACCACATAAATCTCTGTATTATCCGCTTTTTTTACCTTGCGAATCAGACCCTTTGTTACCACAGCACTGCAAACATTGTCTTTCAGGGTTCCGTCCTTGGCCTTGGTTTGCAGGAATTTTCCTTTGAATTCATCCCAACCCACGGGCAGAGGTTTGGCGTTGCTTGCCGCACCAAACGGGACAGCAAAGGTCTTTACGCCGACATCTAAATAAGCAATGCCGGAGAACTCTGGCCCCCAGACGTGTACGTCCAGGTGTAAATGCAGGTTGATATGGAACGTATATAAGACAGCAGGGATATCCACCTTGACGCCGGCATCCACGCCAATCAACGCATCGTAATGGAAGGGTTGGTACCAGATCATGGCATCGAGGGTCATGCTCAGATACCCCTCCATACCGTCCAGTTGCAGCGTTGCGTTCAGGAACCCGCCCATCATAATGGCCTGCGGGGTCACGGCGAAATACATGCCGCCTTTAATGGCGAGTATACTCCCCAGCTTGAAACTGATGCCCAGCCGGGAGATGTGATCGGGATAATGGCCCGGTTTTTTATACAGGGGGTGGTAGCCGCCCACACTCACCACAAAATCGCCTTTGTGGTCACCACCCGTCCAGAATGCCACGGCAAAACCGCCGGTCAGTTGGGCCATGGGTGCCAGAAGATAAGAGCGCTGGGTGAGTTCTCCGCCAATGAAAAACTCGCCTTTGTCGGGCACAATCCGGGCCATCCACGCTAATTCGATAAACCCTTGCGGAAGCAGGATGCTGCTCACCCCCATCAGGTCTATCTCGAATTCCCGGCCAAATTTCACCGCCAGCAGGGCCAGGGTGTCCACCAAACCAAACGCCTTGAACTTGATACCCGCCACCACAAAATACTGACCCACGGTGGGTGGAAAATACTGGTGCAGACTTTCCACCATTGCTTCAATGTCAATCGGAGGGGGTGGCGTCACCGAGGCTTGTATCAGCGGGAAGGAAAGGATGTCTTTCAGCTCCGGGGCGACAAAATCCCGGTGGATGCCGAAGCCCAACGACATCCCTTCGATGACCAGAGAAGGGTGTACGGTAATCGGGAACCCGATCGCCACAAAAAGAAACAACGAAGGGTGCCCATCGTACAGAGCGTAGGAACCCATGCCCGTGAGGGAGAAAGGCGGGAAAGCTACCTGTACAATGCCGTTGTATTCGTCGTAGGCGGCAACAGTTTTGCCAGTAGTTGTTGATTCCGGGTAATGCGTCCGAAGGAAAGCCCCGGCGATAGTCAGCGTACCTTTTTGAACATCGACACGTATACCATCTAAACCAAAATTGATGTCGGTGACCTGCTTCGGGTCGTTGAGAACCGTTTGCGGTACGGTCACCGATAAGCCAATCAGCTCGAACTCGAAGGTGGCCAGGGCGAGACCACCCGTTATTTTGAGGCCCAGACGGCCGTCTTGAAAGAGCAACTCTACTTTTTT
Source organism: uncultured Cytophagales bacterium (assembly GCA_963750355.1). Taxonomy (GTDB): domain Bacteria; phylum Bacteroidota; class Bacteroidia; order Cytophagales; family Spirosomataceae; genus Fibrella. The sequence continues at coordinate 355,112 of CAVVQL010000007.1, read as the reverse complement.
GACATTGACCGGCCCGAGTTGTTTGCCTACCTGGCGCTGGGCACGCGGGTCGGGTTTGGCGGAGACCGGAACGGCTACAGTTGACCCAGCAGTACCGGCATTACCTGGGGTAGATGTCCCCCCCGAAGAGCTACCTCCCTTCACTGGCTGATTATTACCACCGGAAGCCGGTTGATTTTCGCCAAAATGCAGGAACATGGGGAAATGAATAGCCTCTGAAATTTGAAAAGCACCACTCAAACTGATGCCTTTGCCCACGGTGGGGCCGGTTGCATTGTCGCCTAGTTTACCGATTGCTTCCGGCTGATTAGGCTTAAATTGATCCAGAAGGCCATTAACCTCCTCAATGTCTTCGTCTTGCCAGTCTTTGTTGGCGGCCAGTAGTTGTCCCTTCGTAAAGCCAATGCCTTCTGGCAGCATCGCGCCGATCAGCGGTATGCCACTAAGCTTAACGTTAAGGTCAAAACTAAGTCGGAATAAAAACTCGCTGCTGGCACCAGTACCACTACTGCTGCTATTGCCGCTGCCCTTGTTACTGCCTTTATGAAGACCTAACAACAGGCCCTTGAGTCTCACGGCCATACTCAACGGGATGTCGGGGGCAAGGTCGGGAGCAATGGCACTGATAAGGTCTTTAGAATCCAGAGTAAGCGGTATCAAAAGGCTACCTATAACGTATTTATCGGAAGTCTTGGGTAGGGTAGAAGGCGTTGAACTACCCGGTGCCGGCGTCGACTCAAATGCCACCCCAAGCTGAATGCCATTGATAAATAGCGAGCCGGAAATCAGAAACGTTGCATTTTCTTCTCTTTTCAAGTGTACCCAAAAATCCAGTTCTTTCCCGGCAATATCAATGCTCGTGATGCAAGTGAATTCGGCATTACCTTTATTATCGAAAAGGAGATGAATGTCCCTTACCACAAGACTGTGGATGGCCTCTGGAAGCTCAAACCCGTTCCCGCCAGCTTTTTTTGCCAGAGCGTTAATGGCTTCCCCAACAGCGATGTTCTGCCCCTCACCGGTTTCCCCCTCGAAAGACCAGCGGTTTTCGAGCCTGTCATAATCTGCTTCAATATCGATGGTAACCGACTCACGCTCAGGCCCGGACCCTTTCATGGGGCCAATGGGCAGGTCGAGTTCTACGTAAAGTGAGGCGCCGGAGAAACTCCAGGCATTCAGGAATTCAAGGCGAAGATCCAGCGTGTTTAATGCTAAAAAGCCCGCCAGCTTCCAGGGGTTATGATTCTGAAGACGTATTTCCAGTTCCTTGTCGTCCACATCGGCATACATAGAAATATCGAAGGCCGTGCCAACTTCTGAAAGCCCGGAGGCCAGTTCCGATGGAAAGCCTATTTCTGTGGCTAGCTCTTCTATCTTCTTGCCCGTGGTGACTCCCGGTGCTATCTGGGCGCTGATGATTTGTGATGGATACCCGTAGGAGAGCAGGAAATCGTAGGAGAGGGCATTCATGGCCCCAGTGAGGGTGAAGCTTATACCGCTACCCTTTCGCCAGTCAAGTTGCAGCGAGACTGCGTAGAAAGTAAAAAGTTTGGGGTCTTTCGGAATAGACCACCCGTCGTCGCCTGTTCCTGCCTTGAGCTGTAAGGATGTGCTGATGCTGTCTATACTGCTGTTGCTGATGCCAACGCGCAGGTAGGTCATTTCCAAACCAAGGGCGGGCAGGCTCTCCGGAATATCTGGTGCGCCAACGCCCAGGATTTCGAATAATTTCGAAAGCCCCCCCTCCAATGGGTGGGGAGATTGGGGATAGATGGCCAGGCTAAGGATTGCTTCCGGCTGTGCCTTGCTCGGAAGTGCCACTTCCAGCAAGGCGTCCTGTTCCATAAATTGTACCTGTGCCGAGAGTGAGGCACTGGACTGCGGGAATTCCTCGTCGGCGAAGCTGTAAAAGAGGCTGAACGAGGCCCATTGCAAACTGAGGAATTTAGTCAGATAATCAGGGAGGGAAGCTGATATCTGTTCCAGCAATAGCGTGAAAGTCATCCCGCCAGGATATTCATTGGCCAGCAGCACTACATCAGTATCACCCAGCAGGTTCGCGAATGGGCCAACGGTAAAGCCGGTTAGCGCATCGTTAAGTTTCCATGTGTGGACGAGGTTCAGCCCACGCGTAAGCATAGCCTGTTTGCCACCAAGATTGGCCGTAAGGTCAGCGGCATCGGCGGTTATGGCATTCAAAAAGTCGGAGGGCACAACGTACTCCTCCATATTGGAATAGAGCTGCCAGCTGCCTTGCCAGAAACCATTTTCCAGAATCGTTTGGGGAGCAGCAGGGCTAAGAGCATACCCATCCTTAAAGGAAAATTGATCCGTCTGATACGTAACAACCACGCCCGCCGTATCTGGTTCGGCGTCATTATCGCAGAACCAAATACAGATGTTCTGACCCGTACCCGACAGTTTGGCCGGTAATAAAACACCCGTACTTTTCTGAACCGGACTGATGGGATACTGAAGCGTAGTGCCAGATGGCAGCACCGAGGCGATGAACGTAGAGAATCCTTCCAGTTCGGGAATGCCGGTCAGGTCTTCCAGCTCATTTACTAAAGCGGGAATTTTGCTGTAGTCAAAGGCCATATTAAAACGCTTTGGAAAGGTTAGTGTTGCTATTGAACAGTGGGGGGTGGAGTGGCAAGGAAGGTTTCCATTTCTCCAATCCATGCTTGAATAGCCTTACCGAAAGCCCCGAAACGGCCGCCTAGTTTATATGGGTCGTGAGTTAGAGCATGACTAAAAGCAACAAAACGGGCCCTACCTCGAAGTGACGTTGACGTGTTTGATGATATTCGTTCGGGCAGAAAATTAGTCAAGTACTTTTGACCAATACAATTTATTGCCTTCACCGCTTCCACATACTGCGCCTTTACAGCAGAAATTTCAGTAGGATCTGTTATATGAACTATACTGGCAAATTGGTCGGCACTAGTATAGACCGCCATATAGTATTCACTCATATACATGAGCTCTTTTATGAAAGAGTAATGGGTAACCCGACGTCGTATTCCGAAAACTGAAGCTACTTCATGCGCATCAAAGGTGCAGACTGTTTTATAGAGTTCATAAAGAAAAAGACTTAGAGCCTTTATAGGAAATTGTTTAGTAGAATACTCAGTAAATATTTTGTAAAAGTCATGGTCTGTCCTTGCCTGAACTGAATGATCATTTTCGGCTAGTTCTATATCGTTTATTACGTAAGATTCCAACCATTGAATTAAATTGTTAAATTCGTTTTCTTTCTCTCTCTTCCATACCTCAATTGTTTTATCACCAGGTTTGGTTTTGTTATAATAGAAATCAGTCCCGCCCCAGTTGAGATTAAAAATAAAAGCAAACTGATTGCCAAGTGAAAAACCACTGTGAATAGTATATTTTATAGACCATTGTGTGTCTCTTGAAACGCTTATTGTCTCTTCAATACGTCTATCCGTAGTGTTGACCTTTATCAATCTGAACAACATTTTCAGGTCTATAAAGAACAGTTGCTTAGTGATATCAGCGTTTTTAGAAGGGAGAATAAGAATAAGCGGCTCGAAAATATCGCTGGTAAAAAATAGGTTGGCAACTTCGCAACCATGCTGTACGGCCTTTACGCCAATTTGCTGGTTCATTTCTTTTCGCACTTCCTTTTCATATTCTGAATAGATTCCATAATGGGCAATTCCAGTATCTGATTTAGGTATGAAGTTATCCTGGATTTTCCAACTAGTAGTATCCCATAGCTTATCCAGATTCATTAATAGTTTATCCCGATTCATTTTAGGTTGTCTTCCTATGGTTCGGGGCGTCTGTCTTTCCTGAAGAAATGGGTCAATAAAGTGCATCTTGAGGTTTGGTGCAATCATAAAGTTGTCATAGTCTGCCACCACCTCAAAATACATTTTAGGCGTATTTGATGCTGATTTAGAACCCTCCTTATCAATTGCCTTTCCTTGCGTCAATAGGGCAAGTACATTTACAGCATAATACGCTTCACTCTCAATTGTTATGGTTGCTCCAAATGTGTCTAAAGGCGAATTGGTGCCAGCAATTTTGCCCAAATTACTATTTTCAACTTTTCTATTTTTCCATAGAGTACTCCAGAAATTACTCCTGTCAAATTTATTAGTTTCAGAAACAGAGGTGGGCACCTCCCCAATGTATTGAGCCGCCGAAATGTTTCCTATGGAAAGTTTTTCGATATCTGCTTTGAAAATGTAAACCTGGTAGCATTCATCGGTGTCATTCTCAAGAAACCAAGGTAGTCGGGTATCTTGTCCGTTTATCGTCTTAACATCAGTGAATTTTACCTTTTTAAGATAATAGCTAACTTTTTGTGAGGTACCGCCCAGTTTGTCCTGATGTACAGTCACTTTCTTACCTCCTGACGGAATTTCTTCAACATCGACCTTGTTGGCTATAGGGGTTAGCAACTCATCATTCAATGCAACCAGTTTCGGAATGTACGTGTATTTGGGGGCCGTTGGTCTGCCTTCTTTTTCGTTAATATTGATGGTTGTAACCTCAATCAGATTCGTTTGCTCATAGAACCAGTTACCCACTTTTTTTGCCATATCAGCAAAAAAAGGGATACTACCATTGGTAAAATAGGCTTCTGAAGACTTGCCTTTTGTGGGCAGTTTTTTACCTACTCCAGTTTCCGTATCAAAGTATGTAACAGACCCTTTGTTCGTCTTGCGTATCATAATAACGCAGTTCTTTTCATTAGCTGCTGCCACCAAACTTTTGAAAAGTTTAGGGCTAATACCCATTTCGAGGGGGTCTATAGCAATTCCGCCTGCATTGTCATAATGTATGGAAAAAATATCGGCGCGGGTTGTGCCTGGTTGTGTATCAATGCCAGTCGCAGAGCGGTCAGTAGCAGATTGAGTTTCACCAGGAGGGTTGGATTGAGAAAGAGTAGCACTGCGTGATATAGGTGCCAATCTATTGGGCGGCCTTAGTGGGGTTTTAAGTTTCACCGCACTTTCGCGCTCTTTTGCCGCAGCTTCTGTTCTTGCGATTTCAACCTCACTACGTATAGGAACTGAACCAGTAATGGCTACTCCTTCGAGTGCTAGCTGTGGAAGATGAGGTCGTATGGAGGATAACTTTGCTTCCGGCATAACAAATAGTTTTAATCGTTAAAAAATAAGCATTACAGGAAGCATACTTACGATTCCTGCTCTTCCTTCCTCTCCCCCTCCAACTGCCCGCTGGCCTGATGTTGTATTTTTTGCACCAATTGGAAAATCTTTATATAGGGCTGCTCGCCCAGGGCGGTGAGAGTGGCGTTGACCTCGTCGAGCGTGAGGTGGAGGGTAATAGTTGTCGTCATAAAGTTCAGTATTTGATGATGTAGGTCAGGGCATAGTAGGGGGGCAGGTTTTCGTGGGGTAGATCTTCGCCAATGTCGCCAATTGTAATATCATGCTTATGTATTGTTTTGATACAATCTTTTAGCTGTAGAGGATTAGTATCCTCGCCACCACTATCATATCCAGTATAGTTGCCAGAATCCAATTTTCGATAATAAGTATTGGGATGCATAAGTTTATACTTAACATTCTCATCATTCCATGCAATATTAGTATCTTTAATATCTGCAGTGTGGTTGTGGCTTGGCAACTGCTTAATATCAAGCTTTACCGTTTCTGCTCCACCCGTTTTGTTTAATTTATATTTTTCGATGTCTGGATTAGCACCAATAATAAACCGGCTGCAAAGGTCGGGTACTTTTTGACCTACAATATTTCTTAGATCAACATATTGGGGGCCGTCTATATTTGCCAATCCATCACACAACAGCCACCCCTCAGGCGCAACGTTTCCTGCATACGCGATAATAGATCCCACCGGCATTACAAAGCCACTCTGGTCTTTGATGCGACCATTCACATGCAGCTTTGCTTGAGGATCAGCCGTCCCTATACCCACGTTTCCACCCTTTGGGTTTAGCACTAAATAATCGCTTCCAGCCTGATTCACCTGTATTTCGAGGTTGTGTGCTGCCCCCTTACGGGAGTGGAACCGAATCCAGGCAGTATCATTATCCCCCTGATCAGGTGCGAAGATGATACCCGACTCATTTTTGTTTTCTGGATATTCTTGTTGAAACAGCAATTTTGCACGTTCAACTTTGTCTTTATCGCCAATCAACAATTGCCCATGCATCAGCATGTTGCCTTCGAGGTGGAGTTTTTCCTGGGGATTATCCGTCCCAATGCCCACATTATTTTCCCGAATAACAACAGGCCCCATTTCTACCGGAAGCACCCAGGCCCCGTCCCAATAGCCGGGAATGTTTTCGTAGCGCAGGAGCAGATTGTTGATACCCGTTTCGGCCTTGGTGACCCAGTTACTGAGATTAATAACGAGCTTATTATCCTTGCTCAGAGAGACGGCTTTCTGCACCTCAAACGTAAAGACTTTATGTCCCTGCCCGTCGCCAGGTGCCGGTGGCTTAAAGCCGTCGGTAGTTGTGGCAGCATTTAGTTTATCCTGCGAAATCATTTCTTCCTCTACGATCAGTTCAAATCGTGAGGGTTTGCCAATATTCGGGCTGAGCACTACGGAACCATCGGCCCTGGTAACAAGTACTTCGATGGTCAAGTTGTTGGCCGTATTGCCGTCGTTAAGAATACTGTTCGAGCCTTTTACCTGGGCAATGAGCGGTACGGTTTTCAGGCCGAGATGGCTTTGTATCTCCAGATGCCGGATGATAGAACCCGTGGGCAGCTCGGCTATCTGATAGCGTACCTCCACCCGCGTATTGCGGGCACCGCCCTGGGCGGCCGCACTGAACTGGGCTAATTGGATGGAGGTCGATTCCCCTTTCGGCAGGGTGAAGTCCGCGTCCCCTTTCCGCACAAAGGATATCCAGTCTTCCTTGCCGCCATCGGCGGCTCCAATCAGGCTGTATTGCCAATCGCCGAGGGTTTTATTCGCGGCATTCCGGAGCGTATCCAGCACGTTGGGGGCAACGACGTTTTTGCGGAAACGAAGCTGAAACTGAAAGTTATCAACGGTTGGGGTTGCCACTCCCTTCAACATAATGGGCTTATCGGTCGGGTTGGTAATGCTCAGCTCGAGGGGTTCACTTTTATTGTCAGATTCGATGAAGATAACCGGCAAATGGTTGTCGTCCCGGATGGAGTAAAGTTCCATTTTTAAGGGGGCTGTTTCCCGGTAAACACCCATATTGGTCTTGTCCAGTTTCATGAGGTCGGCAACGTCTCTTTCCTGCAGCGGATAGTCGTACAGCCGGAAATCGGCCATGGCTCCTTTGAAAAGTGCATCGCTGGTAGTTGAGCTTTTGCCGACGAAAAACATGGTCCAACCGGTTTTCATGTTCGGAAAAAACGACCTGGTTTCTTCTTTCACCTTTTGCCCATTTAGCAATATTTTACTCAGGCCATCTGGAGAAACAGTAGCAGCGAAATGTTGCCAGGTATTTAATTTAATAGCCTTATCAATATTAATCGGTTGTTGATTGACCTCAAGTACTAATTGGTCTGTAGTTGAGGAGTTGTTAAAAAAGATACCATTTCTACTGCTATTTTTCTCATGGTTAATATCAAGGATCCTTGAATATCTCTGCAGCGCATCGAAGCGCACCCAGGCGGCAATGGTCAGGCCTTCTTTCAGGTCCAGCCCTTCCAGTCCTTTAAGTTCTAAATAATCATCAACGCCGTCGAACAGCAGGCAACTGCCCAATTCCGGGTCATGACTAATTTGTGGGTTGCCCTTTACATCGGCGTTGCCGCCCATACCGCCAATGTTTACGGCAACTCCGTCTCTGATTTCATCTAGGGGTAGGTGCAAAAAGGTATTGTCTGCCTTGCTCATGTCTGGTTTAGGTCAAATGGTATTTAGTTTTATTTCGTTTGCGTACCTGCTTCGGCGGCCGCTTCCAGTTTCTGGCGCAGCATCAGCTTTCCCTCCCGCAATACATTCCGGTCCGGGAAATTAGCGATGGTGCGGAAAGGAGCCAGGTCTTTTTCGGCAAGGGTAGTTTTTCCATTGGCAGGAATACCATTGCCCGGCGTAGGCCAGCCGTTATCCTCTTCCCAGCTCCAGGTATAGTCCTGTTCGTTGGGCAGGGAAAGCTCAATGGCTGCTTCCGGCCCCAGGACGGGGGCTGTCAGGAATGAAACTTCCATGTTCCGAAGGGCTTGCTTCACAAACTGCTCCGGCAACTGAATGGACTTCACCGGCTGAATGCCGCTGCTCAGGTGTACGACGCCAAAGGGGTCCATCAGACAGACAAATTGCTGCATCTGGTCGGCCGGGGCAATGTTTAGCTTTCCCGCTTCGGCATAATGGGCAATTTTGTCATATTTTATCTCCGGCCTAAGCCATTCCTTTGCCACCAGGGTTTCCCAAAGCAGGCTGCCTTCCCTGAAATAGGGTTGGATCAGATCTTGTTTTTTAATAGTATTAGCTTCTCCAGCTTTTAAATAATCGATCAGGGTCCGGCCTTGATCATCCTGTAACTTCCAGGCTTCATTTTTTAGTTTAAGCCAGTCGTCCATTTTAGTTTCATCTATCTCAGTATCGACAATGCTGGCGGAAATGGAATCATTTACACTGAAATCATCTGAAAGCTGATCGCTGCCCTCGATGCTCCAGTAACCGATCAATCCATCGTTCTGCTGGCGATACTCCCCGATGCGGTACGGGAACTTTACCTGCTCGAACCCATCGGTTTCCCGGCCGTTCCGGACTACGTCCCTCCTGAATTCATCCCAGCCCATATTGACCGCCGGCAACCCTTTCAGTTCCAGTTCCACGCCCAGGCGGACAACCGCCATGGGTCGGCCCATCAATACGGAAAATGCACTCTGGCCTTCCCGGTCGTTCGGGTGGATATTGTCTATGGCTTCCTCTATAGCTTCCAGCAAGGCCGCCAACAACTCTTTATCCTTTGATAACCAGTTCTTTACCGCAGCCAGATAACCTGATGGTTCGATTGCATTCGTCGGTTTCCAGTCCCCATTTTGATTTAGTTCCCCAATTTTTTTTCCATCGGCCTGGAAAAAGACTAAGCTTTGGTCCAGCAGGTTAGGAACGATCCAGCCACAGACGGGCGAGGTTGCATTTGGGCTTTGGCTTTCATCGGCAGTCTGGGTAGCAGATTGCAGGAACCTGAAATTGAACCGGGCCGCTTGTGAAAGCCTGGGTGGCAGCCAAACCCAATCGGGATGGTTGGGGGTGGTAAAGGCAAAGGGGGTGCTGATGGCATCGGGGGTGAACTCAACGAAGCGGCCAAACGTATCCACCATCCGCAACTTCAGCAGCCGAAGGCCACCCGAACGGATGGGCATGAAGACCGCGTGGGGGTCGGGCGAAAACCCTTTGCTGCTGGGCAGTGCCTGAGCCATCTTTTTGGCAAAGTCCTGATAATCGGCAAAGCCGAGAGGGTCGGCCGGGTTGAGCTGAACCGACTGGTGCATTTGCAAGAGTGCGGCATTGAACCCATTGAGGGTCAGCACCAGCAAATCGTGCGCAGCCAAGAATTCGGTTGCTTTTTTTACGTCATCCAGAAAGGCAATGCGCTGCTCCTGCTGATTGGCCGTTTGCAGGTCTTTATAGGTTTGTAGAAGTGTTCGATAGCGGTCGGCTAAGTTTTGGTTAATATACGCCAAGCCCGTGTAGATACTTGCCGTTTTAACCATTGCCAACGTACCGGTAAGGCTTGGATCGTCGTCAAAGTCGGGCTCATTTTCTCCCAGAAAATAATTGTTCAGCACAAACGCTGGGTCGAACTCCCCATGAGAGCGGGTGGTGGAGTGCATCGAGGCTGCTGGAAACACTTCTACTTCCCATTCTGCTTTGAACAGATCAAGGTTTCCGCTTGGTATTAATCCGGGTGCTGGGTTGACGGTTTTAAGTAGCTCCGTGACGTCAAACGCAGCCGGATCCAGGTTTAGAGGCTTAGCAAAGAATTGACCCGTAAGTCCTGAAGTCACACCTGCCTGTTTGGGCGTGGCTTCGGCCTTTGGAATGGCCACGACCACAGCCGGCGGGGTCGGTTCCCAAAAACGGGGCGCTGGGTCATAGTGGATTTCCCAATGGTAGGTATTGGGCGGGTTGGCTTCGTCAGCTATTTTTTTGTTGGTTTCGGCTAGGCTTTTTTTCAGGGCCTGCCACGCTTCCCTCACCTGATCGGAATAGGTGAGGCTGGACTGCGTTGCTTTGCCCAACTCTTCGGTTTCGTAGGTCAGTTCATCACCCAGCTTCGCTTTTTTATCAGTAAATCGTGTAAGCGACCCGTTTTCAATCATCGCTTTAACTTCGCTCACTTCCACGTATTCCTCGGTTTCGCCGGGGGGCGGGTATGCGCAATGCATGTAGCGGTACCAGTCGGCATACAGTTCCGTTCGAAGGCTGTCCAGATCATGCCGGGTTTTATCGTATAGCTGTTGCGCCTTATTGAGTGTTTCTAGTAAGGGAGTAATAGCGTCGGGCAGCGTAGGTAGGGGGATTTGTTTGGCGTGTGGATCGCCATGAAGTTCTTTGTTCGGATTATCATCCACCAGTTGAATGGACCAGCTTATCCCCCCATCGCTGCCATAAAACTCATCGGCATGACGGAACTCCCTAAACTTCGGCCCGATATCTGCTTTCAGGCTTTTTAGTCGGTCGCCCATCAGGATGGCCTCAAACGTATCTTCCAGTTTTTCCCTTTTCAGGCCTTCCAGGTCGTTGAATTGTTCCGCAACAAGCAGGGCCGACAAGGCTTCTGTAGGGGTGTTGCCGATGGCAAAAAGCGGAGCACCCGTTTTTGGGAAGGGCTCTTGTTGTTCGGCTGTCGGCGAAACTTCTCCGAAGCAAACCATTCCACCGGCGGGGAGACTGGCTGTGATTTTTCCTTCGGCAATGCTGATGTAGGGTGAACTATCCAATACTATCCCTAAGTCATCGGCGATTAATTTTTCAATTGCTTCTGTAGCGTGGGCTTTCTTCGCTTCGCCGTCAAGTTGAGCCAGCTCATTGAGCTGATCTACCACGGTCTTTATCTGTGCTTCCTTCTTCGTCAGATAATAGGTCCAGTAATCATCCCCGTCCTCGCCGTACCAGCCGACCACTTTGTAGGTTATCGGTTTATCTACACTGGTTATTTCGGGGTCGTGAAACCCGAATACGCCCCGGCAGTTGGGGTAAAAGGTATCAAACGAAGGCGACCCCCAGCCCATAGCGGTCAGAGGTGCTCCCTGGGCGGCTTTCCAGTTGGTGTATGTATCCCCGCAAACCCCCTGCCTCTCTTTCCAGTCCTGCAGTTCGTTTACCCGGCCCAGGTACGAGTATGGTCTTTTCCCGCTGTGGATGTCGACAGTAAGACTGGTCTGCGCCCTATCCATAAAATTGGCTCCCTGTTGGTCTTGTAGCAAGGCATCGCTTTCAATAATCCATTGCTTTTCTAGCGTATCACCCATATACCGGGTAATGAGCCACCGGGTCGGCACGGGCGGAAATTCAGTAGGGGTGGTGGCTCCGATTTTGCTTCGTTTCAGGAAAGCGGGGAAATCCCAGTTGAGGTGGACACCTTTTTTGAGCAGGAAATCACAATCGTCAAACGGCTGGGAAATAATGGCTTCGGCCAGGTAGGGCAAACCCGGATTCATGTCCAGGTTGAGCGCCTGGTCGAAATAAGGCAGCGACTCAAAATCCATCTCCGGCCCGACGACGGGCCGGTCTTCTGGTTGAATGATAACCTGAACGTTAATGGAGACAAGTAGTGGTTTCTTTTCCAAGTTTACTGTGTTTTGCGGCAGGAGTTCTTGGTAGTAAGCGTCGAACCTATAACTATAGAGAGATTTTTTAACAAAAGCGGAAACTAGTTCAGAATACTGAGGTACTTTCAAAGAACTGACCCTCGCTGAAGTGGCAATTCCGTTAGCAGCGCGTAACGATAAAACCAAGTAATTTTTCTGGTACTACTCAGGCTGAGAATTTCACCTGCGTATGTATCCCCTTGACGAAAGATGAAAACAGTAACGGAAACCTGGCCTTCTCAGTAGGTGGTAAGGCCTACAGTAGCCTAACTGTGTGGGTCAACCTTCAGGTGACCAACAAAACGTATAGCAGGGCGTTTAATAAATAAATGCGCCCAAATTCCTCACGTCAGCAACTACCAGGTATGAAACCCATGCTACTCACGCTGCTGATAGCCGCAACACTCATTAGCTGCGATACAAAGAGACCCGCAACCGACGAGTCAAACGCGACTACGCAACCTACGTCAGTCGATTCTGGCTCCCGTTCGGTTGAAACGGGCACTGGTCAGCCAGAATGCTACGCCCTGCTGACAGCCCGGGATACGGTCCGGCTGAGCCTGACCCGGCTGGGCACCGACGTAAGCGGCACGCTACAGTATCGGCTGGCGGAGAAAGACCAGAATACGGGTACCCTGCGCGGAACGATGCGGGGCGACACCCTGATCGCCGATTATACGTTCCAGTCAGAGGGGCAGGAGTCGGTGCGGGAGGTGGCGTTTCTGGCCAAAGACGGTGGGTTCGTAGAGGGTTACGGCGATGTGGAGGAGCAGGCGGGGAAAATGATATTCACGCCCAACAGGCCCCTCACCTTTGATGCCGACGAGGCGTTAAGGCGGGTACCCTGCCCCAGGCAGTAACAGAACGGGCGCTGAACTGCATACCTGATGGTTCATGGATACCCAACTTAGCTTAGGCAACAGGCCCATTCCCAGGCAAGCTGATGGCAACTGTGGTTCCCTGATTCACGTTGGAGGTAATCTGTAAGACACCCTGATGCAGGTCAACTATTTTCTGGGTTATGGCCAGGCCAATACCATAACCGGGCACACCCTCGACATTGTCTCCCCGGTAAAGCGGATCAAGAATGTGAGCGGCATCGGCGGCAGAAATGCCCCGTCCCCGGTCGGTTACGGTAACGGTGATCAGGTCTCTCGCTGCCTGTAATTGTACCGAAACGGTTTCACTGGAATATTTACAGGCATTATCGAGCACGTTCAGAAAAGCAGTGGTCAGCAGGGTGGCGTTGCCTTTCACCGTGAACGGCTCTTCTTCACTCGTCATAAACTGGAGCGGCAGGCTGCGGCCCGGATACCTGGTTTGCACGTACTCAATGGCATTGAGGAGGCAATCGTCTGCCTGAACAGTCGTTAGGGCAACGGTTCCGTCGGTGACTTTGGCTAAACCGAGCAGCCCATTGGTCAGGGCAATTACTTTTTTCAGTTCGTCGATGGCTACCTCCATGCTCTCGCGCCAGTCGCCGGGGTCCTGATCGTACCGCAGCGAGGTTTCCAGCGTGCCCAGGGTATTGGTGAGGGGGGTGCGCAGTTCGTGAGAGGCGTGGGAAACAAAGCTGCGCTGGGAGACAAACGCGTCCTCGAGCCGAAAAAGCATCTGGTTGAAGGTCATGGCGAGTTGGGCAATCTCATCGCGTCGATTCCCTTCATTCACCCGTTTGTAGAGTTGCGTGGCGGTGATCTGCTCCACTTCATCCACAATCTGGGAGATGGGATGCAGCACCCGCCCGGAGAAATACCAGCCGGCCAGCACAATCAGGGCAAAGCCCAGCAGATTGGCCAGCAGCAGAATCTGTTGCAGCGTACCCAGCCTGGCAAGGCCAATGCGGTCATAGCCGGAGGCAAAAATGTAAAACAATTGCCCCCGGTCCTGGTACGGGATCACGATAGACTCAAGGTGGCCGCTTTTAAATTCAAACAGGGAGTTGGTGGCCAGCAGCGGTATCTTTTCTTTATAATAATCCGATTCTTTCAGGGTCCGGTTGGTAAACACCAGCCGATGCCGGTTGTCATAAATGCTGATTTGCTCCTCCACAAGCGTGAGCAAGTCGGTACGCACCATGTTTTTAAAAAAGTCATCGTGCAAATGCCGCCGCGAGATCAGCACCCGGCCGGCCACGCGGGCTTTCGACTCCAGCCGACTGTAAAATTCCTCCTGCCGGTACAGCGAATAGAAGTACCACACCAGCAACGACAGCATGAGTTGAATGCCCGTTGCCAGCAAGGTAAAAATGATCGTCAGGCGATTACGAATGAGCACGGAAATGGGGTGAGTGTCTTAATCAACCCCATCGAGCCCTGATCGGCCAGAATAGTCTTCAACCGCGTGAACCGTTGGCCCAGCGCCGCGAAGAGTAGCAGGCGCCGGCTCGCTCGCCTACGTTGGCCGAGGTCAAGCGCAAGGCCAGCACCAAACCCAATACATCCACGACGATGAAGCGTTGCGGCCGGTGAGTTTTTTATTGCCGTCATAGCCTTTCAATGTGGTAACTGACATTGTCTTAACAGATTGAGAGTCAATGAGTCCTAGACTGGGAGACGCCTCTCGACCTGCTTGCAAGCGAACTTTGGTAACCAGTTTGTCATGAATTTCCTGGACCAGCCCCTGCTTGGCCCACTGGCGGAAATAGTAGTAAACCACTCGCCAATCGGGTAGGTCATTGGGCATCATCCGCCAGGAAATACCGCCCTTAACCACGTAGAGAATGCCATTGATGATGGCTCTGATGGGCTGTTTTCGTTTTCGTTGCCAAATTTTGGGGGGCAATAAAAGTTGATAGTTTTTAATCTTCGCGGAGCACATACCCCATGCCAACGATGGTATGTAACAACTTGGGCGAAAAATCCTTGTCGATCTTTTTTCTCAGGTAGCTGATGTAGACGTCGATAACATTGCTGTTGTTGTCGAAATCAAGGCTCCAGACCCGTTCGCTGATGTCTACCCGCGAGATGATTTTTCCCTTATTGAGCATCAGATACTCGATCAGGGCGTGTTCGCGGGTAGTCAGGTCAATGCGTTTGCCAGCCCTGGTCACTGTTTTACTGTCCAGATTCAATTCTAAATCGGCTAGCCTGAGCACTTGCTTCGGCTTAGACCCGTTCCGGCGCGTCAACGCCCTGAGCCGCAAAAGCAACTCCTGAAACTCGAAGGGTTTAGCCAGGTAATCATCAGCCCCGGCATGAAAACCATCCGACTTGTCGGCCATACTATCCAGCGCGGTTAGCATCAGCACCGGTACGGCCTCGTTTTCCGACCGGATGGCCCGGCACAGATCAAAGCCGTTCATCTGCGGAAGATTGACATCCAGAATGATGATATCGTAACTATCCCTGCGAAACAGAGACAGGCCAGTACGTCCATCGTAAGCCACTTCAACTTCGTAGCCTTCGGCTGCTATCCCTTTACGAATAAAAGAGGCCAACCGCTCTTCGTCTTCAACAACAAGGATTTTCATAGAAAAGGTAGTGGTGGATCATTGCTTAACGTGTACGAAACGCTGGATAGACTTTTTGTAAATCACTGGTAAGTAGGTAGTTGGTTACCAAGGCTTCGCCAGGCGGTTCCGCGTTCAGGCACGACTGGCGAAGCCTTAGCAACCAGCAAACCCTATTTCTTTCCTCCCGGAATAGTGGGGCGTACTTCGATCTTGCTGGGGAGCGTACGTGGATGCATGCTGAGTAGATCGATGACCAGTTTGCCAATGTCTTCGGGCTGAATTTTCCACGCATCGGCATCCGAAGGCGTATGGTCGGCGAATTCGGTGGCTACCGAGCCGGGCATGATCGTGCTGACTTTGATACCTTCCCCGCGCAGGTCGAGCATGATGGCCTGCGAAAAACCTACCAGCCCGAATTTGCTGGCGTTGTAGGCCGATCCTTTCTCGAAAAAGTTGGTGCCGGCCAAACTGGCAATGCTGATAAAATAACCCTCCGTTTCTTTCAGCGCGGCAATGGTTGCCTTGGCCGTATTGAACACACCGGTGAGGTTAATGTCGATGGTTTCCTGCCATTGCTCCGGCGTCAGTTCCTGAATGGGCGCAAAATGACCGACGCCCGCGTTGGCAATAACATAATCGAGCCGTTCCCACTGGCTGAGTACCGCATCGACTACTGCCTGCTGCGATGCCAGGCTGCGCACGTCGGCGGCCATGCCAATAGCGTAACCTTCTTTAAGGGCATTGAGTTGCTGGGCGGCCTTGTCGGCTGCTTCCTGCGAGCGGCTGGTAACCGCCACTTTCACGCCTGATTTAACAAGGGCTTCGGCCACCCCGTAGCCAATGCCTTTTGATCCCCCCGTTACGAGGGCTGTTCTGATATGATCTGCCATAAAGCTATAAGACTACGAAAGGCCTATAGGTTTCGGAAATCCCCCGGATTTTAGCGAATAATATGACATTGCAACCAGAATCAAGCCACTGTATGGCAGATAACAAAGGGGGTAATCGGGGCGTTAGCGAGTTAACGAACAACTTGCTCAACTAATGAACTACCCATCCGTACTAACCACATTCGCTGTCCTTATTACACTCAATTTCGCCGCCTGCCGACAGGCCGATCCCGTAAACGTCGCCGACAGTAATACGCCGGGCGGCACTACTACACCGGCCGGTTCGCCAACGATACGCACCCAGACGTTGCTGACCGGTTATGAGATCATCTGGGGCATGGATTTTCTGCCCAACGGCGATCTGATCTTCGGTGAGAAACGGGGCCGGATTTACCGGCGATCAGGCGAGACGGTGACGCAGCTAACGGGTTTGCCAATTGATATCAATACCAGCGGGCAGGGTGGTCTGCTCGATATCCGGGTGCACCCGAACTACGCCGCCACTGGCTGGCTATACGCGTCCTATGCGGCATCGGTAGCGGGCACATCAAATACCGGGCTTACTCTGATTCGGTTTAAACTCACCGGAAACGCACTCACCGACCTGCAAACGATCTTTCGGGCCTCGGCCAACAACCAGTGGAAAGGGCATTACGGGAGCCGGATCGAATTTGATAAAAACGGGCTACTGTACCTGAGCCTGGGTGAAGGCGGCCCGTCTTCGTATGGCGGGGCGTCGTCGCCTAATAAAAATGCCCAGAATGTACAGACCGAGTGGGGTAAAGTTCACCGCATGACCGATGCCGGTGCAGTGCCCGCCGACAACCCCGTTCTTCCCGGAAACACAACGGCCACCACGGTGTACTCATACGGGCATCGCAACCCGCAGGGGCTGATTCTACACCCGGCAACGGGCGATCTGTGGGAAAGTGAGCATAGTGCCAAAGGTGGTGACGAGTTGAACATTGTTCAGAAGGGCAAAAACTACGGCTGGCCCCTGGTTTCCTACGGTGTCAATTACGACGGAACAACCATTTCCGCCAGCCCCACCATGCCGGGTGTCGAGAACCCTGTTTACACCTGGACACCCTCCATCGGCCCCTGTGGTCTGGCCTTCATTACCAGCGACTCGTTTAAGAATTGGAAGGGTAACTTGCTGGTGGGCGGACTGGCCCTAACGTACCTGAGCCGTCTGGAGATGAACGGAAATCAGGTAGTGCGTGAAGCAAAACTGCTGGAAGGCAACCGGGTCCGCAATGTGAAGCAGGCACCCGATGGCAGCATTTACGTGTCGGTCGAAAACCCCGGCCGGTTGCTGCGCCTGGTGGCCGAGTAGCCCGACGGGCAGGGTAGGAGCAGAGCGATCCGTCATGGTAGGAGTACATTTCGTTTCCAACTGTAGTGGCTGGTAGGGGGTCTATGGATAAGGACTGAAAAAAGGGGCTGGCGTTTACTTAATTGCCATCTCTATTCATCATCTTGCTACTCCATTCTTAAACTGCCACCCGTTTGAAAACGCTGTTCACTGCCTTGTTGTCCATCGCCTTCAGTGGGCTACATCCTCTTTTCGCCCAACCCGTTCAGACGGGTAAGCAGCCATCGACACTGTATTTTGTGCTGACTGACAGTACGGTGATCACCGGGCGACTGATTCGACAGGATAGTAGCGTAGTGGTGGTCCGCAAGCGCGACGGCGACCTGACCTACCTTGAGCCATCGCAGATTGTTCGTCAGACCAGCCAAAAGCCCCTGCCACCCGGCCAGTCTGGTGACCCTGTTACGTTGTTCAGCCTGAAAGACGGTTCAACCGTGTATGGTCGCATTGTGAGGAAGACACCTGTAGCTGTAGTCGTTCGGCAGGCTCACGGCACGCAGACGTACATCGACCCGACCGATATTCTGAGTACGGGCACTGTAGCTGCTTCAACCGCCCTGCCATCGTTGCCAATTACGAAGACGAGTGTACCCGACGGAGCCGATCCAGATGCAATACCCTACCTGATGAGTGGCAAAACGGCCTTCACGCCCCGCGCCGGAACGGTGTATTACCGGAACACCTACCTGATCCGTAATGAGCTGGAAGCAGGGATCACCAATGGCTGGAGTGCGGGTGTGGTGTTTAACCCGCTATTCACGGGCCTGTATACTACCTCGCAACCGCTGAGTGAAGCCGTGTATACGAATACGGGTTTCGGTACGCAGTTGTACTCCCGGGTTGCTGTTCCACTTGGACGGAAAGTGCATGTGGGTGCTAAGCTGAGCCTGCATCTACAAGGGCCAGAATATGTATCCTCGACGCTGACAGCGGTGCTTGGACAGGTAACGACCACCTTTGGTGATCAACATAGTAACTTCACACTAGGCTACACATTTAGAATTGATGATGCCTTTTCGTTCCAGCAGGAAGAAGGGTGGCTTGCCATTGGTACTATGCAGCGGCTCAGTTCTTCGCTCACGTTCATCAGTGATAATACAATCAGGGTTAGGCAACCGCACTCAGGTGTGCTGCGTTGGCCCGGTTGGGGGCGGCACTACGCATTCATCGCCGGTACCATGCTTTCGATCTGGGCCTGCTGTCGTATGGAGATCAACGGTATGTATATGGCGGGAGGCTATCCTACAATTACATTCGGTTTAAAGTCTACCCCTATATCGGCTACAATGTGCAATTTGGCAGGCGGTAAAGGTACACCTTGGTTAAGCCAGGTTGTCGCATGCCTTCCTTTTCAACTGAGGCTTGTTTTCTGGTGGTCAGGCCATTAAAACGTAATTAAACAGAGGTTAACTAATCTGGTTATAGAGTAGACGGTATATATCAACCTACGATTAAAGTCGCGTCAACTATGAGCTGGTTCACTAACCCATTAAAATATATCCCTCTTTTCACCCTCATCGGCATACTGGCGTTCCTGTGTTCCTGGACAGAAGCCCCCCGCGATGCCGTGGAGAAAGGGTATATAAGGGCACGCACACGGGCTTTTGTCCGGGTGTACGAGGAAACTGCCGACTCTACAAAAGGGCCAGTCCTTTATTCGGACTGGATCAAGCCGGACGAATATGTATCGATCAGCACGGAACGGGGCCGAATCATCTATAATTATCGGTACACGCTCACCGACAATTGGACACCCGACGTGCATGCCTGGTGTCGGGGCAGTAAGGAGGAGGCCGTGTCCATTCCCTAATCCCTGATGGTCCTCGGTTCGTCAAAGATGCCAGTCTGGTGGTAACGCGAACCGGTGTTGGCCTTTCACCTGACCATCGACAAGAGGTCGCGGTAGATGATGTTGCGTTTCCAGAACAGCTGCGTTACCATCGGAATGTGCCCTTTGCCGGGTATGACGGTGTACTTGCTTTTGGTGCCCACGGCCTGCAATTTTTCGTGCAGTGCTTTAGTCCCGCTGATGATGCTTGGGTACGTTTTCTCACCCGTATACAGCAACATGGGTGGGGCACCAGCCTGTACGTTATAAAGCGGCGATACGGCCCGCCAGCCTTCTGCCTCTTCACCGAATGAGGCCAGGTATTGCTTATCGCTCGGAAACTCCATCTTTTTCAGGTAGTCGTACATATTGATCCCCGCCGGATCATCCAGAATGGCTCCCTTTACCGGGTTCGTCGCGAGGCCAATTTTCGTGAAGAGTGCCTTGTTGGTAGCCAGTAAGGCCGCCAGTCCGCCGCCCGCCGAATGGCCCATGACGTAGATTCGGTTGGGGTCACCGCCGTACTCGGCAATGTGCTGGCTGGTCCAGGCAACGGCCTGCGCGCAATCGTCGGCCATGGCGGGCACCTGTACGCCGGGCGACAGGCGGTAGCTGATAATCACCGCCACAACGCCCTGTTTGGCCAGCCGCCGCCCAATAAACCAGTAGATGTTCTTGCTGCCGCTATTCCAGTTGCCACCGTGGATAAAGACCACCACCGGATACGGCTTATCCGATTTTCCATTGGGCCGATACACGTCGAGGATATTCTTTTCGGCGCTGAAGTCGGGGGCTGTTGTAGCCTTGTAGGGGATATCGTTGAAGCGTTTGCTGGTGAAGGAGAGGCTGAACGCGTTGGTGAATAGCAAGATGAAGCAAAGGATAAAGAGGGCCAGTGAGCCCCGGAACGACTTATTGAGCATGAGCGATGGGGTGATTGTAAACCCCCACAGGATTAACGCGTATAACCCGAAGGTAGTTTGATTTTGCCGGGGCGGTCCATTCCCGTATTTTCGTCGGTATGGAAGATCGTCACCCATCAACTATAGTCGGCCCGGTTACGGATACCGAACGCAGCTACGCTATCGACATGCTGATGGCAACCCGCGACAGCCTCAGGCAGTCGCTGAATGGCCTATCGGCAGCGCAGCAACAGTACAAACCCGCCCCAGACCGCTGGTCGATCGCTGAATGTGCCGAGCACATTGTCCTGGTCGACCGGGGTATTTTCAGGAGTATACAGCAGGCCATGAGCCTACCCGCCGACCCGGACCGCCGCGCTGCTGTGAAGCTGTCGGATGTGTATGTGATCAAAGCTGTCCGGAGCCGGGGAACGGTTGCTCCTGCACCAGCCGTCTTCATACCAACAGGCCGTTACGCCGATGTACAGGCCGCGCTGGCCGCATTTGAGCAACAGCGCGCTGCTGCCATCGACTTCGTGCAAACCACAACGGAGGATTACCGGACGCACTATGTTGAGCATCCTTTCCTGGGTACGTTGGATGCGTTTCAGGCCGTTCTGTTGCTGGCGTCGCATGGCGAACGGCACCGGAAACAGATCGAAGAAGTGAAAGCCGTCCCTGGTTTTCCTGCGTAACTTATTTGCGAATGCTGCTGTTAATCAATGTCCTACCTTAGTAAAAAAACACCGACTATATGGAAACGCCAACCAAACCGCTGCGTGGGATGGACATTATCCGCCAGCTCCTCAATGTTAAAAGACAGGTTCAGCGTGAAGCGGTAGAGAACTACCAGAACAACCCCGAAATTCGGGCAGTTGTAGCAAAACTAAAAGAGGTTAATGGAAAGCGGAAATCAGAGTAACACCTATGAATACACTTTTTTGGGAGGTGAATTTAATTCGTATTACTTCACTACCATCAACGATATAACCTACGAGATAAAGTTTGTCCCTTCTTCCGACTTCTTTGCCGCTTACGAAGCGCTTGATGCCGACGTATTCGAGATGGTCATCTCAGTAGCCGATAATCCAACGGGTGGTCGGTTGCCGGCCGATGCGACAGTTGCCCCAACGATCTTCGCCATCTTTGAACACTTCTTTCTGCCCAGGCGGCACGTCATCGTATTTATCTGTGATTCGTCGGACGGGCGTGAACGGGCGCGATTTCGCAAATTTGGCCTGTGGTTTTACAACAAGACCGCCACTACAGATGACATAGCCAAGTTCGACCGGACAGCCACTGATGGGGAAACTAAAATCTATTTATCACTGCTTATGAGCCGACACCACCCGCAACTAAGCCGGATTGTGGAGATGTTCATAATCTGGGCGAGGAGGAAAAGTAAGGCTGTTAAGGTGAGCGTAGTGGTAAAGGGAACAGAATTAACAACGTATTGATGACCGATTTGCCGATTCTGCATCTGGCCAATGGGTTGGTGGCCATCAA
Organism: uncultured Cytophagales bacterium; assembly: GCA_963750355.1. Lineage (GTDB taxonomy): Bacteria > Bacteroidota > Bacteroidia > Cytophagales > Spirosomataceae > Fibrella. Next base: position 333,383 of record CAVVQL010000007.1, on the reverse strand, counting down.
TAAACCGCACGGGCTGCTGGTGCATCGCTCGTTCATTGCCGCCGATGCCAGCGAGTTTGCCGTACAACTGCTGCGCGATCAGTTGGGCCAGCGTGTGTATCCCGTCCATCGGCTCGACCGCAAGACGGGCGGCGTATTGCTCTTCGCCCTGACCGAAGCGCTGAATTCGGCCATGCAACGGCAGTTTGCCGACGGGCAGGTACGTAAAACCTACCTGGCGATTGTGCGGGGGTACACCCCCGATGAACTGGCCATTGATTACCCACTCCGCCGCGATGACGGGGATGGAAAGCCGGGTACGTTGCAGGAGGCATTCACGGCCATGAAAACGGTGCAGCGGACGGAAGTACCGATCCCATTCGGCAAGCACAACACATCGCGTTACTCACTGGTTGAACTGACACCAACGACGGGCCGGATGCACCAGTTGCGGAAACACATGGCGCACATTCTGCACCCGATCATCGGTGATCGGCCCCACGGCTGTAATAAGCAGAATAAGCTGTTTCTGGAGCAATTCGGGATGAACACCATGTTGCTCCACGCCCGTCAGCTTCAGTTTACGCACCCCGATACCGGCGAAGCAATCACCATTGACGCCCCCTTCCAAACCGAATTCACGCGGATGCTGGGTACACTATTTGGGGTGTAAGCCAATGATAGTCAGCTTGTCGCCCTGAAGAATGGTCGGCCCGCTTTTTTTGTCCTTCCGACGATAAGGGGTGGTCCGTTTTCTTCTCATCCGCTTTGTTGTGTAGAAAGGGCCGGTTTCCTTAGTCTGGGCTCAACTGTTCTGAGCTAGTACCCAGCCAGATTAAGTTCAGCGGCGTCGATCATGTCAACGCGCTTGCCCATTTTTTTCTGGATGATGCCAAAGTGGTGTTCATCGTCGGGGGTGATCAGCGAAATGGCTTCACCCGATGCCTCGGCCCGGCCCGTGCGGCCAATGCGGTGAATATAATCTTTGGGTGAGCGGGGCAACTCGAAGTTGATGACATGGGGCAGAAACTGAATGTCGATGCCCCGCGCCAGTAGATCCGTGGCAATCAGCACGGGCAACTGGCCCGATTTAAAGCGTGATAACGCGTCGGTGCGGGCACCCTGCGTTTTGTGGCCGTGCATTGCCACGGCCTGAATGCCGTTCTTAGCCAGCTTGGCTACCAGATTATCTGCTGTGCGGGTGGTGGAAACGAAGACGAGCACCTGCGTCAACTGTCCGGATTTGATCAGGTAGCGGAGCAGGGCACTTTTCCGCTCTGGTGTAACGCGGTAGGCCGTTTGCCGAATCTGATCGATGGCCTGCTCTTCTTCCACGATCTCGATCTTAACGGGTTTGCGCAGTGCCAGCGTACCCATATCCTGAATGGCGTCGCCCAGGGTAGCCGAAAACAGGACTGTCTGGCGTTTGGCTGGGAGCAGATCAACCACCTGTTTCATCTCGTCGGCAAAGCCCAGTTCAAGCATTTTATCGGCTTCGTCGAGCACCAGCGTATCAATTCCCGATAGCTTCACCGCGTTTTGCGCGACCAGATCCAACAGGCGGCCGGGTGTGGCTACCAGCACGTCGGCCCCGCGCACGGCGATCATCTGCGGGTTGGCCGAGACGCCCCCGAACACCGCTACCGTTTTGATTCGGCGCGGCAGATTGGCCCCAAACGTCTGGAATACCTGCGCTACCTGCGCCGCCAGTTCGCGGGTGGGTACCAGCACCAGCACCCGGTGGCTGACCGAACTCCGCACCGGGGCGCGCTGTCGCTGCAGCCGTTCGAGGATGGGCAGCACGTAGCTGGCCGTTTTGCCAGAGCCGGTTCGGGCAATGCCCAGCACATCTTTTCCAACCAGAATCGGCGGAATAGCTTCCTGCTGAATCGGATAGGGCTTTTGGTAGGCCTGCTCCGCAATAATGTTCAGCAGTGGCTTCGACAAGCCGAGGTCAGAAAAGGGCATAGAGTGGGTACGTTAATGGAAAGGCACCGGCAAGTCTGGCACCCGGTTGTTACTTCTTCCCGCTTCGCTTAATGGGGCGACCGTATTTCAGCATCTTTTCGGCGGCATAATCGCGGCGGACGTTCACTTTCTGGTTTTTTGCGGCCTTCTCATGAAACGCCGGGCCCACGTCTTCGCGCTTTACCGTTTTCACCGTGATGGTCTTCATGTTTACCTTTGGCTTTTCGTCCTCAATCAGCACGGGTGAAATCAGCAGGTCGGCGGGAACGGGCACCATCGGAATCGGGTAATTCATCAGGGTTTCAATGGCTGTCTGGCGATCCTGTTCCGCCTCGGTGATGAACGCAATGGCGATCCCTTTTTTGTCGGCCCGACCCGTACGGCCAATCCGGTGGATGTAACTTTCGGGCTCTTCGGGTAGATCAAAATTGATAACGTGCGACACATCGGCCACGTCGAGGCCACGGGCAATGATATCCGTGGCGATCAGCACGCGGATGGTGCCGTCCTGAAACTGATTTACGGCCTCGAATCGCTTCGCTTGTGCTTTGTTAGAGTGAATAACGCCTACCTGATCCGGTAATCGGTCAGACAGGTCCTCATACAGCACGTCGGCAAGGGCTTTGGTCGAGACAAAGACCAGCACGCGGTTCATGGCCGCATCGCGTTCCAGCAACAAGTGCAGCAGGTTAATCTTCGTGTTGAAATTGGGAACCGGGTACGCCATCTGGGCAATGCCGGTCAACGGGGTCCCAACGGGTGCCGCCTCGACCCGTACGGGACTGGTAAAAAACGTCTCGATCAGCAGTTCCACGTCGGGCGTGATGGTAGCCGAGAACAGCAGATTCTGCCGTTTCGGGGGCAGCAGATCCAGAATGATTTTCAGTTGGGTTCGGAAACCCAGGTTCAGCATCTCATCGACCTCATCGATCACCAGCTTCTTCACGGCCTTCATCTTCACTGCGCCTGAGGTCAGCAGATCAACCAGTCGGCCGGGGGTGGCTACGAGCACATCGGCACCCTGTTGCACCTCGGCCGTTTGTGGTTTCAGGTTCACGCCGCCGTACACGCCCACCACCGCGAGGTTCATGTAGGTAGTCAGCTGCCGGACCGTGTCAACCACCTGCACCACCAGCTCACGCGTGGGTACCAGAATGACCAGCTGCGGAACCCGTTCTTTGGCGAACTGGTACTGGCGCAGGCAGGGCAGGAGATAGGCAATGGTTTTGCCCGTGCCGGTTTGGGCAATGCCGCAGACATCGCGCCCCGACATAACCACCGAAAATACCCGTTCCTGAATGGGAGTTGGGGTAGTCAGGCCTAGGTCGGTAAGGGCATTCTGTAGGGGTTTATTGAGATTGAGGTCGGCAAATGTCATGGTATTGCTGTCTTATATACCGCAAAGGTACGGCAAACGGATAAAGCGGGAAGGAACCGCTGTAGGTAGATAGAAGCTCAAAATCAGCCAATAAGGTTTCCTTCCCGCTTTATAGGTGCGATAAGCTGTACTTTTACACAATGAATGACATACGTACGCAGGTTCTTGCTGCCCTGGGCATTGAAGCGCTGAATCCCATGCAGGCCGCTGCTGAAGAGGCCATACAACCCGGCACCGACACCTTTCTGATGGCTCCTACCGGGTCGGGAAAAACACTGGGCTTCCTGCTGCCCGTACTGCGGCTGCTTCAGGCCGATCAGGGCAAGGTGCAGTGCCTGGTGATGGTGCCGTCGCGCGAACTGGCCATGCAGATCGAGCAGGTATGGCGTAAAATGGCGACGGGCTTTAAAGTAAACGTCTGTTATGGCGGGCATTCGGTAGAAACAGAAGTAAAGAACCTGAGCAACCCGCCCGCGCTGTTGATTGGCACGCCCGGCCGTATTGCCGACCACCTGACGCGCCGCAATTTTGCCACCGACGGGATACAGACGCTGGTGCTCGATGAGTTTGATAAATCGCTGACGCTGGGTTTCCACGACGAGATGGCCTACATCATCGACAACCTGCCCAACCTGCAAACGCGGGTGCTGGTATCGGCCACGTCGGGCATTGCTATCCCCGATTTTATCGACCTGCATAACCCCACCACGCTGACGTTTGAGGCCGATGAGGATAAGCCCGCCGCCCTCACGCTGAAAGCCGTATACACCGATGGCCCCGACGACCGGGCAGCCCTGTTCCGGTTGCTATGCACCCTTGGTTCAGAGGCCGCGCTGATCTTCTGTAATCTCCGCGATACCGTTGAGCAACTCAGCAACTGGCTGAACAGCAAGGGCCTGCACAGTACCGCCTATCACGGTGCGCTGGAACAGGACGACCGCGAACGGGCCTTAATCAGGTTCCGGGGTGGCAGCGTAACGTACCTGATCACGACGGATCTGGCCGCGCGTGGCCTCGATATTCCCGACATGAAGTACGTGATTCACTACGAATTGCCGCCCCACCAAACCGAGTTCACCCACCGCAACGGACGTACCGCCCGCATGCACGCGGCCGGCACCGCCTTCGTACTCATCCCCCGCCACGAATCGACCCCGCACTACCTGCCCGATAACCTGGACGAGTTTAAACTACCTGCCACGGCACCCGCCCTGCCTGAACCGCCCGCTTACACCACCGTTTATATCAGCGGCGGCAAGAAGAACAAGATCAATAAAGTAGACATCGTGGGCTTTTTCGCGCAGAAAGGCCAACTCGCCAAAGATGACCTTGGCCGCATTGAAGTCGGCGATTTCATGTCCTTTGCGTCCGTCCGCCGCAGTAAAGTCGCCGACCTGCTCAGCCGCATCCAGAATGAGAAGATGAAAGGCAGGAAGTACAAGATCGAAGTAGCCCGGTAACCGTATTCGTCAGCAGGTTAGGCATAGTCCATGTTGGGCATAGTCTCCAGACTATGTCCAGGCGATAGCCGGTCTCAGACCGGCGTAATTCACAAACTGGCGTAACGTAAATGACTATTGACGATCAGTAAATTACATTATTATTACACGCCGGTCGGAGACCGGCAATCACCTGGGCATAGTCTGGAGATTATGCCCAACCCATACATCCATACCTTATCAACACATGAGCCAGGGCTACTTGATTCGGGACCCAGCCGCTACGCACTTTCTAACGCTACAAGTCATCGATTGGGTAGATGTGTTTACGCGTCGGACCTATCGGGATACCGTTCTGGATAGCCTCACGTACTGTCGCCAACACAAAGGCCTGGAGCTGTACGGGTACGTGATTATGAGTAACCATGTGCATCTGATGGTACGGGCCAAGCAGGAAAACCTGCCTGACGTAGTGCGTGATCTGAAGAAATTCACGGCAACGAGTATTTTGAAAGAAATAGCCACCAACGACTCAGAGAGCCGAAAAGACTGGATGTTGAAGCGCTTCGAGTTTGCGGCCCAGCGGCATGTCCGGAATTCAAATCACCAATTCTGGACGCATGAAAACCATCCGGTAGAAATTACGTCTAATAAATTTATCGATCAGAAACTCGACTACATCCACATGAATCCAGTGGTGGCGGGTTGGGTCGACGAGCCGCAGGATTACCTGTATTCGAGCGCCCGAAATTACAGCGGCCAAAAAGGACTTATCGAGGTTGATCTGCTTTAACTAGATCGAACGTAGTCTGAAGTTGGGTGAATGTATTCTGAAGTTGGGCATAGTCTCCAGACTATGTCCAAGCGATAGCCGGTCTCAGACCGGCATATTGCTACAACCGGCGTAGCGTACATACATTGATAACCAATAATTTAGCTTATAGTTACACGCCGGTCAGAGACCGGCAATCACCTGGACATAGTCTGGAGACTATGCCCAATTACAGCTCAGCTTCAGCGAGCGAACTGTGGCTAGACGTACTGTCAGATCAGATTTACTGAGGCGTCTTGTGATGTGCCGCCGACCGAAGCAACACGCCCTATAAACAGGGCGAGGTGTGCACAACAGTATGAATCATAGCGCTGACTGCTTTACATCTTTATATATAAACATCTGGTTTACTGATGAAATCTGAATTGACTCTCTTACTGGCGTGTGTTGGCCTGGCCACCGTTGCACCCGCACAGACAACCAAAACCAATGCGCCGTTGCGTGTGCAGGTTGCCAACGGAACGCTGGAAGGCGTGACCGAAACGGGCGGTTTGCGCTCGTTTAAGGGTATTCCCTTTGCCGCTCCTCCTGTTGGTGATCTGCGCTGGCGCGAGCCGCAGGCACCCAAAAACTGGACTGGCGTGCGGAAGGCCGATCACTTCGGGCCACGCGCTATGCAACGGGCTCTTTTTGGCGATATGAACTTCCGGTCTGATGGCGTGAAGGAAGATTGCCTCTACCTCAACGTCTGGACGCCCGCTAAATCGGCCAGCGAGAAGTTGCCCGTTCTGGTCTATTTCTACGGTGGGGGCTTTGTGGCGGGCGATGGCTCTGAGCCGCGTTACGATGGCGAAAGCATGGCCCGGCAGGGTATTGTGGCCCTCACGGTCAACTATCGGCTGGGTGTATTCGGCTTCATGGCCCATCCCGAACTGACAAAAGAATCGCCCAACAAAGCGTCGGGCAACTACGGGTTACTCGATCAGCAGGCTGCTCTGGCGTGGGTGCAGAAAAATATTGCTGCCTTTGGTGGTGATCCAAAACGAGTGACGATTGCCGGCGAATCGGCCGGGTCAACGTCGGTTAGTGCCCAGATGGCCTCGCCACTGTCGAGAAATCTCGATTGCCGGGGCAATCGGCGAGAGTGGCTCGTTGATGGGTACGTTAACGCCCACCAGCCTGGCCGATGCGGAGGCGATGGGTGTGAAGTTTGCGGGTATGCTGGGGGCCAATTCGCTGGCTGAGCTTCGGGCCATGCCTGCTGAACAAGTGCTGGAAGCCACCGCCAAACAAGGCACGCCGCGCTTCAGTACCTGCGTCGATGGGTACTTCTTCCCCAAATCGGTACCCGCCATTTTCGCGGCGGGCGAACAGGCGCACGTGCCGCTGCTGGTTGGCTGGAACTCAGAGGAATCGGGTTACAAAGGGATTCTTGGAAACGAAGAGCCTACAATTGCCAACTACACAAAAGGCGTGCAGAAAGTATATGGCGATAAGGCCGCCGACGTACTAAAAGCCTATGCACCGGCAACCGATGCCGACGTAGTGCAGGTTGCTACGGAACTGGCCAGCGACCGGTTTATCGGTTTCAGCACCTGGAAATGGGCCGATATGCACAGCAAAACAGGTGGTAAGCCCGTGTACCGTTATTATTATGCCCGTCCCCGTCCGGCAATGGTTCCCGAAATGGGTAACGCCACGGCCGGTCTGGCGGGTGGTGTTGTTCGAAATGCGGACGCATCAGCGCCCCGGCAGGCTCCTCCTAAAGGGGCGGTGCATTCAGCCGAAATCGAGTACGCTATGGGTAATTTGGCAGGCAACAAGGTCTACGCCTGGACGCCTGACGACGAGAAAGTGTCGAAAACGATGCAGGCTTATTTTGCCAATTTCATCAAAACGGGTAACCCAAATGGGGCGGGCCTGCCAACCTGGAATGCACTGAAGCCCGATCAGCCCGCGCCGGTGATGCGGATCGACGTGAACACGAAGGGGGAGACAGAAGCACACCGTGACCGGTATCTCCTGTTGGATCAGATGATGAAGTAAACTCAGAATCGATTCATGAGCGTACAGCGACCAGTTCGGGCAACCGGGCTGGTCGCTTTTTTGTATCGGCGTTACTTCGCCAGGTAGGTATCAAAAACAGATAATCACGCAGACCCTACTGACATAGGGCTGTCACCACCTACGTCGAACTTTAGGTTACAATCAAACCAAATCGCGCTATGTCAATCATCGAAATGCTGCAGAAGGAAATGGAGTTAGAGGCTCAGACGACCCGTAAAATGCTCAGCCGGATTCCAGACGATAAATACGACTGGCGGCCGCATCCCAAAAGCATGCCGATGCGTAACCTGGCCGTTCATATTGCCGAGTTGCCAACTTGGGTAGTCATGGCGCTTCATACCGACGGCATTGATTTTGCCACCATGGACTATACGCCAACGCCCGTTGCCGGCACAGCCGACGTCCTCGCTTTGTTTGAAAAATCGCTGGCCGAGGGGAAAGCGGCGCTGAGCAATGCTACCGAAGCGGATCTGGAACCTACCTGGACCATGCGCAATGGTGACGTAATTCTCAGCACCGATACCAAAGGCGAAGTAATCCGGATGGCCTATTCACAGACGGTGCATCACCGCGCTCAGTTGGGCGTTTATCTGCGGCTGTTAGATATCCCGATTCCCGGCAGCTACGGACCCAGTGCCGACGAACCAAGTTTTACCAACGTAGCTGAGGCAGCATAACGCACGACACGTGAGGCCGGGTTACCCCGGCCTCACGGTAGCAACAAGCCATGTGTGACTGGTTTGGCGTTGTTTAGCAAGGTATCAACGCTGGGATTCTTCGGTGGTAGGTATGTAAACATCGAACCGGGCACCTTTGGTCAGCTCGCCCGTGGCCAGGATAAGGCCGTTGTGATTTTCCACGATCTTTTTCACGATAGACAGACCAATGCCCGTGCCATCGTACTGCTCTTTTCGGTGAAGCCGCTGGAAAACGTCAAATATTTTTTCGTTGTATTTCTGGTCAAAACCGATCCCGTTATCGCTCACGGTAAGGTGATAGTACGTCTCGTTCGGTACTAACAGGTCGTTCGCCGCATCGCTGCCTTTCACCACAACACAGGTTATGCGAATGTGTGGAGGTATGGCCGGATTCGAGAATTTGAGGGCATTGCTAATCAGGTTGGTCAGCAGCTGGCGAAACTGAAATACCACTACATTGACCGGACAATGGTCGGTAACGTCGATGATAGCTTGCTTTTCGTCGATAGTCTCCCTGAGTTCGTTCACTACCTCGTTCACCAGCAGGCCGAACTCAATGGTTTCGCGGTTCAATTCGTGGCTGCTCAGCCTGGAGAAGGCAAGCAGATCCTGAATGAGGCGCTGCATCCGTTCGGCTGACTGCTGCATCCGCCTGAACGAGTCCCGGCCGCCAACAGAGAGATTTTGATTTTCTTTCTCAAGAATGCTGTTGGCTAAGGTCTGTATTTTTCGGAGCGGTTCCTGCAAATCATGACTCGATATGTACGTGAACGATTCGAGTTCTTTATTCATCTTTTTGAGCTCATCATTTTTTCTGCCCAGCGTTTCGTTAGCCAACCGCAGTTCATGCGTCCGGCTGACGACGGCTTTTTCCAGTACTTCTTTCTGTTCTTTCTGCTCCTGGATTTCGGTGTTAGTGCCGACCCACATGTTGATGTTAGCGCTTTCATCTTTGTAGGCAAGCGCCCGGCTCAGATGCCATCTGTAGTCACCCGCCGCGTTTATGAAGCGGTGCTCCATCTCAAAATCGTCACCGGAATCAATGGATTGCTGCCAGCGCTTTTTATACTCGTCCCGGTCGTCGGGGTGAATGATTTTTTCCCATCCCAAACTTTTCAGGTCGTCGAACGGAAGCCCGGTGTAGTCGAACCAGCTCTGGTTATAGTAATCCACGTTGCCGGCAGCATCCGCCGTCCAGACTTTTTGCGGCATTGAGTCGGCGATGAACTGAAATCGTTTCGTTGCCAGCCGTTCAGCATCCCGCGCTTTTGCTGCTTTGGTAATGTCTTCGATCGACAGCAGAATCAGTCTGTCCGCGCTTTTTTTATTCACGATCTCACGGGCGTTCAGCAGCATGATCCGCTCCCCGATTTCGGTAAAGTAGTGGGTAATCTCAAAATCACTGAACGTCGATTTTTCGGGCAGAATGTGCTCCAGAAGCGTGCGCAGTTGGGGAATGTTCCACTGGCGGTTGCCCAGGTCATACACCAGCGTCCCTTCCGTTTCGGCTTCACTGACCCGGAATGTTCGATAAAAAGACTGGTTAGCCTGTTTTACCCGCAGGTTGCGGTTCAGCACCAGCAGCGGCTCGCGGATATTGGCAATAATGGCTTCGGCATAATCCCGGGCGTCGGTTACCTGTTCATTCAGGCTAACCATTTCCTGATTCACTACCGTCAGTTCTTCAACGGTGCTTTGCAGTTCTTCTTTGCTGCTTTCCACTTCTTCGTTCAGGCTTTGCAACTCTTCGTTGCCACTCAGCAGTTCTTCGTTGGCACTTTGCAGTTCTTCGTTTACGGCTTCCTGGTCTTCGGTAATGCCGCGCATATCGTCGCGGAGCTGCACCAGTTCCTGCTCCAGCTGTAGAATGCGCAAATCCTTATCGTCTTTCCGCGACCTTGTGCTGGTTTTCGTGTTGCCGGTTGGCGGCTTACTGCCAATGGACGGGCTGTTGTGAAAAAGAACTAGGTAATGCGGCTCAATACTGTTAGGCAACGGAATGGCTTCAATGGTGATGTTGGTCAGGCTGCCGTTTATGTCTACCGGGATGTTTTCTTTGGTAACCGGGGCTTTTTCTTTCTTGACCTTGTGAAGCACGTTCCGCAACTCAAACGCCAGGCCGCTTTTGGCCATCAACAGCAGATTATGGGTGGGCTTGCCCGACGATTGTTCCAGATAGTTAGCCGTGTTACCCCGAAAATGCACAATATCCAGCGACTCATCCACGACCACACCAACAGGCGAATACTTACCCAGAATAATATCGTCGGCTGTTTTCTGGAAATCGGTTTGCATTGGTTCGGTTTTCGGGTTCGTTTTGGTGGGATGGGAAGTGTGTACCCTGTCCACACTAACGACTGGAATGAACCGGGTGGGCGCATCTTTACGGGTAAATAATTTTTCATTTTTGGCGGCAGCCGCAAACAGGTCAGGCACACCGCTGGTGGTTTCTGACTTACCAAGCAGTAAAAATCCACTTGGGTTCAGGGCGTAATGAAAGGTGGTGAGGGCCTTTTTTTGCAGGTACGGACTCATGTAAATCAGCACGTTGCGGCAGCTGATAAAATCCAGTTTGCCAAAAGGTGGATCGGTCAGGAAATTGTGCGGAGCAAACACGCACATAGCCCGCACCGATTTATTGATCTGGTAACCGCCATGGGTTTTCGTGAAAAACTCCTGTAGCCGCTTCGCGCTCACCCCGCTCACGTCGGCTTTGGTGTACATACCAGCGCGGGCTTTAACAATGGCCTGTTCGCTCAAATCGCTGGCGAAAATCTGCACCCGTTCCTGTCCTGTCGCCCAGATATTCGCTAAAGCAGATCGCAATGGAGTAAGCTTCTTCGCCGGTGCTGCACCCCGCCACCCACACCCGGATAGGTTCACCGGCTGTTTTTTTGGTAATATGAGGGAAAACGGATTCGCATAAATTATCAAATACGGGATTGTCGCGGAAAAATGAAGTTACCGGAATCAACAGATCCTGATACAAGGCATCCTGCTCTGACGGGTTTTCCCGCAGGTAATGAAGGTAATCAGCGGGGTTTCGTTTTTGCTGATCGCCATCCGGCGCAGGATTCGCCGACGAATAGTGGTCTGTTTGTAATAGGTGAAATCTGTTTTTCGGCGGGTACGCAACAGGGACAGAATCTTGCCAAATACATCGTTATCCGACTGCGTAGCAGCTGACTCCTTACTGGCTTCTCCATTAATAATACGGGCGACTTCCAGGAGCTTTTGGGGCATTTCGCCGGGCGGCAGCACAAAGTCGACCACCTCGGCCTGTACGGCACTATGGGGCATACCCGGATAACCTGCCGACGCTTCGTCCTGGGCGAAGGTGATCCCTTCATGGGCCCTGATCGCTTTCAGGCCGTTGGTACCATCGCTGCCCGTGCCAGACAACACGACGCCGATAGCATGGTTATGGTGAATTTCGGCCAGTGACGTAAAAAAAAGATCGATAGGCAGGTTGAGTTCCCCTTTTTTTGCGGTGCGGGGGCTCAGCTGTAGCACGCCATCGTTAGCCACCAGCATTTTATTGCTGGGCAGAATATAAATATGGTCGGGCTGAACCTTAACGTCGTCCGCAATTTCCAGCACCGGAATATTCGTGACCTTTTGCAGCAGTTCGGGCAACAGGCTTTCGTGGTTGGGGTCCAGATGCTGCACCAGCACATAAGCCATACCCGACTGGTCAGATATGGCCTTGATAAAGCTCCGAAAGGCCTCCAGTCCGCCCGCCGACGCACCGATACCCACCACCGGGAAGAGGTTTTCGGACAGTATTTTCCCGTCTTCTTTCATGATATTCCCACCTTCGGATCTACCTCGATAATGAAGCCATCTTTGGCCGATGCTGAGCCGTCATCCTCCACTGTCAGCGCAAGTGCGCGTTGAATGACGTCTTTGAGTTGAGCAATGTTAGTCGGTTTGACGATGCAATGACTCGCTCCACTTCGGTACAGGTTCTCTTCAACATCCGGGCCGATAAACGTAGATAAGATGATGACCGGAAGCCGCCTCAGTCGTACGTCGAGGCGTATCTCCAGTAGACATTCCTGGCCACTTTTACATGGCATGTTGAGGTCGAGAAAAATAATATCGGGCAGGTCAGAGGTTTTGTCATGGAGTAGTTCCATCAGTTGTTCCCCATCGTGTACCACGGTCAGCGTTGTGGCAATAGGCAAACCAGCTAATGCCTCTTTAAAAAAATAACAATCGTCTTCGTCATCATCCGCGAGAAGTAGGCGAAGTGAACTTGTATTCATAGGTGGAGGCTTGCGATTGCAAATGAGTTACGGAGTTGGGAAACGTATTGTCAACTGAAAACGACTGGCATGAAAGATGACTGAATCGACTGAATGCTCTATTGAGAGGTCATCGGTAGAGCCGGGTATTGTAGCTGATAAATGTATCTTCAGCTTCACACCACTTCGTGCAAATGATGGGTGAATGGGTAAATGGGTAAATGCTACTAAATGTAGTGAATAGCCCCCCCAATAACTAGTCTGCTAAAAACTGCCGCAGGTAATTCCGGGCGGTCAGAATAGCGGATTGTCTATCTTCAGGAGAGCCTTCAAAGGCTTTGTCTTCTACCTCGATGCATACGGGGCCACGATACCGCACGTCGGTGAGGGCGGCGAAGAAGGCACTCCAGCGCACATCGCCCAGGCCGGGGAGCTTGGGCGAATGGTACTCCAGCGGATTCGCCATGATGCCCACCCGGTCCAGACGATCGCGGTAGAGTTTTGCGTCTTTCAGATGGATATGGTGCAGTCGGTCGCGATAGTCGTAGATAGGGCGTACCTCGTCCATCATCTGCCAGATCAGGTGGCTGGGGTCGTAGTTCAGGCCCAGCGCCCGCGAGGGAATAATCTCGAACAGCCGGTCCCAGATGGCAGGGGTCGTGGCGATGTTTTTGCCACCGGGCCACTCATCGTCGCTGAACCACATGGGGCAGTTTTCGATACCGATCTTCACGTTATGCTCTTCGGCCACCTTCACCAGCGCAGGCCAGTGCTCGGCAACCAGTTTCAGGTTGTCCTGTACGTTCAGCGACGGGTTACGGCCAATAAACGTGTTCACCACCGGCACACCTAATTTCGCCGCCGCCCGGATGATCTTTTTGATATGTTCCCGGTAAAATTCAGCCTGCTCGGCGTTGGCATCCAGTGGGTTCGGGTAGTAGCCCAGCCCGGAAATGTAGACGCCGTATTGCTGGCAGAGCGTATGCACGTAGGCGACATCGAGGTGATCGACGTCGATATGGGTAACGCCAGCGTAACGGCGTGCATCAGCATTACCTGAAGGCCAGCACATTAATTCCACGCACTTGAATCCATGCGTCGAAGCGAACTTTAGCGTCGAATTCAGGTCATAATTGGGCAGGATCGCCGAGACAAAACCGAGATGTAGCATAGGGATTGGGTAATTGGGGATTAGGGTAATTGCGCTTTGTTGTCATTCCGACGCCAGGAGGAATCGTGGCGTCGGAATGGCAGAATCTCTTCCTTCTCAACAGGAACGCCACGATTCCTCCTGGCGTCTGAATGACAAACAAAGTAGGAAATGTACAAAAGCATCAATAGCCTTTCATTTCACCGCTGCCGGGCATCGGCACGTTGCCCGCTGTGGGGGCACCGAAACGGCGGTAGGCTTCCTGCATGATGGTTGCTGTGGCTGAAGCACCGAGCCGGGAAACGCCCATTTCCTTTACCTGCAACAGACCGTCGAGGGTACGCACGCCACCCGCCGCTTTCACCCGGACAGTTGGCCCTACATGATCGAGCATTAGCTGTAGATGGGGAATGGTTGCCCCTTCGTAGCTGTACCTGCCGTCTACCCCTTTCACAAATCCGTAACCCGTTGAGGTCTTGACGAACTCGGCACCCACTTCCGTGCAGATCTCACAAAGCCGGATAATGTACGAATCGTTGGGCAGGTAATCGTTCTCGAAGATCACTTTCAGAATGGCTCCGTGGGCCCGGCAGGCCTCGTGAACAGCCTTGATCTCATGGCGAACGTAGTCATAATCTTCACCCAGCACCTTGCCGATATTCACCACCATGTCGATCTCAACGGCTCCATCGCGGCAGGCCTGCATGGTTTCGGCTACCTTCACGGCCGTGGTTGAATTGCCCGCCGGAAAGCCGATTACAGTGCCCACCAGCACCCCAGAACCGGCCAGTAGTTCAGCGGCCAGCGGCACCGCGTAGGGTTTAATGCAGACCGATGCCACATCGTAATGCAACGCCACGGCGCAACCCTCGCGCAACTCGGCGTCGGTGAGGGTCGGGTGCAGCAGCGAATGATCGATCATTTTCGCCAGTTCGCGAATCAGGGTTGGGTTGGCAGTCATTAACGCAGGGGAAATCAGGTCACTAATGGAGTAATAAAGGGGGTAAATCTACATACGGAAAGGGTGATTCTCACGGTCAATATGTCGATACGTTGCCACACCTTTATCGGGCTAAATACGAGGCCTATAAACCCACCCGATTATGAAAATGAACGTACCTGTCCTGCTCGACGTAGCGATTGGCCTGATCTTCATCTTCTTTGTTTTAAGCGTATTCGTATCGGGTATTGTTGAGTTCATCAACACGTTTATCGAGCAGCGGGCAAGGCTATTGCGGATTGCGCTCGACAAGTTGCTGGGCGAGCCGCTCGCCACCGCGTTTTTTGCTCATAAGCTGACGGCTGTTAAACGGCAGCGGTTTTGGGGGTTCATGAAGCCGGTCAGTTACTTATCGGCCGATTCTTTTTCAACTGTTCTGATTGATCTGCTGATCAAAGCCGGGCGTTTGCCTGACGAACAAGGCAACGTTGATCAATATGTAACAAAGCAATCACTTGCGGCTATTCAGCAGGGGTTGAAACAGACCACCGTAAGCGAGGTGCGCGAGTTAATCGAGCCCATATTAGCTAAATCAGATGATTTTCAGGCGTTTAAGGATCAGCTCGAGCAGTGGTACAACGGCTATATGGAGCAGGTCTCCGGCTGGTTCAAGCGCTATGCGCAGGGCGTGGTATGGCTTGTTTCCATAGCGATTACCGTTCTCCTGAATATTGATTCAATCCACCTCGTCAACCAGCTCTTCAACGATGACGGGCTGCGCGAGCGGGTAGTCGCTCAGGCTATCCGCACGGCCGAGAAGGGTAGTGATTCGCTTAAGAAGAATGAACCCGAGTTTATCGCGTTCCTGCATAAGCAGCATTCACCGCTACTGGCCCTGACTCTACGAAAACAATCAAAGCTAACCTTACTGATTCTGATAAACTGTTGCTGC
Source organism: uncultured Cytophagales bacterium (assembly GCA_963750355.1). Classification (GTDB taxonomy): domain Bacteria; phylum Bacteroidota; class Bacteroidia; order Cytophagales; family Spirosomataceae; genus Fibrella. Next base: position 317,793 of record CAVVQL010000007.1, on the reverse strand, counting down.
AAACAGCTTACGTAACGTTTGTGGCGAATAAGTTTGATGCCTTACAACTGCCTGTCGGCTGGATCGATGCTAAAAGCGGCTGGCGTCTTCAGCCTGACCAAAGAGGCTGGTCGGCGGTGGGGGGGTGGCTACTGACCATTGCGGCCCTATCCTTCGGGGCACCTTTCTGGTTCGACCTACTCCTTAAACTCGTTAATATACGCAACACCGCCCGACGCCCACCCGGTAACCCTGCGCTTCCCAAGATAACCTTCGACTTCATCGGGTTTTCTGTTATGGTGGAAAGGACTGAGTGAGCCCTATGCCCACTCATCCTTTGCCCGGCCGGGTAATATACCCGAACCTGTTAATTGAATCCCATTACCCGGCGTACCCGGTTGATGGTGGCCGAAGCAACGGCGCGGGCTTTTTCTTCACCGGCGCGTAGCTCGCGTTCCAGTTCGGGGTTGCCCTCGGCCATCAGTTCAGTAAAGCGTTCGCGTTCGGTGGCAAAGCGTTCCACCATCAGTTCGTACAGTTCTTTTTTGGCATGACCGTAGCCGTAGCCACCCGCTTCGTAGTTGCGCCGCATCTGGGCTGACTGCTCCTCGGAAGCCATCAATTCGTAGAGTTGAAACGTAATGTCGGTGTCCGGATTCTTTAGGTTCTTCCAGCGGGGTCGAGTCGGATTTGATCTTTCTTAATAACCTTATACAACTCGTTGGCGGGCTGGAAAATGTCGATGTAGTTGTTGTACGACTTGCTCATCTTGGCCCCGTCGATGCCCGGAATGGTCATGATCCGCTCGTCGATGCGGGCTTCGGGCAACACGAAAATTTCTTCGCCATACTGATGGTTTACCGATGAGGCAATGTCGCGGGTCATTTCGATATGCTGCCGCTGATCTTTCCCAACGGGCACCAGATCCGTATCATACAGCAGAATGTCGGCCGCCTGCAACACCGGGTACGTGAACAAACCGGCACTTCCAGACCCCGGCACTTTCTCTACCTTATCCTTGTACGAGGTTGCGTTTTGCAGCATCGCCATGGGGGTGAAGCAGTTCAGGTACCAGGCCAGTTCGGTATGCTCGGGTACCCGCGACTGCCGCCACATGGTGTTCCGAACCGTGTCGTAGCCGAACGCCAGCCAGGTGGCGGCAATGGCCCGCACGTATTCCCGACGGGCGTCGCCCTCTTTCAGCGTGGTCAGCGAATGCAGGTCGGCAATGAACAAAAACGACTCATTGTCAGCTTGTTGCGACAACTGTATGGCGGGCAAGATAGCGCCCAGGATATTGCCCAGATGCGGCCGCCCGCTGCTCTGGATACCGGTTAATATGCGAGACATGTGATTTACGAGGTACGATGGACGATTTACGATGTAGAGGGCCGATAACTCAGACCCTTTTCAGCTTATCTCTGCTGTCCTTCGAGGTCTTACTAATTTGAGTAAAGATGGCTGTCAACTCATTTGCTTCTCGCCAGACGGGTGCAACAGTTTCGCGTGGTAGTAAGGCAGCTTCAGCGGTAAGTTCAATCCAATAGCATGATTCGTCGGCTTCTTCCTCCACATTGTCAATTTTAGATATAAAATCTGCCGTTGATTTTGCGCGACATGCCGCCCGATAATTAGCCCCAACCGACGTGCCGCAACGCACAAGTTGATTTCTGATGGCTCTTCCCGCCGTGTTCTCAGGAATTTGTCCAACAAGATCAATCACCATCAGGGCGAACCGTTTTGTTCGCTTCTTCAATTCGGTACTATCCACGATATGATTTACGATTTACGAATTACGATTTACGAATTAAGGGTTACGCAACCAATATTGACAAACAACCCAACGCCTTACTATACAGCAAGTGGCCTTTGAGACGGACAGTAGGAGCTGCCATTTACATCGTACATCGTAATTCGTCCATCGTAAATTATTTCCCTTGCGCTTCCACGACGGCGATGGCCACCATGTTGACGATTTCGCGTTCGGAAGAGCCGAGCTGGAGTACGTGAACGGGTTTATGCAGGCCGAGCAAAATGGGGCCAATGGCATCGGCCCCACCCACTTCCGACATCAGGTTGTAGGCAATGTTACTGGCCGACAGGTTCGGGAATATCAGCGTGTTGGCTCCCTCTTCGATAAGCTTGCTGAAGGGGTGATTCTGTTTCAGCAGCTCCGTATCGAAGGCAAGGTGCGCCTGAATTTCGCCGTCGACGATCATATCGGGGTATTTAGCCTGTAACAGCGACACGGCCTTGCTCATTTTCTGGGCATCGTCGCCCTGGGCTGAGCCAAAGTTGGAGTAGGTAACCAGACCAATGCGCGGTTTAATGTTGAACTGCTCTACCGCACGGGCCGTCAGTTCGGTGATCTCGACCAGCTCCTCGGCGGTGGGGTTGAAATTGACCGTCGTATCGGAGAAAAACAGCGGCCCGCGCTTGGTCATCAGAATGTACATGCCCGCAACCCGCTGCACGCCAGCCTGTTTACCAATGATCTGCAACGCCGGCCGAATCGTATCCGGGTAGTTGCGCGTCAGGCCGGAGATGAGTGCATCCGCCTCGCCGGTTTCCACCATCATGGCCCCGAAATAATTGCGGTAGTACATCAGCTTGCGGGCTTCGCGGGGATTGAGCCCCTTCCGTTGCCGCTTCTGAAAAAATACATCGGCAAAACGACCAATCAGCTCATCCTGCTCGGGCGATCGCGGGTCAAGAATCGGGGTGTCGCCCAGGTCGAGGCTGTTTTGCTCGATCATCTGGCGGATCATGGCTGTTTCGCCCAGTAAGATCGGCTTGGCAATGCCCTCGTCGCGTACCTGCTGGGCGGCTTTCAACACTTTCAGGTTCTCGGCGTCGGCAAAAACAACCCGCTTCGGATTACTCTTGGCTTTGTTCAGAATCACCCTCGAAATGCTGTTATCCTGTCCCAGTCGCCGGGCCAGCTGATGCGCATAGGCCTCCCAGTCGGTGATGGGTTGCTTGGCTACGCCCGAGTCCATGGCGGCTTTCGCTACGGCGGGGGCCACCATGACCAGCAGGCGCGGATCAACCGGTTTCGGGATGATGTACGTCCGGCCGAACATCAGGTTGTCGGTACTGTAAGCCATGTTCACCATGTCGGGAACGGGCTTCTTGGCGAGTTCGGCCAGGGCCAGCGTGGCGGCCAGCTTCATCGGCTCGTTGATCTCCGTGGCCCGTACATCCAGCGCACCCCGGAAAATGTAGGGGAAGCCCAGTACGTTGTTTACCTGGTTGGGGTAGTCGGACCGGCCCGTGGCCATAATCAGGTCGGGGCGGGCGGCCATCGCTTCCTCATAACTGATCTCCGGTGTGGGGTTGGCCATGGCAAACACGATCGGGTTGTCGGCCATGCTCTGCACCATCGCCTGGGTAACCACGTTGCCTTTCGAGAGACCGATGAACACGTCGGCACCCGAAAAAGCAGCTTCCAGCGACGTGAGGTCGCGGCTGGTGGCGAACATGGCTTTGCGAACGTCGAGGTCGGCGCGGTCGGTGCGAATCGGTCCTTTCGAGTCGCACATCACGATGTTGTCGAGTTGGGCACCCAGCGCCACGTAGTGTCTGGTGCAGGAAATGGCCGAAGCCCCGGCCCCGTTGACGACAATCTTCACTTCGCCGATGGCTTTACCCACCAGTTCGAGGGCGTTGAGCAGGGCCGCACCGGAGATGATCGCTGTTCCGTGCTGATCGTCGTGCATGATCGGAATCGTCAATTCCTGTTTCAGCCGCTCCTCAATCTCGAAACATTCGGGTGCTTTGATGTCCTCCAGATTTACCCCGCCGAAGGTGGGTTCCAGAATCTTCACGGTCCGCACAAACTCATCGATGTCGTTGGTGTTCAGTTCAAGGTCGAACACGTCGATGTCGGCGTAAATCTTGAACAGCAGGCCCTTGCCTTCCATCACGGGTTTGCCCGCTTCGGGACCAATATTGCCCAGACCAAGCACGGCGGTACCGTTCGAGATGACCGCCACCAGGTTGCCTTTCGCCGTGTACTTATACACGTCTTCAACGTTGTCGGCAATGGCCAGGCAAGGTTCAGCAACGCCCGGCGAATAGGCCAGTGTCAGGTCGCGTTGGGTACTGTAGGGTTTGGTGGGAATAACTTCCAGCTTGCCAGGGCGGCCGTTGGCGTGGTAGTCCAGGGCGTCTTCGCGCCTGATTTTCTGTTGCATACGGGTTAGTGCAGTTAGCCTGGTTTTGTCGGCCTATGTGAGGGTCGCAAAACTACAAAACAGAACGTGGCTAACCCAGCGTAAAGAGCACCTTCACCAATAAGGAAGCCGGGTAGTGGTAAACAGTGGCATCTGCCGAGCCCTACGGAGTTGGCAACCGGCTGGCCGCCCACGAAACCAGCTGCCAGCGGGGCAAACCGGCGTTCCGGCCGCGACCTCTGGCAATCGGCTGCTCATGCCACACGTCGGTGTATATCATAATGACGGGGGTAGGTTTGTCGCCCATCAGGAGCGTTACACGGGCGCGGCCGGTCAGAATGGCCACCGGCCCGTAGAACCGAACGGTGACGCTGTCGGCCTCAATGGCCTGGTAATTCCACCGGCCACTGACAAGGCTATGAATGAACTGCTGCTTTGTTTCGACAACGCCACTGGAGTGCGTATACACCAAATCGTTAGCCAGCAATCGATTCAGGGCCAGGCTATCTTTCTGAACCTGGGCAGTAAAGCGTTGGGTATCCAGCGACCGCAGCAGATCGTGCCGGGGCGACTGGGCCGCGCCACCCAGGCTAACGAGGAAGAAACAAACCAGAATAATAAACCGAAAAGACATTGTGGGGAGGGGTTAGGGTCTAAAGTTTAAAGTCCAAGGTCTAAAGTCCAAAGCGGTTTTGCAAATTAGCAGAGCTACTTTAGACTTTGAACTTTGGACCTTGAACTTAAATCGACTCCTATTCCCACTCAATCGTAGCGGGTGGTTTCGACGAAATATCGTACACCACGCGGTTCACGCCTTTTACCTTGTTGATGATCTCGTTCGAGATGTCGGCCAGGAATGAGTAGGGGAGGTGCGCCCAGTCGGCCGTCATGCCGTCGACGCTGGTGACGGCCCGAAGGGCTACCACGCGTTCGTAGGTACGTTCGTCGCCCATGACACCGACGCTCTGAATGGGCAGCAGCATGGCGCCCGCCTGCCAGACCTGGTCGTAGAGGCCTTCGCGCTTCAGGCCATTGATAAACAGGGCGTCGACTTCCTGCAAAATCGCGACTTTCTCGGGGGTGATATCACCCAGAATCCGAATGGCTAAACCCGGACCGGGGAACGGATGCCGACCCAGAATAAACTCGGGCAGGCCCATCGACCGGCCAACGGCACGTACTTCGTCCTTAAAGAGCGTATTCAAGGGCTCTACCACCTTGAGCTTCATGAAATCGGGCAGGCCACCCACATTGTGGTGCGACTTGATAGTGGCCGACGGGCCTTTCACTGATACCGATTCGATCACGTCGGGGTAAATGGTGCCCTGCCCCAGCCAACTTACGTCTTCGATCTTGTGCGCCTCCTGATCGAAGACATCGATAAACGTTTTGCCAATGGCTTTGCGCTTGGCTTCGGGGTCGGTCAGGCCGGTCAGCGCCTGGTAGAATTGCTCCTGCGCATCGACGCCCTTTACATTGAGGCCCAGCGTTTTGTAGCTGTCCAGAACACCCTGGAATTCATCTTTGCGCAGCAGGCCGTTATCAACGAAAATGCAATAGAGGTTCGGCCCGATTGCCCGGTGAATGAGCGTAGCCGCCACCGACGAGTCGACCCCGCCCGATAGGCCAAGCACGACTTTGTCATCACCAATTTTCGCCTTCAGGTCCGCCACCGTCGTGTCGACAAAGGAGTCGGCCGTCCAGTTCTGGCTGCAACCGCAGACGTCAACCACGAAGTTGTGCAGCAATTGCTTTCCCTGCAACGAGTGCGTCACTTCGGGGTGAAACTGAATGCCGTAGGTGTCTTCGCCCGTTGCCTGGAAGGCCGCTACCCGCACCGTTTCGGTCGAGGCAATAACCTCAAAATTGTCGGGTAGCTGCGTGATCGTATCGCCATGCGACATCCACACCTGCGAATGCTGGTCGATTCCCTTCATCAGCCGGTTTGCCGCGTCGACCGTGCCCAGCCGGGCCCGTCCGTATTCGCGAATGGAGGAGGGTTGCACTTCACCACCACTGCTCTGGGCCAGTAGCTGGGCTCCGTAGCAGACACCCAGCAGGGGCATTTTATGCCTGAACGCGGCCAGGTGTACGGTGGGTGCGTCGCTATCACGAACCGAGCAGGGGCTGCCCGACAGGATAACCCCTTTAACGTCGGGCGAAATAGGGGGGAGGTTGTTGTAGGGGTGGATTTCGCAGTACACGTTCAATTCACGCACCCGGCGGGCTATCAGTTGGGTAAACTGTGAACCAAAATCGATAATCAGAATCTGTTCGGTGGCCATCGTAAGTTTCTAAAGCACAAAGTTACATCAAATCACCCCAGCCATTGCCCCAGTAGCCAAAACGGGCCTGATTATTGACTATTGGATAGACGATGGGCAACTCATTTCCCCCGCTCTGCTACCGGAATTGAGCTGCCTAATCACCTGATAATAAGCACCAGGACCTAGTCTATCGTTTCACTCAAACCATTATGAAAATCATGACGTCTGAATCTTTCTTCGATGCGCTGTCGATGCCATTCCCCAAAAGTGTGGAAAAAAATACCCCATCGAACAACAACCAAAAACTGCTGATTCCTTTCTTTGACCGTAAACGTACCGTGTCGGTCGACGAAATTGTTCGGCTCGAAGGTTCAGGCAACTACACCAACTTTTACCTGAAAGATGGCACCAAAATGCTGGTGTCGCGTACACTGAAAGAATACGAAACATTGCTCGATGGGCAGGCTTTCGTTCGTGTTCATAAGTCGTGTATTGTGAACCTGAGTTTCGTGCGCAAATTTTTCGTCAAAAAAGAAGGTGAACTCGAATTGTCTGACGGGCAACAGGTGAAAATATCACGCCGTCGGGCCCAGATGTTTGTCGACCGCATCCGTGATTATAGCCCTTCTCTGGTGAACTAGGGTAGCCACCACTATACTGAAAGACCTTATCGAAACCGGGTCGGTGAAGACGCTTCTTCACCGACCCGGTTTTTTGCGTATAAAGCACTGTTTTACCGTTAAATAAAGACTACGTATTTCTACGTGATCCGTTGCGCAGATACACGCAAAAAAGTTAAAGTAATTTTCTATAATTACATGTTAATCAGTTATTTAGTTGTCATTTTAAATGTACGTACATTGATTAGGTATTTTAGGAAACGGTAAGAGTCCCGTAGTTTTGAATCAGTTCAACAGTCAACTATCATCTACTCCTCACATCGCTTAAGACTTATGGAAGCTAAATTTCTTACACCGCCCGTTCCAGCAGTAACGCCACACTTTCCTGCTTCGTACACCCGCAACGCACACCGAATTGCGCTTCCATACCTGAACCGCACCGTGATGGTATCTGTCGATGACATTGTTTGTTTGCAGGGAGAAGGTAATTACACCTTCATTCACACCCGCGACCGTCGTAAATACCTGATGTCTAAAACGCTCAAGGAGTTTGAAAGAACGCTCGACAGCACCATTTTTATCCGCATCCACAAGTCGAACATCATCAATCTGGCTTACGTACAGCACGGCGTTTTTGCCCGTGACCGGATCATCCGCATGGCCGATAACCGGGAGGTGACCATCTCGCGTCGCCGTATGCGGGAGATCACTCAGCTACTCAACCAATATCAGGAGTACCTGAACTAACAACCCACACCTGCCTGACATAGAAAAGCCCGACTTCGATTTATGAAGTCGGGCTTTTCTATGTCAGGCTAGCGTTGCCTATCCAACCGCTGTTAGAAAATTTTGTACGCCAGGGTGATCTGCCAGGCCTTGGCGCGTTGACTGAAACTACCACCATCGGTGTTTACCTGCGCCACATCGGAGAGGCTGCCTTCATGCCGAATGTCGAGGCCGATGCTGCCTAAATCCAGCCCGCCGCCGATCTGGTAGCCATAATACGCTTTAGACCAGGCATCGTTCAGCGTACTGGTGGTGTATTGCTTCAACGCATCGCTAAGGCCTGCGTTATTATCAATGCGGAACGAGGCTACCGGCCCCACCATAAAGCGGAGCGGCCCGCCCTTCAGGCCAAGCAGCACGGGTACGTCGAAGCTGGTCGTTTTAATGGTAACATTTTCCTTCATCCCATTCCGAATCACATCAAACTGACCTTCACGGGTTGTGTACATCAGTTCGGGCTGGAGAAACAGGTTTTTTCCGAAGCGGGTATATATACCGAAGGTAGTCCCCGTGCGACTTTTATAGCTGTCGGAGATGTTATCGCGGAGCGTCTGGCCATTCACATCAACGGATGGAGAGCCATTAGGATTAGTGCTGGTTCTAACGAACTCGCCGAACGTTAGTTTCGAGAGATTAACCCCTCCTTTAACGCCGATTTGAAAGCCCTGGGCGTGCGTGAGTGTGGGCAGGGCAGCCATGGCGAGGCCAAGCAGGATTGTCTTCATGGGAGTGACAGTGTTATTCATTGGTTGCAGGGTTTTAACGATAAAGCCGCCTTGACCGGTCAAAAACCAACTATTTCTGAGCCAACGGCGTTCTATCAGTGCGTAGTTTGTTAGGATCTATTAGCAACGAACAATGCCTAAACGATTGGTTTTCTGGTGTTCATGAACCACCATTCTGCCAAAAATCAGTCGTTGTTTTTTCTTCGACAGGCAATCCCGCTCATCGTTTAACCGGGAGTGGCTATTTATTGATTGATTCGTTTAACCGTACCCTCGTGGCGAAAATAAAAACTTCGTATTTCTGTCAAAGTTGTGGGCATCAGTCGCCCAAATGGCTGGGCCGCTGTCCATCCTGTGGTGAATGGAACACCATTGTCGAAGAAGTGGTACAGAAAGACGAGCCCGATAAAGGTGGGTGGCGCGTCACCTCAGGCCCCGCCAAAATTGCCGCTAAGCCTAAGGCTATTCATGCCATCAACTACGAAGAACAGCCCCGTATGCTCACTGTCGACAGTGAGTTGAACCGGGTGCTCGGCGGTGGCATTGTGCCGGGGTCGCTGGTGCTCATTGGTGGCGAGCCGGGTATTGGCAAATCGACGCTGCTGCTTCAGATTGCCCTTAGCCTGACCGACATGCGCGTGTTGTATGTGTCGGGCGAGGAAAGTGAGCAGCAGATCAAGATGCGGGCCGAACGCCTTGAGACGCCCACAAGCGACTGCCATATCATGACCGAAACCTCAACGCAGAACATCTTCCGGGTGGTCGAGCATTTCGAGCCAGAGGTACTCATCGTGGATTCCATTCAGACCATGCATTCGTCGCTGGTCGAGGCGGGGGCGGGCAGCGTATCGCAGGTGCGGGAATGCGCCGCCGAGTTCATGAAATATGCCAAAGAGTCGGGCGTGCCGGTGTTTATGATCGGCCATATCACCAAAGAAGGCTCGCTGGCGGGCCCCAAAGTGCTGGAGCACATGGTGGACACGGTACTGACGTTTGAAGGCGATCGCCACACGACCTACCGGATTCTGCGCACCACCAAAAACCGTTTCGGCAGCACCTCTGAACTGGGCATTTACGAAATGCAGGGCAGCGGTCTGCGGCAGGTATCGAACCCATCGGAGATTCTGATTTCGCAGCGCGACGAAGCCCTGAGTGGCGTGGCCATCGGCTCGATGATGGAGGGTAACCGGCCCCTGATGATCGAGATTCAGGCCCTGGTGGGCGTTAGTACGTATGGCACCCCGCAACGAAGCAGCACGGGGTACGACAGCAAGCGCCTACAGATGTTGCTGGCCGTGCTGGAAAAGCGCGGCGGTTTCCGGCTGGGGCAGCAGGACGTCTTCCTGAATGTAGCGGGCGGTCTGCGGGTGGAAGACCCGGCCATTGATCTGGCGGTATGCGCGGCCATTGTGTCGAGCTACGAAGATATTTCGATTCCCAGCACAGTCGCTTTTGCGGCCGAGGTGGGGCTGGGTGGCGAGGTTCGGGCCGTTGGCCGTATCGAGGCCCGCATCGCCGAGGCCCAGAAGCTTGGGTTCAAACAGATCTACGTGTCGAAGTACAACCTGAAAGGGTTAGACACCAGCCAGTTCAAAATCGGCATTTACCCCGTTGCCAAGCTCGATGAAGTGTTTCAGGGGGTGCTGACGTAGGCGGGTTAAGGAGTCAAATCCAGGGTTCAAGTGGTCCGCCACTCCTATCTTCGCTGGGGGGAAGCTGGGCGGAAAAGTACTCCGATTTGACGTAGTGAAATAGAATACCTGATCAGTAGTTACCCGTATTACCAATAACGACAACATGACATCTTCTTCCAACCGACCAGAAGACCTGCTATTCGATGCCGCCCGCCGGGGCGATGTCGCGCACCTGAATGAGCTTCTTGCCACCGGCATCGATGTAAATATGCGGGATGGCAGGGGCTTCACGCCGCTGACAATTGCCACCTACGACGGGCAACTTGACGCGGCAAAGGTGCTATTGGCGGCCAACGCTGAGGTAAACGCCCAGGATATGACGGGCAATACCGCCCTGATGGGTGTCAGTTTCAAAGGCTACCCCGAAATTGCCCACCTGCTGATTGAACACGGCGCCGATCTGAACCGGCAAAATGGCAAAGGTAGTACAGCCCTGATGTTTGCGACGCTCTTTGGCCGCAACAATCTGGTGAAGCTCCTGCTGGAACACGGTGCAGATAAAACCATCCGTGATGTGCGCGGCTTAACGGCCTATGACCTCGCTACTCAGCAGGGGAATCAGGAGGCGCTGGTAATGCTTGGGAATGGGGAGTAAGGTTCACTGTGTAAGAGTCCAATTTACGGCGTAGCCCCCGCTGACATGCCGATGGCTAGACAAACATCGGGTTAGGGGAGTTTTTTCCGTAGAATCTGTAAAATCAACTCCTGGCCTATTCGTAGGTTTTCCTGGCCACCCTTAAGTTGTTCCTGCACATCCTTTAGCTGTTCTTGGCCACCCTTAAGTTGTTCCTGCACATCCTTTAGCTGTTGCTGGCCGACCCTTAACTGCTCGAAAACTGCTCGAATTGGTTTTGGGTCGATCTGGTCAGATCAGCCACCCCTCTGGCCGTCGTGTCTGCCTTCTGATCGGTCCTGACAGCTACCTCTAAAAGTTGGCCTTGTCCTTCAATGAGTCGGTCTACCTTTTGGAGTACATCGGCAATAAGCGGCTCTATCTGGTCAAGTCCGCGGTCTGGTGTCATGGGCTAAAAATAGGTACAGGTTCTGACAAGAGAACAACGCAAACTGACTTCTGTGAGGCTCCTCGTTCTTGATTTTCACCCCTTTGACGTAGTCCAGGCAATATTGTCGTTATGCGTCGGTAGCGACTCGTTCTGGAATAAGTTTACGAGGGCCTTGTAAACCTATGTCAGGACGAGAAAGATCTCCTAAGCCTGATTCGTGGCGGGTAGTCAGTTCACCCTGGTTTGATTGACTATCACGTTTTTGAGCGTCAACCCCTTGACTATGCTTTTATCAATGGCCGCGTTTTTGCTGTCGATCACCAGGTTTTCAAACGTAAAATTAGACAGCCTGTCGTGGTCCGAAACCGCCACGTCGAAAAAGGTATCGCAGCTGAGTTCGATGTTTTTGAGGCTCACCTGGTTGCAATAAGAAAGCGGTACGTCGGCCCGCCCCTGTAAATCGAAAAACTGGGTCCAGGGCTTCACATACAGCAGGCTATGGGCCTGGCCCCTGATGTTTTCTACCCGGATGTATTCGTACAGCTGGGGCGTATCCGGCCGCATCTTGAGCCATAACACCCGGCTGGCCTCGCTAACATGACAATTCCGCAGGATGATGTTTCGGTTGTGAATCGCTTCACTGCCGCAGGTAAGGGCGGAATGGCAAAAGCCGAATTCACAATCTTCAATGATGATATTGGTGTTGGCTCCGTTGCTGGGCACCCGGTCGGCCCAGGGGCCTTTGCCCCCCTTGAGCGCAATGGCGTCATCATTGACCGACAGGTAACAGCCTTTGATCAGGACGTTGCGGCAGGCATCCAGATCAATGGCATCTGTACTGGGGGCTTTCACGGGTTTTTCGGGCGAATAAATATGGGCATCCAGGATCTTCACGTTCTGGCACTGATAATAGTGACTGGTCCAGAAACCGGCATTGTGCAGATTCACATCCTGTACCTGAACGTTATTGCATTGCCAGATAAAGACCAAACGGGGGCGGGACACCTCCAGATTCGTGCAGTTGGGGTTTTCTTTCCGTCTGGCCCAAAACGCTTCCCAGAAGCGCAATCCATTGCCATCGATTTTGCCTTTGCCTGCGATCGTAAAACCATCGACCTGGTAGGCATTCACCAGGGCCGCAAAGTAATCCAGACTCTGCCCCTCCATGCGGGATGGGAGTTTGGGGTAGTCGGCAATTTGGTTGGATCCTTTCAGAACGGCTCCTTCCCCGACGTACAAATGGGTTTTGGGCTTAAAGAATAAAGCCCCACTCATAAACGTCCCTTTGGGGATCACCACCACGCCCCCGCCCTGGCGGGCGGCCAGATCTATGACTTGTTGAATTGCGTCGGTCTGTACCAGGGTACTATCTGGTTTGGCCCCAAAGTCGGTGATTACATAGGCTTTTCCCAGTTGGGCAAGGCTTGCTTTTGGGTTCGTAGTAAACCAGCTGCTGATGGGACTTCCATCGGGGAAGGAGGGTTTAACCTGTTGTTGCACCATGGGCTGGGCGCTAATGGCCATCAGGCCCAGGATGGCTACTACGATTCGCTTCATCTTATCTTAAGTTATACCCGCAATATGGGCTAATAAACAAGTTTCCCGGACAGAATTTAAGAGAAAGTGGCTTAGAAACCTGGATAAGTGAGCAAGCAGCCCTGTACTACTTCACTTCTTAGGCCTCCTCCGTTTGCAACTGCTTATCGTAGAGTTCGCGGTAGATACCGCCGAGAGCCATCAGGTGCTCGTGGGTACCTTGTTCCTTGACCTCACCATCGTCGAGCACGATGATCTTGTCTGCGAGCTTGGCCGATGACACGCGGTGCGAGATAATGACCGAGGTGCGGTCGGCCATAATGCGGCGGAGGTTGTTCAGAATGATATTCTCCGTGTTGGTATCCACCGCCGAGAGGCAATCATCCAGGATCAGAATCTTCGGGTCGCGGGCAATGGCGCGGGCAATGCTCAGTCGCTGCTTCTGCCCGCCCGAGAGCGTAATACCCCGTTCGCCAATCCGCGTCTCGAAACCTTCGGGGAACGCCGCGATGTTGTCGGTCAGGTCGGCCTCATCGACGGCGCGGAGTACGCGTTCCTGCGGCATGTCAGGCTTGCCAAACCGGACGTTGTTGCTGATCGTATCCGAGAACAGGAACACATCCTGCGGCACATAGCCCATCTGTCCGCGCAGGTTGCCCAGGTTATAATCGCGGATGGGAACGTTGTCAATGCGAATCTCCCCCGATGACGTATCGTACATGCGCATCATCAGGTTGGCCAGGGTGCTTTTTCCCGAACCCGTGGTGCCAAGAATCGCGACTGATTCCCCCGCCTGTACGTCCATCGAAAAATCTTTCAGGGCCACAATGCCCGTATCAGGGTACACAAACCGAACATGGTCGAAGGTGAGTCGGCCGGTGATCTCGCGGCTGATGTTTTTGGCGGATACCAACGTGGTTTTGATCGCCATGAACTCGTTGATCCGCTGCTGCGAGGCGGCCGCCCGCTGCGTTTGGCTGGTTGTCCAGCCCAGGGCCATCACGGGCCAGGTAAGCATGTTCACGTACAGGATGAACTCGGTGATGTTGCCCGCAGTCAGTCGCCCGGCCAGCACTTCCTGACCGCCCACATACACCACCAGCACGTTGCTGAGGCCGATGAGCAGCACCGACATGGGTTGCCAGAGCGCATCGACCATGGTAAGTTTGAGTGATTTTTCCTGGTATTTATTGGCCTCACCCTCAAAATTCCGCACCGAGTTTTCTTCCTGCACAAAGGCTTTCAGCACCCGGATGCCCGAAAACGCTTCCTGCACGTAAGTACTCATTTGTGACAGCGCCCGCTGAATCTCTTCCGATCGCTTGATGACAATACTTTCAACCAGGTAGATGCCAACCGACAGAATCGGCAGCGGCAGCAGCACGTAGATCGTCAGGCGGACGTTGATACTGACCATGTAGCCGATGACAAGGGCAAACAGCACCAGCAGGTTCATGCCGTACATGATGCTGGGGCCAACGTACATCCGCACCTTGCCGACATCTTCGGAGATGCGGGCCATCAGGTCGCCGGTATTATGCTGCCGGTAAAAAGCCAGGGGTAGGGTCTGGTACTGGTCGTAAATGTCGTTTTTCAGGTCGTACTCAATATGCCGCGACATGACAATGAGCGTTTGCCGAACCAAAAACAGGAAAAAGCCTTTCAGCAGTGCCAGGGCCAGAATCAGCAGGCCGTAGAGCGTGATGGTGAACGCGAAAATGTTGTAAAGCGTGGGCTGAAGCGACGTGCCGTCGTAGAGGTAATAAATGTCGAGCGTTTCGCGCACCAGGTCCAGCGCGTACCGCACCAGTTGGGCCGGGAAGATGCCGAAGAGGTTGGAGATAAAGGTGAAGACAATGCCCCAGATCAGATACCACTTATAGCGGGCAAGGTATTTATTCAGATGCGCCAGGGCACGGATAGTTTCCACAGATTACTTCAGGTACGTTCTGGTTTTCCAACGCACAAACAGCCCGCTTGGGTTCGCAAGATGACCAGGTGGCAGTAGAGTTGTTTTAGCTGGCCGTTGATTTCCGGCTAAAAAGCCGTACTTTTGCACCCGATTTCACGAATGTTCTTTTTCATCCCGGTAGTTTCAGACGGTTTTAGGCGGCTCTATGTTAAGCAGGCGATTACTCCGAATAAAGGTTATGCAGACGCTCTATGCGCTCCGGCAGGCCATCCAGTCCAATAAGCAACTTGCCCTCGACGGCATCAGCGACCAGTTTCAACCCGATCTGAACTCCATGAAGCCGCAGAATAAGCGGCAACTGGAAGGCTACCGGAAGCTCTCATCGCTGCTCTTCGAAGAGGCCCTGAAAGCGGGTCAGACCGCGCAGGATGAGGATGCTCCCAAATCGGTGCTCGACGCGGCCAACTCGGCCCTGCTTTATTACCAGAACCGCTACCGCAAAGACCAGCAGTTTCTGTCGGGTCGGCTGCTCGAAGCGGTAAAAGACATTTACAGCGATTACCTCCGCATTCTGCAACTCCTGGTTGAGTACGGCCACATGTCGCGGCTCGACCACGAGCGGGTTTTTCCGGACCCCGATCAAACCCCCTTTGTGTACGAATCGGATCTCAACCAGAACGTGGTCATTCGGGCTCTGGCCAATCATCAGCCGTTGCAGACCGAGCTGGTTCGACGGGGCATTACCTGGGCCGACGATATACCGTTTATCAGGAAGACGTACCGCGAGGTGCTGAAGACCGACGAAACCGTGATTGCCTACTGCCTGAAGCATGACCACACCCCCGACGAAGACCAGCAACTGGTGCAGTACATGTTGCGGCAGTTGATTCTGAAGAAAGACACCATTCGCGATTACCTGGCCGAAATTGATCTGGCCTGGGCTGAAAACAGCGAGGTAGTGCGCGGTATGACCATCCGTACCCTGAAATCGGCGCAGGGCATGAGCGGCCTCACCCTGGAAAAACTGACCGAGGACTGGGAGGCGGACGAGCAGTTTTTGAACGAACTCTTCACCAACGCTATTCAGAACGACGGTTATTACGAGCAGTTACTGGGCGATCAGCTTAAAAACTGGGAAGTTGAGCGCGTAGCCATCCTCGACCTGATCATCATGAAACTGGCTGTCTGCGAAATGCTTACCTTCCCCGGTATTCCCGTTAAAGTGACAATTAACGAATACATCGATATGGCAAAAGCATACAGCACGCCCAAAAGCGGTACCTTTGTCAATGGAATTTTAGATAACTTGTCGGCCAAATTAACCGCCGACGGTACACTCCGTAAGAGTGGCCGTGGTTTGATCGATAACAAATAAAGGAGTGGTTGCAACAAGGCAACGCTGGTTGAACCAGTTATGCACCTGCGCTACTTAATTGACAACTAACGACTAACGTAATGAGCAGATCAGGACGTGATTTGGCGTTTTTCCTGACCGGAATAGCCACAGGAGCCCTTGTAGGTATTTTGTTTGCCCCCGAAAAAGGGGAGATCACCCGCGACCGCCTGTCGTATCGGCTCTCGAAGTACCGGGAGCAACTGGACAAACTGGTGAACGAACTGATGCCTTCGGATGACCTGCCCGAAAACTTTCAGAAATCGGAAGGACAGCGCGTTGTGAAAGACGCCCGCGAAAAGGCGGAACGACTGCTGGAAGATGTAGACCGACTGATGGCCCAGATAAAACAGCAGGGCGCCTAAGCGTTACCAACCATGATGTATTCACTGAGTCGAATGAGCCTGTTGGCAGCTGTGCTCATCAGTTTGCTGGGGCATAGCAGCTGCAGTAACCGACGCGACGGTAAAGGCCAGCCCGTTGGCGAGCAAAACGCCATTGCGGGCAAAGCGGCCAAAATCGAGTTCCTCGAGAAAGGCATTCATGACTTTGGGCAACTAACGGAGGGCGACACCGTGGAGTACCTCTACAAATTTGTCAACAGGGGCGAGCTGCCTTTAGTGATCAACAACATCACCGCTTCCTGCGGCTGCACTACCCCCGACTGGCCCCGCGAGCCAGTGGCCCCCGGCGAAGAATCGGCGGTGAAGGTGCGGTTCAACAGCCGGGGTAAGCAGGGCGAACAGCGCAAGACGGTCACCGTATACGCCAACACCGAACCCAGTATGACCAATATTGAATTCAGGGTGATGGTGAATCCCAAGCCCGATTCAGCCAAAAAAGCCAGTTAAGATCTCAATTTCACCGGCCCGTTGCTGCCCGTTTGGGTGGTGGCGGGCTTTTTTCCTCTACCTACCATGCATACGATATTGGCACAAGCCACTAGTCAGATTCCCCAGGGTATATTCACGTTTGCTCTTTGGGGCGGCGTTCTGGCGGTCATGTATTTTTTCATGATCCGTCCGCAACAGAAAAAGGCAAAAGACCAGAAGAACTTTGTCAACAGCATGAAGAAGGGCGATTCGGTGGTTACCATCGGTGGCATGCACGGCAAAATAGCCTCGGTCGATGCCACTACGGTTACCCTGGACGTTGACCGGGGAACAAAACTGACCTTCGAAAAGTCGTCTATCTCGCGCGAGGCTACGGTGAAACCGGACGGCGAAAAAGCGTAAGCCGGTCGGTCTGTTCCTGAGTATTTACCTAGTTGACAGTTGAGTATTTACCTAGTTGACAGTGGCGATCAGTACATCCGGCGAATCCCTCATTTCTTCTCAGAAGCGCAGTTCCATTATGAACGCTGAAGCAAACGTATCCAAGCAGCCATTCCAGTTGGGCAAATGGCTCATCTGCTTTATTGGGGCTTCGTTGTTCTGGATTATGAATGCCCTCAACAAAGAAGGCTACTCGCTGAATGTTGAATACCCGGTTCAGTTCCGGTTCAACGAGACGCAGTATATTCCCACCACGGCCCTGCCCAAAACAGTACGGGTCAACGTGTCGGGTGATGGCTGGAACCTGCTTCGCCTATTGTGGCTGCCGTTTCGCACCGAGCCTGTGAACTACCAGGTGAATAATCCCACTGCGGGCCTCGATCATCAACACGTCGGCCATGACCGCTGAACTGTCAGACCAGATCAAGCACCTGAAAGTGAATTATGTGGTGGCCGACACGCTTGAGATGAGTTTCGACCACCGAATGACGAAAACCGTCCGGCTGCTTCCCGACAGTACGCACATCGATCTGCTGCCGCGCTTTGTGGTGTCGAGCGTGATCAACCTCACCCCATCTACCCTAACGGTACAGGGCCCGGCCCGACTAATCAAAGGCATTCCGGATACCCTGATGGTGAAGATACCCGGTCGGCGGATTTCGAACAATTTCGACGAAGAGCTGCCGATATCGGCCTTTAAACACCCGATGATTCAACGCAGTACCGACCGGGTGTTTGTTAGTTTTGAAGTCGGCGAACTACTGTCGCCCCTTCCCACGGAAACGAAAGCAACGAGCCGTTAAACGGTGTTTCCTGCTGAAATAAAAAAGGCTTCTCCTGCGCAGGAGAAGCCTTTTTTCTGGCTGGTTTGCGCTGATTTACCGCGTAAACCGGGACTTGATAAGTCCCTGTTTTTTCAGGCTCACGTACAGGCCGAGATTGTCGGGGTAAAGATCGCCTTTATCGTACGCAAAAACAGCGCTGAGCAGTGACCCTCCCAGCCAGTCCATCCGGGAGGTAAGGCCCAGCAGGCCCGAAAACTGAGTGGCCGTGAAGGGCAGATCATACGTGCCGGCATTCTGACTGTACGAAAACTTGCCGGTGAAGCCAACCCGTGGGGCCAACTGACCCGCCACCCCAACATGGTACACCCGTATCCGGTTATTGTTGGTGAAAAAGGCCCCCGGAAAGCGGGCGGGCAGATCAGTAGCAGGCGCAATAAACGGTGTGCCGATCGTTCGGCCCTGCGTCGACCAGCCATCGCGGTATTGGCCGTGATTGAAGTAGTTATCACGACCCCGTTTATTTGGGTCGGCGTCGACGAAGGTTGCGCCTCCCTGGCTGTAGGTATTCAGGAATTCCAGCACCAGTTTATCGAGCCGTGGACCCTCCTGAGCCGGGCGCCTGTTCTGAATGTTGAGTCCATGCAGGCCGTCGGCGATGTTGATCAGGTAGTAGAGCGACCCGTCTTCATAAATGCTTTGGCGGTATAGCAGCATTTCAAAGGCCCGCGCCCGGATTGTCATGCCCAGATCGACGGTGCCGAGGTGATTGCCAATCCGGTTACCCGCATCGAACGGACTGTATTTGGTGGTATCTACCCGGCGATTTCCGAGGCTGTTGCCCAGCACAATGTCTACGTAATCGCCGAAAGCGGCCGGAAGCTGGCTTCCCCGGATAAACTGACCCGGCAGCGTTTCATTGTTGCCGCCCCACTGCACCTGATGGTTGATGCCACCGTAGACCCATAGGGAAGAGGTTGCCTTGCCCAACCGGAGGTAGAGGGCTTTCTGATGCAACATCGACCCTTTGATGAACCGGTCATACTCGAACCAGCCCTGCGCAAAAAACGCGTTGACCGCCAGGAAGCGGTTGAGGCGTTTCCAGCCCACCGTGCCAACTTGAATTTTAAGGGGTGGTAAGGCATTGCCCGACCAGATGTATGACCCGGAAGATAGCGTGGAGTCGACCAGCCCAACCAGTTCGCGGCGGCGACCGGCATAAAACTCCAGACCGCGATACCTCACTTTGGCGTAGGCTTCGGGAAATACCAGGGTCAGCTTGCGGTTCAGCGTTGTGCTATTTAACACCAGATCGAACCCCCATCCCCAGTCGACGCGGCGGTGAACAGCGCGAAGGCTGTCAATTTTAGTGTTGGGCCGTCCGTAGTACTCAACGCGCAGGCCGGTGCGCAGCGTGGTGACGGGACCGGAATGGGCAGCGTCGGTTCTGGGGACTATGCCGTACTGGTTGGCCCGCTGCCAGAAGGGAATCTCGCCCCGAAACGGCAGGTAGCTGCCCAGTTCGAGCTGATACGCGACGGGTTTGCGGGTTTGGCCAGCCACCGTAAGGCTACAGAAGACGAGCAGTAACAGAAGCCGCATAACTGATGGGTTTACGAAGGGTGGTGCCTGGCAAGTGCTGTACTGAAGCCGCCGGAACGGGGTTGTGGACCTGGTTGAAGCAGCAATCAGGTCTGTGCAAAAGTTGGGCCAGAACATAAACAAACAGCCCAGTTGAGCCGATCTTGTTGAACGCCTGGCCACAGACTGGAAATTAATGAACAGTTCGTTTTGAAACGGAGATTTTCAATAGATGCCGCTATCGGTCGCCCTCAAAACAGGCGTACATGACGGGCAAGCTGTCGGAACGCCATCAATATTGACCTACCTTTGTGGGAAGGTATTCGATCTTCATGCCGGTTTGGCCAATGCCGTGCCTTTCGGAATTGATTCATCAGCGGGCATGTTTCGTCGGCCGACGATCTTACCGGGGGCTTAGGCGCAGTGCCCGGTGCGGCGTTGCGATACCTTAACTGAGAGTCATTAACAAAAAAAGTAACGGTCTGCATACATGGAACAGCCCAACAACGACGAACTGCTGCGAATCATCGATTTGCTGAATACCACTTACGAAGGCGAAGAAGCGTGGCATGGTCCTTCGCTGGCCGAGGTCATGCGGGATGTAACACCCGAAATGGCCAGCCTGCGCATTTCGCCCAATACCCACTCCATTGCCGAACTGCTGTTTCACATGACCAGCTGGCGCATCTTCTGCGTGAAGAAAATGCAGGGCGATGCAGACTTCGATATTCTGACGCCGGAGAAGAACTTTGGTCAACTGCCCGATAAAATCGACGATTTTGAATGGGAGGCGCTTCAGATGGAGCTGAGCCTGAGCCAGGAAGAGCTGATCAATGAACTCGATAAGCGCGACGAAGATGATTTTCTGGAAGAGATCGTTCCCGGTCGCGATTACACCTATTATGACCTGCTGCACGGGATCATCAACCATGATGTGTACCATTCAGGGCAGGTGATGATTCTTAAAAAAGCGCTAACCTTCAAAGCCGCTGGTGCCACCCGTTTCCGGGATGATGACGATGATTTCGGCTCATCATACGGCAGCAAGTACGACCGCGAAGATTATTACTGATACCTGGCAAACAAGGTCTACTGAACGAGGTACAGGGTTGCTTAAGCGCCAACGAAGCCCAGTGTAGCTGATTCGGTAGACATTGCTCATTTTAACGTATTGATAGCTTGCCGACTCAACTGCAACGACCAGATTCTGCCTCCCTTGCCGCTCCGTCGCTCTACACATTGCCCTTCTGGCTTTTGTGTCTGAGCAATTTCCTGTTCACGGCCAGCTTTTCGATGATGATCCCCGAGTTGCCCGACTACCTGACCAAACTGGGGGGGCGTGAATACATCGGCCTGATCATTGCGCTCTTTACGCTTACAGCGGGTGTTTCCCGGCCGTTCAGTGGCAAAATTACCGACACCGTTGGCCGGGTGCCGGTGATGGCCTTTGGCTCGCTGGTCTGTTTCCTATGCGGGCTGCTCTACCCATTCCTGATTACCGTAGCGGGCTTTCTGACCCTGCGGCTCGTTCACGGATTTTCGACGGGTACCAAACCCACCGCCACCTCCGCCTACGTGGCCGATGTAGTACCAGCCGACCGCCGGGGCGAAGCGATGGGTTCGCTGGGTCTGTTCACCGCAACGGGCATGTCGCTGGGGCCGGTTATTGGTAGTTTTCTGGTCAACAACGCAAGTATGAACACCATGTTCTATACCTCGTCGGTTTTTGCCTTACTGTCCATTGGCATTTTGCTGCGGTTACCCGAAACGCTGGAAAATAGACAGCCTTTCCGGTTGAGTCTGTTCAAACTCCGGTCTGACGAGTGGTTCGATCCAGGCGTATTTCCCGCCTTTTTCGTTCAGTTGCTCAATTCCTTTGCGTCGGGTGTGGTCATCATTCTGGCGCCGGCACTGAGTCAATCGGTGGGCGTGACCAATAAAGGCTGGTTTTTTGCGGTGTACACGCTGTCTTCGCTCATCATTCGATTGCTGCTTTCCAAATCGTCGGACCGGTATGGGCGTATACCCGTTATGATCGCCTCTTCCATTGTGCTGGTCGTGTCGCTGGTGATGCTGGCATTTACCGATTCGGTGTTCCTGTTTTACAGCTCCGCCGTAGTCTATGGGGCGGCCTGGGGCATGAACTCGCCAACCCTGCAAGCCTGGACCGTTGATTTGAGCGATGAAGCAACGCGTGGACGGGCAATGGCCACGCTGTACATTGCGCTCGAATTGGGCATCGGAGTAGGCGCACTGGCAGCAGGCTGGTTCTTTACCCATCTGGCTACCCAGGCCCTGCCCGTAGCCTTTGCCCTGTCAGCCGCTCTTGCGGTAGTGGCCGTGGGGTATTTGTTTAAAGTCCAAGTTCAAGGTTCAAGGTCTAACGGTTGAAGTCCAAGGTCTAAAATCTAATGTCCAAAGTTGCTTCGCTTCAGTAGCATCAGCGGAGCAACTTTGGACATTAGACTTTAGACCTTGGACTTCAACCGTTAGACCTTAAAAATCTTATGATTCGCATTTTTCAGCAGGACGAAACGGCCGTTCGGAAGATTCGGGACATCGACTCGTTTCAGGATACCGAACGTACCTTATGGGTAGACCTTCAGAATCCGACGCCTGAGGAGACCAAAAGCGTGGAAGAGAAATTCGATATCAGTTTCCAGTCGCAACAGGAGCAGGCCGAGATCGAGAGTAGTTCGCGCTACATTGAGGAAGAAGATTTGCTGGTGGCGAACTCCAACTTCCTGATCCCTACCCATAATCATGAGTACAAGACTGTCCCGGTTAATTTTCTGCTGAAAGACGATGTGCTGTTTACTTACCGCTTCGCCGACCTGAAATCCTTTGCCGATATGGTGAAGAAGATTAAATCGAAGCGGACCGTTTTCAGCGATGGTGCCCAGATCATGATCGCCATCTTCGAGTCGCGGATCGACTATGACGCCGATCTGGTGGAGTCGCTGTCGACGCGGGTGAAGGAGATCAATAAACAGCTCGACCTCGATTCTAAGCTGGACCGGGAAATGCTGCTGTTAATCAACGACTACCAGGAGCTAACCATGTCGATTCGGGAGAACGTGGTTGATAAACAGCGGGTTATCTCGGCCATGATCCGGTCGAACGGCTGGTTTACGTCGGAAGAGCAGGCTCGGTTGCGCATTGTCATCAAAGACATCAACTCGCTGATCGACCACACGAACTTCATCTTCGAGCGGCTCGAATTCCTCCAGAATACCTTCCTGGGTCTGGTCAATCTGGAGCAGAACAACATCATCAAAATATTCACCGTCTTGTCGCTGGTGCTGTTGCCGCCTACGCTCATCGCCAGTATTTACGGGATGAACTTCACCGACATGCCCGAGCTAAGCTGGCAGTTCGGCTACCTGTTTGCGCTCGGCCTCATGGCCCTATCGTCGGGCCTGACCTACTACTTCTTCAAGAAGAAAAAATGGCTGTGAAATCGCTCGCTGAACCGGTCTAACTCTCCTGCGCCAGTATCCTTGCCGTGACCAGTAGCTGACCAACATGCCGCATGGAATGCTCGGCGGCATGGAAGAGCAGCCCGCCCACCGTTGAGGGTAGCCCCGCCCGACCAACCGGGCGAAAGTCAGGCAACGTAGCTGGGTCAACCACGCCCAGGTACGCTACCGTGCGATCGGTCTGGACGCGCAGCTGAGTGAGCAGATCAGAAGCGGTTTGCTGCAAGCTAGCTGGTTTGCCTTCCTGTTTCAGGTACGCAAACTGCGCCTCGGTCAGCGATTCGTGCCGGGCATACGTCAGCATCCGGTCCTGAACGCCTGCGATATGTTGCAGGTGAAACCCGACCGAGGCCAGCGCGGCAGGGCGTTCCCAGAGTAACGCATCGGGAAAATTTATCAGGGCTGTTTCCGCATCAAGGCAGGCCTGCAACAGCGCATGAGCCGCCGGTTGCAGCAGCGCAGGTACGTTGGGTAACGGGCCTCTCAGCCACATTTCGGGTTGGTTTGGCATGGGTGGGTAAGTTATTTATAGGGATAAGGATGGTCAGGTCTAAACGCATGTTGGCGTAAGCGAATAACTGTATATTTACAAAAAAAACGTCCTGCAAAATGACTTTGAGCCTGGCCAATCTACCCGAAGAACAGCGGGAGACAACGATTGAGTTTGCCCATTATCAAATGGACGATGAGGCATTCTATGAATTCTGCCAAATCAACGAACACCTTAAGTTCGAACAAGACCCAGATGGAACAATCGTAGCGATGCCAAGTTCAGGCGGTAAAACCGGCAATAGAAACTCGATGATCGCTGCTCGACTTTATATATGGACAGAAACTTATGGGGGAGTAGGATTCGACTCATCGACGGCCTTTAAATTTCCGAACGGCGCTACGCGATCACCCGATGCCGCCTGGATTAGCGAAGCACGCTGGAATAGCCTGACGGAACAACAGCAGGAGAAGTTCCCGCCCATTGCCCCCGACTTTATCATTGAACTTATGTCTGCTACGGACTCGTTGACGACTGCCAAACAGAAAATGCTCGAATACATCGACAACGGTGTTTTACTGGGCTGGCTGATCGATCCAAAAGGGGAGGAAGTGTTCATTTACCGGGCCGATGGCACCATTAGCAAGCATACCGCCTTTGACCAGCCATTAACAGGAGAGGCCTTATTGCCGGGCTTTACTGTTGATCTGCGTTTATTAAAGCGATAGGGCTAATTACCAAACTTTTAGTCTGAACAAGCCGTTTCCTAACTATATGGAAACGCTCGAAAAAATCCGTAAGGCGTACACTGAGTACGTCCTTGAAAACGGCAAACAACCCACCTCCGTCTTCCAGTTCGCCAAGAAGCAAAAACTCTCCGAAGCTGAATTTTACGACTATTACACGTCTTTCGACGCTATTGAAGCCGATGTATGGCTAGCCTTCTTTGCTGATGCAAAACGGGCAATTGAGGCCGACGAGACCTACCAGGCGTACTCCGTTCGCGAGAAACTGCTGGCCTTCTATTACACCTGGATCGAGATGCTGAAAGCCCAGCGCAGTTTTGCCGTCTATAGCTATGGTCGGTTGCGGGGAATGGCCGATGACCCGGCGGCTATGTCGCCCATTGGCCGGGCTGGTGTAGGGCGCCGCCAAAGCAGAAGTCCGCAGGTGCTGATGCCGTTCAAAGAGGCGTTTTATGATTTCGCCCGTGACCTGCTGGCCGAAGGCCGCGAAAGCCGTGAGGTGGAACCGCGCCCGTTCCTGACCGACCGATACCCCAACGCCTTGTGGACGCAAACGCTGTTTATCCTTGAGTTCTGGGTACGTGACGTGAGCAAAGGGTTTGAAAAGACCGATACGGCGATCGAGAAATCAGTCAATACCGCCTTCGACCTCATCGGCCGTTCGCCATTGGATACGCTATTCGACTTCGCCAAGTTCGCGTACCAAAACAGGTAAAGAGCGAAAGAGTAACTAATCGATAGGTACGCTCCGTCCGATAGTCGCTCTTTTGGCCTAAATCAGTGCAAACCTGCTTCATCAGCGCCCCATTATAAAAGCCCTTTTGGCCTTATGAAAACCCAAAATTCAGTTCCGACCGGTAAAGTTGCCCGTGCCAGTCAGTTTGTAAAAGCCGGCGTAAAAGTTGGCGGCAACTACATTAAACATTACTCAAAAAAGCTCGTCGACCCGTCGATGAGCAAGGAAGAGTTACATGCTGATAATGCCGCCGATATATACGATGCGCTGAGCGAACTGAAAGGGTCGGCCCTGAAAATGGCGCAAATGCTGAGTATGGACCGGGGCATGCTGCCTACGGCCTACAGCGATAAATTCGCCATGGCACAGTACTCAGCACCCCCTCTGTCGGGCCCGCTGGTTGTTAAGACCTTTCGGAACTACTTTGGCAAGTCGCCCAACGAGCTATTCGACAAGTTCGACAGCAACTCGGTCAATGCGGCGAGTATCGGGCAGGTCCATTCAGCCTGGAAAGACGGCAAAAAACTGGCCGTGAAAGTACAGTACCCCGGCGTGGCCGATAGTGTTACCTCCGACCTCCGCATAGCCAAGCCGCTGGCCGTTCGGCTGCTGAACCTTGATGAGCGCCAGATCGACCGGTTTATGGGTGAGGTGGAGAGCAAGCTGCTCGAAGAAACGGATTATGATCTGGAGCTAAAGCGGTCGGTTGAGATTTCTGAGGCCTGCTCGCATATCGAAGGGTTGGTGTTCCCCAAATACTACCCCGAATTGTCGAGCAAGCGGATCCTGACAATGGACTGGCTGGAGGGACTGCACCTGAAGGAGTTCCTGGCCACGAACCCGACGCAGGCCGCCCGTAACCGGATTGGTCAACTGCTCTGGGACTTCTACGACTACCAGATCCATACCCTCCGGCAGGTACATGCCGACCCGCATCCCGGCAATTTCCTCATGCGACCCGATGGCACCATGGGCGTCATCGACTTCGGGTGTGTGAAGGTGATCCCTGATTATTACTACGATAATTATTTCCAGCTCATCAACCCCGACACGTTGAAAGACGAGGCGCTGACGATGCAGATTTTCGAGAACCTGGAGTTTCTGGTGCCGCAGGATTCGCCCCGGGACCGCAAGTTTTTCTCCGAGCTGTTCATGCAGATGATCGACATGCTGGGAGAACCCTTCGCGGTGGATACGTTCGATTTTGGCAACGATACCTACTTCACGCAGGTATACGACTTTGCCGATAAGCTCTCGAAAATGGAAGAACTCCGTTCCTCGAAAGTAGTGCGCGGGTCGCAGGACGGGTTGTATGTAAACCGGACGTATTACGGCCTGTATGCCATGCTCAACGAGCTAAAAGCCGTTGTGGTGACGAACAAACCGGAGTGGCTTAAACCAAAAGAACTAGCCAATCTGTAGGTTGGCCGAATGCCACCTGAAAGCCCGCTGGTTTACGAATCAGCGGGCTTTTTTTGCGCAAAGCAGACGGTTGGTTGTTGTAAAGCGTACCGAATCACCTGGCCAACGGGGTAGACTTATCGGAAAACTACTTTCTTAGATACGCATTCACAAATAGCTTGCGCCAATGAGTTGGCGTTGGTCTCTAATCACATGAACCAGTATATGAAAAATCTCATTGCTCTTACCATTGCCCTGCTGCTGACGCTTGGCAACGTAGCTTATTCACAAGGCCAGTCGGCTAAAGGCTGGGTCAGTATATTCGATGGCAAGACGCTGAATGGCTGGAAAGCGGCCGAAAACCCGGCCACGTTCAGTGTGCAGGACGGAGCCATTGTTGTGTTCGGCCCCAGGGCGCATCTGTTCTACGAGGGACCCGTGAACAACCATTCGTTCAAAAATTTCGAGTGGAAAGCGCAGGTAAAAACAACGCCTGGGTCTAACTCCGGCATGTTCATTCACACGGATTATCAGGACACCGGCTGGCCCAACAAAGGCTACGAGATCCAGGTGAATCAGTCGCATACCGACTGGCGGAAAACGGGTAGCGTTTACTCAAATCAGGATGTAAAGGAAACGTTTGTTAAAGACGACGAATGGTACACCCAGCACATTATTGTGAAGGGCAACCACGTCACGATCCTGGTCAATGATAAGGTAATCAACGACTACACCGAGCCAGAGAGCATCAGCCAGGGAACAGGTACCAAACGCCTCAGCAGCGGTACGATCGCTTTGCAGGGCCACGACCCCAAAAGCAAGGTGTATTACAAAGACCTGATGGTGCGCGTTTTGCCCGACTAAGCAAGTCAGGTTCGGGTCGTTATTTGTGAGGCTAACGGGCAAACGTAATCGCACTGTCAGTGCTCTTTAGTACCTTGTAGGCATGACTGCCCGCCCCAATTTCGACGATATTTTTATGGAACTGGCCGTGAATCTGGCCAAACGGTCCCACTGCATCAAAGCGCAGGTAGGGGCCGTGCTGACTAAAGACACGCGCATCATTTCTATCGGCTATAATGGCCCGCCCGCCGGTACCCATAACTGCGACGACGAGTTTCCCGACACAGGTTGTCCCCGCGACTCGAAAGGCTCCTGCTCACTGGCGTTACATGCCGAACAGAACGCGATTCTGTACGCCGCCAAAAATGGTTCGGCCATCGAAGGGGCTACCATCTACGTGACCCTGTCGCCCTGCATTGCCTGCGCCCGGATCATCTACAGCATGAAGATCAGCCGGGTAATTTATCTGCATTCCTACGCGGAGTATAAGGGGATCGGCTCTGATGAAGGCGTTGACTTTTTGACCAGATTTGGCGTGGAGGTTGAACGGTACGTACCTACATCGGGCTTTATGTTGCAGGACCAAGCGCCGTTGGCTGCGGGGCCGCTGACCAGCGCCCGCCCGGTATGAATCTACTCGCACATGCCTGGCTATCGGGTCGCAATGAGGGTTACCTGATCGGGAATTTCATCGGCGATTTCATCAAAGGTGACCCCACCGCCGCCCGGCATGGCTTGTTACCAATCGAGATAGATGGTATCCGGATTCACCGGGCCATCGACGCATTTACCGATTCCCACCCCGAAGTACAGGCGGTGCGTACGCTGCTGTATCCGCGTTGCCACAAGTACGCAGGCGTAGCTGTGGATGTGTTTTTCGATCATTTCCTAGCTACGCAGTTCAAGGAAATCACCGGCGACAAGCTGGACGATTTTGTTAGGTACGTCTATCACTTACTGCAAGTCCACGCTGCCCGTTTACCGCCCCGCGCCGCTCGTATGGCTCATTACATGATGGAGCAGGACTGGCTACGCAACTACCAGACTACCGCAGGCATCGACCGTGCCTTGTCGGGCCTATCGCGACGTACCCAGTTCCCATCCGGGCTCGACACCGCCGTGCAGGATTTGGTCGCCCATTACGAGATCATGAACGGGCATTTTCTGTGCTTCTGGCCTCAGTTGGTAGCGCATATCCAGACAACTATAAGCGATTTGAGCGAGGGTTAACGGGCTATTTGATCCGACTATCGAACCGAAATGGTTCTACGCGCTCAATGCTGATCTGGAGAAAATCAGGGTGTTGTGGGTTCAGCAGGTAATTAAATTCGGCGGGAACGATGGCCGATGGAACGCGGAGTATGGCCGTTTGGCGCGCGTTTAGCCAGGCATCACCAAGTTGCTGGCAACGGCCATATTGCTCAAAATCAGCCCAGTTTTTGGGGAGTGTTTCAACCTCGATCGTTGTGATGGGCAGTGTATCAGGTATGTTGATGCAGATCGCCCGAAAATCAGCCTGTAAGCCCCGTCCGGTACGGTGAACTACGTTTTCCAAACAAGCTAAGGCCCTCGATGAGGCGGCGTAGATCACAAAGCGGTCGGCGGAGTTCCAGCGGGCAGCCCGGCCCGATGCGACCAGACTTTCGGCCCATTTGGCCAGCGTAATTCGATACACCTCCATCGTCGCCAGCGACTTAATTAAGCCAGGGCCCCAAACTCAATCCGGGCCAGTTCGTCGTCGATGAGATCGATACCGCCCGAGGTTTGCATCAGGTCGAAGGGGCGTTGGTTACCCAATCCGTAGGCAGGTACGTCGAGCCAGCTTCTGAACTCGGCGATACTGCCGAAAATGGCTTCGCCATGCCGGAACAGGGCCATCATTTTTAGGGCCAGTTCACCAGCCACCGGGCTGAGCTTTCGCCTGGTTTCTTTATAGCGCAACAGGGTTTTGAGCGACGTGTCGAATAGGGGGGCAATCTCTTCACGTTTGTACCCTGTCAGTTCAGCCAGATCGAAGAATAGTACCGCGTCAACGCCACGTCTGGACGATAACACAATGGTGATCTTATCCCGGATGAGCGACTCATACCGCGCAAATGCTGACTTTCTCATCGCTTACATTAGCTTAGTTGACCTTGATAACACGAATCTACGGAAGTTTGTCTTAAAAAAATGGACAAATGCCAAAAAGAGCAGGTTGCCATTTATGAGCTGATGGGTAGGTTGAGGGTAAAGCAGGAAGGCCTTGGCATCGTTGCCGGGAACGATTGCGTAAAAAAAAGGCAACAGCTTCTTGAATAAGTGCTGATATACCGGTCTCTTTATCCTACAATTCATCTGTATAGCGCTGCGGATGGCCCATCTGGTAGGCCAATCAGCTGCTTTTACTTCCCAACGAGACCATGAAAAAACGCGTAGGAGTTGCCCTTCTGCTTTTAGCCACCGCCTTCCGGCCAGCCCCGGAGAGTCGGCCGGAACTGCCCAACGTGCTGGCCCCGACATTTAAGAAAGATACGCTGTCGATAGCCCGGTTTGGGGCCGTAGCCGATGGATTGACGCTGAACACGGCGGCGTTTGCAACGGCAATCGACCAGGTTAGTAAAGCAGGAGGGGGCGTTGTGCTGGTGCCGCGTGGCCTGTGGCTGACTGGCCCGATCACCCTGAAGAATAACGTGAACCTACATGTAGCGAAGGGCGCGCTGGTTCAGTTTACCAGCGAGCGGACTGCGTATCCGCTGGTGGCCACAACCTGGGAAGGAGAAGACGCCGTTCGCAATCAGGCGCCCATTTCGGGTGTCGATCTGGAAAACATCGCCATTACCGGCGAAGGTATTCTGGATGGGGCCGGTGACGCCTGGCGGATGGTGAAGAAAAGCAAACTCACGGCCGACCAGTGGAAAAAGCTGGTGGCATCGGGTGGTGTGCTCAACGACAAACAGGATACGTGGTACCCCTCTGAACAGTCGCTGAAGGGTGCTTCCATGACTGTGAAAGGCGGGCAGGATAAGGCGTATTACGAAGGCATCAAAGATTTCCTGCGTCCGAATATGGTCAGCCTCACGCGCTGCAAACGGATTCTGCTGGAGGGTGTCACCTTCCAGAACTCGCCGGCCTGGTGCCTGCATCCACTGCTTTGTCAGGACATTACCCTGCGGAATGTGACGGTGAAGAACCCCTGGTACGCCCAGAACGGCGACGGCCTCGACCTGGAATCATGCAAAAACGGGCTGGTCGAAAATTGCCTGTTCGATGTGGGCGATGATGGGATCTGCATCAAATCAGGGCGCGATGAGCAGGGCCGTAAGCGGGGTGTGCCCACCGAAAACATCATTGTTCGTAACTGTAAGGTATACCACGCCCACGGCGGCTTTGTCATTGGCAGCGAAATGTCGGGCGGTGTGAAGAACCTCTTCGTGTCGAACTGTACGTTCATGGGCACCGACGTTGGGCTGCGTTTCAAAACAGCGCGGGGCCGGGGTGGCATTGTCGAGAATGTATTCATCGACGGCATCGACATGACCGATATTGCGGGCGAAGCCATCCTGTTCGACATGTATTATGCGGCCAAAGATCCGGTTCCGCAGCATGGTGAATCCAATGAACTGCCAGCTATTCCGCCGCAACCCCTGTCGGAGGGTACGCCTCAGTTTCAGAAGTTCGAGATTCGGAACGTGACCTGTAAAGGGGCCGAAACAGGCATCATGGTGCGTGGCCTGCCCGAAATGTCAGTTAAGGATATTCTGATCGAGAACGCCGTGATACAAAGCCGGAAAGGGCTGGTCTGCATCGAAGCCGAGCGGATTCAGCTGAAAAACGTGGCTCTGCTTACCCCCGCCAAAACGGTCATGCAGATTCAGAACAGCCGTAACCTGACGTTCGACAACATTCGTTACAATGAGGGTGCCGACCTGCTGATGTACATTTCAGGCGACCGGTCGAAGGATATCAAACTGCTGAATACGAACACCACCCGTGCCAAAAAAGTAGCCGAAACCAGCAGCGGCGTACCCGCCAACGCGTTGACGATGAAGTGAATTGGGTAAATGTGTAGGGTAATTGGGGGATTGAATTGGTCTCACCGGGCGGTGCCCAGGGCAAGTGGATGTTCCACTATTCCAAAAATTAGTGCTATATCCAGTGTGTAATCAAGCAGCGCTGCCACTTGCACTGGGCACCGCCCGGTGAGACCAATCCAATCCCCATTTACCCTACAACCCCAACAGGGCTTCGTTGCGATGATTCCCGGATAATCATGCGGGTTGGTATTTTGACCGTACCCGGCTGCGGTATCTTCTGCTTGCCTTCGATCATGTTGAAGAGATGCTCGGCGGCGATTTGTCCAATTTCAAGCGCAGGTTGCTCAACAGTACTCATCGATGGAGCCAGCAGATTGGCGACTGTGATGTTGGTGAAACCAATCAGGGAAACCGTTTCCGGTATGGCAATATTGCGCTTCCGCAACGCGGCGAGGCAACCAATGGCCAGTCGGTCACTGGCGGCAAAGAAAGCGTCGGGCGATTGCCGAAGCAGGTCGTCGACGATGGGTTCAACTTCATCCTGCCCAAAGCCAGCGTATCGGATCAGCGATTCATCATAGGGCAAGCCATATTTTTCGAGTGCTACCCGGTAACCCGCCAGCCGTTCCTGGGTGATAGAGATATGCGCTGGAATGGTTAAATGGGCGATGCGCCGCCGACCTGTCTGGATCAGGTGCTCGGTTGCGTCGAAAGCACCCCCGAAATTATCGGCGGTGATGCTGGGAGAATCCAATTCTTTCGACACCCGGTCGAAGAGAACAATCGGTAATTTTTTCTGCTGTAGTTCGAGCAGGTGCGACACGTCGGAGGTACTGCTCGATAAGGAGATAAGCAGCCCATCGGCCTTGCGGGCAACGGCCTGTTGTACGGTCAGCAGCTCGCGCTCGTACGACTCGTGCGATTGAAAAATGATGACATGGTAGCCCCGGCTGTAGGCAACGGCTTCAATCCCATTGATGGCCTGCGAGAAGAAATTATTGGCAATCTGCGGAACAATGACACCGATCACCCGACTGCGGTTTTCCTTTAGGCTCAGCGCAATTGGGTTGGGCCGATAGTTGAGTCGCTCGGCGTATTCAACAACCAGCCGCTTGGTTTCAGGATTGATTTCGTAGCTATCCCGTAAGGCCCGCGAAACGGTCGATGTTGACAGATTCAGCGCTCGGGCGATGTCCTTTATCGTGATGGTGTCCAAGAGGGTATATTGGTAAAGTACAAAATGGGCGTAGTGGCAAAGGTAGGCTCAAGATACCGATTTGCGGGGAGGCAACTACTTATTTTTGAGTAGTCGGTACGCGTTTCACAAATCCGGTAACGTTCCCGATAACGTTTGCATGAATAAATTTCTCAATTTATTTCAATGTAAACTATTAACTGTCTAATCTTATTGAGTTGCCTGATGAAGTACCCCCGTTAGTGCATTCTTGTATTTCTCCAAAAAAGTCAATTTGTTCAGCATCTGTCATGGCCTTAGTTAGTAGGTAGCTGCGACATCTGCTGATTCACACCCTGCCGGGATAATAGTCTAACCAGTATATGAATCACCTGTCTAACCAGTCGCTCCTGACAAGCCCACCCCGACCGGATATTAGCGTTCCACCCCAATCGCTGCTTCAGTTGCCCGAACGGGTGTTGCAGTTCGGTACGGGGGTGCTGCTCCGGGGCCTGCCCGATTACCTGATCGATAAGGCCAACCGGCAGGGCATTTTCAACGGTCGCATCGTGGTGGTAAAGTCTACCGCTGGGGGTGATATGGACGCGTTTGACCGCCAGAATAATCTGTATACGCTCTGCATCCGGGGCGTGGATAACCAAAGGCTCGTTGAGCAGAACGTGGTGTGTTCGGCCATCAGTCGGGTGCTATCGGCCAAATACCAGTGGAACGAGATCCTGCGGGTAGCCACCAGCCCGGATTTGCAGGTCGTTATCTCCAACACCACCGAGGTCGGCATTCAACTGGTTCAGGACAATATCCGGCAGTCGCCACCCGTCTCTTTTCCGGGCAAGTTGCTGGCGGTCCTGTACGCCCGCTACGAGGCATTCGGTGGTGATCCGACCAAAGGACTGGTCATTGTGCCGACCGAACTGATCCCCGAAAACGGTACCAAACTCAATGACATTCTGCTGGAACTGGCGCATCTGAACGGCCTTGAGGGCGCGTTTATCGACTGGCTGGAAACGGCCAATACGTGCTGTAATTCGCTCGTTGACCGCATTGTGCCCGGACGGCCTGACCCGGCAACGCAGCATGCCCTCACCGAGATGCTGGGGTACGAAGATGATTTGCTGACCATCTCGGAGTCGTACCGGCTATGGGCTATCGAGGGCGGCGAACACGTGCAGCGGGTGCTGTCCTTTCACAAAGCTGACGAGGGCGTCATCATTCGTCCCAATATCGACCAGTTCCGTGAACTGAAATTGCGCCTGCTCAACGGCACGCACACGCTGAGCTGTGGACTGGCGTTCCTGAGTGGATTCGATACCGTGCGGGAGGCGATGGAAGATGACGTGCTGTCGGCGTTTATGCAGAGCGTTATGCTGGCCGATCTGATTCCGGGTATTCCGTATGCCGTTGATGAGAAGGTCGCCCAGCGCTTTGGCTTTCAGGTGCTCGACCGTTTCCGGAACCCGTTTATCGAGCACCGGTGGCTGGCCATTACCATGCAGTATTCGGCGAAGATGCAACTGCGGAACGTACCGACGCTGCTCCAGTACTACAGACAGTTCAACGTAACGCCACGCTACATATCCCTCGGCTTTGCGGCGTACCTGCTGTTCATGCGGGCCACCCACCAGGAAGACGAAACCTGGCATGGCGAGCAGAACGGGGAAACGTACCCTATTTATGATGATCAGGCCGGGTACTTCGCTGATCTGTGGGCCCGTCTGACAGCGGGAGAAGTAGCGACTACCGTGCTTTCCAATACAACCCTTTGGGGACATGATTTAACCCAGCTGCCGGGCTTTGCCAGCTCAGTGGCCACTCATCTGACGCAGTTGATAGACAGTGGAGTCCAGTCGACCCTGGCAGCCTATTTCACAACGACCGAAGCCATACCCGTATGAACACAAACGTATTAAAAATTCACC
This sequence comes from uncultured Cytophagales bacterium, assembly GCA_963750355.1. Classification (GTDB taxonomy): domain Bacteria; phylum Bacteroidota; class Bacteroidia; order Cytophagales; family Spirosomataceae; genus Fibrella. The sequence goes on along the minus strand of CAVVQL010000007.1, from coordinate 283,243 downwards.
CCGACGATTCGGTACTGGTGGCGCTGGCCGACCTTGAACCCGGCGAGCAGGTGCCCAATAATGGCCTGTTGCTGCCCGTAACGGAGGCCATTCCGGCCAAGCACAAACTGACCATCAATGATCTGGCTCCCGGCGACCCGATCACCATGTATGGCGTACTGGTGGGAAAAGCCAAACAGGCCATTCCAGGCCGGGGGGCGACTGACCACCTTTAACGTGCAGCACGCCACCAACAGCTATGACCTGGGGTCGGAGTCTGCCACCTGGACCGCCCCGGCGGTAGACCACTGGCAGAACCAGACCTTTATGGGCTACCATCGCTCAGATGGGCGCGTGGGTACGGCCAACTACTGGCTTGTTATTCCGCTGGTTTTTTGCGAGAACCGGAATATTCAGGTGCTGAAAGAGGCGCTGGTCACTGACCTCGGCTATGGGCAGCAACGTACCTGGCAGCAGCAGACCCACGAACTGATGGCGCTGGTGCAGGCGGGTCGAACCGTTGAAGAAGTGCTACAGGCCGATTTGCAGGCGTCTGCTCCGTCGGCGGGGGCTAAACAGCGGCTTTTCCCGAATGTCGATGGGGTGAAATTCCTGTCGCATGAAGGCGGCTGCGGCGGTACGCGTCAGGATGCGCAGGCCCTCTGCGGGCTGCTGGCGGGCTACATTACCCACCCGAACGTGGCGGGGGCTACGGTGCTGAGCCTCGGCTGCCAGAACGCCCAGGCCGCCATGTTGCAGGAAGAAATTCAGAAGCGGAGCCCGAATTTCGATAAGCCCCTGTTTATGCTGGAGCAACAGGCGATTGGTACCGAAGAGGCGTTGCTTGGCCTGGCCCTGCGGCAAACATTTGCCGGTCTGATGCAGGCCAACGCGCTGGTTCGGCAACCCGCGCCGCTCAGTAAACTGATCATCGGGCTCGAATGCGGGGGCTCCGATGGGTTCTCCGGCATTTCGGCCAACCCCGCCGTTGGGCATGCCTCCGATCTGGTTGTTGCCCTCGGTGGTACGGTGATCCTGTCTGAATTTCCTGAACTCTGCGGTGTTGAGCAGGAACTGTGCGACCGCTGTGTCGATGGGCGATACCGCCATGTCGATTCCGTGAATTGATGAGTACCTATGCCCTGCGTGCGAAAGAAGCGGGGTCCGGTTTCGACATGAACCCCTCGCCGGGTAATATCCGCGACGGACTGATCACCGACGCCATGAAGTCGGCGGGGGCGGCGAAGAAAGGCGGTACGGCCCCCATTGTCGACGTGCTCGATTACCCCGAACCCGTAACGAAGCCGGGGCTTAATCTGCTCTGTACGCCTGGCAACGATGTGGAGTCGACCACCGCCGAGGTAGCTTCCGGCGCTACGGTGGTGCTGTTTACCACCGGCCTGGGTACACCCACCGGCAACCCAATTGCCCCCGTCATCAAGATTTCCAGCAATACGGCCCTGGCCCGCCGCATGCCCGACATTATCGACATCAACACCGGCACGATCATCGACGGGGACGAAACGATTCAGCAGGCGGGCGAACGGATGCTGGAGCACATCATTCAGCGTAGCCAGTGGCGAGACAGAAGTAGCGGCTGTGCGCCACGGTCAGGACGATTTCATTCCCTGGAAACGGGGCGTATCTCTTTAGTCATCTCATGAAAAAGCAGTTTCTTAACCGATACCGACTTTTTGCTGCAAACCGAAACGGCGCAGCAGCTGTATCACCAGTTTGCCAAGTCGATGCCCATCATCGACTATCACTGCCACCTGCCACCCGACCAGATTGCCGAGCGATAAGCAGTTCGAGAACCTGACGCAGGCCTGGCTCTATGGCGACCACTACAAGTGGCGGGCCATGCGCACCAACGGCATCGATGAACGGTTCTGTACGGGTAATGCGCCCGATTTCGATAAGTTTCAGCAGTGGGCCGAAACCGTGCCCTATACCCTCCGCAATCCGCTGTATCACTGGACGCATCTGGAATTGCAGCGCTATTTTGGCATCAATGAAACGCTGAACGGGAAAAATGCCCGCCGTATTTATGACGCCTGCACCGAGCAATTGCAATCGTCCACGCATTCGGTGCGGGGTCTGCTTACGCCAGATGAACGTTGAAACCGTCTGCACCACCGATGACCCAGCCGATTCGCTGGAGCACCATCGGAAAATTGCCGACGAACAGGCTATGGGTTCGGACTTTACGGTGAACGTGCTACCTACTTTCCGGCCCGATAAAGCCATGGCGGTCGATAATGCCGCTGAGTTTAACCGGTACGTTGCCCGGCTGGAAGAAGCCGATAACTCGTCGATCACGACCTTCGCTGATTTTATGGATACGCTGGCCCGCAGGCACGACTACTTTGCCGAAATGGGCTGCAAACTCTCTGACCACGGCCTGGAACAGATCTATGCCGCCGATTATACCGAAGCGGCCGTGCGCGCCATCTTCGACAAAGTTCGTTCGGGTAACGAGTTGACGGGGCAGGAAGTGCTGACGTTCAAATCGGCGATGCTGGTTTACCTTGCCGAAATGGATTGGGAGAAAGGCTGGACCCAGCAATTCCACCTGGGTGCCCTCCGCAATAACAACAGCCGGATGCTGCGCCAACTTGGCCCCGATACGGGCTGGGACAGCATCGGCGATTTTTCGCAGGCCCGTGCCCTGTCGCGTTTCCTCGACCGGCTGGATACCACGTGACAAGCTGGCCAAAACGATCCTGTACAACCTGAACCCCGCCGACAACGAGATCATGGCCACCATGATCGGCAATTTCAATGACGGGTCGGTTGCCGGTAAGGTGCAGTTCGGGTCGGGCTGGTGGTTTCTCGACCAGAAAGATGGGATGGAGAAGCAACTGAATGCGCTCTCGAACATGGGTTTGCTGAGCCGGTTTGTGGGTATGCTGACCGACTCGCGCTCGTTTCTGTCCTATCCGCGTCACGAGTATTTCCGGCGGATTCTGTGCAACCTGTTCGGAAACGACATCGAAAACGGCGAACTGCCCGACGATATGGCGTGGATCGGTCAGGTGGTGCAGAACATCTGCTACGGCAATGCAAAAACCTATTTTGGATTTAGCCCTAAGCCAATGGCTGCGACCGTTTAAATCGGCGTCGTACCTGTAGAAACCCGTATCTATTCTCCTAGACTCTCATGACCAAACCCTTAGGCAACTACCGCTGGACCATTGTAGCGCTGCTGTTTTTCGCTACGACCATCAACTACCTCGACCGGCAGGTTGTGGGCCTGTTGAAACCGGCTCTTGAGAAAGACTTCAACTGGTCGGAGCTGGATTTCAGCCGGATTGTGCAGGTCTTCTCGGCGGCTTACGCCATTGGTCTGCTTGTTTTCGGGCGGGTCATTGACCGGATCGGGACCAAGCTGGGCTACACCATCTCCATTACATTCTGGAGTATTGCGGCAATGCTCCACGGGTTGGCGACGAGCACTACGGGCTTCATTCTCGCCCGAATTGGCCTGGGTCTGGGCGAAGCGGGTAACTTTCCGGCGGCTATTAAAACCGTGGCCGAGTGGTTTCCGAAGCGCGAACGGGCACTGGCAACGGGGATTTTTAACTCCGGGGCCAACATCGGTGCGGTGATCGCCCCCATTGCCGTGCCCTGGATTCTAGGCGTCTACGGGTGGGAAATGGCGTTTATTGCCACCGGCGCGGTTGGTTTTATCTGGTTGATCGTCTGGCATTTCACCTACGAGATTCCCGCCAAACAGGCGAAACTGTCGAAAGCCGAGTTCGATTATATCCACAGCGACAGTGAAAACACGCCTGATGAACAGGCTGATCAGGGCAAGCCGGTGTCGTGGGCTAAGTTGCTGAGCGTGCGGCAGACCTGGGCGTTTGTGTTCGGTAAAATGCTGACCGATCCCATCTGGTGGTTTTTTCTCTTCTGGCTCCAGGATTACTTCTCCACCACCTTCAACCTCGATGTGAAGAAGCCCAACCTATACCTGGCTGTGCTTTACACATTGGTCAGTATTGGCAGCATTGGCGGTGGGTACCTGTCTTCCTGGCTCATTGGCCGTGGCTGGACCGTGTGGCGCGCCCGCAAAACGGCTATGTTCATCTTTGCCCTGCTGGTGATGCCGGTGATTGCGGTGCGGTTTGGCCCCGGAATCTGGGGGGCCGTTGCGCTGATCGGTCTGGCGGGTGCTGCGCATCAGGCCTGGAGCGCCAACATTTTCACCACGGCATCGGATATGTTTCCTAAGCGGACCGTGAGTTCGATTGTGGGCATTGGCAGTATGGCGGGTTCAGTTGGCGGTATTATCTTCCCCGAAATTGTGGGGCGTATTCTGGATACGTACAAAAAGGCGGGGGATGCGCAGGGCGGCTACAGCATCATCTTCTTCATGTGCGGCTCGGCGTACATTATCGCCTGGGTAGTGATGCACCTGCTGACCCCAACCATGCAACCCGTCAATCTGGGAACCCCCGAATCAGAACCGGTAGCCTAGCGAGTGTTGGGTGACTGCTGTTAAATCCATCTGAGTATAGCTAATCTTTGGTGCATTGCTGTCGTCAGGCTTTGCGCTAAGTGCCCAGCGCGGCTGCCGCTTCGACTCCGCTCAGGGTGATCAGGACACTAAAGAATGTCAATGACGATCTTGAGTTGGATTGTCACGCCTGTACGCCTGTCGAAGGGCCTACGGCGCGAAGCCTAACGCCAGCAATCGGTTTGCTACAGCTAGTTGCGAAGAACATCATCGATAACTCACGATAAGTTAGTACCAGTACACATTCGTGATCAGCGATCGTTTTGTAAGGGCGATAGGTGGTCACGAATGTGCGTTTACAGGCGTTTTGTTAGAATAGTTATACTTTATGCCCTTTGCCCTCCTGGTCTTCTTCGTACAAATAAGCGAGGGTAACTAGGTCTCATTCTAAGATTATTCCCATAGATCCGCTAAAAATTTCTTTTTGGTAACGTTCCCGGTAACGATTGCGTAAAAAAAGGCAATTGATTACTTGTTCCTTACTATTCTCAGGGCAAATTTTAATAGGCTACTAATCTAAGCTACCAACAGAGCAACCATAAATAAGTACAATTGGTACGTTAGCCCGGTAGCCAACTGCATTCATCAAATTTTCCGCAAAACAGCGGTTATACGCATCGCCTTATGAATAGAATCCTACGTTTACTGGTAGTCCTGCTGGGTATTCTCCCGGCGGCCTACGCCCAGCAAACCCGTCAGATCTCCGGTCAGATCAAAGATAACGCTACGGGAACAACGCTTCCGGGCGTATCAGTCGTGATTAAAGGCACAAACGCCGGAGCCACCTCCGATGCCGACGGGAAATACAGCATCCGGGTACCAGACAAGAGCGATGTGAAACTTACCTATAGCTTTATCGGATACGTTTCGCAGGAGGTTAGCGTGGGCAGCAAATCAACCATCGACGTTTCGCTGGCAACTGACGAGAAAACGCTGAATGAAGTGGTGGTGATTGGCTATCAGGCCGTAAACCGCCGCGACGTGACCGGCTCGGTATCGTCCGTGAACAGCCGCCAGATTCGCGACGTACCCATTACCAACGCGGCCGAAGCCATTACGGGTCGGCTGGCGGGTGTGCAGGTGACCACTGCCGAAGGCGGACCGGGCGCTGATATCCGCATCCGGGTGCGGGGTGGTAACTCGATCACGCAGGACAACTCACCGATTTACGTAGTCGACGGGATTCAGCTGGATAACGCCCTGAACACCATCAGCCCGCAGGATATTGCCAGCATCGACGTGCTGAAAGATGCCTCGGCGACGGCCATCTACGGAGCGCGGGGTGCCAACGGGGTCGTGATTATCACCACCAAGTCGGGCCGGACAAACAGCCGGACGACGGTGACCTATAACGGCTCGTTTGGTTTCCGCGAGAACCTGAAGCAGCTGAGCGTGTTGAAACCGTACGACTACGTACTCTATCAGTATGAGCGGACGCGGGGCAGCGCCACGGATAGCTCTGGGTTTGCCCGGCAATTTGGCTCTACCTTCGACACATTGCAGGTGTATAAGAACACGCCGTTCATCGACTGGCAGGATAAAGTATTTGGTCGGCGGGCTGGGTATCAGAACCATAACGTGTCGATCAATGGCGGCAACCAGCAGACGAGCTATAACCTCAGCCTGACCAACAACCAGGAAGAAGGCATTCAGCTTGGCTCGGCCTTCACCCGGAATCTGGCTAATTTCAAGCTCGATCATTCGGTCAATACCAAATTTAAAGTAGGCGTGGTGGTGCGCTATATCGATCAGCGAATCGACGGGGCCGGTACCACCACCAGCGGTACAGCCGGTACCAACCGCCTCCGCCAGAGTATTCAGTACCAGCCACTCGATCTGCCCTCGCGACCCGCCTCAACTATCGATTTCGATGAGGAGTATTACATTGCCACCCGCCTGACCAATCCGGTTACGCTAACCGAAGCCGAGTACCAGAAGCGCTACACAAACGGGGTTAACCTCAGCGGCTACGCCAGCTACGAGTTTATTCCGGGCCTGACGCTTCGGGTAACCGCCGGATACGCCAACAACGTGGATCGGACCGACCAGTTCTACAGCAAAGTGACCGGAACGGCCCGTAACTACGCCGGTCTGCCGGTGGCCACCATCCGCAACAGTACCGGCATCACCATCAACAACTCGAACGTACTGAGTTACCGCAAGACCGGCATCGGTGGTAAACACGACATTGATGCCCTGATCGGGGAGGAGACCTACGAAACCAAGGGCCGCGCCGTTGGTCTGGAAACGCGCTACTTCCCCTCGGAGATTTCGCCCGGGAAAGCACTGGCCAACATGAACCTGGGCTCGCCCCCAACCGGTGCCATTCAACCGCAGCCAACCAGCAGCGAATTCCAGAACCGGCTGCTGTCGTTCTTCGGTCGCGTCAATTATACGTACAACAAAAAGTACCTGGCCACGGCTACTTTCCGCGCCGACGGCTCAACCAAATTTGCGCCGGAAAGCCGGTGGGCCTACTTCCCATCGGGATCGCTCGCCTGGCGTTTCTCTGAAGAAGACTTCATGCAGTCGCTTAAGTTTGTTGAAGATGCCAAGCTACGGGTGAGCTACGGCGCGGCGGGCAACAACCGGATTGGCGATTACCTCTACGCGCAGCTCTACAACACCTCGGGGCAGTATGCCCTGGGTGAGTCGGTGCTGCCTGCGTTTGCGCCTGTATCGCTGGCCCAGCCAAACCTGACCTGGGAAACGACCTATTCGCGCAACATCGGTCTGGATCTGAGCCTGCTGGCTGGTCGGGTTCAGTTCTCGGCCGACTATTACCAGAACACAACCCGGAACCTGCTCGTGGCCCTGCCGATTCCCTCAACGTCGGGCTATACGACCCAGATCAAAAACGTGGGGGCTACCTCTAACCGGGGTCTCGAATTTCAGTTGAGCGGTACCGTACTGCGCTCGGGTGATTTCAACTGGACAGCCAACGCCAACATCTCCTTCAACCGCAACCAGGTCGATGATCTGGGTCCGGTGTTGCAGCAGACAACCAGTTCGGGCTGGCAGGGTTCTGATGGGGCCGATGATTACATTCTGAAAGTAGGTCAGCCCGTAGGCCTGATGTATGGGTTCGTGACCGACGGGTTCTACAAAGTGGATGATTTCACCTACAACGCCGCCACCCGTACCTACACGCTGAAGGAAGGGGTACCCAATGGGTCAACCATTTTTGGTGCACCGCAGCCGGGCACCATCAAGCTCAAAGACCTGAACGGCGACGGGCAGGTACGCCTCGAAAACGACCGGACTATCATTGGTAACGCCAATCCGAAGCATATCGGCGGATTCAACAACCAACTCAGCTACAAGAACTTCGACGCCAGTATCTTCCTGAACTGGGTGTATGGCAACAGCGTGTACAACGCCAATAAAATCGAGTTTACGGCGGGCTACTACACCAATATCAACATGCTCGACGTGATGAACAACCGCTGGAGGACCATCGACGACAAAGGGGTGGTTGTGAAGGATCCGGCAGCTTTGGCGGCGCTGAATACGAATGCGACCATCTGGCAGCCGATCACCAACAACCGGCCTTACCTGCATTCCTGGGCCGTTGAAGACGGGTCGTTCCTGCGCATCAACAACGTAACGTTTGGCTACACGATCCCGAAAGTGGTTACCAACCGGGCAAAAATCCAGAACGCCCGGTTCTACGCCACGGTGAACAACCTGGCTACGCTGACCGGCTATTCGGGCTTCGACCCGGAAGTGAACGCCCGCCGGTTCAATCCGCTGACACCGGGCGTCGACTTTGCCTCCTACCCCCGCGCCCGGACGTTTGTATTCGGCGTTAACCTTACTTTTTAACATTGACAAACAGACTTTGATTTCCCATGAAAATCAATCGGTTATATAAATCAGTAGTGGGTGCCGCCCTGTTTTGCGCGTCGCTGACGGCCTGCAAAAGCTACCTGGACCTTGCCCCCATTTCCGAGTTCGACAATCAGGCCGTTTTCTCGAATGTGAGCAACGCCACCCTGGCCGTGCTGGGGGCTTACGACCTGCTCTCGGGCGACCCGTCTTATGGCATTCGGATTAGCCTCTATTATCCGTATGATTCGGATGAGATGATGGTGAGCGGTGCCGTCGATAATGGCCGTCGCGGTATTGGGCGCTACAACGCACTGGCGGGGAATACGGAGATTGCCAGCCCCTGGAATGCGCTGTATCAGGGTATCGAACGGGCCAATCTGTGTATCGACCAGATCCCTAAAATGGATCTGTACACCAGTGGCTCGGCGGCCGATCAGAAAGAATTACGTCGGCTCCACGGCGAGGCGCTGACCCTGCGGGCGCAGTATTACCTGGAACTGATTCGGAACTGGGGCGACGTACCAGCCCCGATGACACCGGCCTACAAACAGGCCAATCTCTTTATCGAGAAGGAAGACCGCGATAAAGTGTACGAGCAATTATTGGCCGATCTGAAAGTGGCCGCCGACTTGCTGCCCTGGCGGACGGAAGCGGGTGCCCGCAACGAGCGGATCACCAAAGGCGCGGCCAAGGCCCTGCGGGCCCGCATGGCCCTGTACCGGGGTGGTTACTCGCTCCGCCGCGATACCAAGCAGATGGAACGCCGACCCGATTACGCAACGTACTACCAGATTGCCCGCGACGAAACCAACGAACTCATTCAGCGCCGCGATCAGCACACGCTGAACGCCAGCTATGTCGACCTGTTCAAAACGTATGTAAACGGCCTGACGCCTGACCCTACTGCCGAAATCATGTTTGAAGTGGGTTCAGCGGGTGGTAGTGCGCAGTCGGATAGTAAACTTGGTTTTTATAATGGCCCCCGGATCGATGCCTCGTCGCGCTACGGACAAGGTGGTGGTGGTATCAATCCACTGCCTACCTACTTCTACGCCTTCGACTCGACTGACGTGCGGCGCGATGTGACCATCACCTACTATCAGGTGCTGGCTACCAACCTGAAAAGCCCCCAGCGCCTGACCGCCATCACCGATGGTAAATTCCGGCGCGACTGGCGTAACCCGATTCTGTCGGGTACCTCGCAGAACCTGGGCTATAACTGGCCGATTATCCGCTTCTCGGATGTGCTGCTGATGTTTGCCGAAGCGGAAAATGAATTGAAAGGAGGCCCAACGGCAGCCGCTATTGCTGCGTTTGAAGAGGTGCGGAAGCGGGGTTATGCGGGCAAAACAGCCCTGATTGGCGCTACACCCACCACCAAAGACGGGTTCTTCAACGCCATTGTCAACGAGCGCCTGCTGGAATTTGGCGGCGAAGGGATTCGTAAGTATGACCTGATCCGCTGGAATCTGCTGGCGGCGAAGATCACCGAAGCCCGTGCTAACCTGACCGATATGCAGGCGGCTAAAGGCAAGTATGCTTATGTGCCCCAGTACCTGTTCTGGAAGAATAACGGCGAAGAAATCCAGTTCCTGAACTCGATGTACAAGCCGAATACCACGACAACAGCCCCCACCGGCTGGACGCGCCTCGACTGGCGGCAGAACATCACGGCTACGTACATCACCTCGGTGGCGCAGTTCTTCACGCCCGGCAAAAGTGAGTTGCTCCCCATCAACCAGGCGGCGTTGGATGCCAATCCAAAACTGACCCAGGATTACGGGTACTAATTTGGTTTTGTAATTATTGACGGGTGGGCTTCGCGCATCGTGCCCTTCGACAGGCTCAGGGTGACAGGACACTAAAGAAGGGTAGCCTAGACATAGTGATGATTGATGTCACCCTGAGCCTGTCGAAGGGCACGAGTAGCGAGCAACTACTCCATTCCCACGACTCACGTACTTTCTGTATGCGCTATAAAAAAGGAGTGACTCTCCTGTTAATGGCCCTCATTCCGCTGGTGAATGCGATGATGGGCTTTGCCTTATCTGGATGTAAATCGGCGGCGCTACAGGCTTCGCCGACCCAGACGGCTGAGGTAAAGATCGACTCGACGGCCGAGCGGATGCTGCTGTATCAGCGCAACAACGGCGGCTGGCCACAACCGGGGGGCAACGCCATCAACTACAACCTGGTGCTGACCCCCACAGTGAAGCAATCGCTACTGGCTGGTAAAAACAAGCTGGACGCCACCATCGATGATAAGGCCACTACCCGTGAGATCAATTACCTGGTGGATGCCTACGGTAAAACCCAGAACGAGGCCTATCGCAACGCGGCTGAACGCGGGATAACCTACCTGCTGACAGCGCAACGAGCGAACGGCGGTTGGGGCCAGTTTTATCCTGATTCGAGCAGTTACCGCAAGCAGATCACGTTCAACGACAACGCCATGATCGACGTGATGTGGGTGATGAAGCGCACCGCCGAGGGAACGAACGCGTTTGCCCTGCTCGATAAATCGCTCCCGCCCAAGGCAAAAAAGGCCGTTGATAAGGGCGTAGCGTGCATTCTGAACACCCAGTACATGCAACATGGCAAACTGACCGCCTGGGGTGCACAGCATGACCGGATTACGCTGCTGCCAACCAATGCCCGTGCTTTTGAACTGGCAGGGCTCAGCGGGAGCGAAACGGTGGGCATTGTGGAGTTTCTGATGACCATCGAAAACCCGTCCGATCGCGTTAAACAGGCGATTCAGTCGGCGGTTGCCTGGCTCGACAGCGTGAAGCTGCCAGGCGTTACCACCAAACGAATCAGCGACCCAACCCAGCCTTCGGGCAAAGATGTGCTGGTGGTGCAGGTACCCAACGTTACGAGCTGGGCGCGTTTTTACGACCTCGACACTAACAAACCCTTTTTCTGCGGGCGCGATGGCGTCAAAAAATACAGCCTCGATCAGATCGAAAACGAACGCCGCGTCGGCTACGGCTGGTACGGCACCTGGCCCGCTAAACTGCTGGCCAGCGACTACCCGGCCTGGCGGGCTAAATGGGTGAAATAAAGAGCAAAACGGGTAGACGTCTTATGCATAACGGGGAGAGAATAAACATGGTGTATTGGCTGCTACTGGCGTTGCTGCCGGGTACGTTGCAGGCGCAGAAGCAGCGGATTACGGTGGCGCAGGATGGGAGCGGTGACTTCACAACGGTACAGGCGGCCCTGAATACGGTGCCGGCCAACAACAGCAACCGGATACTGATCTACATCAAAAAAGGTACATACAAAGAAAAGCTCCGGCTCGACTCCACCCAGCACATGGTCACCCTTGTCGGCGAAGACAAGGCCGCTACGGTGCTCACCTACGATGATTTTTCTGGCAAAGAAATGCCCGATGGCACCAAGCTGCGTACCTCCACCTCCGGCTCATTCTACATCTTCGGGAATGATTTTCGGGCGGAGAACATCACCTTTGAAAACAGCGCCGGTCGGGTGGGGCAAGCCGTGGCTGCCTTTGTTACGGGCGACCGGGCGGTGTTTGTCAACTGCCGCTTTCTGGGCAATCAGGATACGCTCTATACCGGCATGCCCGGTCAGTATGGACGGCAATACTACAGGGACTGCTATATTGAGGGGACGGTCGATTTCATCTTTGGCTCGGCCACGGCGGTGTTCGATCACTGCACGATTTTCAGCAAGAAAACCGGTACCTACATCACCGCCGCATCGACGCCCCGAGGGAAAGGAGTTTGGGTACGTGTTTCTGAACTGCACCCTCACCAGCGACGCCCCCAAAGCCAGCACGTACCTGGGTCGGCCCTGGCGCGAATGGGCCAAAACCGCCTTTATCAACTGTGAATTAGGCGACCATATCCGGCCCGAAGGCTGGCATAACTGGGATAAGCCCAACGCCGAAAAAACCACACTGTACGCTGAATACAAATCGTCGGGGCCGGGTGCAAACGCCAGTCAGCGCGTGGCCTGGTCGAAGCAGCTAACCAGCGATGAAGCCGCTACCTATAAACCCAGCCGCATTCTGGCCGGTAACGACAACTGGAAACCGTATTGATTGGTAGGTTGGTGGACTAGTTAATTGGTTTATTGGTTGGCTGGTTAATTGGCGTTAATCATTGACAACCAACGGCTAAAATTAACAAGCACGACTATCAACCAACTAATCAACTAGCTAACCAAATAACCAATCAACCAGCCAACCCATGCGTCAACGCCGTTTCTTCCTGCTCATCGCCGCCTGTAGTATGCTCACATTGCTGGCGTTCACCCGGCTACCGGGCCGAATTACGGTATACCTGATTGGCGATTCAACGATGTCGGTCAAACAGGTGAAGGCATATCCCGAAACAGGGTGGGGAATGCCATTCGTCCACTTTTTCGATGAGAGCGTAACGGTCGACAACCGGGCGATGAATGGCCGGAGCACGAAGTCATTTATCGAAGAAAATCGCTGGCAACCCGTTGTCGATCAGCTGCGCGATGGTGATTATGTGTTCATCCAGTTCGGGCATAACGATGAAGTGAAGACCAAGAAAACGTACACGCCCGAAGCCGAATACCGCGCCAATCTGATTCGCTTTATTACCGAAAGCCGGGCCAAGAAAGCCATTCCGGTGCTGCTGACGCCCGTTGCCCGTCGTCAGTTCGACGAAGCGGGGAAGATTCAGGAGAGCCACGCGACCTACTCTGAGTTGGTTCGGGGCGTGGCCAATGAGTACAAAACCCCCTTTATCGACTTAGACAAACAAAGCCAGGAACTCTACCAATCCTTCGGTATGGAAAACTCTAAACTCCTGTTTCTACACTTAGCGCCCGACGAGCACCCAAACTACCCTGAGGGTAAAGTTGATAACACGCATTTCAACGAACTGGGTGCCAGAAAGGTCGCTGAGCTGGTCCTGGCCAACATCAAGACCCTGAAGCTCGACCTGGCCGACAGGATTGTGAAGAAGGAAGTGAAGTAACAGGAATAATAGGTGGCCTTGGCGCTGTAGGCTCCGCTAGTCGTGCCCTTCGACTAGCGGAGCCTACAGCGCCAAGGCCACCCACCAGTTAACCACCTATTATTCCCGTCAAAAGCACACATAAAGAATTCGCTACCAATGAGAAAAGCTGAGCTATTGATCTGTTTGCTGGTGCTAGGCTGCACAACAGTCGCTTATTCTCAGCAGGTAAACGGCATTATAGGAAAACGGGATACGTCGTTTACCGTCTGGAGTTCGTACCAGAAAATCAGGAAACAATTCCCGGATGCCCGCCTGGTCGAATCTGTAGTACCGCCGGGTGTAACGGCCGAAACGAACCTCGTGTATTGTCGGCAGAACGGCCGCGATCTGCATCTGGATGCGTTTTATCCGACCAAAGCAAGCCGTGGGCAACTGCGTCCGGCCGTGTTGCTGATCCACGGCGGCGGCTGGCGTTCGGGCGATCGGTCGCAGCATGAACCGATGGCGCAACGGCTGGCCGCGGCGGGGTATGTTGCCGTAACGCCCGAATACCGATTATCGACCGAGGCACAGTACCCGGCGGCCGTGCACGATCTGAAAGCCGCTATCCGCTGGCTACGGGCAAATGCCCGGCAGTACGGCATTGATACGAACCGGATCGCGACGCTCGGCTTTTCGGCGGGAGGGCAACTGGCGGCGTTGCTGGGCGCTACGGGCAACCCCGCTACAGCGGGGCAGGCTCTGCCAACGCTGGAAGGGGCAGGATGCCATCAGGGGCACTCTACGGCGGTGCAGGCGGTCGTGGATATTGACGGGCTGCTCGCGTTCGATCATCCTGAATCGGGGGAAGGCGATGACCGCAAATCGACCTCGGCGGCAACGTACTGGTTTGGCGGTCCAAAGGCCCAGACGCTGGCATTATGGCACGAAGCCTCGGCCCTTACCTACGCAGACCGGCAAACGGCACCCATAGTAGTCATTAACAGTTCAGTAGACCGAATGCACGCCGGTCGCGACGATCTGCTGAAGCAGTTGACGGCGCGGGGTATTTATTCTGAAGTGCATACCTTTCCGGAGGCACCGCATGTGTTCCCTTTATTTCACCCGTGGTTCGAACCCACCATGGCCTATACCATCACGTTTCTGAACAAGGTGTTGGCCGCTAAACGCTGACCGATGCCAGCCAGACACCATAGTCCCACTTTATCAGGTAAAAAAATGATCCTAAAAACGCGTCTTCTTTTCGGTCTGCTTATCCTTAGTCAGTTTGCACTGGCACAACAGTCAGCCACTACACCTTCCCGTGTACCCTGGTCGCAGCGTATGCTGGCCACGATTATGGCCAACAATCCCGATTCGCTGGCTTACGTCAAGGAGGGCAAAGATGCCCGCTGGGAGTATGAAATGGGCGTTATTCTACAGGCCACCGAGCAGGTATGGTACCGCACCGCCGACGACCGGTATTTTCAGTACATCCAGAAAAACATGGATCGGTACGTGACCGCCGATGGTGACATACGGACGTACAAAAAGAGCAATTACAACATCGATTACATTACACCGGGCCGGTCGCTGCTGACGCTGTCGCAGCAGACGTTGCCGGGCAAAGAGAAGTACAAAAAAGCCGCCGATCTGCTCCGGCAGCAGCTTGCCGAGCACCCCCGCACGAAGGAAGGCGGCTTCTGGCATAAGAAAATTTACCCCAATCAGATGTGGCTCGACGGGCTGTACATGGCCGAGCCGTTCTATGCCGAATACACGAAATTGTATGGGGGCGCAACTCAGGACAAGGATTTCAACGACATCATCAACCAGTTTGTCTGGATGGAAGCCCACGCCCGTGACCCAAAAACCGGGCTACTGTATCACGGCTGGGACGAAAGTAGCGAGCAGAAATGGGCCAACAAGGAAACGGGCCAGTCGCCCAATTTCTGGAGCCGCGCGATGGGCTGGTACGCCCTGGCCCTCGTCGACGTGCTGGATTATATTCCCCAGTCGCACCCGCGCCGGGGTGAGATGATCGCTATTCTTCAGCGCACCATGCCCGCTATCGTGACGTTTCAGGACCCCGCATCGGGCTGCTGGTATCAGGTCACGAACCGGCTTGGCGACAACGCGGTAACTACCTCGAAGCATCGGGAACGGGCATGTTCGTGTATGCCCTTGCGAAGGGTGTACGGATGGGCTACCTGCCTGCCTCCCTAATGGTCGCGGCCCGGAAAGGCTACGACGGGATGCTGAAAAACTTTATCTCGACCGACGGGCAGGGTATGATTCACCTGGAGAAAACGGTGCTTGTCAGCGGACTGGGTGGTACGCCGTACCGCGATGGCAGCTACGAGTATTATCTGAGCGAGAAGCTGCGGCAGGATGATCTGAAAGGCGTCGGTCCATTCATTATGGCGAGCGTCGAAATGGAAATTGCCCAGGAAAACAGCGTTGGAAAAGGCAAAACCGTGGCGGTCGATAACTACTTCAACCACGAATTCCGGAAGGGGGCGTCGGGCGAACAGGAGCCGTTTCATTACCTCTGGGACGACCGGATGCATTCGGGCTTTTACTGGTGGGGCACTGCCTTCCGTAATTTTGGCGCTAAAACCACAACCATTTCCGGTCCGCCAACGGCCGCCAGCCTGAAAGGGGTAGATGTGTATATCATCGTCGATCCTGATACCCCAAAGGAGACCGCCAGGCCCAATTACGTGAGCCAAGCCGATAGCAAAGCCATTGCCGACTGGGTAAAGGCGGGTGGCACGCTGGTGCTGATGGCCAATGATACGGCCAACTGCGAGCATCCGCATTTCAACCAGCTGGCCAGTCAGTTCGGTATGCAGTTTCTGCCCGCCAATATCAACATGGTGCAGGGCACAAAGTGGGAGCAGGGCACCATCCACATCCCGGCCGGTACGTCGCTCTTCCCCGAAACCCGGACGGTGTACATCAAGGAACTGTCGCCCCTGGCCGTTAAAGCCCCCGCCAAAGCGGTAGTGACCGATACGGGTAATGTAATCATGGCCGTAGCCAGCGTGGGCAAAGGAACCGTCTTCGCGGTAGGCGATCCGTGGCTCTACAACGAGTACGTCGATGGTCGCCGCATTCCGGGCCAGTATGCCAACTATCAGGCCGCTAAAGAACTGGCAAACTGGCTGCTCAGCAGCAAAAAAGAGGTGGCTACCAAACAGGTCACCAGCAAATAACCGGAGTTGATTGCCCCACCTACGTAACTCAGCTTACCCCATTACTAAAAACGCCCGGTATTGAGCCGGGCGTTTTGATTGGCTACCTGTTAGATAAGCCGCTGCATTCAACTAACGGGTAACTCGTGTAGGGTTATTGCGCTGGCCAGGCAAAGCAGCCAGGAAGGCCGAACGCTGCCCTTCTGAATGAGCCATCTCCCGGTAATTACGCTTTTTGCCAGTATGACCCCTGTGGACCCAACCGGATTACAGCCACATTGTGGTGGCGTTCCATCAGTGCGGTGCGATCCTGGTTCATAGAGGCTGTGGCTCCTCAGCGGAAGATAGATCCGTTCAGGGCAAAGTTGACGGGTATATTATACCGGCAGGCAACCGCTCTGCCGCTCTGTCTGGCAGGTTCCCAGGTTGGCATACGTTGTATGACCCGTACGGCTTCAGCATCCAAATCGGGATCAACTGCTTTCAGAACCCTCACTTCCTCAATGGCACCCTGTTCGCTTACGATAAAGGTGACAAACACTTTTCCTTCCAGTCTGGACGCTTTGGCAGATTCAGGATAGCGCAGGTTCGTTCGGAAATACTCGGTTAACTTATTTATGCCCCCAGGGAAGCTGGGTGGCTTTTCGGTTACGGTAAAGACCAGGCGGGCAGGAGCCAGGCTATCAGCCACATGGGCTTGTTGAGCCTGGGCAGGAAGCCAAAGCGCCCCCAATAACCAGAAAAGAAGTCGATACGTGTGCATAGCGCTAGCCATTTTAGGTGGCAATGAACCGCCTGGAAGACAAAGGCTAAGGTACCTACTTATCAGCCGTGTACCGGACAGGTTTTGAGCGAAAGGTCGGTCAGCATCACGTTCGTGGAGCGATTCTCTTCGGGCTTACCGGGGACATTGGGTCAATTGGCTATGGTAAACGTGTACGCCCCTGAACCCAATGGAATAATGACCTGGCCATTTGCCTGGCTGATGCCTTTCCACTGCGTAACCGGTTTGCCATTCTCGCTGATCTGGCTGCTGTTTGCAGCGGGCAGATAGAGCGTGGCCGTGGTATTGGCAGGAACGGTTGTTTTGTAGCGCCAATTGTCTCCTTCCCATGTCCATTCGCTGCTGATCCGGCCGTAGACCGACTCATAATAGCCCCTGGCAAACGTCATCTTTTTGGTTGGGTCGGGGGTGGGCTTCAGCACGATCTCTTTGAAGCCTGCTTTATCGGGATGCCGTTGAATACCCAGCGAATTGTTGTACATCCAGGCGGCCACGGCCCCGAACGAGTAGTGGTTGAAGGAGTTCATGCTGTTGTTGCCCCCAAATCCGTTCTCCACCGTATACGAATTGAGGCGTTCCCAGATAGACGTTGCCCCATTCACGACCGAATACAGCCAGGATGGATACTCCTGTTGCTGCAGGAGTTTGTAGGCAGTAGCCGAATGACCATTTTCGGAAAGGGCTTCGGTGATGGATGCGGTGCCAATAAAGCCGGTCATTAAGGAGTAGGCGGGTCGTTCGATTCCCCCATCGTCTTTGTTTTTCCGCTCAATCGACTCATTCAAGTACCGCGCAGCAAATGGCTTGTTTTCTTCGTTGACCACACCCACCGCCAGGGGAATGGCGTACGACGCCTGGGTATCGATCAGCTGCCCCCTGTTCGATTGCTGGGCCTGTGGCTGCTGGCTGGGTGGCCCCATGGCGGCGGTCACCATCCCCGATTTCACCGTCCTGTGCGTGGTTTTATCCACGTAAACGTCATTCCAGATCGCCTTGATCTCGTTGTGGCGTTTCAGGAACTGAGCCGCTTCGTCGTTCTTGCCCAGCAGGGTGGCCACCTTACTCATGATGCCCAGATCGTAGGCATAATAGGCCATCCAGAATAAGGTGTTGTCGTTTTTGTTGTTTTCTGGACTCAGCCAATCGCCCAGTGGCCCTTCATTCAAAATCCCGGTTTGTTTGTCGATCTTCGATTCCAGGAATTGGGTGTACCGCTTCATGGCGTCGTAATGCTCTGTCAACAGCATCACATCGCCGTACTGACGGTAGGTTTCCCAGGCCACCACAATACCGGCGCTACCCCAAAGCGTGCCCCCGAACCCGCCGCCCATCGGGGCCACATCGGTAAATCGGCCGTTTTCTGCCTGCACGTCGCGCATCGCCAGCAGGTGTCTTCTCAGGAACAAATCGGCGTTGGTCAGGTACGTGGCGCTCCGCGAAAACACCGAGATGTCGCCGCTCCAGCCCATGCGTTCGTTGCGGGCCGGGGTGTCGGTTGGAATGGAGAGGAAATTACTGCGAAGCGACCACGTAATGTTCTGCCACAGTTTATTGACCAGCGCATTGGAGGTTTCGTACTGCGACGATAACGCCTTTATGGAGCTGATAACCAACCCACTGACACTGGCGACGGGTAAGGCCCGGTCGATGCCGGTCAGTTCGAGGTATCGGTAGCCGTGAAAAGTGAAGCGGGGCTGTATGGTTTCGTCTCCGCCTTTCAGGATGTACATATCCTGGGTAAGCGCGGCGCGGATGTTCTCCATCATCACCATGCCGGTATTATCCTTGTACTCGGCCAGATTGGGGTATTTCACTTCCGCATACCGCATGGTGATG
The DNA here is from genome assembly GCA_963750355.1 of uncultured Cytophagales bacterium. GTDB lineage: Bacteria > Bacteroidota > Bacteroidia > Cytophagales > Spirosomataceae > Fibrella. Next base: position 264,157 of record CAVVQL010000007.1, on the reverse strand, counting down.
ACCTGCCCCTTTTTGCCGTTTTTGATCACAATCCGGGGGAAGCCCACCATGTTCTGCCCCATGTCATAAACAAATACCTTTGGCCGTACCTCGCTTACCGACTGGGCAGGCAGGGTCTTGACCAGACTGGCATTGTCGCCCATCTGCCCGATGAGTTTAAAATCGGTATAATCGAACGTTGTTTTTCGTCCCTGGAAATCCGTAAATGTTCCCTGATACGCCGTGCCGTCCAGCGGTACCTCAACGGCTGCCTTCCAGCCCGAATCGTCGTAGGCGGGGCTTGTCCAGTTCGTTACCAGTGCTTCTTTGGTGGCATCGTACACTTCGCCCTGAAAGAACGACCCGTACCGGATGGGGCCATCGGTAAACAGCTTCCACTCGCCGGGCGTAGACGTAATGAGTTGCTCAGACCCGTCGGCGTAGGTAATGACCAGCTTGCTCAGCAGCGATTGCCGGTCGCCGAAGTAATTCCAGCTTTCGCCACTATAGGTGATGTTTCCGCTCCACCACCCCTCGCTCAGCCAGGCCCCCAGGGCATTTTTTTGTCCCTGTTTTAAGGCCCCCGTCACATCGTAGGTTTGGTACATCTGGTGTTTGTTGTACTGCGTCAAACCCGGGTTGAAATAATCGGTACTAATCCGGTTGCCGTTCAGGTACAGTTCATAAATACCCCGTGCCGTCACGTACAGGCGCGCTTTGGCAATGGGTTTAGCCTGCGTGGTGAACGTGCGCCTGAAGCATTGGTTCGGCATTCCGGCCAGGATCGGCGGTGATCAGCGCCTTGCCTTTTAGGGTATACTGCCCATTGCCGACGGTCAGGTTTTTCGATTTGAAAATGCCCGCATACGACTGGTTGCTCAGGTTCTCGGTGAATAAGGTATTCGACGGATATCGGAAATTTCTGACCTCCACCTGCGAGAAATGGGCGGTCTGATTATCACCGACCTTAAAACCAATATCGGCCACCATCGGAAAACTGATGAAGTTATTGCCGCTGCCAACCGGGTTGAGGTTGATACCGCGGGGACCAAAACGGGAGGGAGGCCCCTCACCCGTTTCTTTCAGTCGATTGGCGTCTTCTTTTCCATCAACGAACAACTCGAACAGACCGAAATTGCAGGCGATCAGCACCGTATGGGTCTCGTATTTATTGGCGTTGCTGATCAGCTGCTGCGGAATGTCGAGGCTCTTGAAGGGCACGTCTGCCTGGTCGCTTGTCGAGTAGCCCACCCGGTATATATTCAGTTTAGCTAATCCTGTCGGGGCGTCGGTCACCGTTGAAATGTCGACTTCGAAGGCGATATAGCTTTGGTCGGCCCCGTTTTGTACACCCATGATGTTCAGGTCTTTGTTCATAAGCCGCCGATCATTGGCCCCCAGCACAAAAGCCGCTTTCGTCGAATTGGTGGCCTTATCCAACTGAACGCCGAAGTGGACTTTAAACACGGATAGGTAATGGGGATAGAACACCAGATCATTGGTACCACCACCAATCCATTTGGCACCCGACCAGGCGTCGATATCCGGGTTCATCAGCCCGGTTTCGAACCACGACGTGTTGGTCGACTGCTTATCGGTGTTATCCCAAACCGTCACTTTCCAGCTGTAGCGCGTGGTTGGCTGAAGCGCCCGCCCGGCATAGTCGATCCCATGCGATTGGTCTGAGTTGACCCGCTTCGAATCCCAAACGATCTGATTTTTGCCATCGGTTACTACCAGTTGATACGCTTTCTGCGAATAGCCCCGCCTGCTGTCCAGCGCCTTCATTTGCCAGGAAAAATGGGGCGTGGCCTGATCGATGCCCAGTGGGGTTCGTTGATAATCGACGTTCAGGTTCTCGATGGAAACATTGGCGAAGACAGGGCCAGCGTACAACACAAGCAGGAGAACAGGCAGGAGTAGGGCTTTCATTTGGGCTACTTACTAGGGACGTTGTACAGTACGGCAACAAGGTTGACTAAAGAAGCTGCTCATGCGACCGAAAGCAGTTGGCCATTGCGGGCTTGGGTACGTCAGCCGCAGAGGAACGGAGATAACCGAACCGGTGCCCAACTTCTGTCAATGGTCTATAAAGCCGTTTTACCCAGAATACTATCGTATGGCAAACCTACTTGTTACCCTGCTCCTGATGGCAGGCACCCATTCGTCGCTTCAGGCGCAGGTCGTTCATGACTCGTTACTGATCGAGGGGCACTACCGGGTCTTTCAGTACACAGCCCCGGCTAAAGAGGCCCGTCCGTCCAGTTTGATCTTCGTGCTGCATGGGTCAGGCGGCAACGGTGCGGGCATGATGCAATCGGCCGCCAGCCTGGAGCAGCGGGCGAGGGCCGAGCAGGCGCTGGTGGTTTATCCGGATGGCTACAAGCGGTACTGGAACGAGTGCCGTAAGGCATCGCCCGCTGCGGCGAATGTAGAGGCGATCAATGAGGAGGCCTTCTTTGCCGGCATGATTCAGTACTTCCGAAAGCGGTACCAGATTAACCCGAATCAGGTGTTTGCCGTAGGTACGTCGGGCGGGGGGCATATGGCCTATAAACTGGCCCTGACCATGCCCGGTGCCTTCAGGGCGATCACGGCCATCATTGCCAATCTGCCCGACACGACCAACCTCGATTGCGTGCCCTCGGGCAAACCCGTGGCGGTGATGATCGTCAACGGCACGGTCGACCCCATCAACCCCTATAACGGCGGGCCTGTGATACTGGGGAAAAACATGAACATGGGGTCTGTGCGCTCCACCGAGCGTACCCTGTCGTACTGGGCCGATCTGGCCCGATATAAAGGCCAACCCGCTAAAGAGGACCTACCCGATATTGACCCGAAAGACGGGAAAACGATTGAGCGCTATACGTACAAAGAAAAGGGCAAGCCTGAAATCGTGCTGCTGAAAGTGATTGGCGGTAAACACGATTACCCCAACGATGTAGACGTACACCTGGAGGCCCTGGCTTTTTTCAGGCGGCAGCTTCAGTAGTCGGTAGCCCTGCCTAACTCACTGTAGGGGAGTCACCCGGATGTTTTTCTGCTCGATCCGGGATAGTTCGGGCAGTTGGTGGGCTTCATATCGCCGGTCGTAGCTGCCCACGGACGTCGTGTCCTTCTCGTCGCCTTTGAAGTTGATGTAATCCTGAAAGCGAATGCCGCCGACGACCTGCGGATTGATGGCTTTGCGAAAACGGGGGCCCCCTTCACTGTAGGCCAGATAGTCCATCGTGTGCGTTTTCTGGTTAAACCAGTAGACGAACGTATCGCCATGATCTTTCCCGCCGCCTTCGACCCGGAACCGTATCCGAACCTTGTCGTACGGCTGCCCATCGATCCGGCTCTCGCCCACGTAGTCGGCCAACACCGCCGGATCGCGAAGTTTGAACGGGAGAAGCACGAAGTAAGCCACCGAATTTACGGCCCGGCTGTACTTGCCATACTGAGCCGTATCCAGCGTTTGGGGCTGGTTATTAAGCGAGCGGGAGAACGAATCGTTGGTCATCACCTCGCGAATAACCACACCCGCCGAATCGGTATGGGTCCGTTCATACCGGAAACGGCCGTTCTGATGGTCGAGGGTCAGGTGAAACTGGCGGAAGTCGAACTCGATGCGCTTGTTCTGCCAGGCATCGCCACCATGGGCTGTAATTGCGTCATCGATAATGGATTGCGCATTTTTGCTGGGTTGGCAGGCAATCACTGCGAGTAGAAGCAGGATACAGCTAACGGAGAGGCGGAGCATAGTTGGTGACGTTCAATGGTTGAGTAAACCTACAGGTTTCAGTCGTAAGTTTGCCATTAGTTATCAGCAGACGCAACTATTGACCATTATCGATCAATGTTCAGGCTTTGCTGGTGGTCTGTTTAGTTGCGTACACTGCCTTTCGGGCATTTTTCTGAATCCCTTGTCATCTGCCGTCGAAACCCTGCTGAAAGACATTCGTAACAAGCGAATTGCTCCCGTTTACCTCATTCATGGCGACGAACCATTTTATCTCGACCGGATCGCCGACGAGCTGGAAAAAGTGGTTGTGCCCGTGGCTGAGCGGGGGTTCAACCAGTTTGTGCTCTTCGGTAAAGACGCCGACATAGGCACCGTGCTCAATAATGCCCGCCGCTACCCGTTCATGGCCGAACGGCAATTGGTGCTGGTCAAAGAGGCGCAGCAGCTAGGGGGCATCAAAGACAAACCGGGGCAGCAACTCCTGGAAAGCTACGCCATGGAACCGCTGGGCAGCACAGTGCTGGCCATCTTCCACCAGGAGCCCCTCGACGAGCGCAAAGGGTGGGTGAAATCTTTTGCCAGTAAGGGGGTGTTGCTGGGCGTAAAAAAACTATACGAGAGCAAACTGGTCGACTGGGTGGGTGATTATTGCCGGGGTCGGGGCGTTAAAATCAGCCCGAAAGCCTGCCAAATGCTGGTAGAGCATATCGGCAACGACCTGAAACGAATGGCGGGTGAGGTCGACAAAATGCTCTTGAATCTGCGCGTCGACGAGGAGATCTCGGCCACTACCGTCGAGCGGCTCGTGGGCATCAGCAAGGAATACAACGTGTTTGAACTGCAAAAGGCCCTGGCCCAGCGCGACGTAGTGAAGGCCAACCGCATCATCGACTACTTTGGTCGAAACGCCAAAGACAACCCCGTGGTGGTGATTCTGGCGCAGTTGTACCAGTATTTCAGCAAGGTGTTGCTGGTGCAGGCTAGCAAAGATCAGACCGAGCGTGGCCTGGCGTCGGTATTGGGCGTGAACCCGTTTTTTGTCAAAGATTACCTGTCAGCCGCCCGTGCCTACCCGCTCGTTAAAGTAGCCGACATCATTCACGCCATCCGTCGCGCCGATGCCCAATCGAAGGGTATCGACACGCCAACGCTATCAGAAAGCGATATTCTTCGCGAATTGATCTTTGCTATTCTTCATTAAGGTGATTTTTGTTGAGCTGATATAAACACCCCACTAACCAGCAAAAAAAAGCCCTCCAATTGACGCTGGAAGGCTTTTTTGCTGGATAACCGTTACGGTCTTGGCTGCGTTTTAGGCTCGTCTTTATTGGTCGACGCACCGGCGCTGCCTTTGCCGGAAGGGGCCAGCGAGTTGATCCAGGCGGCGATTTTCAACGCATCAGCTTTGGGTACCTGCGGCATGGGGGGCATCTCGGTGGCGTAGTCGGGCCAGTTGGCGGGCTTGGGGTTATAGATCAACTCCACCAGCTGGTCGTTGGTATAGCCGCGCTTGGCTACGTCTTTATACGCCGGACCAACCTGCCGTTTTTCGGCATTGTGGCAGGCCAGGCAGGTATGCCGCGAGAGCAGACCCTTCACGTCCTCGAACGTGGGCGCTTTGGCCAGCGAAACGGCCTGACCCAGTTGCAGGGCAGGCTTGCCTTTGGTGCCTGCCTTTGTCGGCTTACCGGCGGCCGGTTTGGCAGCGGTAGGAGCCGTCACGGGTTTTGCGGCCGTGTTTTTGGTGCTCAGTTCCGACAGGGCCAGTTTATCGCCGTCGGGAATGTTGTTGAGCGTGTAGTACGCGATCGGGTGAACGAGTGAGTACGAGCCATCATCCGACCGTACTCCGTCGAGGGTGAGCTGGTGAATGTAGTGTTTGCGGAGGTTATCGACCACCACGCGTGCCTTCATGCCATCCTCCGATAGTTTCACCCCTTTGATTGTGTGCTTCTCTTTGTTGATCGTCGGGCTGCCATAAACCGGGTGGTATTTGTAGATAAAACTCTCCACCGAATACGAGGCCAGATCATTGGCCGATACTTTGGTAACGGGCTTTGTAAACTCCACCTCGAATCCGTCGGGCGTGGCCCGCACGGTGCGCATCTCAAACGGTACATTGTTGTTCCAGACCAGGCGTTGCAGCCCTTCGTTGGCATCACCCGCCGAGCCCCAGCCCCGGTTGGTTTCGCCCACGAACAGCGACCCATCGGGGGCAAACGCCATGCGCATCACGCCCGACCGGAACCCCGACCGGAACTCGATGGCCGCACCCTGGTATTCACCCTTGACTTTCTCCAGCATCACCCGCGAGATCTTGCTCATGCCCTGGTCGCCCACTAGCTGCTGACCGGCAAATGGCCCGAATACACCCTCTGGAATGGTAACGATTTCAGAGTTGGAAATACCCAGAATACCGTGAGGTAACCAGACCGCGGGCGTCTGAACCTCCGGAAATTTCTCCTTCATCTTGAAGAAGATATCCGGTGTCTCGTTGACTACGTTTTCGGGTTTGATATACCGGCCATTAGCGTCTTTGTTCTGCCGGTTCGACACCTGCGCAAACAATTGGTCGGTGGTGAGTTTAAGCGGCGAGTTGGGCATGCCCGTCCAGCGTAACCCTGCCGGATGGCCGGTAAAGACACCTTTTTTTACGTGGTAGATGCTGCCCGAGCCCTGCCACTCACCCTGATTGTCGGCATAGAAAAATTCACCGTCGATCATACCCTGTCCGGCGGGTGAGCGCATCCCCGTAGCCCAGGGCTGCATTTGGCCGTTTTCCGAAATCTTCATGGTCCAGCCGCGCCAGGGCACCCGGCTTTCACCCCGCCACCATTCTTCGTCGCCGAAGGCCACGTTGCCCGTCACGAAGAACGTGCCGTCGGGGGCAATTTTAGGGCCGAAGCTGTATTCATGGTAATGACCCGACAGGGGCCAGGCGTAGACCGTCTCGAACAGATCGGCCTTGCCATCGTTGTTGGTGTCGGTCAGTTTGGTCAGTTCACCCCGCTGGGCGCAGTAGAGCGAACCGTCTTTATACACCAGGCCCAGTACCTCGTGCAGGCCCGAGGCAAACTTGCGGAAGAAGGGCCGCCGGCTGGTTGGGTTCTGCACAATGAAAATATCACCCCGGCGCGTCGAAATGCCCAGATCGCCGTTGGGCAGCATGGTCAGGCCACCCACTTCGAGCAGCGTGCCTTCGGGGGCCGACACTTTGGTGATGCGGAAAAAGTCTTCCTCTTTCGGGGATTCCTGCCCCGAAACCGCCGTTGGTAAAGCCAGCGCGGCGAGCAGAAGGTATTGATAGATCGTTTTCATAGCTGTTTAGAAAAGAATCGAATAAGTGAGTTTACCCGAACCGGTGCCCGAAACCGGGATGATCAGTTCCTGCCTGCCCTCGCTGGTTCGGATGATGGGCTGACTACTACCCGCCTCGGCCAGTTCGATCATGTACGTCCGGCCATCGATCAGGTAGGTGTTGTTGGGCATCGGCTCGATCGACGTACCGGAAGCCAGCCGTGCGTAGAGACCGGCACCCGGCTGCGCTACCGTTAGCTGACGGCGCAGGCCATGCCCGTCGGGTAGCGCCTGAACCTGATCTTCTACAGCCGTCGACGCTGTTATATAACGGAAGGTGGGTCGATCTTTATCGTCAAGCTGATAGCCTTTTGGACGGAAACCGCTTCCGGTGGTATCGGCAGGCCAGGGAGCCTGGGGAGAGGTCGAGTCGGGCCAGAGCCAGTTGTGGTTTACCACCCAGGTAGCTGACCACGCCCATGGGACGGGATGAGCCATCGCCCCGGTTTTCCCACATCGGCGTGGCGTCGAGGAACATGCCGCGCCAAACCTGCACAATGTTGCCAAAATCGGCGTCGTAGGTATAATGCACCTGTTCGGGGCTACCCACCGAAATGCCGTGTGTGACCCGGTACGAACGACCCCGTTCGTTTTTAACCAGGGGCAGATCCATGAAGCTACGAAGCACCGTATTGCCCTCGGCCGTTACCAGAATCGGGTCCGTTTCGCCTCCTTCGCTGATGGCAGCGGGGGTGAGCATAAACTGCCGAATGCCGGGGCCAGCTACCGCGATCTGAAAGTCGGGTCTACCGCCGCCATTGATCTTGCTGTAAATAACCTCGAAGGGCAGGTCACCGGCGGGTAGCGTCATCTTGCCCGTGTTGCTCCGGGGCGCCCATTTGCTCAGGGGCTGATTGTTGATTTTTAGCTGTCCCGCGCCGTTGGCCGTGCTCATAGAGAAGGTGTACTCACCCGGATCGGCCACGTGCAGCGTACCGGTGTATTTAACCGCAAAATCGTTCGTCAGGCGGGTTACGCCGGTCGATAGGTCAGTTACCGGTCCTTTGGCCTCGGGGGGTGTGCCGCCAAAGGACGCTTCGTCCTTAAAATTACCTTTATAGAGGGCATACGACAGGTTGCTCAGGCGGGGCTTGTTCTTATCGTACAGCGTATAGCTGATATTGCGGAAAGCCACCGCGCCATGATCGCCCTGAAAGACCAGCGGGCCACGGGGGGCCTCCTTTTCAGACATCGGGCCACGCGTTGGTCCGGTCAGCTCCACATTTTCGTGGATCAGCACGCCATTCAATTCGGCCCGCAGGATTTTGGCGTTCTCCGTTTTGTTACCGCTGGCATCGAAACGCGGTGCCTGGAACGCAATTTTCAGATGTTGCCACAGGCCGGGTGCCTTCCCCGCATTCTGCCGGGCGGGGTGTCCTTCATACCCCTTTTTGCCTTCGGGTTTGCTGTCATCCCAGCGTTGATAGATCGAGCCCACATCCGATGCCTTCGGCGTGGTGACGCCCCAGCTGTCGTACAGTTGAATTTCGTAACGGCCCTGTAAATACACGCCCGAATTAGCGCCTTTGGCCAGCATAAAATCGAGGTCCAGATCCGCGTCGCCATGTTCTATGACGGTTTGCAGGTTGTGCTGCAGGCCATACTGACCGGCCGGTGGGGTACAGACCAGGATAGTCGCCCCTGAACTGCCCGAAGCGGGTTTGGTCTGTAGCGTGTTTGGCTTGGCAAGATCGGCCATGACGTCGGCTGCGATGCGCCAGTTGGCCGAAACGGGCGTTCGAAAGGCACTTAAATCGGTTAAGGGCAGCTTGGTGGCCGGTTGGGCAAAAACCAGACTGCTCAACAGGCAACTGCTGACAGACAGGGCCAGGCTAGAGGTTATGCGCATGAAAAGGGTTGATTATCTGCAAAAAAGTGACCTAAAAGTACAAGGTATCCGGTACAAATGATGAATCCAGTCTATTTGCTTTTAGTGGCGGGTAAGAAATCCGAAGGTTTACTTTTACCCCGTAGGCCACTATATTTGACGCATACCTTTATGTACTTATGAAAAAGTTAACCTCAACTTTTGCGCTTCTGCTGGTAGCTGCCAGCTTCGCTTTTGCCCAAACCCAACCTGTTAAACAGAACCCTGAATCAACAGAAATCTGGACACCGGTACCACCCGTGGTAACACCCGGCGTTTACTCGGCCAACACGGCCGGTACCACGCCTCCCTTCTGATGCCATTGTGCTGTTCGATGGTAAGAATGCGGATAACTGGGTAGCCAACAAGGGGTATAACCCAACCAACAGCACCGCCCCGCTTCAGTGGCCGGTGCAGAATGGGGTGCTGTACTCGTCTAAAGTGTCGTCGGCCATGACCAAGCAGCAATTCGGCGATATGCAGCTCCACATCGAGTTTCAGACCCCGGAGAAGGTGGAAGGAAACGGGCAGGGCCGGGGCAACAGCGGTATTTTTTTACAGGGCCGCTACGAGATTCAGGTACTGGACAACTACGAAAACCCGACCTACGTAAACGGCATGGTTGGCTCTATTTACAAGCAGGCTATTCCGCTGGCAAACCCAAGCCGGAAGCCCGGTGAGTGGCAGAGTTACGACATCATTTATTTGGCCCCACGCTTCAACAAAGCAGGGTTGATGCTCGAGCCTGGCTACGTTACCGTGCTGCTCAACGGTGTGTTGGTGCAGAACCGGGCCGCCATTCGTGGAACAACCGAGTACATCGGTTACCCCAAGGTACAGGCACATGACAAAGGGCCGCTAATTCTTCAGGATCACGGCAACCCCGTTGGTTTCCGCAACATCTGGGTTCGGGAAATTTAAACAGTTACTAGGTAAGAGTTAATAGTTGCTCGGCTCGTAGCGAACAGGCGAAGCAACTATTAACTCTTACCTGGTAACTCTTAACTCAACTCTATGAAGCGTACTTTATACGTTGTTCGGCATGCGAAGGCCGAGGATCGGGCCACCTTTATGAGCGACCATGATCGGGATCTTCTGCCCGAAGGGATCATAGCGGCGGCGCGGGTTGGACGGTACCTGGCTGAAAAGGGTATCGTCGCCGACCGGCTGATTAGCAGTACGGCCAACCGGGCCAAAGACACCGCTAAAGTCATTGCCGAGCAGTTGGGCGTCAGTCCTGATACGGTCGAACTCGACGAAAAGCTGTTTGAGGGCGGCCCCAAAGCGTACCTGGCCGCCGTCAACAGCCTGCCCGACACCTGCGAGTCGGTCATGCTGTTTGGCCATAACCCCGACGTATCATATTTCACCGAATACCTGACCCACCAGAACATAGGTTCGATGAGCAAAGGCGCGGTGGTGGCCATTACGTTCGACAATCTGCGCTGGGCGGAAATATCGGGCCGAACGGGTTTCCTACAGTTCTACGTTACCCCGAAAGAACTGCTGAAATAATGAACCGCAATCGCCGCATCTTCATCATCATCTTTATCGCCTTTACCCTGCTGGTCGTCATGCTCACCGTCGACATGGCCAGCCGCACCACCGCCCCCTGGAACCGGAAAAAACAAGCGACCCGCGCCCTCCCCGGCAACCGCGTCGAAGACAAATCACTCCTGATCGATACCACCGGTCTGGACTCAGTAGCCAGAAGCAAAGCCACTAAGTAGGCGCGTGAGGTAGGCGAATCCTTCAAACCGCCGCATAAGGCCAACGACAGTGAATCGAAATCGATTTTTCGCCCACCAGATTGCAAGGCTATGGGTCCGCTTAATGCCACTCGGAAGGCATGAATAGTAGCGTTTGTAGTTGTAAATGATGTATTTAGTAGATACACAGGGCAAATAACTAAGTGGCAAGAAGTCTTAATTCATGGTGATCCAGAAGGACTCGTCTCATTTGCTAGGGTATTGATGCGACTTGCTGAACTAAAACAGGACGAGAGTGTCGACCTGCCTCCTGGTGCCAGAGCGCACATTCATTTAAGGCCTAATATTGATCTGAGTAAAAGTTCAATTGAAGTAATAGTAGGAAGACTAGATGTGAAAAGGTCTGGTGATTTCTATAATTCGTACATACCGAAAGGCCGTTAAACCCCTAGGTGGGACCCTTCTCTCGGCTTGTTTGGATTTGTGCATCGTTGGTCAGCTTTGCGGGGTCCACTTACCTCTGACAGGAAACACGCGATTAGGCTAATGTGGCAGCCCAACGCAGGCAAAGGTGTAACGTACCTGATTGTTCTCTATCTTTCGTCCACCATCAGCCTTTGCGGATGTTGGGTGATTCAGTCATGTAAGCGGGTGTTTCGCTTATCGGCCTACAATATAACGAGTTGATAATGAGCGTTGACTGTCGGTTTGCCACGTACCTGACGGTAATCCAATTTCTGTCCGACAGCGCGTTTTGGCTGGCGTTTGTCATCTGGTTGGACAGCTCAATCCACCGTGGACAGAACGTTGACAAATGCGTTTAGCTGGCAATTTCGGCGAGTTAGGAGGCGACAGCTTTGAGTAATTCCTTTTGCTTAGACTCTGGTACGTTCAAACGTTTCAACTCACGCTTGGCTTTGTGGTAGGCCAAATCCCGATTGTAATTGCGTTGGGCATTGAGCCAGAAGGAGGCATCTATCTCCAGGGCTTGCTCTAGTTTTAGCGCCATAGCTACCGAGACACTCTTTTTGCCACGGGTTAGCTCGGAGATAAAGGTCGCGCTCACCTCGAGTTGGTTTGCCAACTGTTTTTGGGTGATGGCGCGCTGTTCAAGTTCATCAGCTAACATCTCGCCTGGATGCGTAGGATGGGCCGCAAATATTTCTTCGCCTTGACTGTTAAGTATCATCAGTGATAGTCGGTTAGTTGTTCAATATCAATAATTTCAAGTTCGCCCTCCTGGTTCAGGCTAAAGACGATCCGGTATTGCATGTTGACCCGAACCGCATACTTGCCTGCCAACTCTCGCTTAAGTGGGTGAAAATCTAAAGATTTGTTCTGTTTCAGTATTGTTATACTATCGGCAGCATCCAGTTTACGAACTGTTTTCTGGTAGGCTTTAAGTACGGCGGCACTAAAGGGTTGTTTGCCTGAGTATTCTTCCGTGAACCAGTTCTCAAGTTGCTTGGTGGCAAAACGTATTGTCATAGCGCTTCAAAAGTAACAATAAACCAGGTAGGTTTATTCGCTGACTTGCCGAATAGTTTTTTTGAGCGTTGGCTTTGAAGTTCAAAGCAAGAGCGTTGTTAGTCAGCTTTGCGTGGTCTACTTACCTGGGACAGGAAAGCGGTCGATAGACGGAAGCGGCGCACAACACGAACGGAGGCATAAAGGTGGCAACGTACCTGATTACACCAAAATGACACTTGACGAATTAGTGTCAGAAGAGAAAAAGTGAAATCACAAAAAATACCCATTGCTCTACTCATGGGTTTTTTAGTTGGAATCGCCATTTGGTCGGTTACCCATAAAGGAAGTTGTGCCCTTACTGTTGGTTTGCTAATTTTTGTTCCCTGGATTGGTGCCACATATCGACAAAACCTGAAGAGCATTCAGGCGGAAATAAGCCGCAGGGATACTGTTCGTTAATTAGCTCCACGTGGGCAGGTCACGGGCGACAGGTAGCAGGTCGCGAAGTCAGGCCGACAGCCTCCAACCAGCCATGTGTGTAAAGACTCGCTTCGCTTCTGGCAAATCGGGTTCGCTAAAAGCACAGAACTAGATTTTGAGTAGCTTCGTGGGTTAGTCTGAAAAACTATGGTAAGCCCTGACCAGCAACAAATTCAAGAGATTGCCGAGCAGTTAGACTGCGGCTTTCGGGCCTTTTGCCACAAGGCAACCGGCAAACTGATCTTTATCATCGATAGCTCGAAGTTCCCTGTCGTTGATTGGGAAGAGGAAGAAGAACAGGACCAGGCAGCCATCGAGGCCAACCGGGAGGACTATATCGAGATTGAAGCGATGGGGTCGAGCGACTCGTATCGCGTGATGGTCGATTTTGCGGAACAACTGCCCGATGCCCGTTTACGGGAGAAATTGCTTGGCGCATTGCACAAACGAGGCCCTTTTCGGGAGTTCAAGTATGTAATTGATAACTCAGGGGATTTTCGGGAGGCGTGGTTTGCCTACAAGAATCAGCGGTACGTAGATTGGGTCAATCAGCAGTTAGCCGTCGACGAGTAAGAGCGGCTGGTCGGTATACAGGCGTGCCACGTCCTCCAGACCAATCAGGAAAGGATACAAACTCCAGCGGTGATCAAGACTAAATTTTCAGCCATACTTCGGGCAATCAGAAGCCTATCGAATGGGTCTCGATGGTGCATTGGCAGGGTAAGTAGGCGAGGCAGGTGGTAACATCAGATACTTCTGATACACCTGAGTGTAAGTCATCGGTGTGGAAGTAGGTTGACCGATCATAAAGAGAACGAGTTCGACAGAATGCACAGGCTTGCTTTCTTCAGTGATTGGCTTCGCTTCTGAAGCCCTGTAACTAGAACGCTTGCCACTGTCCTTGCGTAAAACACACCTTCCAGCAGAGTGTCAGCCATTCGCACGTATGACGCAGGATTCGATACCCCTTTCCATTCCGGGCAATAGAAAACGACACAAGGCGGCTTTACAACCTAGCTAAAGCCAACTCGTATCCCTCTCTGCCCATGAAATCAATTCGTCAGCGCCTGTCGATTGTCTCCTTCCTTGTCCTGTTTGCCTCTGTCTGTCTGGCCCAAACCGATGTGCAACGCATCAAAGAGCGGATTGTGGCCGACCTGATGACGACTAAGATCAGCGATGGCAACGTGGAGGCTATACTGGCTAAGATGAACGAGGATGGCAGCTTCAAGGGCATAAACTACGATGACCTGAGCCGAACGGCCAGCTTTCCGCATGGCGGCCATACGCGCGATCTGGTGTACCTGGCCAAGGCGTACAAGACCAACACATCGAAGTTTTATCAAAGTAAGCCCCTCAAAGACGCCATTATCCGGGGACTGGCTTATTGGGTGAAGCACGATTTCGTGGGCGACAACTGGCACGACAACCAAATCACCACGCCGACCAACCTGGGCAACCTGATGCTGGTTATCGGCGACGAACTGCCGCAGGATCTCGTTGCCAGCGCCCAGCCCATGATTGGCCGGGCCAACATGAGCGCGTCGGGGGCCCGCCAAAGCGGTGACCGGATTGTCATTGCGGGGATTCTGGCCAAAAACCTGCTCTTCCTGAACAAGGCGCAGGAGTTCGATGCAATCATCAAGATCATTGAAGGGGAGATGAAATTTGCGACGGGCGAACGCGGAGTGCAGCATGACTATAGTTTTCACCACCGCGTAGATCGAGTCAATAACACGTCTTCCTACGGTTACGGAAAATACGCCAATGCCTACGGCGACTGGTCGTACTTTGTGGCCGGTACCAACTATGCCTTCTCGAAAGAAAAAATAAACCAGCTGGTCGATTATTACCTCGACGGGATCTACAAACAGATGGTGTACGGCGTTTATGAAGACATCAGCGTCAAGAACCGGAGTATATCGGAACGGGGCGCCACCTTTCGGCCGCACGGCACCCTGGAAATTGAGCGGGTACTGGCCAGTACAGACTACCGGAAAGCGGAACTGGAAGAGATCATCCGGCTGCGCAAGGGAGAAGCCATCCCGTCGGCCTCGTTCGCGAAATTCTTCTGGCAAAGCGAGCATTTTGTCTTCCAGCGGCCTCATTTCTACACCACGGTCAGGATGTTCTCGACCCGCAACCGGAACATGGAGGAGCCCTACAACGGTCCGGGCAAAACCACCCACCACCGCGCCGACGGCACGAATTACCTGATGCTGAAAGGCGACGAATACCACAATATCTGGCCGGTGTATGACTGGCAGAAAATAGCGGGTACCACCATCCTGCAAAAGAAACAGCTTCCCGGCCCCGATCAGATTCAGAAAGACGGGTTGACCGATTTTGTCGGGGCCGTAACCGATGGTTTATACGGGGCCGTTGCGTTCGATTTCAAAAGCCCGCACGACGGGGTGGAAGCGAAAAAGTCATGGTTCTTTTTCGATGACGAGTACGTTTGTCTGGGTACCGACATCAAATCGAAGCCCGATCTGCCGGTTGTCACCACCATCAATCAGGTGTTGATGCGGGGCGATGTCAGGCTGATGCAGGAGGGGGCCAGCAAACCTGTTCCTACCGGCAGCCGAAGCCTCGACAAGGTGAAATGGGTGTTCCATGATAAAGTAGGCTATATTTTCCCCGAGCCAGCGACCATCAACCTGTCTAATCAGACCGAAACGGGGCGTTGGTCCGACATCACCGATCAGAAAAACATCAGTACGGAACAGGTCAGCGAGCCCGTCTTTACGTTGTGGTTCAATCATGGGAACAAACCCACGAAGGGAAGCTATCAGTACATTGTCGTGCCCGATGTGTCGGAGCAGCAGTTAACGGAGACCAGCCGAACCAATCGGTCCATCGACATTTTGGCCAACACGGCTGACCTACAGGCAGTAACGAACCGCAAACTGGGTATTACCCAGCTGGCCTTTTACAAAGCGGGAACCATCGACATCGATAAAGGCGTAACCGTGCGCATGGACAGTCAGGGTATGGCGATGCTCAAAACGCTGAACGGCAAACTGACCGCGCTGACCCTGGCCGACCCGTCGCGGAAACTGAGCCGCATCACGCTATCGGTGACGGGTAAGTACAAGTCGACGGGGGATAACTACCGCACGCTGGTCGATGAAAAGCAGAACAGCACCCTGTTTATTGTGGACCTTCCCCAGGGCGTCTACGCAGGCAAAAGTGTTCAGCTGAAGCTGTAGCGAAGCAAACGCCCACTCACCTTCTTTATCCCTATGAAACTCACCTGCATCCGGTTCTTGACGGCGCTCCTGCCGTTCGCACTGTACACGATCAGTAACGCGCAGCCGCTGGTGGTTGCCGTGCAGCCCGAACAGACGTTCCAGACGATACACAGCTTCGGGGCATCTGACTGCTGGTCGGCGCAGTTTATTGGCCAGAATTACCCGCTGGCGAAACGCGAGCAGATTGCCGATTGGCTGTTCAGCCTGGACACCGACAAGGCCGGGAATCCGAAGGGCATTGGCTTGTCGCTCTGGCGGTTCAACATTGGGGCGGGCAGCACCGAGCAGGGCGATTCAAGTGGCATTCGCAGCCCCTGGCGACGGTCGGAGTGTTTTCAGCGGCCCGACGGTTCCTACGACTGGACCAAACAGGCCGGGCAGCAGTGGTTTGTAGAAGCGGCTCACCGGCGGAAGGTGCCGTATCTGCTGGGCTTCACCAACTCGCCCCCGGTGCAGTTCACCAAGAATGGCAAGGCCTACGCCTCCGGTACGTTGGGCGACTATAATTTTAACCGGCAACGCCTGGGCGACTACACCCGTTTTCTGGCCGACGTGGCCCAATACTTCGCCCAAAAAGGCACACCCCTGCACTATCTGAGCCCGTTCAATGAACCGCAGTGGGACTGGGGCATCAAAAAAGGGCAGAAGATGGCCACGCAGGAAGGCACCCCCGCCACCAACGCCGACATCGCCGAACTGACCCGCCAACTGAGCCGTGAGTTGAGCCGCCGTAAGCTCGCTACCCGCCTGACCCTGGCCGAAGCCGCCCAGTTGAATTACCTGTCGCAGGCGGGTACCAACCGCAGCAAAACCGGTCAGGATGATGTGATTACGGCTTTTTTCGGCCCCGACAGTCCAACCCGGATCGGTGACCTGCCCAACGTTGAAAAACTGGTTTGCGGACATAGTTACTTCACCACCTCGCCCGCCGGGAAACTACAAACCGTTCGGCAGGAACTGGCCGGAAAGCTCAGGCAGGCCGGGGTGGACTTCTGGCAATCGGAATACTGCGTGCTGGGCGATAATGAGGGCGAGATCAACGGCAATGGCCGCGATCTGGGCATGACTACGGCCCTGTACGTGGCCAAAGTTATTCACGCCGACCTGACGGTGGCCAATGCAACCTCCTGGCAATGGTGGCTGGCACTCAGCGCCAGTAACTACAAAGACGGGCTGATCTACGTGGAGAACAACGGAAAGATGGGGGAGAACGCGCAAAACCAGCAGGACGGCGACGTACTCAATGCCAAGACCCTGTGGGCACTGGGTAACTACGCCCGCTTTGTCCGTCCGGGTATGGTGCGCGTAGCCGTACAAACGAATGCTACCCAGCCGCTGGACAATGCACCACTGGTTTCGGCTTATCGAAGTGCTAACAAAAAACAGCTTATTGTCGTCGTTGTCAATCCCGGTGATGCCCGCCCCATCCAGCTTGATGGAATCAGCCGCAGGGCGAGTCAGATTGAGGTGTACGAGACAACCGAAACGGCCGATCTGCGCAAACGCACCAGCTCAAAAAACGACATAATGCTGTCGCCCCGCTCGGTAACAACGCTGGTAACGACCCTGTAACGATCAATAATCGAGCTGGATAACGCCTGTTATCCAGCTCGATTATTTATCTCTACAGCTTTAATTGTTGTCGGGATGAAAGAAGCCAGCTGAAAAGCCCTTACTGGCTTACCTAAAACAGCTCCTTCGCAATCTTCTGAACGTTGTCGGCTTTGCCCATGGTGTAAAAATGAAGGACCGGTGCGCCCGCTTCTATGAGTTCGCGGCACTGCTGAATGCTCCACTCAATGCCTACCTGCCGGGTCTGGGTGTCGTTTTCGCAGGCAGCCACCGCACTGACCAGATCAGCAGGCATTTCGAGGTGGAACAGGCGGGGCAGAATCTCCAGTTGCTTGCGGGTACTGATGGGTTTCAGGCCGGGAATGATCGGGATGTTGATGTCGTGCTCACGGCACCGCTTCACAAAATCGAAGTAGCGGGCGTTGTCGAAAAACATCTGCGTCACTATGTAATCGGCGCCTTTGGCTACCTTCTGCTTCAGGTAGTCGAAATCGATATCGTGGTTCTCCGCCTCGAAGTGTTTCTCCGGATAAGCGGCCACACCAACGCAAAAATCGCTGGGCGTCATGGCGGTGTCTTCGATATGCAGGTACTGCCCTTTATTCATGCAGGCCACCTGCTCAACCAACTCACTGGCATACGAATACCCGTTTTCTTTGGCCTTGAAGGTGTTGAATGGCTTGGCCGGGTCACCCCGCAGCACCAGCACATTGTCGATGCCCAGGTAATTCAGGTCGATCAGGAAATCCTCGGTTTCGTCGCGCGAGAAGCCACCGCAGAGCACGTGGGGCACCGGGTCGACGTTGAACCGGTGCATAATGGCCGAGCAGATACCCACCGTGCCGGGCCGTTTGCGGGTCACAATCTTGCGAATGGTGCCGTCGGGCTGCGGTTGCTCGATGTACTCTTCGCGGTGGTAGGTGACGTCGATAAACGGCGGTTTGAATTCCATCAGCGGCTCGATGTTGTCGAGCAGGCCCTTCAGGCTATCGCCTTTGATGGGCGGTATAACTTCAATTGAAAAAATGGGCTTGCCGTTTGCCCGGCGAATATGTTCGGTAATCTTTGTCATCAGGTGGGGACCGTTTAAATGGGCCGCTTTATTCGGCAACAAAACTAGCACTTGAAAGGCTCCAGCGAAGCGATACACCGCTGGCAAAGCCGCTACTCCAGGGGGTGACCGACAGATTGGCGCGGCTGACCGACTGGCCATTTCGCTGCCGATTTTCGTGTAGTTTCGGAATACCCCAGCCCGCCAGCGAACCCATAGCCGCGCCAACCAGCAGATCGCTGGGAAAGTGCTGACCGGCTTCGTAACGCAGATAAGCCGTGCCCGTTGCCAACCCCAGCGACCCAACCCATACCCACGGTTTGGCCTTCGAGTCGGGGTGGTAATGGCGGAATACTTCGGCCGCAAATACCGCCGTAGCAAACGCATTGGAGGCGTGACCCGAATAAAAAGAGCGCTGCGTGTCTTTTTCCAGCTTCTCGGCCAGCGGAGCGGCGGGGTTATACGCGAAAGGCCGGGTCCGTTCCACCGCGTTTTTCACGGTGCTTTTCAGGCCATTGGTCAGCAGCATGGTTTCCAGATACATAATGCCAACGGTATATAGTTCACTTCTGAAAAACGAATGAACGGGTTCGGCCTGGGTAACAGCGGCTGTCGGTTGTGCTTGCCCGGCAGAGGCATTGGCAGGGGCTCTGGCCGAGAGAATGACCAGCCCCGTCAGGCCGATACCGGCGCTTAGGGTCAGATCGCTTAATCGGCTGGCATTCTGGGAATAGTGGTTGATGGCCGATCGGTCGAAACCGGGTACGTTGTTGCGATCGAGCCGCTGAATTGCCTCTGTTGTCAATGGGGTCAACTCCCGGTTGAAGGCATAGGCGGTACCGTACGAAACTACCCCCGCGCCCACGAGTACCACCTCGCGGCTGGTTTTCAACGAATACGGCGATAAGGACTGCGACGGGACGAAGTCTGTGCTTGCACCTGAATTGTCAGCGAAAGGCTGACCACGAAGCCAAAACCAATTTTTTTCATAAACGCTCAACGGTAGGTACGTTCCCCAGCCAGACAATGCGGCCTTCGACGGTTGGGTAGCCCATTTCTTTGTATAAGTCGACAAAGGTAGGCAGGTACGACTCGGTTTGGTCACGCTGACTTTGGTACTGCACCAGAATTACCCCGCCGCCAGGCCGATGAACAACGCGGTGGGGCGCCCCCTTTGCCTGTTTTTGGGTCAGAATGCTCCGGTCCGTGTCGATGCGGCGATCATAGCCAAACACATCGGTCAGGTCGGCATGGCCAACAACGGCGGCCAGCCCTTCCCGCAGTTCGGCCACTTCAACGGCCCGGATCACGCCCTCACGCACCAGCCGCGCCAGCGTTTTGTCGATGCAGTCAGCCCCTTTAATCAGGCTCAGCGCCGCGCATAGCTTCCGGTCGCGTTCGCGGTTTTGCTCAAACGTGCGGGTATCGAATACGCGTTCGGCCAGGCGGCGCAACTGCATGTTCTGCCCGCGCGATCCGCTTTTGATGCTCTGTAAATGAATGGCGTCAGTAAGTGCGTCAGCGCCATCGGCGGCCTGTCCGGTGGCCACGCGCGGGCCTGCTCCGTTAATCAGCGTGTACTGCCGGCGGCCCTCTTCCCAGCAGCACCCGGCCTGTCGGGCAATCGTGCTATCGCGCAGAAAGCTATGTAGCCAGTAGGCCGCCGTTGCCTGTCCGCGCATGGTTGCGAATTCTTTTCGCTCGGCAATGATGTAGAGGCGATCGGTTGGGCGGGTAAAGGCCACGTACAGCAGGTTCATGTTTTCGATGAACGTGCGGCTTTTCTCGTTGGTGTACTGCTCCCTGACCTCGTCGGGCGTGGTGTCTAACTCTTTAGTCAGCATCACCTGAGCGTTCATCAGCCTGCTCAAACTACCGTCGGGCAGGGCTACCGAGAGGGGGGCGTATCGACAGCGGACAAATCGACCCAGATAGAATCGCGATGCGTGGCTTCGACGGTCCAGTCGGCAAACGGAATAATGACCACGGGATACTCCAGCCCCTTGGCTTTGTGGATGGTCTGGATCGTAACGGCATCGGTGGTCACACTCTCGCTGACCGACACTTTCAGGCGGGCGGTTTCCCAGTGCGTCAGAAAATCGGCCAGGTGGCCGCTCTCCCGCCCGCAGAAGGTCAGAATTTCGTCGAGAAAACGGAACAGGAACGGCTGGTCGTGGGGCCGGTCGAAGAGGTGAAAACAGTGCGCCAGTTTCTCGGCCAGTTCATACACAGTCAGCTGCACCAGCCCGGCAGGGGTCAACTTGTAGCCGTCTCGGGCCAGGTAGTCGAAAATAGGTGCTTCGTCGGGAGCACTGGCTACTTCGCGCAGCCGTTCGGTCTGGGCATCGTTGGGTACGCGGTTATGCACCACGCTATGATAGAGATACAGCATCTCATACCGAACCTGCGGCCGACCGGGTCGGCTCAGCATGGTCAGCATGGCGATGAGCAACCGAACCGGCTCCGAGAATTGCAGGGATAGCGAATCGGCCGAGGATAGGGGAATACCCAGCCGGTTCAGTTCGTTGGCGACCAACTGGGCGTGTTTCCGGCTGCGGGTTAGCACGGCAATGTCGCGAAATGCGTAGCCGTCGGTCTGCGCCTGCCGAATATGCCCGATGGTTTGTTTCACCATCTCGTTGGCCACTTTGCTATCGGTGCCCAGGTCATCGGCCCCAATAAAGTCGATCTGGATATGACCGAGGTGGGGTGCCCTGGGCGATGGCTTCTGCTGGAAGGCTTTCAGCTCATCGTACACCTCGTCGATCCGATGATTATCAGCGGCGTATCGGCGGGCTACAAAGTCGAAAAAGTCATTGTTGAACTGCACAATGGGCCGGGCCGACCGCCAGTTGGTATCCAGCGTTTTCGGAACAATCAGCCCGTATAGGGCGTCGATGCGCTCGGCAGTCCAGGTGTTGGGGCCGTGCAGGCGTTGCAGGGAATTGAGTTTGCCCCGGTGCAGCGCGACAATCTGATCCATATCGCCCCCCCGCCACCGGTAGATGGCCTGCTTGCCATCGCCCACGGCCAGATTGAAATGCCCGCTACCCAGGGCGTTTTCAATCAGCGGCATCAGGTTGGCGAACTGAAGCTGCGACGTGTCCTGAAATTCGTCGATGAGGATGTGGTTGTATTTGCTGCCGAGCCGCTCGAACAGAAACGGCACGGGTTCGGTCTCCACAATGGCCTTGATGCGCTTGTTGAATTCCGAAATGTGCACGCGGTTATCTTTCCGAAGCAGTTCCACAAACTCATCGCGGATCTGTTTCAGCAGCGCCATTTTCTGCAAATGGGGATCGATGGCCCGGTACAGCGTGAGCAGTTTTTCGTTGGCTTCGCGCTCATCCCGAATGGCGTTGAAACAATCGCAGAGGGCTTCGGCAATGCTGTCGATAGCCGCCCGTATAGGGCTCTTGGTGGTCTTTGTGCACCACTCGCCGTCGGTGATGGCTTTGGTAGCCGTGGCGTTGGCTGCTTTCTGCGTATCGCCTTCGGCTACGGCTTTGAAGAAGCCGCCAATGCCTTTTTCGCCCAGTTTAAAGTCGGCCGCACTCAGCCCCGCATTGGCAATCAGCGTCCAGGCCGTTTTGCCCTGCGTTTGAATGCGATCGGCCACCTCAGCACTGAAGGCGATGAGTTGATTGCGGATGGTGCGAATCTGGCCGGGCGTGAGGTCAGCAATGCGGCCTACGGCTTCGTAATGCTGGTCGGAGGTAAGCACGTTGCCAAACTTACGCAAGGCTTCAGCAATCATAGTCCAGCTACCGCCGTCGCGCGCCGTTTCCTCAAAGAGCTGATGGAGGATAGCGGTGATGTCGGCCATCTCGATCGGTGCCCACGCGCTCGATGAGGTTATCGACGGCGACCTCCAGCACCCGGTCGGTGTCCATTTCCACCTCAAACGAGTAGGGGAGCCCCAACTCGTCGGTGAAGGCCATCACGAGCCGTTGGGTAAACGAGTCGATGGTGGTGACGGAGAAATCGGAATAGCGGTGCAGAATGGATTGAAACAACTTCCGGCAGCGGCCCCGAACCACGTCAGTCAACGCCGCGAAGCTGGGGTGATCAGCCGATAGGCCGGTTAGTTCGGCGGTTAGCTCCCCCAGAAAACGGGCCGAATCCGGGTTGTTCTGCGCAATGCCTGCCACCTCGCGCAGGATCCGCTCTTTCATCTCGTTGGCCGCCGCGTTGGTAAACGTGATGGCCAGAATGTTCCGAAAATACGTGCCCTTAAACACCTCGGATTCTTTCACGGTCCGACCTTCCCCCAACGCCAGTTTGAGGTATTCGATGGTCAGCCGGTAGGTTTTCCCCGACCCGGCAGAGGCACTGTATACGTTGAACATGATGCTTCAAGTTTCTTTAGCTACGGCTCTGCCCCCCGCCGGAATGCCGGACCACCTAAAGGGAGCCCGCTGGCGCATTCTCAGCTCCGCGTTAGCGTACTGGTGCGCCAGCGGGCTCCCTTTAGGTGGTCCGGCATTCCGGCGGGGGGCAGAGCCGTAGCTTAACAAACTTCTTTTTACAAATTAAACCGAATCCCGATGCCGGAACTTATGCTTAGGAATAGGGGGGCGGGCAGCACTTCGGCATACAGGCCAAACTCAGTGAAGATGGAATACTGCTTGTTGGGAACGAAATATTCGAGGCCAGCCACCGCCGAGCCGCCGAGCGCAATGGCACTTTCGTAGTCGTTGGTTGCCGCAAACCGGTCGGG
This sequence comes from uncultured Cytophagales bacterium, assembly GCA_963750355.1. GTDB lineage: Bacteria > Bacteroidota > Bacteroidia > Cytophagales > Spirosomataceae > Fibrella. The sequence continues at coordinate 240,968 of CAVVQL010000007.1, read as the reverse complement.
GTAGTAACGGCGACTGTTGATCTGACCGCCGAAGCCGTAATACCCCCGAAAATTGTCGTTGTTGAACAGCCGATCGTGCCAGAGGTAATGCCCCTGAATGCTCAGGCCCACGGTTTTGTAATAGCCACTCCGGTACGACCGGTTGTTGCCATACAGCCCGCCATACGTGCCTATGTTGAGGTCGAAGGCGTGTTTCTCCCCAAAATATTTCCGGACGTTTACGCCCGATGGTTCGCCGAGGCGAAACCCAAAAGCCCAGTTGTTATACTGGGCGACCGCCTGCTTTGGTGCGGCTACGAAGGCAGCTAAAAGGGCAACAACTAAAAGAGAGTGGCGCATAGAAAAGGAATGGTGGAAGCTGAATAAGCGTAATCTCGAACCTATAAGGTGTTAAAAAGCGTATGGTTTTAAACTAAATAGGCACGGCGATTCCCTGCAACACCTCCATCAGGCGGGCGTTTTCGTCGGGGGTGCCCACAGTGATGCGCAGGCAGTCTTCGCAACGGGCTACGCTCGACCGGTCGCGAACAATCACTTTGCTGTCGATAAGCTGCTCGAAAACAGCATGGGCCTCGTCGAAGCGGACGAGCAGGAAGTTTGCATCGGACGGAAAAACGTGCTGAACGTTGGGAAGTGCTTCCAGCTGAGCCGCCAGCCGATCCCGTTCCAGGAGCGTTTGCGCTACCATCTGCTCTTTTTCGGCCACATGGTCGAGGGCTTCGAGCGCCAGCGCCTGCGAGGGGGCCGAGATGTTGTAAGGTGGCTTAATGACGTTCATCACCCGGATCAACTCGGCCGAGGCGAAGCACATGCCCAGCCGTAACGCTGCCAGTCCCCACGCTTTCGAGAAGGTCTGCAACACAACCAGATTGGGGTACTGATCCAGGTACGTTGTCCAGGATGCATAGCCCGGTCCGGCAAAATCGATATACGCCTCATCGACCACCACGAGCGACGTGGTAGCTGCTTCGATTACCTGCCGAATGGCGGCCGGATCGATCAGGTTACCCGACGGGTTGTTGGGTGAGCAAATCCAGATCACCTTCGTTTGTGCATCAATAGCCGCCAGTACAGCGGGCAAATCCAGCTGATAATCGGTGGTGAGCGGCACCTTGTTTACCCCCACGTCGTTGAGCCGCGCCGACACTTCGTACATGCCGTAGGTGGGCGGCAGGAGCAATACATTATCGATGCCCGGCCGACAGGTAGCCCGAACCAGCAGGTCGATGGGTTCGTCGGAGCCATTGCCCAGAAAAAGCTGGTTGGTGCGCTACGCCCTTCATCGGAGCCAGCCGGGCCTTTATGGCCGTTTGGTGCGGGTCGGGGTAGCGGTTATAATGCCCTGAATGAGTCGTTGACCCTCGGAGCGCCGAACCGAGGGCATTTTCGTTGGCATCCAGAAATACGCCTTCCGTGCCCGTATACTCGTCACGGGCCGACGAATAAGGCGTCAGTGAGGCAATGTGTGGCCGAAGAACGGCGGCTAAATCAAACATAAGGTCAAGACAAACAGGTCACCTAACAAAGGTAACGCCACAGGCCAAAGTTTAGTAGCGGTAAAGGAAGCGGCGGCGGTTTATTCTGAGAGATAAACAAACGCAAACGCCCCCGGCTGTCATGGACCACCGGGGGCGTTTATAAACCTTACAGGTCTCCTTTTAGACCTACAAGGGGGTGTATTTCATCCCTTATGCCTGCACCTGCATCTTGATCAGGTTAAGGGCCGAACCGGCTTTGAACCACTCGATCTGGCCCTGATTGTAGGTGTGGTTCACCGGGAACTCGTCGGTGGTACCGTCGGCATGATGAAGCACTACCGTCAGGGGTTGGCCGGGGGTAAACGTGGTTAGCCCGTTGATGTCGATGCTGTCGTCTTCCTGCACCTTCTCGTAGTCGGCGGGGTTGGCGAAGGTCAAGGCCAGCATACCCTGCTTTTTCAGGTTGGTTTCGTGAATACGGGCAAACGAACGCACCAGAATGGCCCGAACGCCCAGGAAACGAGGCTCCATAGCGGCATGCTCGCGTGATGATCCTTCGCCGTAGTTCTCGTCGCCAACCACGATCGAGCCAATGCCAGCGGCTTTGTAGGCCCGCTGAACGGCGGGTACTTCGCCGTATTCGCCCCCGGCTGAATGGCCCGTGAGCTGATTTTTCACGCTGTTGGTTTTTTCGGTGTAGAAGTTCACCGCACCGATCAGCATGTTGTTCGAAATATTGTCGAGGTGACCACGGTATTTCAGCCACGGACCCGCCATCGAAATATGGTCGGTTGTACACTTGCCTTTTGCCTTGATCAGCAGCTTCAGACCACTGAGGTCGGTGCCTTCCCAGACCGGGAACGACTCCAGCAACTGCAGCCGATCTGAGGTTGGCGACACCGCAATCTGCACACCCGAACCGTCTTCGGCGGGGGCCTGGTAACCCGCGTCATCAACCGCATAGCCATTCACCGGCTGCTCGATGCCCTGTGGCTCGTCGAGCATTACCTGCTCACCGGCTTCGTTGGTCAGCGTGTCGGTCATGGGGTTGAAGGTCAGATCACCGGCAATAGCGAAGGCGGTCACGATTTCGGGCGAGGCCACAAAGGCGTGGGTGCTGGCGTTACCGTCGTTCCGCTTGGCAAAGTTCCGGTTGAACGACGTGATGATCGAGTTCTTCCGGGTTGGGTCGTCCATATGCCGCGCCCACTGCCCAATGCAGGGGCCACAGGCGTTGGCCAGCACCACGCCGCCCATTTCTTCAAACGTACCCAGCAGTCCGTCGCGCTCGGCGGTAAACCGAACCAGTTCAGAACCGGGCGTTACGGTAAACTCCGATTTGGTCTTCAGATTTTTAGACACCGCCTGAGCCGCAATAGAGGCCGAACGGGTCATGTCTTCGTAGCTGGAGTTGGTGCAGGAGCCAATCAGGCCAACGTCGAGCCGCTCGGGCCAGTTGTTTTCGCGAACGGCTTTGGCGAAGTTCGATAGTGGCCAGGCGAGGTCAGGCGTGAAGGGACCGTTGATATGCGGCTCCAGCGTGTTGAGGTCGATCTCGATCAGTTGGTCGTAGTAGGTAGCGGGGTCGGCATACACTTCATCGTCGGAACGGAGGTGCTGCTTCACCGCTTCGGCGGCGTCGGCAATGGCGGCGCGGTCGGTGGCCCGGAGGTAATCGGCCATTTTCTGGTCGTACCCGAAGATCGACGTGGTAGCTCCAATTTCAGCGCCCATGTTGCAGATCGTGCCCTTACCAGCGGCCGACAGGGTTTCGGCTCCATCGCCAAAATACTCGACAATGCAGCCCGTGCCTCCTTTAACCGTCAGGATACCGGCCACGCGCAGAATAACGTCTTTGGCCGATGCCCAGCCGCTGAGCTTACCGGTTAGTTTAACGCCAATGAGTTTCGGCATTTTCAGCTCCCAGGGTAGCCCTGCCATTACGTCGCAGGCGTCGGCACCACCCACACCAATGGCAATCATGCCCAGGCCACCGGCCATTGGGGTGTGCGAATCGGTACCAATCATCATGCCACCGGGGAAGGCGTAGTTCTCCAGCACCACCTGGTGAATGATGCCGGCACCGGGTTTCCAGAAACCAATGCCGTATTTGTTGGAAACCGAAGCCAGAAAGTCGTATACCTCTTTATTCTTGCTGTTGGCCGTGGCTAAGTCAGCGTCGGCACCCACTTCGGCCTGAATCAGGTGGTCGCAGTGAACCGTCGATGGTACCGCTACCTGTGGCCGACCAGCCTGCATGAACTGCAACAGGGCCATCTGAGCCGTGGCGTCCTGCATGGCTACGCGGTCGGGGGCAAAGTCGACATAGGCTTTGCCCCGCTCAAAAGCCTGGGAAGCCCGTGGCGACTGACCGCTCCCTGCTGAGAGGTGCGTGTATAAAATTTTCTCCGACAGCGTCAATGGGTTGCCCACTGCCTGACGGGCTGCTTCGACACGTGCGCCAAGATTGGCATACACCTGCTGAATCATATCTAAGTCAAAAGCCATAATAAAAAAGAGATAACGATTACTGAAGAACGGGATATACCTGAATAACCAGCGATTTGCGGGAATGAATTCCGGTTAGCGCGTCAAAATTAGGTGATTCTGGCTCGTCTTTAAAATATTCTCTTGACTAGCTACAACAAGTGGCCCCCACGAGGCACTGGTTAGGACCGTTCGCTCAAAATAGCCTGTTTCTCGACACAATACATAGAAAGGGGAAGTTAGGCAGGCATGAATAACTACAGTAGACCTGTAGAACTAATAACTATTGTTCAACTAACTTTCACGTGAACGTATGAAAAAGGGAATCATCATCCTACTGAGTCTTATCGCTTCGTATTCATTTTACGCCTGTAAAAAAGATGACACAGGGGGAACCACGCCAACGCCAACGCCAACAAATACACTGTTGACCTCAACGCTGACAGCTCAGACAGTCTCGGGTTCGACGGCCACTGGGTCAGGCACATTCAGCGGTAACATTGACAACACAACACGCGTCATGAGCTACACCGTGACGTATTCAGGAGTCAATCCAACGTCCATCACGATCGATCCGGTAACGAACAACAGTCCGACCAATTTTACAAAAAGTATTCTGCTGGCGGGTAGTTTCCCAACCAGCATTACTACACCGGGCAGCGGCACAACCACAACACCGGGTAGCGGCACAACCACTACACCGGGTAGCGGCACAACCACTACACCGGGTAGCGGCACAACCACTACACCCGGAAGCGGTACAACCACTACACCCGGCAGCGGCACAACCACTACACCCGGCAGCGGTACAACCACTACACCCGGCAGCGGTACAACCACCACGCCCGGTAGCACCACGCTTCTGACCATATCAAGCCCTCTGACCGGCATCACGACGCTGACGCAAAGCCGGGCTGACAGCATAAGCAGAGGACTTTATACAATTAATATTCGTACTGCGGCCTTCCCAACCGGAGCTGTTGGGGGTGTTATCCAGAAGCGCTAATTCGTGTGGAGGCCCAGACCGCGACCGGTCGGAGAGGCCAGCTACAGAATCAATGAATAGAGAGTCAGTGAGTTAACCCCGTTGTCGACGCACCTTATCTGGAGCAGACAACGGGGTTTATTTTGGGCGTATTACCCATTTTGCGCAGCGAGCGGGGCTTGCCCGGCTAGTCGGAACAAATTTGTATAACCGCTTGGTAGAAATCAAGTTAACGGAAGCATCCATTCTGCTAAGAACTACGTACACACGTCAGTTACAGTTATCTGATACACTCATTTTCACGTACATCATGACCTCAAATTTCCCTTTTGTAAAGCTGGCTGCCTTTTCGGCACTGGCCATTCTGTTTGCTGCCTGTAAGAATACGGACACCACGCCGGTAGTAGTTACGCCTACTCCAAAAATTCAACTAGTCTCTACACTGACTGGGGCCGGTGAAAAGCCAACGGCGGTAGCGTCTGCAGCAACCGGTTCATTTGTTGGCGAGCTGGATAAGGCTTCGCGTGTGCTCAGCTACACGGTAACCTATTCAGGTCTTACGCCAACGGCGGGCCATTTGCATCGGATAACGGCTGCTAACGGCACTGGCGGTGTCGAAATTCCGTTTGCCAGCTTAGGCTCACCTATTATTGGAACAGCTACGCTGACCACGACGGGCCGGGTAGATAGTTTGATAAATGGGTTCTATTACGCCAACCTGCACACAGCTGCCTTTCCAGGAGGGGAGATCCGTGGGAATATACGCGTAGGCGGACCGGTCAAATTAGGCGCGACCCTGAACGGAGCATCTGAAAAACCAACGTCCAACACCTCAACAGCTGGAGGTACGTTCGCTGGAGTTATTGATCCGGCTACACGGGTGCTTAGCTATACGGTAACCTACTCAGGTCTGACGCCAACGGCAGGCCACCTGCATCGGGTAACGGCTGCTAACGGCACTGGCGGTGTCGAAATTCCGTTTGCCAGTTTAGTATCGCCAATTATCGGCACGGCCACGCTGACAACAAACGGCCGGGTGGATAGCCTGTTCAATGGATTCTACTACGCGAACCTGCATACAGCAGCTAATCCGGGTGGCGAAATCCGGGGCGACATCAAATAAAGCGGCAAACTGACAGCACCCCGGGGTTAAACAGGGCCGGATCACCGTGAGTTTGTCCTGTTTAACCTGGCCGGTTTTAGCGTTTGGCGCTCATTCGCGTTAAAATTGTTGTAACAATTTCGGCCTGTTTCTGCTTATTTAGCCGTGACCAACCAAATATTCATTACGACCATGTTTACAACCCGACAACGCTTTGCATTAACGGCCGCTTTGCTTATTGGCTCTGTAGTGGGCTTAAGTAGCTGTTACCAAAATACAGATGCTACCAACACATCGCCCATTCCAAAACCCATCCAGCAGCCGATTCAGCTGACGGCTACGTTGAATGGTGCTCAGGAAAAACCAACGTCAACCACCTCAACGGCCACCGGAACGTTTAATGGAAGCATCGACCGTACGTCTCGGGTGTTGAGCTACACGGTTACCTATTCGGGTATCACCCCTACGGCGGGCCACCTGCACCGGGTTACAAACCCTGATGGTACGGGTCCGGTAACGGTTCCGTTCCCTTCGTTAACCTCGCCCATCATCGGGTCGACCAGTACGCTCCGCCAAACGCAGGTAGATAGTATGGTTGCCGGGCAGTTCTATGCCAATCTTCACACGCCCGCCTATCCCGCCGGTGAAATCCGGGGCGATATAAAGGTGAAGTGATTTACGAATTACGATGGTACGATTTACGATTTGCTCCGCTTACATGCAGACTCACAGATGAGCGGAGCAAATCGTAAATCGTCCATTGTCATTCGTAAATCAAAGCACTCCCTTCGTGCTTGGCAGGCTATCGAGGGCTTTGATATCCCGTTTTACGGCCATTTTGATGGCCTTGGCAAACGCTTTGAAAATCGCCTCGATCTTGTGGTGTTCGTTGTCGCCTTCCACTTTTATATTCACGTTGGCCTGGGCCGTATCGGCGAATGATTTGAAGAAGTGGAAGAACATCTCCGTTGGCATCTCGCCGATTTTCTCCCGCTTAAAGTGGGCATCCCACACCAGCCACGGCCGACCGGAAAAGTCGATCGCTACCTGCGCCAGTGCTTCGTCCATGGGCAGCAGGAACCCGTACCGGCTGATGCCCCGCTTGGTGCCAAGGGCCTGCCGATAGGCTTCGCCAAGCGCCAGCGCCGTATCCTCGATGGTATGGTGCTCGTCGATATGCAGATCGCCTTCGACCCGGATGCTGAGGTCGGCCCCTGAGTGTTTGGCCAGCTGATCGAGCATGTGATCGAAAAAGCCCAGACCGGTGTGCATGTCGGCCTGGCCCGTTCCGTCGAGGTTTAGCTCAATCGTAATCTTTGTTTCGTTGGTATTGCGTTCTACGGTAGCCGTACGGGCGGGCAGTCGTAGAAAGGTGTATATCTCGTTCCAGTCGCTGGTGGTCAGCGCAATAGCCTGCTTCATTTCCTCGTTTAATCCGTGTGTATCGGCCGACTGGGTTTCCGGATTAAGGTTGGGTGGTACGAACAGAATGGCTTTTGCCCCAAGATTGATGGCCAGTTGAACATCGGTCAGCCGGTCGCCGATCACGTAGCTGTTGGCCAGGTCGTAGGCCTCCGTAAAATACTCGGTGAGCAGTCCGGTGCCGGGCTTGCGGGTAGGGGCGTTGTCGGCGGCGAAGGTGCGGTCGATGTACTGGGCGGCGAAATGGATATGCTCGTTCTCCAGGGTCCGCATCATCTTGTTGTGGGCGGGCCAGAACGTTTCTTCGGGAAAAGCGGGCGTACCCAGCCCATCCTGATTGGTCACCATCACCAACTGATAGGGGGTTTCCTCGGCTATTTTCCGTAAGGCTGAAAGGACATTGGGAATGAATTCGAGTTTTTCGAGCGAGTCGATTTGGAAGTCAGACTGCGGTTCGATAATCAGCGTACCGTCGCGGTCGATAAATAAAACTGGTTGCATGGCTGCAAGTTAGGGTTCTGTGAAGAAAGAATTGGCCAAAATGCCATTTAAAGCTGTTTTTTGCGGTATATTTGAGGGCAAAAACAAGCGAATTAACCAATTAAGTCGCTGTATAGTTACACACCATATACAATAGAAAGTCAGCTTTAAGTAAAGGCATCGAAACAAGTATCTGTTATACATACGATTACTAAGAGTGACTGTTTACTGACAACATTTTTATCCAATCGGCCTTTCCCATTTTTTAGTGACAAAGCCCACCAGGCCCAAGTAGTGGTATTCAACAGTGCCTGCCTTATTTTACTATATAATCGTTTTTCGTACTAAAAATGCAACAGTCAAGACGTACTAAACTTACCCGTATTGGGGTGTTCTATGACGGTAACTATTTTCTCCACGTAAGCAACTACTACAATTATTCGCACGAGCGCCGCAGCCGGATAAGCATTTCGGGTCTGCATGATTTTATTCGTAGCCAGGTAGCCGATTCTGAAGATACCGATAAGAACCTTTGCCAGATCGTTGATGCGCACTATTTCCGGGGGCGCTTAAATGCCCACGAGGCCAGTCAGCGGGGAAATCAATTATTTTATGATCGCCTGTTCGACGATATCCTGATGTCGGAAGGCGTAGTGACGCATTACCTGCCCGTGAAGACCTACCAGGGCTACCGTCAGGAAAAAGGGATCGACGTGTGGCTGGCCCTGGAAACCTATGAGCTGGCTACCTATAAGGAATTCGACGTGGTGGTATTGATCACCGCTGATGGCGACTACGTCCCCCTGATTCGGAAACTGAATACGCTTGGTACGCGGGTGATGGTGCTCAGCTGGGATTTTGAATACCTCAACGATGAAGGCGAGAAAATGGTGACGCGCACCTCGCAGGATCTGCTGGAAGAGGTGTCGTATCCGGTACCGATGCACGAAATCATAGATAACCGGCTGAAAAAGAACGACTCGATGATTCGGGACCTGTTTGTGAAGCAGCAACCCCGCACCGACGCGTCTCCCCGCCAGCTCTACCAGAACGGCACCGCCAACGGGAATGGCAACGGTAAGCGGTAACGGCAACTACCAGAACCAGAACTTTACGGCTGAAAACGTTCAGTTACTACCCGGCGAGAGTGAAGGTGACGATGACCTGCAGCCTGACTTTGAAAGTTCAGACGAGCGGCTCGTGAGCACCGTTCGCAGCCTGAAAACAGGCTATGGGTTCATCAACTGGCCACCCAACAACCTGTTTTTCCATTATACCAGCGTAACGGGCGGCGATTTCAATGACTTCCAGATCGATGACGAAGTATCGTTCCGACTGGGCAAAAACAACGAAGGCAAAGATATTGCCGTTGATGTGCAGGTGGTTGAATACCAGCCATGAACCAGTTCCGCTTCCCGGTTGCCAGGCTGATCCTTGCCGGTTTTACAAACTGGCGCTGGTCATTACTAGCCGCCGCCGAAGCGACTTTTGAGCAGGTTGTTTACCTGAACAACAACGACCTGACCTACCCCAACGACCCGTTTCCCAACCGACTTTACGCCGGTGCGAAACGGGTCGTTCCGTTTACGGGGGAGGCTGACCTGCAAACGCTGGCCGATTTTCACCGGCAACACCGCTGCCATCTGGTCGGGTACGTGGGCTATGAGGTGAAAAATCAGCTCGAAAGCCTGCAAAGTCGCCATCCCGGTCAACTCGGTTTTCCAGATAGCTGGTTTATCGAGCCAGCCTACATTATTGATTTGGGGTCTGATTGGGTCACTGTGCATACTGGCCGTTCGGATGCCGGGCCCTGGGCCACCTGGTTAACGTCGCCGGGTACCTTACCTGGCACGCTGGCTGCAACAAACAGAACGGGCAGAGTGCAGGCGCGGGTGAGTGAAGCCGACTATGTGGCTGCCGTGCAGCAGATTCGGGCGCTGATTGAAGCGGGAGATGTGTATGAACTGAACTACTGCATTGAATTCTTCGCCGAGCAGCTGCAACTCGCGCCGGTGGCCGCTTACCAGGCCCTTTGTCAGCGCTCGCCCATGCCCTTTTCGGTGTTCCTGAAACAGCATGACCGGTACGTGCTGGGTGCGTCGCCGGAGCGGTTTCTGAAACGAACAGGTAGTCGGTTGGTGTCGCAACCTATCAAAGGCACCATCCGTCGCGGACAAACAACGGATGAGGACGAGGCCCTGAAGCTGGCCCTGCGAAACAGCGAGAAGGAGCAGGCCGAGAATCTGATGATTGTTGATCTGGTCCGTAATGATCTGGCGCGGTCGGCCAAAACGGGTTCGGTACAGGTAGACGAGCTGTTTGGTATCTACACCTTTCAGCAGGTGCATCAGATGATCTCGACGGTGTCGGCTACGGCCCGCGCCGATGCCTCGCTGGCTGACGTAATAGGCCATGCCTTTCCGATGGGGAGCATGACGGGCGCGCCAAAAATCCGGGCCATGCAGCGGATCGATGAGTTGGAAACCAGTCGGCGCGGCCTGTATTCGGGTGCCATCGGCTACATTACGCCCGATGGTGATTTTGATTTCAACGTGGTGATTCGCACCATCCTCTACAATGCTGCTGACCAATACGCGAGCTTTACGGTGGGCAGCGCCATCACCTACGACGCTGATCCGGCTCAGGAATACGCCGAGTGTCTGCTAAAAGCCAGCGCCATGCGGTCGGTGCTGGAAGGGGAGTAGCCCGGCGTTGTGTACCTTGCTGCCGGTTTCTGCCCTAATCCCTGATTCTATGTCTGTTTACTTCATGGCCGCGCTGTATATTCTGGCGGGCGTGTGGCACTTCGTTCGTCCGTCGTTTTATCTCTACATCATGCCGCCTTACCTGCCCGCCCACAACGCGCTGGTGTTCTGGAGTGGCGTGGCCGAAGTGCTGTTGGGGGTTGGTTTGCTGTTACCGGCAACCCGGGTTTGGGCCGCCTGGGGACTCATTGCCCTGCTGATTGCCGTTTTTCCCGCCAATTACTACATGGCCGTGGGCGAAAAATTTCAGCAGATGTCGCCCTGGCTACGCTGGGGTAGGTTACCCCTTCAGGGCGTGCTGATCTGGTGGGCGTATCAGTATACCAAGTAGGCTGGAAAGTCAGTAGAAGGGGGAGGGCCAAGTCTGGAAAGTCGCAGGCTAATTGCCTGTGCTTTGCTGGTTAAAAACAAAACAGGCTGGCCGGGACTTATGACTACTGATTCCACCATTTTCCTAGCTTAGCATGAACCGTCTGCCCGCCCTTCTATCCACGCTTTGCGCCACCCTGCTCGGACCGCTTGCCCACGCCCAGTCGTTGCCGATATCCAACGCCGACCGGTTACAGTTCAGTCAGGAGCGATACAACCATACCCGTACGCTTGGGCTTACGCTGGGTGGGTACGCCCTCGCCAATTTGGCCGTGAGCGGCATGGCAATTGGCAAAACGACGGGGGAGACCAGGTACATTCATCAGATGAACCTGTACTGGAACGCCGTTAATCTGGGCATTGCCGGGCTGGGTCTGCTGGGATTACGAAAGCAACATCCTGAGTCGGAAACACTGGGCGAAGCGGTTCAGAAACAGCAGTCGATGAAGCAGACGTTGCTGTTCAACGCGGGCCTCGACGTAGCCTACATAGCCGGTGGGCTGTACTTAACCGAACGCGCCAACTCGCATCCTGACCAGGCCGATAAGCTGCGGGGGTACGGAAAGGCCGTGATGGCGCAGGGTGCCTTTTTGCTGGCTTTCGATCTGGTCAACTACCTCATTTTCAAAAAGCGCGGCGACCCGCAACAGATACAACTGATTGGGCAAACGCCGCTGGGCCTGGGCGTAACCATTCCGATTCGGTAAGAATCAGGGTTTGTCTGCTAATTTCGCGGCATTGCCACGCTTAGTCATCTACCATCAACCAGCAGACGTCGATCGTCAAACCAATTAATGCCGCAACCCAAACGCGCCAGTGAATCGCACACCATCATGACCGAGATGGTGCTGCCCAACGATACCAACACGCTCAACAACCTGATGGGGGGCCGCCTGCTTCACTTCATGGATATTGCCGCCGCCATTGCCGCCCAAAAGCACTCGAACAGGGTTGTTGTGACGGCCTCCGTCGATAATGTTTCCTTTGCTGAGCCCATTAAGCTGGGCAACATCGTGACCATGAAGGCGCAGGTGACGCGGGCATTCAGCTCATCGATGGAAGTGTACATCGAAGTGTGGGCCGAGGATATTCCGGCGGGTGTGCGGGTCAGTACCAACAGCGCGTATTACACCTTTGTGGCCGTTGACCAAAGTGGCCGCCCCATTGAAGTACCGCCCGTCATTGCCGAAACCGAGGATGAGAAGGCCCGTTACGAATCGGCTCTCCGCCGTCGGCAGCTACGCCTGGTGCTCGCGGGCCGAATGAAACCCCAGGAAGCCACCGAACTACGGGCTTTGTTCGATATGGCTTGATGTACGTCTTAAACCTATAAGGCGTATTGCTTACGCGAGGCCCTTCGACTCCGCTCAGGGTGACAATCCAACTCAAGTTGTTCATCAACATACCTGTGCTTCCTGTCACCCTGAGCGGAGTCGAAGGGCCTCGCGTAAGCAATACGCCAAAGCATTACCCACAATTCACCTTACCCCAGCTTGAACCCATCGCCCAGGGCGAAAATGGTCTTCAGGCACTGCGCTGTAAGAATAGCGTCTTCCAGGGCGTTGTGGAATGAATCTTCCCGCTCGAAGCCGAAGTGAGCGGCAATAGCGGTCAGGCTGAGGCTTTTCGGCGTCGGTTTGCCATTCTTCTGCAACACCCGGAAGACGAAATAGCTTAACGTGTGCAGGTCGATGAGGGTGCGCGAAAAGGGCCATTTCAGCTTCTCGTCGATGTAGGCCTGTTTCAGGAAATTGATGTCGTGCATGACGCTCTGCCCGCAGATGACCACGTTGCGCAGAAAGGGCGTTTTGTCGATCTGATTGGGCGGCACCCGGATATTGAGCTTCTCGCAGATCCAGGTTTCAAACTCCGGCAGCACGTCGTAGATCATCGGCGCATCGTCGAGGTCGGCCAGGGATAGGTTATGGACTTTTTCCGCTGAGGCCGTGAAGGCGTCTGCGTTTTCGGGGTACACGTTGGTGAGATACTGCCCTTTTTCGATCCAGTTATCGTCAAAAAGAACAGCACCCAACTGGATGATCTCATTGTAGCCCGGCTCAGGGCCAGACATCTCCAGATCGAGAACTAAAAAAGGCATCGTTGATAATCAGCTTTTTAGCTGATGGTGAGGTTAATTGTGCAAACAAAAATAGAAAAGCGGGCTGGATTCGGCGAACTATTTGACCAGCCCATTGTTTCATTTGTATATACAAATATAAGTAACCACTAACCAAAACAACATCATGCATTACGTCATTACCGGCTCGCTGGGCCACACAGGAAAACCCATTACCGAAGGCTTGGTGAAAGCCGGTCACACCGTTACCGTAGTGACCAGTAATCCCGAAACAGCCCCCAAAATTGAAGCGCTGGGTGCTAAAGCGGCCGTTGGCGACGTGGCCGACGCCTCGTTTGTGACCTCCGCTTTTGCTGATGCTGACGCCGCGTATCTAATGATCCCGCCGATCATGAACACCACTGACTGGCGGGCCGATCAAGGGAAGATCAGTGATAACTACGTCGCGGCCATTAAAGCCAACGATATCCGGTTTGCGGTGGTGCTGAGCAGTATAGGGGCCCACAAGGGCGAGGGCACCGGTCCGGTTGATGGGCTGCATGATCTGGAGGAGAAACTGAAAACGGTAGAGGGGCTAAATGTGAAGGCGCTACGGCCCTCTTACTTCATGGCAAACCTGTATGCTATGATTGGCATGGTAAAAGGCGCGGGCATTATGGGCAGCAACTTTGGCGACGATAAGCTGGTACTGGTACACACCAACGACATTGCCGAAGCGGCGCTGGACGAACTTCTCCGCCTCGATTTTACCCGGTTCCAGGTGCGCTACATTGCCGGTGATGAAAAAACTGGTCCGGAAATCGCGCAGATCCTGGGTGGGGCCATCGGTAAGCCCGAAACGCCGTGGATCGTGTTCACCGATGAGCAAAACGAACAGGGAATGCTACAGGCGGGACTGCCGGGCGAAATAGCCAAAAAATATACTGAAATGGGCGCGGCCCTGCGCGACGGGTCCATGCAGGCCGATTACGTGGCCAATCGCCCAGCCCCTGGCAAAACCAAGCTCGAAGACTTCGCCAAGAACGAGTTTGCTCCCGGCTGTATCAACGGGTAAGTCAGAAGCAGTGCTGAGTTCGGCGTAGCCCCCCGCCCTAAAGGGTGCCTGCTGGCGCATTTTGCCTATGGTGGAACTTCTCATGCGCCAGCAGGCACCCTTTAGGGCGGGGGGCTACGCCTTCTTCCGACTTTTACCCGTACCTTTGCCCTGCGTTACAAAGGCCCGGATCGTCTTATCGCCTCGCTTTCGGGCGGGGAGGAAAGTCCGGACAGCACAGAGCACCCTACTTCCTAACGGGAAGGCGGGCGGCGGGTAACCCCCGTTCGACAGCCAGTGTCACAGAAAAGATACCGCCGGGGAAGTGAAGAGTTAAGCGTAATTCGTACCTGGTTACTCTTAACTCTTCACGCTCTTCGGTAAGGGTGAAAAGGGGGTGTAAGAGACCACCGCGCGCTGGGCGACCAGCGGGGCAGGATAAACCTTAGGGGCTGAAAGACCAAATATGTACCGGATGCGGGGCTGCTCGTCTCCATGCTACCTTCGGGTGGATGCCGGTACGGGTAGGTCGATAGAGGGAGTCGGTGACGGCTCTCCCAGATAAATGATAAGACGGTTCGGCGCGCCTACGGGTACGGTCGGGCCGACAGAATCCGGCTTATAGATCCGGGCCGATGTAGCGTTTTTCAAGTAAAAGCCGTACTTTTGCGGCCATGTTTCACCCGGGGGACGTGCTCCCCCCATGGAAAGACGAGTTCTTTCCGGGTATTAAAAAAAACTCCAGATAATGGCAGTTAAAATTCGCCTGGCGCGTCGTGGACGCAAACGCATGGCTATCTACGATATTGTAGTAGCCGAATCACGTTCACCCCGTGATGGTAAGTACATCGAGAAAATCGGTTCGTACAACCCTAATATTGACCCCGCCCGAATCGTATTGCAGGCCGACCGTGCCGTGCATTGGCTAATGGCCGGTGCGCAACCATCTGACACCACCCGGTCGATTTTCTCGCACGAGGGGATCATGCTGAAGAAGCACCTGCAGGTGGGTGTTGTAAAAGGCGCTATTTCGCAGGAACAGGCTGATGAGAAATTCAACACCTGGAAAGACGATAAGCTGAACCGGGTAGCCGGTACGGCCGATACCAAAGATCAGGCTAAAGACAAAGCCCGTCAGGATCGTCTGGCCGCCGAGCAGAAAGTAAGTGCTGCCCGTGCCGAAGCCATTGCGGCAAAGTACAAAGTGGAAGAGCCCGTTGTTGAAGCGCCTGCTGAAGAAGCTGCCGCCGAGGAAGCACCGGCTGCTGAAACTGCCGCTGACGAAACGCCCGTTGCTGAAGCGCCTGCTGCTGCCGACGTACCAGCGGCTGACGAAACGGCTGCCTAACCCGCGTTCCTTTCAATGCAAAAAGCCTGTTCCACCGAGCAGGCTTTTTTTATAAAAAAGTGTCTACTGTCTTCCATCTTCTGTTGCGTTACTGATTAGCGGAGCAACAGAAGACGGAAGACAGTAGACAGAAGACTTCTACTAGCATGACCAAAGACGATTGCTTTCAACTGGGACATATTACCAAGACCCACGGCCTGAACGGCGAAGTGGTGTTTTTCTTAGATGTAGATGACCCAACCGAATACGATGACCTCGATTCGGTACTGATCGAAGTGCGGGGTGAACTGACGCCCTATTTCGTTGAATCGCTGTCTATCAATCGCGACCGGGCCATTGTGGCGCTGGAAGATGTAGACACCCTCGACGAAGCCAAAAAACTGATTAACTGCCCGGTTTGGCTCCCCCTGGAGAATCTGGAAGCGATCACCGATCCCGACCGGTTTTATTACCACGAAATCATTGGCTACCGCATCATCGATGAGAACGAGGGGCCACTTGGTACGGTAACGTCGGTGATGGCCATGCCCACGCAGGACTTGATTGCCATGCAGTATCGCGGGCAGGAAATGCTGATCCCGATCAACAGCGCCATTGTGAAAACCGTTGACCGCGAGGCGAAAACACTGAACGTCGACCTGCCCGAGGGGCTGCTGGATGTGTACCTGTCGGATGCTGGTTTACCCGATGATGCGGGGTCTGATGACTTGGATCAGGACGACGATAACGTGTAAGTAACTCATGCGGATCGATATCATCACCTGCCTCCCGAGGCTGCTCGACAGTTTCTTTGCCCACTCAATCCTGCAACGGGCCCAGCAGGGCGGGCATGTGGAGGTAGCCGTTCACGACCTCCGCGATTACACCGCCGACAAGCATCGGCGCATCGACGATTACCCGTTTGGTGGCGGGGCCGGTATGGTGATGCAGATCGAACCCATTGCCAATTGTATCCGTCAGCCTGCAGGCCGACCGTACCTACGACGATGTGATCTACATGACCCCCGATGGCGAACGGCTGGCGCAGCCACTGGTGAACCGGCTGTCGCTGGCGCAGAACCTGATCATTCTCTGCGGCCATTACAAAGGAGTCGATGAGCGGGTTCGGGAGCATTTTGTGACCCGCGAAATCAGCATTGGCGACTATGTACTGTCGGGTGGTGAGCTGGCGGCGGCGGTACTGTCGGATGCGATCATCCGGCTGATTCCGGGCGTGCTGGGCGACGAAACTTCGGCCCTGACCGACTCGTTTCAGGACGATCTGCTGGCCCCACCCATCTACACCCGACCCGCCAGTTTCGAGGGCTGGACAGTACCCGACATTCTGTTGTCGGGCCATGAAGCCATGATCGACAACTGGCGATACGAGCAGGCGCTGGCCCGCACCAGAAACCGTCGGCCGGATTTATTAAATGAATAATCAGTCTTTTATTTAGTGTCCTCTGTTTTGTGTCTTTCTGTTGCGCTGCTAGCTTACAATTGGTTGTGTTAGCAGCGCAACAGAAGACAGAAGACACAAAACAGAGGACACTAAACAAAAGACTTCGCAACACAACGAATGAACCGTCAACAACGAATCGATGCCTTTGTCAAACTCGGTGATGTACTCCGCAATCCGGCCCGTCGGGTCGATCGCGAAGAGGCAGCCTACCGGGCTAATTCAAAAAATAACTGGTTCAATCCGGAGAACGTGCAGCGGGCGCTGGATGCCATTGCCGACCGGATGCTGACCCATGAGGCCTTAACGGAGTGGATGAATCAGTACCCGGCCGAACCCGCAACGCCCCGCTGGGTTGGCGTGGTCATGGCGGGCAACATGCCAGCGGTGGGTTTTCACGATATGCTGTGCGTGCTAATCAGTGGTCATAAGTTAATGGCCAAACTGAGCAGCCTTGATGAGCTGCTGATGCGGTACCTTATTCATACGCTGATCGAGGTAGAACCCGCCTTTGCGGAGCGCATGCGCATTGTGGACCGACTCAACGACGCCGATGCGTTTATTGCCACCGGTAGCGACAACACGGCCCGCTACTTCACCTATTATTTTGCCAAAAAACCAAATATCATCCGGCATAACCGCTCATCGGTGGCGGTGCTGACGGGCGACGAAACGACGGATCAGCTTGCCAAACTGGGCGACGACATTCTGACTTATTTTGGCTTGGGCTGCCGCAACGTGTCGACGCTGTTTGTGCCTGCCGACTATGAGGGCCAACCGTACAGTTTTACCCCGCTGCTGCACACGCTGGAGCCACGGGCCACCGAATTCCTGAGTCAGCATAAGTACTCGAATAATTACGACTATAACCGGTCTATCTACCTGGTCAATGGCGTCCCCCACTTCGACAATGGGTTTCTGATGGTCACCGAGCAGCCGGGTCTGGTGTCACCCATTTCGGTGGTCTACTACCAGACATACCGTGACCTCGACCACTTGAAGGGGTTACTGGCGGGCTATGCCGACAAGATTCAGGTGGTAGCCTCTGCCAATGGCTGGTACGCGGGTTCGATTCCGTTCGGGGAAACGCAATTACCCCGACTGATGGATTACGCAGATGGCGTTGACACCATGGCCTTTCTGGCCACGCTGGGTTGATACTGAAATGTAGCTGTCAAACTTCGCGCTCTAGGCCCTTCGACTCCGCTCAGGGTGACACCGGACGCGAAGCCCAGCATCAGCAATAAACAAATGCGATTAAGAATCGCAATTACTTTTCGGTTAATAGCTTAAGGAGCACCCCGTTTGTCCAGCCAAACCCGTCCTGGTTAGGGTACTCGCCGCCTTTGGCGGATGCGGTACTGATGACATCGTATTTTTCGACCATCTTACCCGACGCCTTGTACACGCGCAGGTTTTCCTTAACCCAGTTCGTTTTGACTTTGTTGGCCAGGGCCGTTTGCTGGTAATTCCGCAGCCCCTGAATAGACAGCCATTGCAACGGAGCCCAGCCGTTGGGGGCATCCCACTGTTCGCCCGTGCGCACCAACGTGGTAGTCAGGCCACCCGGTTTTAAAAATGACTGCTCCAGCTTTCGGGCTACGGCCGTTGCCTGAGCGGGCGTGGCCACCTTGACAAACAGCGGATACACCGCCGCCAGCGAATAGACCGTCGCCTGTTTGCGGGCCACAAAATCATAATCGAAGAAGAAGCCGCTGCTGGCATTCCAGCAGTAGCGCTGAATGGCGTCGCGCCGTTGCTGCGCCCGTTGCCGATACAGGGTAGCCTGCGTCTGGTCGCCCTTCTGCGCATAAGCGTCGGCCAGGGTTTGTTCCAGATTGACAAGGAGGGCGTTCAGATCCACGGGAATAAAATCGGTGGTGTGGATGGTGGCCAGCGTTTTGCCATCGCGAAACCAGCGGCTGCTGAAATCCCAGCCCGATTCGGCCCCGGCGCGAAGATGCCGGTACAGGGCCTGCTGCTCTTTACTGTTGCGGGCCAATTGCACATCTTCGCGGTACGATTCCGGGCGTGGTGTCTGCTTGTCGTCAAAATACCGGTTCAGGTACACCCCGTCGGCCAGTCGCACCACCCGCCGGTACGTGGGGGCCTGCGCGGTTAGCCGGTTGGTGCCGTCCATCCAGAAATTATATTCTTTTTGAAGTTGCGGTAGGTAGTTGAGCAGCACACGCCGCCCCTCAATGTCGCTCAGCAGGCCCACCATCAGGGAGAAGAACGGAGGCTGCGACCGACCCAGAAAATAGGTCCGGTTGCCGTTGGGGATGAAGCCGAACGTATCGATGAGGTACGCGAAGTTGTCGATCATACTCCGTATCTGGGCGGTCTTGCCCGAGGCCCGCAACCCCAGCATGGTGAAATAGCTGTCCCAGTAATAAATTTCGCCGAACCGCCCGCCGGGCACCACGTAGGAATTGGGCAACGGAATCAGCGACCCTACCTGCGCAGTTGGCCCCGTGCGGGGGGTGGCCGGTCTGGTGAGTACGGGCCACAGGTCGGTAATGTGCTGCTCGGCCGATTGCCCGGCTTTACTGGTGTAGCCTGTGGCGGGCTTGATGGGTATCGTAAAATGCTGTAGGGTAAACGCTTTCAAATCGAAATCGCTCCGCTGACTGGCTTTGGCATAGTTGGCCATGATGGTTGCCACCGGAAACCTGGGTGTGCAATCCGCAAACGTTTTTGAGTCCGGGAAAATGGCCTTCAGCTGAACCGCCCGGAACAAGGCCCCGAACTGTTCGTCGGGGCCGGGCAGCACCAGATTAGCCGTTGGTTTTTTTTCGACGACTAGCTGGGCGTTGCTACCAGTCAGGCTACCGACAATCAGGGTGAGGGTGAGAAGAAATCGGATGCGTATTTGCATGGGGTTGTGTTTACTGAATCAAGGTAACCGTTATCCGGTCGGTTGCAGTGCGGCGTCAACGGGCTGGTCTGTCAGCGCTTCTTCGCGCAGAATCGACTGGATTATCTGCAACGGAAGCCGCACCCAGTCGGGGCGGTGCGTCAATTCGCTGTTCAAATCAATGATCGCGCTTTCAAGCAGGTAGGTCTCCAGCATCAGTTGCAGATCGGCCGGGTCGGCCGGTATGAAGGCACTCGACTGAACGGTTTCCAGATACGCTTTCATGAAAAACCTGCTTATGTACTGCGCCCAGAACGTGACGAATGGAAGCAGTTGCTGGCTTAAATCGGCGGTTATCTGGTCGTTCTGGTGAAATCCTTCGTAAGCTACGTAATAAAAAGAACGAATCATTGAGGCTACATCGCGCAGGGGCGACCGCTTCAGCCGACGTTCGCTGTAGCTCCGGTTCGGATCGCCCCCAAAATCCTCGATCACAATGTCTCGGCCAGTAAGCCTGATCTTATCCAGCTGCAGGTTGCCGTGAATCCTGATCTTGGTGGTGTCGAGCTTTTTGCGGTAAATCCGCTTCAGGGTGGTGAGCACCTCGTTTTTGCGGGCCAATACCTGCTCAACCTCCTGCCGTAGTTGGGGGGGCAGTTGGTCCAGGCTGCGCGGCTGCGTTTGGTATCGCTCCCGAACCAGCGACTGAAAGCCGGAGAACAGAGAGCGCTGATAGTGCAGCGAAAACGGTTCCGGCGCAAAGCCAGCCTCACCTGTATCAGAAGCCAGCGCCTGGTGCATCTGCCCAATGCGAACGCCCAGCAACCTGGCCTGCTCGGCCGCCCGCTGACCCAGTAGCTCGCGGGTCTCGGTGGGCAGCTCACTAAAGCCAATGGGCTGGCTTAGGGTGCCACGGGGCGCGGCCAGGGCTGCGGTTAGCTGGCTCTTGTCCTGCGCCAGCACACGCTCGATAAAATTATCGATCCGCTCCAGTACATACGTCCGCCCGTCGCCGTACCGGTCTGTCGTTTGCTGCATAACGCCTAGCATGGTCTGGGTGCCGCCCGAAACCAGGCCAAGTGACCCCGTAAAGGTAGGTACGCAGGTGAACCCTGCTTTTTCGGACAGAAACCGCGTGATCTCCGAATCTGGATTCGTCGATAGATCGATCCGTCGGTACAGCTTCAACTTGAAACGCTGGTCGTAGCTCAACGATGTGTAGCTCGGGTCGCTGGTAACCAGCTTCGGTTTAATGTCCTGGTGCTCCTGCACGTAGGTATCCAGTTCCGGGCCGCTGTCAAAAACCAGACTGCCAATGCGGCTGCTGTTCTTATCGGTCATTGTCAGCATCAACGCCAGTTGCACGTCTGTCAGGTACAGGCTATCGCAGAGCAACCCGGTTTCATCGCCAACCTGCAGGGTAGCCAGCACCGACTGGGGGCAGTTCTGCAGCAGTTTGGTGGCCTGGGCTTCCTTCGCAAAAGCCAGCATCAGCTGGTACGTTTCGGGCAGGCCGCGTTCGTAGCTTACTTCGATCACCAGCACATGAACGGGTTCGGCTGCCAACGGAAGGGTGGCCTGATTCACGATTGAGATGCTGTGGATTGGGGGCTTCTCTGCCCCAAACCAACTGACTTTAGGCAGGTAGGCCGGGAGCACCTCATTTTCCAGCCGTTCGCGGGGCCCCGTATGAACAAGCTGGGTCCAGCTGTTGACCGACAGTGTTGGTAACGAGGCCAGATGAAGGGCTTCGGTGGGTGTATTTTTCAAGAGAAACCACTGAAAATCGTGCGCCGCCAGGGTGAAAAAGTATTGTTCGCTCTCTGTCACGGCAGGAAACGCACTTTTGCTGAACACCTCGACCGGCACGTAGCCGCCAAAGCCGCTTAGCTGAATCTCGGCGGGTTGCGCAAATTTCGACAGGTTAACCACGATCAGCAGGGTCTCGTCTTCGTAGGTGCGGGTAAAAGCCAGCACTTTGGGGTTGTCGACCGGCAAAAACGCCATATCGCCCCGGCCAAAGGCTTTATACTTCTTGCGCAGGTGAATCATGCGCTTCATGAACCAGAACAGCGAGGAGGTATTGCGCCGCTGATTCTCCACATTCACCGATTCGTAATGGTATTCCGGGTCAAGAATGGTGGGCAGGTAGAGCCGGTGCGGGTTGGTGGCCGAGAAGCCCGCATTGCGGTCGGCCGACCATTGCATGGGCGTACGTACCCCGTCGCGGTCACCCAGATACACGTTATCGCCCATGCCGATTTCGTCGCCGTAATAAATAACCGGCGTGCCGGGCAGCGAAAACAGCAGGCTGTTCAGCAGGTCTATTTTCCGCCGGTTGTTGCCCATCAGCGGGGCCAGCCGGTGGCGAATGCCGAGGTTTATCTTGGCCCTGGGGTCCTGCGCGTAGGTTTTATACATGTAGTCCCGCTCCTCATCGGTCACCATTTCGAGGGTCAGCTCGTCGTGGTTACGCAGGAAAATGGCCCACTGGCAATTGTCGGGAATAGCGGGGGTCTGGTCGAAAATATCGGTGATGGGAAACCGGTCTTCCATTTGCAGCGCCATGAACATGCGGGGCATCACCGGAAAATGGTAGTTCATGTGGCATTCGTCGCCGTCGCCGAAATAAGAGGCCGAATCTTCGGGCCACATGTTGGCTTCGGCCAGAAACACAACGCCGAGAAAATGATCGTCGATATGTTTGCGGAGCGTCTTCAGAAAGGCATGCGTTTCGGGCAGGTTTTCGCCGTTGGTCCCTTCGCGCTCGAACAGGTAAGGTACGGCATCGAGCCGGAACCCATCAACGCCCAGCTCGCACCAGTAGTCGATCAGCTTAAAGATTTCGGCCTGTACCAGCGGACTATCGTAGTTCAGGTCGGGCTGGTGATGGAAAAAACGGTGCCAGTAGTACTGCTGCGCTTCCTGATCCCAGGTCCAGTTCGACGACTCAAAATCCTGAAAAATGATCCGCACATCCTTGAATTGCTCCGGGTTGTCGGTCCAGACGTAATAGTCCCGTTCGGGTGATCCGGGCGGTGCCTTGCGGGCGCGTTGAAACCAGGGGTGCTGGTCGGACGTGTGGTTGATGACCAGCTCGGTGATCACTTTGAGGTTGCGCTGATGGGCTTCAGTGAGCAGCGTTTTAAAGTCCTCGATGG
Organism: uncultured Cytophagales bacterium; assembly: GCA_963750355.1. Taxonomy (GTDB): domain Bacteria; phylum Bacteroidota; class Bacteroidia; order Cytophagales; family Spirosomataceae; genus Fibrella. Next base: position 217,966 of record CAVVQL010000007.1, on the reverse strand, counting down.
TGCCATACGATGGGTTGATGGCGTAGTAATCGGCAATGTCGTAGCCATCGTCGCGCAGGGGAGACGGGTAAAAGGGCAGCAGCCAGATGGCCGTTACGCCCAGTTCCTGCAGGTAATCCAGCTTTTCGAGCAGCCCCTGGAAATCGCCAATCCCGTCGCCGTTTCCATCGCGGAATGCCTTGATGTGCAGCTCGTAGATGATCGCGTCTTTATACCATAACAGGGTACCCTGTTGTTCGTCGTTCGGTTGAGTCATAGGTAATAAACTGGTTTGTAGCGTGGCTGCGTGGCTTCTGCCAACAGCCTGTTAGGGGGTTGGAACAAAGAGGAAGGGACTGCAACCAGCACTCGTGAGGTAAGAATTCCCTTATAATCTGCTTAGAAACTACTTAGAGTCTGCCTGCCGGGGCGTGAAACCGTCCATTTTCACCGGCCAAACCTGTTTCGGGCAGCTTCTAAGTACTTTCTAAGGTCTGCTTAAGTCCTCTCTAAGCTCAGTTGCCGTTTTTTGGGAAAGCGTACGAAAACACGCCCGACCGATGAATATGCCTACTACGTACTATACCCGTTTACTGATTGTTTCGTACCGACTGCCGTTTACCCTGAAGCAAACCACCGAAGGCCCTGAGTTACAACAAAATTCGGGGGGACTGGTTTCCGCCGTCTTATCGATGGCCGAGCGTATGGGAACGCAGGCGGTTGCCGCTTCTAAAATTCACTGGGTGGGTCATGGTGATCCGGCCTTGCAGCAGATGGACCAGGCGGCCCTTGAGAACGAAGCGTTCGTTGCCCACCCGGTATACATCGACGAGACCATCAACAAGCGCTTCTACGAGGGGTTCAGCAACAACCTGCTCTGGCCGCTGTTTCATTACTTCCCGTCGCTGGCGTCGTTTAAGGAAAGCGATTTCGAGGCCTACCAACAGGCCAATACCCGGTTTATGGATGAAGTGACGGCCCTGATTGAACCCGGCGATCTGGTCTGGATTCACGACTTTCAGCTTATGCTGCTGCCCGACATGGTTCGGCAGGCCGTGCCTGACGCCACCATTGGCTATTTTTTCCATATTCCCTTCCCTACCTATGAGATCGTGAAGCTGCTGCCCCGTGCCTGGCGGCAACTGCTGATCAAGGGCATACTGGGGGCCGATGTCATTGGCTTCCACACCACAGATTACGTGCAGCACTTCCTGCAAAGTGTGGAAGAGGTGGCTGAGTTGCCAATTATTGGGCAACGGGTCGTGTTGCCTCAGCGCTCGGTGGTGGTGAAAGACTTTCCGATCAGTATTGACTTCAACAAATTCAACAACTGCGCCCAGGAGGCTGACGTTGTCGATACCCGGAATACCTACCAGGCGCTGCTCAGAGGGAATAAAGTCATTTTCTCCGTCGACCGGCTCGACTACACGAAAGGAATTACCTACCGCCTGCGGGGGTACGAGCATTTCCTCAAGCAAAACCCGGACTGGCACGACAGGGTGACGTTTGTGATGACGGTTGTGCCATCGCGCGACAAAATCGGGCAGTACCAGGATCTGAAACGGGAGATTGAAGAAACCGTGGGGCGAATCAATGGGCACTTCGGTACCATTGGGTGGCGGCCTATCGTGTACCTGTACTCGTCGCTATCGGCTACCGAACTACTGGCCCTGTACACCGCCTGCGACGTAGCACTCATTACGCCCATTCGGGATGGCATGAACCTGGTTTGCAAAGAATTTGTGGCCAGCCGCTACGACCAACGGGGGGTGCTGGTGTTGAGTGAACTGGCTGGTGCGGCCAGGGAGTTACAGCAGGCACTCATCATTAACCCGACCGACACGCAGGAAGTGGCCGACGCCATAAAGCAGGCGCTGGACATGCCCGCCGAGGAGCAGGCCCGGCGGCTTCAGCCAATGCGGGAGCATTTGCAGAATCATAACGTTTTTCGGTGGAGCCACGACTTCCTGTCGGCTTTTGAAGAAGTACTGGGTAACCGGCCCGAGCTGGAAACGAACCTGCCCATTTCGGCTTTTCTGACGGCCTGCGGCGATGCCCGTCAGCGTTTACTGCTGCTGGATTTCGACGGAACCCTGGCCCCGATTGTGAACGACCCGGCCCAGGCCCGACTTACAGACCACTCGAAAGCAGTGCTGGGCAAACTGGCCGAAAGCAGTGACGTAGTGGTTATCAGCGGCCGTGACCGGCACTTTCTCGAAACCATATTCTCCACCATCCCCGTTCATCTGGTGGCTGAGCACGGCGCTTTCATGAAAAAACCCGCCCAGCCCTGGGAGCGACTCGATCTGTCGACCGACGACTGGGTGGAATCGGTGCGGGCGGTTATGAATCCGTTTCTGGAGCGATACGCCGGGTCATTTATTGAGAAGAAAGAAACTGCGATTGCCTGGCATTACCGAATGGTGGAGGCCGAAGACAGTGAAGGGCAGGCCGCTGAACTGGCTACGTTACTGCGCCGGACTGCGTTCTCGACACCGCTGACGGTGATTCAGGGCAGCAAAGTGGTTGAAGTTAAACCGGCCAACCATAGCAAAGGAACGGTTGCTCTCAATATCTTCGAGCAGAAGCCGTATGACTTCATTGTAAGCATTGGCGATGACACCACCGATGAAGACATGTTTCGGCAATTACCCAACTGGGCCTACACCCTGAAAGTGGGGGCTGGCCCGTCGTATGCGCGCTACCGGCTGGCGCGGCAGCAGGATGTGGAAGCGTTGCTGCTGCAGATGAACGACGTGCTGCTGCCGGTACCGTAACGGTCGGCGGGGAAAGATCGAACACCGCTCTGCGCTGGGGAGTTACCAGACAGGGCCATTGGCCCGATACCAGTTTAACAGACACCCTTTATGAAACTCCTGGTCGTTGAAGACGAGTTAAAAACCCTGCAGGCCATTCAGCAGGGCCTGGAAGAAAGTCAGTTCGAGGTTGATGTGGCCTACGATGGGTTGCTGGCCAAACGCCTGGCGCTGAAAAATAACTACGCCGCCATCATAACCGACCTGGTGTTGCCCGGCCTTAACGGCTATGAACTCTGCCGACAGCTACGGGCTGAAGGCATCACGACGCCGATTCTGATGCTGACAGCCCTGGGTGAGACGGACGATAAGGTCCTGGGCTTCGATGCGGGCGCCGATCAGTACCTGACGAAACCTTTTCAGTTTGCCGAACTGCTGGCCAGGGTACGGTCGCTGACAAAACGCGGTACCCAGGTGTCTATGACCGCCCAGACTCTGCGGTACGGCGGCGTTGAGATGAACCTCGACACCAAAACCGTTATGCGGGAAGAGCAGCCCATCGACCTGACCGCCCGGGAGTTTGCCCTGCTCGAGTTTTTGATGCGCAATCAGGGCAGGGTGCTATCCAAACCCACCATTGCCGAGCATGTCTGGGATATTAACTTCGATACCGGCACCAACGTGGTGGAAGTGTATATCAATTACCTGCGGAAGAAGATCGACAAAAATTTTGACAAGAAGCTGATTCATACGCACTTTGGCATGGGCTACACGTTCAAGGAAGAATAAGCCGCCATGACCATCCGCCGCCGCCTCACCGTTCGCTTCACGGGCCTGGTGTCCAGCATACTGCTGCTCGCCTTTGTGAGCATTCACGCGTTCTGCTGGTACTTTATCTCGTCAGACTTTTACCGGCGCCTTGAGCGAAAGGCCAGCACAACCGGCGATATGCTGATTCGGCACCGCCTGGACGCCAACCTTATCCGGCAGTTGAACCGGCTGCGGAAAGACCAGCTGCCCAACCAGAAGATTATGGTGTTCGACAGCCGGGATTCGCTCATTTTCGCCACCAACGAAGCCCTGGATGAGCCCATCGCGGCCGATGTGCTGGCCGATATTCGGCAGAATAAACACAAAGATTTCCAGCAGGACCAGTATTACCTGTCGGGAAGCCGCTACATGACGGCTGCGGGCCAGTTTGTGATCATTGCCAGTGCCGAAAACGTGTATGGCGACGATTTTTTGCGGCGGCTGTTGTGGGCCCTGACCGGCTTGCTGGGCCTTATTGTTGGCATTACGGCCCTGGCCGGCTGGATTTTTGCGGGCGATGCCCTCCGGCCCATGCAGCGGATCGACCAGACGGTGGGCCAGATGTTTCCGCATAATCGGGACGCACGCTTGCCCATTGGCCAGGAAGATGATGAAATAAGCCGCCTTTCGGTGACCATAAACCGCCTGCTCGACCGCGTTGAGGAGTCGTTCCGGTTGCAGCGAATGTTTGTGGCCAACGTGTCGCACGAGCTGAAGAACCCGCTCACCCAGATCAGCTCGCAGCTGGAGGTTAGTTTGCTCAATCAGCGCGACCCCGAAGCCTACAAACAGACCATCCGTTCGGTGCTTGACGATGTGAGCGATCTGTCGGCACTGACCCACGAGCTGTTGCAGCTCTCGCAGGTAAGTCAGGACGACGCCACTGCGTTACTCACCGATACGGTGCGGCTCGACGAAATTGTGTGGGACATCCGCGACCAGCTGAACGCGCTGAGTCCCCATTACCAGGTAACCGTTGAACTGGGAACCTTACCCGACGACCCGGATCAGCTGGGTCTGTCGGGTAACAAAACGCTGCTGTGTACCGCCCTGAAAAACCTGACAGAAAACGCCTGCAAATTTTCGAGCGACGGACAGGCGAGGGTGCGCATCAACTTCAGCCCAGTTCTGGTCACGGTCAACATTCAGAACAACGGCCAGCCAATTCCAGCCGCTGATCTGCCCTACATATTTGAGCCGTTTTACCGGAGCCGACAAACGGCCGACGTGCGGGGAAGTGGGGTAGGCCTGTCGCTGGTTGAGCGGATCGTACGGCTGCACAGGGGGCGCGTGGTGGTATCGTCGAAGCCGGGTAGCCCAACGGTGTTCACGGTCGAACTGCCCCGGTAAACACCCCTATTCTAAGGAGTTTCTAAGGACATTATTAGCGAATATTAAGTTTTGAGGGGCATTTTTGGTTGGAGAAACCACCTCTTCCCGCCTGCAACGGCACTGCGCAATGATGTATACCCCCCTCTTTTTGTCCACTACTCCGCCGTCTGCTCAGGGCGCTGCCAACGTCGCCCGAAACCAGCCCACCCGCCCAAAAAACCAGCCATCCCGTAAACCCGACTGGCTGCTGCTGCTCATCAGCTTTCTGTTGTTGCTGACCCTGCTCATCGCCTGGCTGGTCGACATGCCCGCCCTGCTGAAGTAGCCGGAACTACAGTTACGGCGGCCAATGGCCCCGCCCGAGGCGGTCACTCCACAATGAGTTTGATCCGTTTACTTTTGGTTCGGCTCTGCAACCACTTCTGAATCCGGTACCGCTCACCAGCCGTGTGCCGCCGCGAAAATTTGGCGTACACCAGCATAACGGTGTCGGGTCTGGTGCTGCTGGCGTTCATCACCAGCGACTGGGAGGCCGTGAAGGTCTGAACGTCGGGCATGAGCGTTTTCAGTTCGTTGCGCAGGTCAGCCACCGGTATCCTCGACATCTGGGTTAGCTCGATGTAACGGCGCAGCGAGTCGATGGTCTGGTCTTTGCGGGTAATGGAGGCCTGGCTGTACTTGATCACCTGGTCGGTTATGGTCGACTTCAGGGCGTCGACATCGATTTCTGCATCTTTGAAACTTCCCTGCCTTATCACCAGCTGGGTATCGCCCAGCCCGTAAGGCGGCATTTTCGAGCGCAGCGCGTTGACTGAATCGGGTGGCAGCGGCTCACCAACGACCGTCAGCTCCAGCGTTGGCTGCCGGCGATTGTAGCGGGCCGTATAGTTGATGACCTGCCGGTACTGAAAATTGCACTCTTTGGTCACAAATCGTTTGGCCGTCTGCTCAAACAGGGTCTTGCGCACAATCTGGTAACCGAGGTACGTACTGGGCACGAGCACGACCAGCACGGCAAACCAGATGGTGTGGCGTACCCGCCGTTCTATCTCAGGCGTTGGGTAGCTTTTCTGGTGATACCCCAAAAAACGCACGATCAGCACCGTGGCCAGACTAATGCAAACGCTGTTGATGAGAAACAGATAAAAAGCACCGGCAAAGTAATATACGTTGAGGGTGGCAATGCCGTAGCCTGCCGTGCAGAGGGGCGGCATCAGGGCGGTGGCAATGGCAACGCCTGGCACCACATTCGTTACTTTATCGCGGCGCGAACCGGCTACAATACCCGCGAGGCCACCAAAAAAGGCAATGAACGCATCCCAGACCGAAGGCGACGTGCGGGCCAGCAGTTCAGACTGGGCAATGTGCAGGGGGCTGGCGAGAAAATAAACCGATGAGGTCAGAAGGCTGATGGAAACGGCGATGCCCAGGTTTTTGAGCGCCCGCTGAATCATGGCCAGGTCGTTGATGCCAATTCCCATGCCAATCCCCATAATCGGCCCCATCAGCGGAGAAATAAGCATAGCCCCAATGATGACCGCCGTTGAATTGACGTTCAGCCCGATAGAGGCAATGAAAATGGCGAAAATAAGCGTCCACAGATTGATGCCCCGAAACTCAATACCCCGGCTGACGGTATCAATGACGCCCGCCTCGTCTTCTTTGTCTTCGTCGAGGCTGAAACGATCGTGCAGAAACGCGCCGAACCGGGTGAGGGTATCGGGTTGTTTGGTACGGGGCATGTTAGGGTCTTCAACTAGCATAGTGGGGAGACATGATAGTCTGGTGATGGGGTCGCGGCCGGATCAGGCTGTTTACTTAACCCCTCAGTATAGGGGCTAATTGTACTTCTAAGCAAATTCTAAGTAATTCTTAAGGGGTTTGTTAAGCGACTGGCCGAATATTGGTAATCTACTACTGGCAGTAAGCCAACCACAATATATGGAAGACTACGGACAAAAAACCAGCTGGCTTACCTGGCTACTGGGCGGGCTTACGCTCGTGTTACTGGCTGGGGGCATCTACTACTACAATCAGAACCAGGACCTGACGCAGCAAACCGACCTGGCTGGCCAACGGGCCGACTCCCTGCTGTCGGTCAAGTTACAACTGGAAGGCGACGTTCGGCAACTGACCGATCAGTTGACCAGCGCCAAATCGACAAATACGGAATTGGCGCAACAGCGCGAGGAGATAAACCGCCGCCTGGCCGCTGCCAACACCAGCCTGCGCGACGTGCAGCGGAAGGCCAACGGCCGGGTGCAGACCATCGGGGAGTTGAACCGAACCATCGGCGACCTGAACGGGCAACGCGATAGCCTGAACAACCAGATGAATGCGATGCAGGGCAAGATCGGCTGGCTGACCGACTCCAATACGGTACTGAGCGGCCGCACAGAGCAGCTTGGGCAGGAGGTAACGAGGCTAAACACGACCCTGCTGACGATGGTACCCCGCTACCTGTTGCGGGGCGACGGGTTCCGGGTAGAAGCCGTGAAGGCCAACCAGAAAGAAACGGCCAAGGCCAAAAAGGTGAATACGCTGAGCATCTCGTTCAACGTGCCCGCCGAACTGGACCTGACGGGCTCGCATGAGGTGTTCCTGAGCCTGACCGACGAGCAGCGGAACCCGATGATGACCACCCTGCGAACCATTACGGTAAACACACCCACCGCCAATGAGGTTGTGCCGGTGCAGGCCGTGCAGGCGGTTGAGTTTGTGCCGGGACAACAGCGTATCTCGTTTCAAATCAAACCGGATGCCGCCCTTAAACCAGGGTTGTACCGCGCCGCCATCTATACCAAAGACAGGTACCTGGGAGCCGTTGAATTCCGGTTCAGAGATAGCTTCTGGTTTTTTTAACGGACGTCCCCAATTACCCAGTTACCAATTACCCAATGAACACGGTACTCTTGTTTTTGCTGGATCAGCCTAACCGGGTCAATCAACCACCCTTTACCATCAACGATGCCATTACGCTGTTCTGGCGAACCGTTCGTGACTTCATGAAAGGTTCCGCCGAACGGTTGCCCTACCTGCTGGTTGGTGTGGTTGTGTTTCTGGCTTTCTGGTTATTTGGTAAGCTGCTGAAGAAGGTCATCAATAAAGTGGCCGTGCAGACCCATTCCATCGACGATATGCTGGCCAACCTGATCAGTCGTATCGTCGGTACGCTGGTGACCATCATTGGCTTTCTGGCTACCTGTGTCGTCATCTTTCCGTCGTTTAAACCCGGCGATATTATTGCCGGCCTGGGTATCACATCGGTAGCCATTGGTTTTGCTTTCAAAGATATTCTGCAAAACTTCTTCGCCGGGTTGCTGATCCTCTGGCGTCGGCCCTTCAAGGTGGGCGATCAGATTCGGGTGAAGGATTTCGAGGGTACGGTGGAAGAGATCAACATGCGCTCTACGCGCCTGAAGACCTACGACGGAGAGCGGGCGATTTTGCCCAATGGCGACGTGTATACCAGCTCGGTGCTGGTTCGCACTGCCTACAGTCAGCGCCGGGTTAAGTTCGTGGTTGGCATCGGCTACGCCGACTCGATCGAAGAAGCCCGCCGGGTGATGCATGAGGTGATCGATGGGGTAGAGGGTGTACTGAAAGACCCCGCACCCTGGGTCTATGTGTCTAATCTGGCCCCTTCGTCGGTCGACCTGACGGTTTATTTCTGGGTCGAATCGCAGCAGGCCGCTGTGTTGAAGGTGAGCGATCGGGTAATGACCGGCATCAAGCTGGCACTCGACAAGGCTGGCATCGACATGCCCTATCCACACACCGTTGTGCAGCTGGAGCAACAACCAAACGGACCGGCTCTTCTGTCGCGCCCCTCGGCCCCTCAGCCGAACGGACAGCAGCCCTGACCAACCTGGATGCGGCCCATCCGCTAGTGGCTGCAAAGCCACGAATGAGCTTGTAGGCAGACACCCGTTGTGTTAATCGACTATATTCTAAGCTAATTCTAAGGAAAGCTTAAGCTTCTTCTCAGATCAGGGGGGTAAGTTGCCATCACTAATCAGTCGACTATCGCTAAGCTTATTACCCTAAGGGGACTTAACTTTATGAACTCTTCGATGAAATTTCCGATCGCTTTTATAACGACAATAGGCCTGTCAGGCACCCTGTTGTCGGGCCTCGTGTCGGCGCAAACACCGACCCCCGATGCCACTACCCTGATGACCCTGGGCCGCTTCAACGAAGCACACCAATTACTAAATAAGGCGGCCACCCAAAGCCCGTCGATGCAGACCTACTTCGACGCTGGCTACGGCTACCTGCGGTCTGGTCAGCCCGACTCGGCCCGTATCTGGTTCGAGAAAGGCGTAGCCACCGATGAAAAGCGGATACCGCTCAACCAGACAGGCATTGCGCTGGCTCATCTCGTCGGGAACGGGGTAGCTACTGCCGGCCCGATACTGGACGAAGTCGTTAAGAAAAGTAAGGGAAAAAACGCCGATATCCTGTACCGCATTGGCGAAGCCTATACGGGCTACCTCACGCCCGACAGCGGCTCGATCAAGCCCCGTTACCCGAAAATTGTTGACGCGGCCAAGGCAATCGATTACCTGAACCGGGCCGCCGACCGGGATAAGAAAAACCCCGCTATTCAGCTGGCACTGGGCGATGCGCACTACCTCAACAAAGATGCCGGTACGGCCGTTACGCGCTACGAAAGTGCCATCGAAATGGGCATGAACCCGTCGCGGGTGTACCAGCGCATCGGTGACATTTACTGGCAGGGGCGCAACTTCAATCTGGCCGTCGAGAACTACAAAAAAGCCATCGACGCCAACCAGACCTACGCACCCGCTTACCGGCAGCTGGCCGAGCTGTATTACCTGGTGAACCGCTACAAAGACGCAGCAATGTACACCGATCAGTACATGGCCGTAACCGGCGACCGAAGCCCGGAGATGCTGCTCCGGTCGACCCAGTTTCACTTTCTGGGGAAAGACTACCAGAAGGCAGCCAGTATCATCGACAGCAACCGGGCGGTACTCGGCCAGAACCCCATTGTCTACCGCATGGAAGGCTGGGCCTATTCGTCGCTGAAACAGCCGGAGAAAGCCATCAAAAGTCTGGAAACGTTCCTTCAAATGGCCCCGGAGAAAGTGATCTACGACGACTACAAGTACCTCGGTAAGGCCTACCTGAATCGCGAGAGTCCCGTCACCGCTGGCGACTCGCTGAAAGCAGTGAGCGACTCTATTGGCGTTGCCTACCTTGAAAAAGCGGCTCCTTCGGATACGTCCGAGAACCTGTACAGCGACATTGCCCGGTACTATTACCGCGCCAAAAAGCACCCACAGGCCGTGGCCGCTCTTGATTCGGCCGCTAGACACGGGTTCAAAGCCGATGTGCAGGACCTGTTCCGGTACGGCATGAGTAACTACACACTCGGTTTTGGGCGCGATAGCCTGGGCAAGCTTCAGCGCGACACCCTGCGCTTTGCTAAAGCCGATTCGGCCCTGGCCCTGGCGCAACAGGGTTCTCCCGATTACGCACCCACGGTGCTCTACCGGGCTAAATCCAACTATTATGCCTACCCCCCCGAAGAGGCGGTTCGAAACGGCAAGGCACGCCCGTATTTTATTCAGTTTATCGATATGATTGCTGATAAAGAAGACGAACGGAAGCGGTACCAGAAAGACCTGGCGCTGGCCTTCAAATACCTGATCTCGTATAACGAGCTGGTAACCAAGGACGAAAAGAAACGCGCCGAGTGGCTCAAACGGGGGTTGGAAATGCTGCCCGGCAATAAGGACCTGACTAAAATTGCATCCGCCTCCGAGACAGACGAGCAATAATTGATTTTTCATGACAGTTGTGAATGAAACGCCACTGAAGCCAGATCTACAGTGGCGTTTTTGTGTGAATGGGCACGAGCGTGATGAGTTATTTATCCCATTTTTAGCCCAATTCACCCCATTTATTCATTTAGCCAGTATCAGCCGCGTATTCTTGTTGCAGGTTTATCAACTGGGTCATGATCGAAAGCTACCTCAAAACAGCCAAACGTAACTTACTACGCAACACGCTGTTCTCGTCCATCAATGTAATTGGCCTGGCCATCAGTATGTCGGTCGGGTTATTGCTGATCGCGTTTGTGCTTGACCTGTACTCGTACGACCGGTTCCACAAGAATGGGGAGCGGATCTACCGCATCACCAACGTGCTGACTTCGGCCCGGGAACGCAGTAAGTTTGCCTCCACCTCAATAAAGACCGGCAAGCTGATCCGGCAGAAAGTGACCAGCCTTGCCCAGTATGCGGGCGCGGAAGTGGCCACTATACGCGACTTTTCGCAGGATGCGAAGGTTGGTGACCATATTCTTCCCATTAAGGGCTACTGGGCCGAGCCGTCGCTGTTCAGGATATTTACCTTCCCCATGCTGGAAGGCGATCCCGACCGGGCGCTACGCGATCCGTACTCGGTCGTTCTCACGGAGACGGCCGCCAGAAAGCTATTCGGCAACGAATCGGCGGTGGGCAAGACGATCAAATTCGATACCCTCGATTACCAGGTGACCGGCGTCATGAAAGACGTTCCCTTCTTTTCGCATATCGATTTTGAAGCCCTGGTCTCCTTGTCGACAGCCAGGCAGCTTAACGCGAACGATCCGAACTTCGAGAAATGGACAGCCATGGGGCTGAACTACGTGTACCTCCTGCTGCCGCCAACGGCCAATATGGCGTCTATACAGGCGCAGCTCGACGCCATTGCCAGGGAGGAAAACCGCGCCGAAACAAACACGACTATCCAGCTCGAACTTCTTCCTGTATACAAGATCGTGGTTGGCGAGACCCTCCGGGATATGCGTGGCTCCGTGCGGGTTCACATGCCTCCGGTTGTGCTTTGGCTACTGGGCGGACTGGCCCTTGTTGTGCTGTTGTCGGCCTGTTTCAACTATACCAACCTGTCGATTGCCCGGGCCATGCGCCGCTTTAAGGAAGTTGGTCTGCGTAAAGCGATTGGTGCCGACAAGAGCCAGATACGGCAGCAGTTTCTGGCCGAGGCGATCCTGATCTCGCTGGCCGCCCTGCTGCTTTCCTTCTTCATCTTTTTGGTTTTGCGGCCGCAACTGATCAACCTGGCTCCGGAGATGCAGCGCACGGTGAAGCTCGAACTTACACCCCTGATGATTGCCGCCTTTATTGTTTTTTCGGTCACCGTTGGGGTGATGGCCGGATTTATGCCCGCTCTCTTCTTTTCAAAAGTCAGCGCAATCAATGCGCTCAGGAATGTGTCGGCGGCGAAAGGATTCAAGTACGTAACGCTCCGGCGGGCCCTGGTGGTGATTCAATACACGGTCACGCTGATCTTTATCACAACAACTGCCATCGGCTACGTGCAGTATAAACATATACTCGCCTTCGACCTGGGGTTCAACACCGAACATGTTCTGAACATCAACATGCAGGGCACTAAACCAGACGCGCTGCTCAGGGAACTGAGCGAGATGCCGGCAGTAACCGCCCTGTCGCGGTCATTAATCATCACCAGCGTTGGCAATGCCTGGGGTGGCTATATGAAATACAACGATTCGCGGGACTCGGCGCTGGTGCTGACGAACAGCGTCGACGAAAATTACCTGGCGCTGCATGACTACAGGCTCATTGCCGGGGGAAATTTCAGGGCTCGACCCACCACAGCCGCCGCTGTCAGCGAAGTGATCGTTAACGAGCAATTCTTAAAGCGATTTAACCTGGATACCAATCACCCCGAAAAGGCAATCGGGGAGGAGGTTACCTTCAGTAATGCCCAGGGAAGCGGCCGCAGGATGACAATTGTTGGCGTAATGCAGGACTTTCACTATGGCAAGGTCGAGAACCTCATTGGCCCGGTGGCCTTCATGGCCTGGACACCCGAAGACCGGGCCATCATTAATGCCAAAATCCAAAGCACTGACATGCCAACGACCATGGCCAGAATCGAGTCGGTATGGAAGAGGCTCGACCGGGTTCATCCCTTTCAGGCTAAATTCTATGACCAGGAGATAGAAGAAGCCTACAGCGAATTTTCTGCCTTAATCAAGATCATTGGCTTCCTGTCATTCCTCGCCATTTCCATCGCCTCGATGGGCTTGTTTGGCATGGTAGTGTTCACCACCGAAACCAGGCTAAAGGAGATCAGCATTCGTAAGGTGATGGGCGCCAGCACCGGCAACCTTATCTTCTTACTGAGTCGCGGTTTTCTCGTCCTGCTGTCGATATCGGCGCTCATTGCCCTGCCGATTACGTACCTCTTCTTCAAAAAGGTAGTGCTCACGAATTTTCCCTACCATACACCCGTGCAAATCGCCGAACTGTTCGCTGGCTTGCTGGTCGTATTGCTGATCGCCCTGACGATGATTGGGTCGCAAACGATGAAGGCCGCGAGAACAAATCCGGTGGATATTCTGAAAGGCGAGTAGGGACTACTGATACACCCGTACGTAATCGACCTCCATGCGGCGGGGCCAGATTGTTTCGTCGACGCCTTCTTTGCCGCCCCAGTTACCACCAACCGCTACATTCAGAATAAGGAAAAAGGGCTGTACAAAGGGCCACTCAGTGGCGTTGCTGCCCAGTTCCGCTTTGGTCAGGCTGTGGTATACTTTACCATCAACAAGAAAGTCCATCCGGTCGCTCGTCCAGTCGACCGAATAGAGGTGAAAGTCCGTCGATGCCGTTGGCACAGGGACTTGTTTGCCCTTTTGGGTGCCTTTGTTGTGGTTGTAGGCCGCTGTATGGATGGTGCCATGAACAACGCCCTGGTCGTACCCCACGTGTTCCATGATGTCGATTTCGCCGCATAAGGGCCAGCCAGCCGTAGATATGTTCTGGCCCAGCATCCAGATCGCCGGCCACGTACCCCGACCAGCGGGAATCTTCGCCCGGATGTCAAACCGGCCGTATGTCCAGGTGGCTGTGTTCTTCGTCAGCAGTCGGGCCGAGGTGTAGGCGTTGCCTTCATACGCCTCTTTGCGAGCTTCGATGATCAGATTGCCGTTCTCTACCCGCGCATTTTCGGGGCGGCTTTTGGTGTAATACTGCAACTCGTTGTTTCCCCAGCCTTTGCCCCCGATCTCGTACCCCCATTTCGTAGGGTCGGGCAGGCCGTCTTTATCGAATTCATCGGACCAAACGAGCTTTAGTTCGGCAGGGGGAGCAACAAGCGCAGCACGTTGTGAAAGCAGCGGGGTTACTGGCTGATGCAGGGCCACAGTGCCGCTCAGCAACAGGGCCAGGATAGTGGTTGGAAGCAGGTAGTTCATCGTTAGGAATAGCTAAATGGGTAATTATGAGTGGTGATTTTAAATCGTATAGGCGGTCCGCCGCCGGACGCGGAACGCTGCGGTCCCAAAACATATAAGGTTTGGTTTGCTACTGACCAAAGGCCCAGGTCAGGAAATCGGGCATAATGGCGCTCCAGGTACGCTGATTGTGTTCGCCGCCCTGTACTTCAACGTACCGTATGTCGCCGGTTTGGCCGTTCTGTTCGCGCTGGTAGCCTTTCTTCTCCAGCTCTTTAATAATATCCAGTGTATCGTCGATCGAGTCGATCACGCCGTTGTTGTTGCGGTCGCTGGTTTCGTCGTTGGTGCCCGTCTGGAGCCAGAACCTTACGGCTGGTTTGGTGGTGCTTTCGCGGATGAGGCTGTGCATGATCCGGTCGGTGTCATCATCGTAGGCACTGCGCGAATCGCTGCTGAAATTTTTCTTCCGCCACCAGAATGAGCCCGAAAACACACCCACGCGGCTGAACCGGTCAGGATGGTGGAAACCAATATCGAAGGCCGACAGCCCACCCAGTGAGAAACCGGCGATGACTGTCTGCGCCGGGTCGGCCGATACATGGTAGCGCTTCTGGATATGGGGAACCAACTCGGTCAGCACAAAATCGGTGTAGGCGTTGGCCTTGCTGCCACGTTTCATGTAATCGGGCCGGGCAGCGGTGCCATACTCCTGAATCCGGTCGACGTTGGCGTGCATAGCCACCAGCACAAACGGCCTGATCGCCTGCGCTTTATAGAGCGAGTCGAGCACATCGCTCATGTGCAGGCGGGGCAGGTCCTGGCCGTCGTTCAGGTATAGAACCGGAAGCCGGGGACCGGTTTCGGAATAGGCGGGCGGCAGAATAACCGTCAGCTGAACGGTCCGGTTTAAGGGGACCGACACGACCGAATCGTCGGGCAATACCGTCACAGAAGCCGACGGCTGGGCTGCTGCGGAGGTAAGCATAAGCACAAGCAGGGTGGTCAATAGATGGTTCACAGTTGGTAAAGTTCCCACATTTTAGCCAATAGTCCGTTCAGGCGGGCGGCCTTTCGTACTTTTGTTCCATGAAAGAGTCGTACATCAAGTATTATTCACACCATCTGGGGCGCGACATCGAGATGCTCGTCTACGGTGACTGGGGTTATCCCGTGCTGGTATTTCCAACCACAATGGGCCGGTTTTACGAAGCGCGTGATTTTCAGCTCACCGAAGCAGCCAGGGGGCATATCGAGTCGGGCCGCATCAAACTGTACTGCATCGACAGTGTCGACCGCGACAGCTGGTATGGTCGGCATCTGCACCCCGGCACGCGGATCTGGAACCACATGCTCTACGACAAATTTCTGTGCGAAGAGCTGGTTCCCTACATTCAGCGCGAGTGTAACGTCGGTAAAATTGGCGTGGCCGGTTGCAGCTTTGGCGGTTTCCAGGCCCTCAACTTCGCCTTCCGGCACCCCGATCAGGTGGCCCACCTCATGTCGATGGGCGCCAAATTCGACATCCGGTCGTTTATGGATGGCTATTATGACGAGAACGTCTATTTCAACAACCCGCCCGACTACGTACCCGGTCTGCAAAACGACCAGCTGTACCAGATGCGGATTGTGCTGGGCACATCGGAATACGACTTCTGCAAGGAGTCGAACATTCAGATGTCGCAGCTGCTGAACGCAAAGGGTATTCACCACTGGCTCGACATTAAACCGTGGGGCGCGCACGACTGGCCCGTCTGGCGGGATCAGTTTCCGCAGTACCTGAACGGCATCTAAACCTGCCCAACGGGCACCCGGCACCGGCCCCAAAATCGACTAGGAGCCATATTTTACCAGCTTAATCACCTTTCTGTATTCCTCGCCATGAATTAACTATCAAGAGAAATTATTCTCTTTAGTGAAGGTAAAATTGCCCACATTTGCGTTATTGCGCTAAACGGTAACTACCATGAAACGAGCAGCGTCTGTCGAAAGCCTTATTTTACGAGATGTACCTGGGCACATCAATGACAGCGAAATCCTGTCCTTCCTTTATACAAAGGATATTAACTGGCAGCATGTCAATGCGATTAAAACCTTGACTGATTTTAATGATGCCATTCTATCGGATTGGCTCAATATCAGCGTCAAAACGTTTCGGGAGTACAAAAAGCCACAAAATACCTTCAAGGAGAACGTCAAAGAACAGGTGTTGCTGCTTTTATCCTTAATTAAACACGGCATTGCGGTATTTGGCTCGGTGGAGGAATTCGACCAGTGGCTCAACCGAAAGAACTTTTATTTCGATCACAAAAGCCCAACCTCATTTTTAAATACCGTGACAGGCATCAGGTTTGTTGACGATCGGTTAACGGCCATGGAATACGGAGACAATGTGTAGCCTATGGAAGTGTTCCGAATCAGTAAAGAGATTTATGCCCGTACGTTAAGGGCGTCAGGGAGTGCCAATCGATGGAACACAAAAGGTCAGCAGGTCATTTATACCGGCTCATCCCGCTCCTTGTCATCCCTTGAATTAGTCGTTCACCGAGGTTCCATCCAACCCGCCTCGACGTATAAGGTAATGGTCATTTCCATTGCCGATGATGATCACCTGATTAAACAAATACAGAGCAAGGATCTTCCGGCAGATTGGCGAACCTTGGCCGGTTATTACGCTTTGCAAAAGATTGGCTCCAACTGGTACAACAGCCAGGAAACAGTAGTACTTAAAGTACCTTCGGCGATTATCATCTACGAGTATAACTACATTATCAATACGGAACATCCTGATTTTGGCCCCAATGTACAGCTAGTCAGGACCGAGGATTATTTCTGGGATTCAAGGCTCTTGTAAGCGATAGAGTTGACTACATGGGCCACCTGTCTGGTTGACTAGATTACACTGTACCAGGTATGAGGCTGATGGACAGACTGTCCCGTTAAAGAGGCGGGTTTGTCTTTTCCGGCCAAACTGACCAATTTGCAGCACCTGCCAGCAAGGCTGGCTGTTCAACAGTCTGGTTCTGTTGACGCAGGGGTATTATACTACGTCTCAACTAACTCGTATACAACATTATGCGTAAAATTGGTATCCTTTTCGGCATGGAACGCTCGTTCCCCCAGGCATTCGTCGACCGCGTCAACGAAAAACAGTCTGACTTTCAGGCGGAGTTTGTATCCATCGATCGGGTAGAGCAGGGTGTTGCTACCGATTACGCCGTCATCATCGACCGCATTTCCCAGGATGTGCCCTTCTACAAGGCATTCCTGAAAAACGCGGCCCTCTGCGGTACTGCCGTCATAAACAACCCGTTCTGGTGGAGCGCCGACGAGAAGTTCTTCAATAATGCACTGGCCGTTCACCTGGGTGTGCCCGTTCCCAAAACAATTCTGCTGCCATCGAAGGAACGCCCCGATGATACCAAGCACGAGTCGTTTGTGAACCTGCAGCACATGAACTGGGACGCCATTTTTGCGCACATCGGTTTTCCGGCCTTCATGAAACCGCACTCGGGGGGCGGCTGGAAGAGCGTCTATAAAGTAGACAACCCGCACGAGATGTATAAGGCGTACGACGAAACCGGGCAACTGGTGATGCTCTACCAGGAAGCTATCGACTTCACCGATTACTTCCGTTGCTACTGCATCGGCGGCAAAGAAGTGCTGATTATGCCCTATGAGCCGCGCAACCCGCATCACCTGCGCTATGCCACCGAGATGAAAACGACCGGCGATGCGGGTAAAAAGCTGATGGCAACCATGCACGACTACGTGTTGAAACTGAATCATGGCCTCGGCTACGATTTCAATACGGTCGAGTTTGCCGTGCGTGACGGGGTGCCCATTGCCATCGATTTCTGTAACCCCGCCCCCGATGCCGACGTCAATTCGGTGGGTCAGTCTAACTTCGACTGGGTGGTAGAAGCCGCCGCCAACATGGCTATTGACCGGGCCAAACGCGTGCAGGCGGGCAAAGACAACCTGACCTGGGGTACGTTCGTGCGGGGATCGGTGGCCGGTAGTGGACTTGTTCAGCCCAAGCCAGAGAAAAAAGCCCCGCCCGCTACGCCTGAAATTGGCGAACCTACGAAGGAACACAAGCCGAAGAAATCGGAGCGGAATTCACAGGTCGAAGCGAAATCGGATCTGGTAGAGAAAGAAGACAAGCCGAAAAAGAAGAAAAAGTAAGCCTTGTTGAGGGCCACCCTCCTGCAAAACGGTTTCCAGCTGGCAGTGCTGCCAGCTGGAAACCGTTTTGCGTAGAGAGCCGACCCGCTTCCTGACCGTAGGTACGTTTTTGGCTGCAGGAAGGAGACAATCAGCCCGTCGGCGTGGTTGATTATGTATGAACACGCATATACTTCATTTTGACTTAACTACCCCCGCACAGGACGACCGGCCCGTTTACATAACCGGGAACTTCTGCAACTGGGTTATTGATGTTGACACCTTTCAATTAAAACCAGTTGGTGAAGGCCGCTACACAATTGATTTGCCAATAGATGAGACATGGCCCAATCCCATTGAGTACAAATATCACCGGGGTGATGCCGGAAGCCTTGAAGTAGATGAGTTGGGCGAACTGACCGGAAACCGGCTTATAGACCTGCCCGCTCAACACGTTGAAGACGAAGTGCCGTACTGGCAGTGGGCGGGGCAACCCATTAACCCGGCGTTCCTGCCCATCGAACAAACCCTGTACGTCGACTACCCGGCGCAGGCCATGCCCCGGCGTGTGCAGGTGCTGCTGCCCTGCGATTATGAACGCAGTGGTAAGGCCTACCCGGTTTTGTACCTCAATGATGGCCAGAACCTGACCGGGGCGGGGGCAGGCTTCGGCTCCTGGCTCACTGAACTCCGGATGGCCCAGCTGGCTAGCCGCCGCCGACATGGCGTAATCATCGTGGCGATCGACCATGCCGGCGAGAGTCGCCTGGACGAATATACGGTTGAAGCCGTAAAGCCGGGGCTGGGTCGGGGCAAAACGTATCTCGATTTCGTGGTGAATACCCTGAAACCACTGATCGACACCCGGTACCGGACCCTGACAGACGCTGCCCATACCGGTATGGGAGGCTCGTCGCTGGGTGGGCTTATCACCGTCTGGGCGGGGTTATTATACCCGAATGTATTTGGTCGGTGGCTGGTGTTCTCGCCTGCGCTCTGGATTTCGCCGGGTGTGTATAGGGGGGCGACTGAGCAGAAGCTGGCCAGGCATACCAAAGTGTATTTGTACGGTGGTGAGTCGGAGTCGAAATACATGGTGCCCAATCTGAAACGCCTCCAGACTAATATCCGCTGCGACGCAGAGGCATGCGCTTACCTGCAAACGGCGATTGATCCTGAGGGATTGCATGAAGAAAACCGATGGAGTCTTGAACTGCCCCGCGCCATTCAGTGGCTATTTTTCAATGATGCCAGGGCGACAGACGACGCCCCCGAGCTAAACCATGAGGTGATGCTAAGCAGCTGAAAAGATAAAGGGTAATCTGTTACCCCCGGCAAAAAGCTTCCCAGAGACGGGTATATAGTACTCGGGCGTAATCGTTTAGCCCATTGGCCGAGCCGTTGATCTCTACCGGCGTAAACCGACGATGGGCGGAGGGGAGCGACTCTACGCGGATCGACCGCCGGTTTTTGCCACTGGCTGTCAGACGAAGACCAGAGTCTGGCAGATCGATAAAGGTAGTTTCGGGGCGGGAAGAACTAGCCAGTTGGTAGGTAAACTGCTGGAGCCGGTTCGCGTCGAACCAGGTCAGCAGGGGCATTTTTAGCCGATTCGTCCGGATTCCGCATTTACCGATGAAATGCAGAGAGAGCAACGAACGGTCGGCATCGCGGTCGCGCCGGTTCTGAACCAGCACGTCCAGTAGTTCAAAAGGGGCCGCTTCGGCAGATGTATAGAGTTCGATGTTCATAGGTTGATGAGCGTAATTACTGTGGTAGTCTAAACCTCCTATGGTAGTTTTTGGTTTTATTTTTTAACAATAGCAAGATCATAAAGCTACTAACGTATCAGTATATACGTTGCCAATAGTTCGCAAGCGGAGCCCATCATTTATCCAACGGTCTGCTTTACCTTATGCTTCAGATTGCCTACGCCCCGCTGTATAAACACGAACTGCCCCTTAGCGCCACCGGCGAGCCCCATCGGTTCCCGATGTTGAAGTACGAACTCATCCACGAGCAGTTGCTGTATGAGGGTACGTGTACCGAGGCCAATTTTTTTGCGCCCATGCCCGTCAGCGATCGCTGGGTGCTGGGTGTTCACTCACCAGCGTATGTGCATGCCCTGAAAACGCAGACCGTCGATGCCCGGATGGTACGCCGGATCGGCTTTCCCATGTCGCCCCGGCTAATCGAACGCGAATGGGTGATTACCCAGGGTACGCTCGACTGCACGCACCTGGCCCGGCGAGACGGGGTGGCCCTGAACGTAGCCGGTGGCACGCACCACGCCTATCCCGACCATGGCGAGGGGTTTTGCCTGCTCAACGATGTGGGCGTGGCAGCCCATTACCTGCTCGAAACCGGCCAGGCCCGTAAGATTCTGGTGATCGATCTGGATGTGCATCAGGGAAATGGCACCGCCGTCATGTTTCGGCAGGAGCCGCGCGTATTTACCTTCAGCATGCACGGGAAAGACAATTACCCGCTTAAAAAAGAACAGTCTGACCTGGATATCGCCCTGGCTACGAATACGGCCGACGAAACGTACCTGAATACGCTCTACGATACACTGCCCCGCCTGCTGAGCAGCGAGCAGCCCGATTTCCTGTTCTACGTGGCGGGCGTCGACATTCTGGAAACGGATCGGCTGGGGAAACTGAAGGTATCGATGAACGGCGTTCGGCAGCGCGACCAGTTTGTGTTCGGGCAGGCCCGGCAGCACGACCTGCCTATTGTCGTTTCCATGGGCGGCGGCTATTCGCCCCGCGTCGCCGACATCATAGAAGCCCATTGCAACACCTTTCGCGTGGCCGCAAACCTGTATTTTTAGGTGGTTAGATCCCCTCCTCTGGCCGCTACGCTGTAACGTACAGAGTAGGTTTAGACAACATTTCGTCTGATGCTATGTTGTCTATGGAAGCAATAGGTAATTGCTGATTTAAGCAAATATGATGATTATGAGAAACGTAACACTACGTATTGGTCTGTTCGCCCTGGCTGTGTCTATCCTAAGCGCCTGTGGGGATAGCGGTTCAAAAAAGGAAACCGAACAGACAAACGACCACGACCATGGTTGAAGACAGCGCCTCTGACATGGGCACTGCGAGCGCCGACCTGAAACCTACCGGCGCTAAACCAGCCTGGGGTCCGTCAATTGTCCCACAAATGCAGGTGGTTATCGAAAAACTGGTGAGTTACGGGGCCAAGCCAATTCCGCAGCTGTCGGCCAAGGAAGCCCGTCAGAACCCCACGCCGACCAAGGCGGTGATGGACGTGATGAAGGAGAACAACATTCCGATGCCTGCCCCAAAATCAGATACAATGGGCCGCGACATTCCCGTATCGGGTGGGAGCGTTCATGCCCGTATTTACACGCCTAAAGGGGGCAATGGGCCCTACCCCGTTATTGTCTATTACCATGGGGGCGGCTGGGTCATTGCCGACCTCGATACCTACGGTGCTTCGGCGCAGGGGTTGTGCGAGCAGGTTGGGGCGGTCGTGGTGTCGGTGGCGTATCGGCAGGCACCCGAGCATAAATTCCCCGTGCAGCATACCGATTCATTTGCCGCCTACGAATGGGTACTTAAAAATGCCGCGTCGATAAAAGGCGACCCAAAACGGGTAGCGGTTGTGGGTGAAAGCGCCGGTGGTAATCTGGCTGCCAACGTGAGCATCATGGCCCGCGACAAGAATATAATGATGCCCGTGCATCAGGTACTGGTGTACCCAATCGCCAGCAACGATGTCAACAGTGCCTCCTACATCAAGTACGCCTCGGCCAAGCCGCTCGACAAACCGATGATGGAATGGTTTATTGACCAGACAGTTAGCGACAAGGCCCAGGCTGCTGACCCCCGCATCTCGCTGGTGAAGGCTAACCTGAAAGGCTTACCAGCTACCACGCTCATTGGGGCTGAAATAGATCCCCTCCAGACAGAAGGCAAACTGCTGGCCGATAAACTGGAAGCAGCAGGCGTAAAAGTCGACTATAAACTATACGACGGCGTAACGCACGAATTTTTCGGGATGGCCACGGTGGTGCCCGAGGCCAAACAGGCGCAGGCCTACGCCGCCGATGCCCTCAAGAGCGCATTTGCCCGCTAGGCTTCATCTGCTTAGTCGTCAGGCTGAACCAGCTGATTTGACTCCTAACACGCCACAGGCCGGATTGCCATGCCAAAACGAGCAGCTAAGCTGCCAGTCGGCATGGCATCCGGCCTGTGTCTTTATGCACCGTCGAGGCGGCCGCGTGCGTCTTTAGACGGCCACCGTCAGACGCGGACCGTTGCGGTTCCAGTGGCGCTACCCTACCAACCTCCGACTAATTAAACGTTTTCGGTATATGCTCACTTTGCAGTTTGAGAAAATATACGCATGCTGGTTTGGTCCGTGAAATAACCTTCCTTTAAATTTACCCTGTGGGGCATGGTATTTGTTCCTTTTCCCAGTCGTGCAAAATTTTCTATAATTCTAACTTTGATCGCCGTAAGGATGAAATCATTTTTACTTCTTTTTATTCTAATTGCGCTTGGATTCCACCTTCGCCCAATCCTGCAACTGTGACATAACTATGCCAAAAAAGGCTACTATGACGGTAAAGCGTTAGGTTACAAGCCCGGGCAAACGATTTGCATTGCAGCGGGTACTTACAAAAGTTTTTTCTTTAAAAATTTTGTTGGTAGCGCCAGTAAGCCGATTAAGATTATTAATTGTGGCGGCCAGGTTACGGTTGGCAGCGATTTAGGGCAGAGTGGCATCCAATTTTATGATAGCAAATTTGTAAAGCTGACTGGTAGCGGTGATAGTCGATATCCGTATGGTATCAGCCTCAACAAAACTCCTTCCGGCGTCTCCGGCCTGGTGGTAACAAGCTTTAGCAGCGATTTTGACATTGAGAAAATAGAAGTCTCGAATACAGGTTTTGCGGGCATCATGATTAAGTATGACCCTACCTGTGATCCGGCAACCTGGCGGGGCGCTTTTGCGATGTACAATATTAAAGTTCATGATAATTATGTGCACGATACCGGTGGTGAAGGATTGTACATTGGCAATTCGTTTTGGAATTCGGGTATGGTACGTAATTGCAACGGTGTTGATCAGACGGTCTATCCGCACACCATATATGGATTGAGCATATACAATAACCTTATAGAGCGAAGTGGTTGTGAGGGAATCCAGTATGGCTGTGCTCCCGATGCGCAGGTGTATAATAACAAGGTGAATAGTGCAGGGGCCTCACCATTTGCCGCTTATCAGGATAATGGAATACAGGTAGGCGGTGGATCAAGCGGTCGATTGTATAACAATATAGTTCAGAATGCGCCAGGTGCCGGGGTCATCATCGTTGGACACTCAGGGACTACCCTTGTTTATAATAACCTCGTTACCGATGTAGGTGGACCTGGTGTGTTCTGTGATAACAGGCCTAATGCGCTTTTAAATAATAACGTTGTGTTTGCGAATAATACCATCTCGAACTGTGGTCAGGATGGGTTTCGATTGTATAACAAGACTGACGCAACTACGCTCACAAACAATCTGGTAATTCAGGCAAAATCAGGAAAGTTACTGGCCACTATGACCGGAATGGTAGTAAATCAACAGGCCAATTACTACCAGTCTTTATTAAGCCAAGCATTAACGTCGAACCTTGTTAGTAGCTCATATACTCTTTTGTCAGGCTCCCCATTAATTGATAAAGGAGTAGTTAATCCGTATTGTGACATCACCTACGATCTTGATGGTAAGCCCCGACTACAGGGCGCCGGTATGGATATCGGAGCTTACGAATATCAGACTAATAGACAGTGCCCGGATATCAGCAGAAATTAACCAAAAGCAGGGTGAAGAGAAACTAACTGTTCGTTCGTATCCGTCGCCTTGTATCAACGAAGTGGCGATCAGATTGAGTAAGGATGATTCAGCCATTTCGAAGCTTGACGTTTATACATCAGCGGGTATTCCTGTTTTAATAAACTCCCCATCAGTACTCGTCAATGACGTGCAAATTCAGGTTGGAGCCTTACCTGCCGGGGTGTACATCGTCAGAGTACTTACAACAGAAGGCACCTATTTATCCGGTCAGTTTATCAAGCAGTAAACTTGCCAAACTAACCTGTTATTCAGTCAACTTTTGGCCAGCCTGAAGTTATTACTTTTGTCTGTAATGCTTCAGGCTGTAGTTGACTTATCGGTGCGTGAATAAGGCCGTAATACTCGGATTGGGTGTAGTCAGTGGTAAGCTACTTTTGAGCTTGATTCACGCCTTACTGACACGCAACGCCGCTTGACCCGTTTACCCGCTACCTGCCGCAGATTCTGGTGTAGTTACAGTATTTGCAGGTTTCGATGGTCTCGGTCATGGCAAAGGGTATGGTCGTGTCGAACATCCGCTGCACCATTTGCTGAATCAGGGTTTCGGTCTCCGTGATGTACGTATCGCGGTTGTTATCGTCAGAAAAAGCGACGCGGTTGGTCAGGAAAGCGGGCTCTTTCTGAAACGTTCGCAGGGAATAGAACCCCGCTTCGACCGTAGCGCCCGGATACTGGTTCTCTTTCAGAATCAGGTATTTATACAGCCATAACTGCCTGATTTTCTCCCATTTGTTGTCTTTATCAGCCAGGGTTGTCAGCGACTCGGCCAGATTCTCGATCTTGGTTGGCAGCTTCACCGCCCCCGATTTATAGTCGACGATCCGGATGGTGCCATCGGCAAGCTGCTCGAGCCGGTCGATCTTGCCGCCAATTTTCACCTGCACAATCTCACCGCCGATATCGACTGGCAGGTAGGTTACCAGCGTGCGTTCGGTGGCCAGCACACGAATGCCCTTTTCAAGCGTTTCTTTGTTCTGGATAGGTCTGAAACGCCTGCATCAGGTCTTTAGCCAGCTGATAAAACAGCAGGTTGTAGCCCGTATCGGCCACGCGCCCGCGCATCAGTGTGCGGTATTCGTCTTCAAGTACCTGCTGCACGATGTCGGGGGTTACGGGCCGATCGAGCATGCGGTACTCCTTGTCGAGGGTCTCCATCGTGTTGTGAAGCCACGTACCGAACTCGGCGCTATCGATTCGCTCATCGACCTCCTCTTCTTCCCGAATGCCGAACGATCCGCTCGAAATAGAAGCGCATCGAACAGGCGACAAAATGGTTGAGCGCGGTGGGATACAGGCCTTTGTCGGTCAGGTAGGTCTTCAGCGTCTCGCGAATCGTGTCGGTTTTGGGCACCGACAACAGCACCGGATCGAGACGGCCAGCCCCATCGGCCATCCGAATCAGCGGTTTGCTGAACTGGATGTTGCCGTTGGCGGCCTGAACCAGTTCGTGCTCGATCTGGCGGAGGAACCGGCTGGGTTCGCCCTTGCTGTTCCCGTACGCATCGGCCGTTGTTGTGTAAAGAAACGTCACGTCGGAGGCTCGTTGCAACAGGCGATACAGGTGGTAGGCCGTCACCGCTTCCTGCTCCCGGTAGGTAGGCAGGCCCACTTCAATGGCAATATCGAAGGGAATCAGCGAGTTCATCCGGCGCGATTGGGGCAACACCCCTTCATTGGCCGACAGAATAATGACCCGTTCAAAGTCGAGGGTACGGGTTTCCAGCAAACCCATCAGCTGCACCCGGCTGTCGCCTTCGCTGGTGAACGGAATGGTGGTCTGGCGGATTAATTCGTACAGAAACTGCTGGAAGCTCCGCACCGTCACGGCGGGTGCGGCAGGCAGGGTTGCCTGGCGGTCCAGCGTGGTTTCCAGCTGTTTGAGCAGGCTGAAAAACAAGTACAGGTATTCGATCTCGATGGTATCCTGACTGTCGCGATACACCTCCCTGAGCAGGTCGATCAGCTTGAAGAGGGCACTGATCGCATCGCCGGGCTGGTTGGGGCGCCAGCGTTTGAACAGCACCTCAAACAGCGCGTCGCCCTGCCCCAGATCCAGCATATCGCGCTCACCCAGGTAGGCCCGTTTGCCCGTAACCACTTCGCTCAGAATCCAGTCGAGCAGGGGGCGGGGCAGTTCGTTCACCTGATCGGGGGCCATCAGCTGGTGCAGCTTTTCATACTGCCGAACGAACGGATGATTCAGCAGTTTCACTACCTGGCGATGATGGAACTTGGGAATGCTGGCCAGTTCACCGTCGGCGGTCTTGAACTCCATCAAGGTTCGCTGCATCTCAAACATCGTATCGATGAGGGTGAACAGCAATGAGTTGCGGAGCGAAAGGCCCATCGTCACGTTCAGGTCACTCACCGATTCGTTGAGCGAATACAGCACCGGCACCAGCAGCGTTTCATCGGCCAGAACAATCACCGTGCGACTGGCCGGGCCGTCTGTTGCCTGCGCCTGATCGACAAGCTGACCGGCTACTTTGGCCTGGAGTGAGGCCGTGGGCACGCCCACCATGCGCATGTGCTTGGGCATGGTGGTCAGGCTGTTGCCGATGCCAACCGTTTCGGCCTCGCCCTGCCCCACATGACCCGTGCGGTTTTTGAAGCCTGGCAGGCCTTTCTGGTTTTTGTACTGCCGTAAAAAGTAGCCCGCTTCCTGTTCCGGGTCATCCAGATAATAGCTGTCGATATCCCAGATCAGTTCGGCTTTCGGCGTACTTGTCAGCACCCGGAGAATGTGTTCTTCGGAGGCCGTAAGGGCGTTGAACCCAACGAAATACAGTTTCTCGTAGTCGGGGTTGTCGAGCACCAGCATCCGAACGTCGTCGGCGAGCATGCGGTAGGCCATACCCCGGTAGGCAAGCCCTTTGGCCAGCAGTCGGTTGCGAAGCCGGTAATACGCCGCCTTCAGGTTGCTGAATAGCCCGAAATAATTGGATACGGCCGGTGTTTGCGGTAAGCCGGGGGTATGCTGATGATTCTCCGGGGTCCAGCGTTCAATGGCTTTGGCTTCGGTCAGGTATTCGAACAGGTAATCTGGATCGATCCGGTACTGATCGATCCGATCAAGGTCGTTGAGTAGCACCGATGCCCAGCCGACGAACTGCTCAAACTCGACGTTTTTATCAAGCTCCCGGAATACATCATACAGGTCGAAGAGCAGACTGACGGTATCGATCAGCTGAACGCCGGCGGCTTCGGTGATGAAGTCATCGACAGCCATCATGTGCGGAGCCAGCATGGGCCGGTCGGCCAGATTGGCCAGTTCCTGCTGAAAGACCGATACCGCCCGGCGGGTTGGCAGAATTACCCACACATGATCGAGCGGCTGTTGAACCGCCACGCTCTGTTTAGCGTAGATATAACGGGCAGTTTGTTGAAGGAAAGTCACAGAAAACGGAGCAGATTGATTGTAAATATAACCTCCATCGCCCGACTACCAGTGCAAACCCCAACCGAGTGCGTTTTCGGTCATGAATACCTTACGCTCAATTTTAAACCAGTTGACGTGCCCGGAGCTTTCCAGTCATACAGGAAAGTTGGCCTCTACAGGCTGAAATACTGCCTTATAGGGCTACAAAGCTTTAATTTGAATTTAATCTTTGCTTTATTTTTCGGTCAAATACAGAAGAACGTCGTATTTTTCCAGCATTAAACTGTAGGCGGCACACAAACAGGCGTTATGGCTCAACTTTTCACGTTAAATACGTTTCATTCAAGCTCAGGTGATTTAACCGTCTACAACAACACGTTACCCGGCGATATTAAGCGTGTATTCTACATACGGGGGGCCGGTAACGCGCAACGGGGTGGGCACCGGCATCATAAAGCGTGGAACGCCCTGATTTGCCTGGTAGGTAGCTGTCATGTGTATGTACACAACGGGCAGCATGAAGAGGATTATGCGTTGGCAAGCCCGGATGCCTGTTTAATTCTTGAGCCTGAAGACTGGCATGTGATGGATCAGTTCAGTGAAGACGCTGTCTTGCTGGTTCTATCTAATGAACCTTATGACAAGGTAGATTATATCGACGAGCCGTATCCGGCCTGTCGGTACGCATCGGCAAATAATTCATAAGCTGTGGTCAGCCAACGTTGTGGAACTAAGCATCATCATACCCGTCTACAATAGCGAACGCACGCTGACCCCACTGCTGGAACGGCTGGAGGAATGCCTGACCGGGCGCGCCTTTGAGGTTATTCTGGTCAATGATGGGAGTCGGGATCGCTCAGAGTGGGTTTGTTCACGCCTTGCTAACCGGTACACCAACGTACGGGCGATAAGTCTGCGTCGAAATTTCGGCGAATTCAACGCGGTACTGTGCGGCCTCAACTACGCCGTGGGTCAGTTTGCGGTGCTCATCGATGACGACTTCCAGAACCCGCCCGAAGCCATCCTGGCCTTACTCAACGAAGCGCAAACCAACGACTATGACGTGGTGTATAGCCGATACGACCAAAAGCAGCACCACTGGTTCCGTAACATGGGCAGTACGCTGACCAATGCCCTGGCGACGTACCTGCTTCGTAAACCCAACGACCTGTACCTCTCCAGTTTTAAGTTGATTCGCCGGGAGGTGATCGATGAGATTATCCGCTACAAAGGGCCATACCCGTATATCGACGGCCTGATCTTTCGCGTCACCAGCAACGTTGGCAGTGTGCTGGTTGCTCATCATTCCCGGCAGGAGGGACGTTCCAACTACACGGTGCGCAAGCTGATTTCGCTGTTTCTGACTGTTTTGGTGGGCTATTCGGTGCTACCGCTGCGGGTGCTGACCGGGGTGGGAGCCGCGCTGCTCGGCTTCAGCATCTGGTTGGGCATTGCCCTGCTGATCGGCAGGTATGCCGGTTGGCTGCTCGTCCGCGAGTGGCAACTGGCCATTTGGGTGGTGGCCATGATTGGTGGATTGCAACTGCTGTTTGTCGGCATTCTGGGTGAATACGTCGGGCGGCTGTCGATGATGCAAAGCGGCATGCCGCCCTATGTGGTCAAACAAACGTGGGGCCTGCTGGAAGAAAAAGCCCATGATTGATAAGCCCGACGAACACCGCCGGATGTATGCCGTTGAAGAGCAGCTGTGGTGGTATCGTCATTTGCATAATCTGGTTGTTCAGTCCATTCAGCGGCGGTTTGGCCTGCGTAAGGACCTGGCTGTATTCGACGCTGGCTGCGGCACCGGCGGGCTGCTGAATCGGCTGCGGCAGGAAGGATACACGCAAATTCAGGGCGTAGATGGCTCGGTAGAGGGCGTTGCCTGCTGCCGGGAGCGGGGCCTGACGGTCGATCAGCTCAACCTGAACCACCTGACCACCTATGACCCCGCCGCTACGTATGACGTCATCATCTGCAATGACGTTTTCTGCTATTTCGACGATGCAGAGCTGCAAACCCTGCTAACGGAGTTCGGCCGCCGATTGCGTCCGGGCGGGGTGCTGATTAGCAACAATAACGCTTTTTCGGCCTTTAAAGGCGAACACGATCTGGCCGTTGGCAGCCTGCGCCGGTTTGTCCGGGCCGATTTTGACCGGCTGGTTCCCCCCGCTGGCCTTCGCATTCACTCCTCCACCTACTGGAGTTTGCTGTTATCGCCCCTGATTTTGCTGGTTCGGCAGTGGCAGGCCCTGCAACTTCGGCTCGGCTGGCGGTCGGCGGGTCAGCCGGTGTCTGATGTGGCCCTACCCCATCCGCTCGTCAACCGCGTGTTGTACGGACTGGTTACCGCCGAACAGAAACTGATCGCGTCGGCTCCGTTCGGTAGTTCGCTGTTGCTGGAGCTAGCGCGCGTTGCCGCCTGACAAGGGCCTTACTTCTGTACCTGTAAAAACAATAGCTTACCGGCCGTTGGGTGCCTTGTGACCGCGATGGCCGGCCCGTATCGCATCAGAAAGGCCTGCGTCTGTTCGGGGGTGAGTAAATCGGCGTACAGGTTTATGCCCGCAAACTGATTATCCCGCAGAAAATGATCGAGGAAGGTCCAGTCGGCCTCCGTAAAGCGATAAGTCGGGGTCAGTAGCCGGGGCCATTGGTCGCGTATCAACGGGTTGACAAGGTCAGGGTGCAGCCGCCCGACATACTGACCGACCACGGCTTTATCGTAAAACCGGCGCAGGGTATTGACCCCGTTCTGCGCCTCGTAGTAGGGGCAAAGGCCGTCCTGGTTAATGATCCGGTCGGCCCCCTGAATGCAGAATGGCCAGTCGAGAACGGCTTTTCCGGGCGTTTTTCGCACGGTTTCCAGATAGCTGAACAACGAATTCGGAATGACCACGGGCGTATCTGTCCGGCGGAAGGTATAGCCGTGGTACCACTCGGCCAGCATTAAGCCAACTACGGCCAGTAGGGCAACCTGAGCGCCTACGCCTTCGGGGCCATCGCAGCGGCAAGGCCAGCATGCAAAGCAGGGTAGGGTACACCATGCTCGCACGCCCCGCGTGGCGGTTAAAGGCAAACCACGGAAACACTTTCAGGGTAGGAAAAGTAACCGGATGGTAGAGCAAACAGAGCAGCAGCAGGATGACGACTGGACCCCAAAGCCCTATTTTTCTCCGCTGTTGCCAAAACCCTGCGGTAGCCAGAATAACGAGGTATAGCCCCGGACTGGTCTGGGCATAACTCTCGAAAAACACATCGTGGAGGTACGTTTCATAGTGAATGGCGTAGCTGTCGATGCCGGGTAGGCTGGGAATCAGCAGCCGCAAGGGATGCGACCAGGCCCGCAGTTCTTCTGTCTTCGGGAAGGTGTAGCCGAGGGCGTCGATGCTGATCTGCGCCGACAGGGGAATATAAAGCCAGATGGTGAATAAACTCAAACCCAGCAGCAGCAGCACAGACCCTGTTTGTTGGTGATATTCTCTTGTCAGCCAACGGGTTAACGCTGTTAATCTCATGCTTTTCTGCGGCCTTGGCTGTTGCCAGAGCTGATAGCCGATGAAGGGGCACAGAGCGTGGTGAAAGCCAGTGCATACCCCGCCACATACCCCAGTTCGAGGCCCAGAATAGCGAGGTGAAGCCAGACCCAGAGCAGCCAGAAAGACAGGCGAACAGGGTAGGCGTAGTACAGGTTATACAGCAGCAGGAAGGTAGCCAGCATGCAAAGTACCGTCCAGTGCACCACCGCCATATTCAGGTGAACCGGATACTTGTAGAGGTTATAAAACGTGAACACCGATACGATGAGGCCGACAACAATGGCCCGGCCCACCCCAAAACGACCCTGTAAAAGCAGAAACGTACCGACCGCCCCAACAACCAGACTATACAGGTAATACAGTTGCAGGAAAGGCTTGTACTCGGCGTTGGGCCACTGATCCAGCAGGGCGTATAAATAATCGCGTTCAAAGCCCCAGGGCAGAAAAACGTGATGGGTACCGTAGGGGTATAAGGTCTGGTTATTAAACAGGTTCAACAGGGGAACCGGCCAGAGGGAGAGGTTTCTGGCAAAATAATAGCTGGTGTAGGCATACTGGTCGGTGTCGCCACCGTCGAGCAGCGGGCCGCTGAAGTCGCGAATAATGCCCGCCCCCAACAGGGCTACGACCACACCAGGCAACAGGGCAATCAGACCGGTTGGCAGCCGGTTTCCAGGAAGCGGTAGGGCGGTCATATCGCGTAAAAGTCCATACGAACGGCTACTTTTGCAACTGGGCTTAGGCTCAGTGAATAATGTAAACTAGATACGGAAGACATTATTCATGACACAGCTTACCTCATTCATTTCGAAAATGGCCGAATACAACCATAGCAAAACCGAGAAATACTGGCAACACTTCTGGGAAACGAACCAAACCTATAAGACCGATGACCAGTCGGACAGGCCCAAGTACTATGTGCTCGATATGTTTCCCTACCCGTCAGGGGCCGGGCTGCATGTAGGCCATCCACTGGGGTATATTGCGTCTGATATTGTGGCGCGGTACAAACGGCTGAAAGGCTTCAATGTCCTGCACCCGATGGGGTTCGACTCGTTTGGCCTGCCCGCCGAACAGTACGCCATTCAAACCGGACAGCACCCCGCCCTCACCACCGAGCAAAATCTGGCGCGGTATACCGAGCAGCTTAAAAATATTGGCTTCAGCTACGACTGGAGCCGCGAGGTACGTACCTCAGACCCCGGCTATTACAAATGGACGCAGTGGATCTTCATGGAGTTGTTCCGTTCCTGGTATAACCGCGAGACTGACCGGGCCGAACCCATTGACACGTTACTGGCCAAATTTGCCGACAACGGAACCGCCGACGTGCAGGCCGTTTGTGATGAGGGAGCGCAGCCCTTCACGGCCGACGAATGGAACGCGAAGTCGGAAGAGGAGCAGTATGCGATCACCCTACAGTATCGCCTGACGTACCTGGCCGATGCGATGGTGAACTGGTGCCCCGGCCTGGGTACGGTATTGGCCAACGACGAAGTGAAAGACGGCCCCAACGGGCGGGTATCCGAGCGCGGTGGCTACCCCGTCGAGCAGAAACTGATGCGCCAGTGGATGATGCGGATCACCGCCTACGCCGATCGGCTGCTCAACGGCCTCGATACCATCGACTGGTCTGAATCCATCAAAGAGCAACAGCGTAACTGGATTGGTCGCAGCGTGGGGGCGTCGTGTACGATTTACGATTGACATTCGGGTGACGAAGGCGCAAGCCTCCGCCGATGATGCGATAAATCGTAACGTCAATCGTAAAACGTAATTCAATCGAGGTTTTCACCACCCGCGTCGATACCATCTATGGCGTGACGTTCATGGTGCTGGCCCCGGAGCATGAGCTTGTTGCCAGCCTGACCACGCCGGAGCAGCAGGAAGCTGTGGAGGCCTACATCGCGGCGGCAAAGCTCCGCTCGGAGCGCGACCGGATGATGGACGCCAAAACGGTGTCGGGTGTGTTTACGGGCAGTTACTGCATCAACCCGGTCAACGGGGCGCAGGTACCGATCTGGCTGGCCGATTACGTGCTGGCGGGCTACGGCACGGGCGCGGTGATGGCCGTACCGTCGGGCGATCAGCGCGACTACCAGTTTGCAAAGCAATATGACTTGCCGATTGTTCCGATTCTGGATGCCCAGAAAGGATTGGATGCGCAGGCCGACAATACAAAGGAGGGGCACTACATCAATTCGGAGCTGATCAACGGCCTGACCTACGCTGAAGCTACGGCCAAACTGATTGCGGTGTTGGAAGCGAAAGGGGCTGGTAAAGGCAAGGTTAACTTCCGGATGCGCGACGCGGTTTTCAGCCGTCAGCGGTACTGGGGCGAACCCGTACCGGTTTATTTCAAGCCAACAGCAGGGCGGCCCATTCCGTACCTAATCGACGAGGCCGATCTGCCACTCGAACTGCCAGCCGTGGATAAATACCTGCCCACCGAAACCGGCGAGCCGCCACTGGGCCGCGCCGAAGGCTGGAAGTATCAGGGCAATTATGAGTATGAACTCAGCACCATGCCGGGCTGGGCGGGCTCGTCGTGGTACTGGTACCGCTACATGGACCCGCAAAATACCGGCGATTTTGCCAGCCGCGACGCTATCGACTACTGGCAGGATGTTGACCTGTACATGGGCGGTTCTGAACACGCCACCGGCCACCTGCTCTACAGCCGCTTCTGGAACAAATTCCTGAAAGACCGGGGCTACGTACCGCAGGAAGAGCCGTTCAAAAAGCTCATCAACCAGGGCATGATCCAGGGAGGAGCAGTCTATGCTACAGATTGTTATGGGAAATGCTCAGACGGATGAAAATGAAGGAGATGCTAATGGGGATATATTATAAATCCTTCCGTTCAGGTAAAGACAAGACGCGGACAGATGAAGTGCAAGGGACTGTAGCTAAAGCTATAGATGTAAACGTATGTAGATTACATCGATGGCGAACCTTATCTGACGACTGAAGAATCTTGAAAAATTAAAGTTAAAGTATTCTGAATTTAGTGATGTGTTTATCGCTGGAAAGAAGGAGTTCAAGAGGGCGAACTGTAAAAAGTCGACTTGTAAGTCATTTGCACACCTCTTGAGCTGTATTGAAGAAGGCAGGGTGAGACTGATGCCACAAGTTGAGAAAATGTCGAAGTCGAAGTATAATGTCGTCAACCCAGACGATGATTGTTGAAAAATTCGGCGCTGATGTTCTTCGCCTGTACGAGATGTTCCTAGGGCCGCTGGAACAGGCGAAACCCTGGAATACCAATGGCATCGATGGCACGTATCGGTTCATTCGCAAGCTCTGGCGACTATTCTATAAAGACGTACCTGCCGATTCAAACGATGGCTACACCGGCTGGATTGTTACCGACGAAGCACCCACACCTGACGAACTGAAGGTGTTGCACAAGACGATCAAAAAGGCGCAGGAGGATATAGAGAATTTCTCGTTCAACACGTCCGTGTCGGCTTTCATGGTATGCGTCAACGAGTTACTGGCGCTGAAATGCCACAAGCGGGCTATTTTGCAGGATCTGGTGTTGATTGCTGTCGCCCTACGCCCCGCACATTGCCGAAGAACTCTGGGCCGCGCTGGGCAACGAACCGGGCACCGTCTCAAAAGCCAAATACCCCGTCTTCAACCCGCAACATCTGGTCGAGGCTACCTTCGAGTACCCGATTCAGATCAACGGTAAAGTGCGCACCACGATCAGCTACGCGCTGGACCGGCCCACCGCCGAAATCGAGCAGGACGTACTTACCAACGAGGTGGTACAGAAGTGGATGGAAGGTAAACCCGCGAAGAAAATCGTGGTCGTGCCGAAGCGGATTGTGAATGTAGTGATGTAGGTTTTTAGCCACAGAGTTACACGGAGTGAAACAGAGCTACACAGAGTTCTAATTTTCAATCGAGAGAAAAAGAAACTCTGTGTAGCTCTGTTTCACTCCGTGTAACTCTGTGGCTAAAAACCTACATTACCTCCATCATTCCCGTCACCAATCTGGCTGAGTTCCGAGCAGCTGTGCTCAGGAAGGCGAGCAGGTCAATAACGGCGTGGCTGTCGGCGCGGTCGCTGAGGCTGCGGATGACGATACAGGGGATGTCCTGTTGGTAGCACACCTGCGCCACGGCGGCGCCCTCCATTTCGATCGCGTCGGCCCCGTATTCGCTGCGGAGTTCATCGGCCCTTTTCGCCGAATGAATGAACTCATCGCCGGTCAGAATGCGGCCAACCGTTACGCTGGGTGGGCGTGTGCTGCCAACAATAGGGTCAAAGGTAATTGACTGGGCCGCTGCATTGGCTAGAGCAAGCAAGTCCGCATCGGCAGGGAAATAAAGCGGATTGAGTTCGTAGCTGACCGGGTGCATGGTTTGGCGGGTTGGCTCCATGGTCAGTGTTACGGAGCGTACATCGTGGAACCCCACTTCGCTGCCAATTACCAGGTCGCCGGGTTGCAGATCAGCGCGTACACCGCCGGCAATACCCGTGAAGATAACCCGCGTCGGCCGGAAGTGAGCGATGATAAAGGCCGTGGTCATGGCCGCGTTTACCTTGCCAATTCCCGTCAGCGTAACCACCACCCGTTGCTGACCAAGCCTACCCGTCACAAAACGGTGACCGTTCAACTCAACGACTTCGGCATCCTGAAGAGAGGCCTCGATTAATTTTACTTCTTCGCCAAAAGCCCCCAAGAGAGCCGTAATAGTACTGGAATTTGTGGTCGACTGCATGCCGCGAAGCTACGGCACATCGAATTGGTTAAGCAAAAGTGACGCCGCTTTTTCTCGAAATAGCATACAAAATTTGGCAGAATGTAAGTTTGGCGAAAGCTTAAAACTACCTCAAGGCGTTGTTGCCAATTAGTGGGCATTGTTAGAATAGTACAACTATATTTTAGTATCGCTTGCTTTTTTCGATAAATAGTCTTACTTTTGCACCAGAATTTCAAGCGACATCCGTCGGCTTCTCTCTGTTCTAAGCGTCCGTTTCAGGGCGCACTCGTTTGTAAGATGTGGTCTACAGAGCCGACATGGATGTACAAAAGACAGTACAGGCTGTGGGGCGGTGGCTTTACGTTAACGAGGGTCAACTACGCTAGTCTAAGCGATTTAAAAATTCACCTGGGTTACTCATTGGGGTAGGGGTTATTTCCACGTCAGTTCATGACGAACATCCTGGGTTGGTGCTTAGTGGGTATCCTGCACACGTCGCTGTCTGCTTGACGAACTTCCGCCGTATGCGGAACGAATTTATTTTCAACAGTTTAAGTATGAATCTGGACAACATCCAGCCCGAGACCGACGAGATCGTCGATCAAACTCCTGTGCAGGAAGAGGCCGCACAGACCAACAATCAACAAATCGACGCGAATGCCGCTTTTCAGGCCGCACTAGCCGATGAAGAGTTGCCAACCCCAGCCGCTGAGGTTGAACAGCCCATTATTAAAGAAACAATCACCGTACAGCCTGTGGCTACCGGACGCACGTTTGCCGACCTGAACATCTCAGACGACATTCTGGCCGCGGTAACGGAAATGGGCTTTACCACGCCTTCACCCATTCAGGCCGAGGCCATTCCGCCTATTCTGGCGGGCCGCGACGTGATCGGACAGGCACAAACCGGTACCGGTAAAACGGCCGCGTTTGGTATTCCCGCCCTTGAACTGATCGACCCAAGTGACCGCAGCGTACAGGTGCTTATTCTGTGCCCAACGCGTGAACTGGCCGTTCAGGTAACGGAAGAACTGCGTAAACTCAGCAAATTCAAGCGGGGTATTTACATTGAAACGATCTACGGGGGCGACTCGATTGAGCGTCAGATCCGGTCGTTGAAGAAAGGCGTTCACATCGTGGTGGGTACCCCCGGCCGCGTGATGGACCACATGCAGCGGAACACGCTGAAGCTCGACGACGCCAAGATGATTATTCTTGACGAAGCCGACGAAATGCTCGACATGGGCTTCCGGGAAGACATTGAAAGTATTCTGGAAGACTTCCCCGAAGAGCGCCAGACGGTGCTGTTCTCGGCCACGATGTCGAAGCCAATTCTGGCCATGACGCAGCGGTTCCAGGTGAATCCGGTGATGGTGAAGGTGGTGAAGAAAGAATTGACCGCTACCAACATCGAGCAGGTGTATTTCGAGGTGAAGCCAAAGGCCAAAACCGAAGTAATGTGCCGCCTGATCGACCTGTATGACCTGAAACTGATGCTGGTGTTCTGTAACACGAAGCGGAAAGTAGAGGAAATCGTGGAAGACATGATGATTCGTGGCTACCAGGCCGAGGGGCTGCATGGCGACCTGCGTCAGGCGCAGCGGACCAACGTGATGAGCAAGTTCCGCGCCGGGGCAACAACGATCCTGGTGGCTACCGACGTGGCGGCCCGTGGTATCGACGTTGACAACGTGGATGCGGTGATCAACTACGATATTCCCCTCGACGAAGAATATTACGTACACCGTATTGGCCGCACTGGCCGCGCCGGTAAGTCGGGTCGGGCGTTCTCGCTGGTGAGCCGTGATGAGAAATTCCGGTTCCGCGATATCCAGTCCTACACCAAAGTACGGGTCGACAAAGGCGTAATTCCGTCGTTTGAAGACATCGTCGGTATTCGCAAAGCCCGTTTTATCGAGCAGTTAGAAGTCGATATTACGGAGAGCAAAGACCTGCACCTGTACGATGATATGCTGACGCAGTTGCAGCACACGGGCTTCACAACGGAGCAGATCGTGGCCGCGCTGATGAAGCGGAGCATGGGTATCGAGAAGAACGAATTCTCGGATAAAGACCTGAACGAAGAAGATCGTCGCAACAGTAAATTCGATGATCGTGGCTCTCGCGGTGATTCGCGTGGCGGTGGTCGTTTCGATGACCGTCGCAACGACTCACGCGGTGGTGGACGTTTCGAATCGCGTGGTGGTGATTCACGTGGTGGTGGCCGTTTCGAAAGCCGTGGCGCCGATTCCCGTGGCGGTGGTCGTTTCGAGGATCGTCGTGGTGGCGGTCGTTTCGAAGATCGTGGCCCACGCACCGATTCTCGCGACGGTGGTGGCAAAGAAGGGTATTTCGCCCGCAGCAACGAACGTCCTGTTCGTGAGCGTGAGCCAAACATGACCCGTCTGAGCGTGAGCATTGGCCGTCGTGATTACGTTCGTCCGGGTGATCTGGTCGGCGCTATCGCTGGTGAGTCGGGCATCCCAGGCAGCAGCATCGGCAGCATCGATATTTTCGACAAGCACACGTTCGTTGACGTACCTAACGATGTAGCCAACCGTGTCATTCAGGCAATGGATGGTAACAACATCAAAGGCCGTCAGGTCAACGTAGAGGTCGCTAAGTAATCAGCGTTCATATTAATGAAAAGCCGCTCCGGGTTATCTGGAGCGGCTTTTTTGTGTTGGTAGGTACGTTGCTTATCGCGTGTATGCCCCCCGCCCTAAAGGGTGCCCGCTGGCGCAAAATTACGCATCAGGCGAAGCTATTGACGCGCCAGCGGGCACCCTTTAGGGCGGGGGGCACACGCGTAAGTAACGTACCTACCTAACCTCGTCGATATCCAGTTGCTGTATCAGCGGATTGGCTTCGGGCGTGAGGGTGAAGAAAACGTTGAGTTTGCCCCGTTCGCCTTCGATTGGGAACGTACCCCGCAGGTTATTCTCAGGAATCATTTCGCCGACGCGAACCACTTTGCCGATCTTCTCGAAAAGGGCCTGCGTTGCTTTCCGGCGGAGCGCGATGGGGGTATCCGGAAAGAAATTCTCGGCGAAAATGCCGCTGCTTCACCGTCTTTCCAGTCGGGCAACAGGCGTACTAACTCCGCTTTGCGTTTGGCCAAAATCGGCGAAACGGGCAGTATGCGCGGTTTCAATCCAGCCAGTGAAATCAGTGTATCGAGGGCGATGGTGTTGATGCCGCGCAGGCCCGAATAGGTCAGGTTGGCGCAGCCGATCACGCCGATGCCGTAATCGGGCAATACCTGCCACTCGCTGCCGAAACCGGGAAGTCCGCCGCTATGCCCCACGCTGACACGCCCCTCGCAGTCACTCACCCACACCAGGCCGTAGGCGTAGCTGGCCGTTTGTGGGCAAAGCCGCCCCGACGCGTACCGGAATTGTGGATTCAGACCCCGAAAATTCCAGGGCTGCTGCATTTCCCGAATCGAACTGCGCTTCACCGGACCCGTATCGGCCCCATCGCGGGCGGGCCAGGCGCTCAGGTGCAGGGCCATGTACTTCGCAAAATCATCAACGGTTGTAATCAGACCACCCATAGCGCCCCACGAGCCATCGGCCAGCGGAATTTCGGGTAGGTATTCCCCTTCCTGTCGACGGTAGCCGTTCACGTACCGGTTCGGGTCGGCCTGCCGGTAGTCCCAAAGGGTGCTGTTCATGCCCAGCGGCTTCAGAATGGTGTTGGTAATGTATTGCTGGTAGGGCTGCTTAGTTACGTTGGTGATGATCCGCCCCAGTAAGGCAAAGCCGAGGTTAGCGTATTCATAGGCCACCCCCGGCGCGTTGGAGAAGTGAGACCCCGCCTTTCAGGAACTTCGTAAATTCGGCCTCTGAATCGGCCAGCTGCCGATCGCCCCAGGGGTTATCTTCCGGGAAACCGGCCGCGTGGGTCAGCAGGTGCCGAACGGTAATAGGGGGGGCATCGGTGGTTAAGGGTTTCAACTGGCGCAACTCAGGTACGTACAGGGAAGCAGGGTCGTCGAGGCGGAGTTTACCTGCATCGCGCAGTTTCAGAATCGCCATCGCCGTGAGGCTTTTCGTCATCGAGGCAATCCGGAACTGCGACTGCGCCGTGGCGGGCCGTTTGGTGTCGAGATCAGCGTAACCCACGCCTTTTCCATACACCAGTTTACCATCTACCACCACGCCAAAGCCCAGGCCGGGTATGTTGCGCTGGGCGGCATAATCGCGGTACAGTTTATCAATCACGGGCAGGGCCGCGTTGATTTTTGCCATCCGGTCAGGGTCGGTAGTGGGCGTGGTAGTTGATTGGCCAAACAGGGTGAGCGGAAGTGTCGCCGCAAACAGGCAGATAAATAGAAGCTTCATGCTGCAAGGTAATCGGGCGTACCGAAGGCCGCAAGGCTATTTTTTGAAGTAACGCTTGATTTCCCGCTTCGACATTTCCTGCGTGACAAACTCCATTGGCCGGGTGGCTTCGTAGGTTTTGCCCGGTAACAGGAAATCGCCTGCTTCCTGATTTAAAGCCGAGAACCTGGGCTTGATGTGCACGTACCTGTAGCTTGGCTGTAGCTGTAGCTCGAACGACAGGCAGGTAATAAACAGAAAAGAACAGGTATGGCTTCGGGCTCAGCTCATCACTCACTAAGCCGATAAATTGTCCGGTTTCAATCTGGTCACCTTCCTGAACCGGCATACTGCCCGCTTTCAACCGGGCATATCGCCCAAATGTCCCGTCGTTATGAAACACGTCGACCTCGTTCACCTCGCGGACATACAGGAGGTCTTTCTGTGTGTGCGTTATACCATCGACCCGGCTGGTACACCACGCCGCGCCGGGCAGCAAAGACAGAATCACCCGGCTTCATCTGGATTGACAGGGAATAAAAATTTGACAGGGCTTCGCCCTTCAGGCCCTAGCGCCGTACCAATATATTGTGTTTCCTGAACCAGACAAGGTTTTCCGGGGGAAACCGGTAAAAGATATGACAAATGGTTTTGGCTCACTGCGGAGTATTCGCCCACGGAGGTATGTGTAGCTGTACCGGAATGTACCCCCAGTTGAGGTTGGCGTTGGGGGCCCTCAGAGTAAACAGATTGGTACTGCCAGGCCGAACGGTCCCCGATATAAGGTAGGACAGCTGGTTGTACGTCAGGCCGATAATTCGCTGACCTCTACCCTAACGGTATAGTCACAGAGGTTTGGGTTGGTTGCTTTAAACGTGTATTCAGCCGGTAGTTCTACCCTTCTTATGTAGGAAACATCAATCTTTCGTTCAATGGATTGTGACT
This sequence comes from uncultured Cytophagales bacterium, assembly GCA_963750355.1. Classification (GTDB taxonomy): domain Bacteria; phylum Bacteroidota; class Bacteroidia; order Cytophagales; family Spirosomataceae; genus Fibrella. The sequence continues at coordinate 176,903 of CAVVQL010000007.1, read as the reverse complement.
CACGTCAGCAACGGGATACTAAGGAAACACAACGTGCAGATTGTGCGGCGGAAAATAGTAGTCATGGTGTAGATTGTTTATCAACGAGATTAACATCGCTAATAAACCTAAACGCCTCCAATCAGCCGCTACCGTTTAATTTGTTTCGTAGTAATAGCCGAAGATGATGCCCATCTCGTCCTCGCTGGTGAGGCCAAACTGAATGGCTTTGCTGGTGGTGTTGTTATACGTGATCTCAGACGTGAGGCCTTCGCCCTTGGCCAGCTGAATCGGCGTGGCGAAGTTAATCGCATCGGGGTGCTCCCAGTCGGTGGTTGTATACACGATTTCCCCATCGCGGGCACCGCCTTTAATCTTGATCACAAACTTTTCGCCGGTCTTGTGCATGTGCGAGGTGAGCATCAGAATCAGCGATGGCTTGGCAACCGTGAATGACTTGGTGAATGTTCTGCGGGCATTGGCGGGGATCGACAGGCTGGTGTTGCTCATGTTCAGCGTCTTCACCACTTTCGTTACACTCGCCTGCGGGGTTGTGTATATGTTAATGTAGGATTCCCCTTTCATGATCGACTGGCTCTTGTTCACGTAGTGTACGTTCAGATCAAACGAGGCATTCGCTGGAATCAACAGGGCAGCGCCTGCCGGAAACTTGTACTCAAATGACGCGCTGGGGCTGCCCATCAGGTACGTGTGGTTCGACATTTGCAGGGCAGTCAGCAGGTTGAGTGACCCATCCGGGTTCCGCAAATCACGTACCTGATCGAAGGCCGGCAGGGCCGATTTGTCGTTGAAATCATAGGCAATAAAGTGGTGACTGCCCGGCCGCATGTTTACCGTAAACCGGTTTACGTAAATATCGGTGGGGTTGCCAACCGCCTTCCGAACAAAAAGCTCCCGCTCAAAACTCGTGGCTATATCGAAAGGCTCCACTTTCAGCTGATAGCCCTGCCCGCTGGCCGGGGCTGTTGGGGGGGTAAATGTGCCGTTGGGGGCTGTACTGGGCGTTTTATCGTCTAACAAAGTAGGGTCGATCAGGTTGCCGGTAGCCAGGGCACCGCCGTCGATCCAGCGGCGGACAAACTCGATCTGGCCAACCGATAGGGCCTCACTACCCAGCGGCATTGGGTTGCCGTAACTTTTTCCGGAATGGTGCGAGGCATCCGTGTACAGCTTATGATACAATAAGCTTTGCAGCGCCACAAAAGGCTTGACCCGCTTATGCCCATCCGCTTTCGAGTCCGCATTTTTGGGGTCTGCGTCAACCAGGTTTTTGTAGGCCACGCCTTTCGCCAGCACTAAGCCATGCTGCTTAAACGTGGCATCTGCTTCTGAGGCATGACAACCCGCCGTGGCGCAGGTAGGCGTCAGGATCCGGTCCTGCATCAGCCCGAAGGTTGTATTGTCTCCGCCGGGGGTAGCTACGTCAGTGACTTTCTGGCAGGAGGCAATCAGCAGGGCCGCGCCGAGGGTGCTGGCAAGTAGAATACGGGTTGTCATAGTACTCTGATTAGAAGCGCAGTATAAAATGTTGTTTTGGCTGTTCACGCCTGAAGAAAACCAGGCCAACCCCGAATAAATCGATCGTAACCTGAACGGACGGGTGGGCCTTTATAGCTGCCCATGCCCGCTCCATGTCTTTCGACCAGTGAATATCGTCAAAAACCAAGACAGTATCATTATGAACATGAGGAAGGCAGGTCATAAAATACTGAAAGGTAGGCTCATAGCGGTGATTGGCATCAAAAAAAGCCAGATCGATCCTCGGTAAGCTGGCTACAACGGGGGCCAGTGTATCGTCCAGATTTCCCACCACCAGCTTTACCGTCGGGTAGCCAAGCTGATCGAGATGGGTGCGGGCCAGCGCCGCCGTGTTGGGGCAGCCTTCAAATGAATATAGGTGTCCCTCCGTTTGCGCCACGGCGTTGGCTAGATAAGCCGTCGTCAGGCCCAGCGACGTACCCAGTTCAAGCACGCATTGGGCCTGAAAATGCAGAATCAGCCGGTGAAGGAGCCAGGCATAGCGGGCTGGTTTTTGGGCGTTCCGGGCAATAGTAGCCACGGGCCGTAGGTGGCCATTATTACGCCGGGAGCCAGCCCCCAAATCGGTTACGGCCAGGGAGTCGGTACTGGCGAGCAGTGATCGACGAAGGGCCTCAATAGGCGATGTACCTGGCGGAGCAGGATGCCGGTGGCCGACAATCCGGTGGCCGGCACTCCGGTGGCGAATGATGTCTCGGTAGAGGGCGTACACAAAGGGCGAGTGCAGGCCATGCAGGTTGCCAGCCTGCCAGAGATAACGGAGGTACGCCGCAACCACAGATTCCTGGTACAGATTCCTGGTGACGATCAATTCAACTGGAAGGGTACCACCATGGTAAATTCGGGCACCTGAATACGAAACTGCTTGCCGTCGATCAGGCGCTCAACGAGGTAGCTGCCCACCATCTTCCCCATGCTCGCGTGCAGGTTACACCCCGACACGTATTCATGCCGTTCGCCGGGTTCAAGCACGGGCTGCAACCCAATAACGCCTTCGCCTTCTACTTCGCGCACCTGCCCGTTGGCATCGTAGATGAGCCAGTGACGCCGCAGCAACTGAATGGTGTGCTCACTGTGGTTTTCTATGGCAATACGATACGTGAATACATAATGTGCCTGCATTGGGCTGGAATAGCCGTGCTGGTATTCCGTTTTCACGCTGACTTTAATGCCTTCCGTTACAGCCGTAATCATAAAAAAAACCCGTTTTTGACAACTTTAGAACGTAAATAAAGTTGATTAGTTTGCTTCCTCAACCAGCTAACGACAAATATTTTTCTTTATTCGCCATAGCCCGCTGGCTATTCATTCACTAGTCTGGCCAGTCTGTCTGTCTACACTGCCGCCAACGTATCGACCCGTTTATGAACGTCATTATTTCTGATTCCTGGAAGCCTGCTCTGCAACCTGAATTCGACAAGCCCTACTTTGTTAAATTAGCTGAATTTCTGCGCGAAGAGTATGCCACGCAGCGGGTGTATCCGCCGGGAAAGCTGCTGTTCAATGCCTTCGACAACTGCCCGTTCGAGGCTACCCGCGTGGTGATTCTGGGGCAGGACCCGTATCATGGCGAGGGGCAGGCCAATGGCCTTGCCTTTTCGGTGGCCGATGGCATCACCAAGCCGCCTTCGCTGATCAATATTTTCAAGGAAATTCAGGATGATCTGGGAAAACCCATTCCCAAATCGGGTAACCTCGAGCGCTGGGCGTCGCAGGGCGTTATGCTGCTCAATGCCACGCTGACTGTTCGGGCCGGACAGGCGGGGTCGCACCAGGGTAAGGGCTGGGAAACCTTCACCGATGCGGTGATCAAGCTTATTTCTGAACAGAAACAAAACGTGGTGTTCATGCTCTGGGGGGCCTATGCGCAGAAGAAAGGCGCGGTCATCGATGAGAGCAAGCACCTGGTGCTGAAAGCCAAGCACCCCTCGCCCATGGCGGCGCAATGGGGCGGCTGGTTCGGTACTAAGCATTTCAGCCAGGCCAACGACTACCTGGTCAGCAATGGGCTGGCCCCTATTGAGTGGTAAAGATTGGGACCGCTTAATGGCTTGCTTCGCGAGCCAGGCCCTTCGACCAGGCGTCGATCAAGATGCCAATGAACCGAAGTCGGCCGGTTAACCGTCAGCTGGTTGGCCTGCCCTGAAGGCATTGACTACCTGCTGGGCACCGTTCCAGACAAAAAATGTATCCGTGCCGACGGCTGGAAAGGTGACCCCACTGGCGAGTTCGGCGGCCAGGCGATCGGGCTGCTGCAGGAACAGGCCGACGGGAACGCCTCTCTGCGCGCACCTGGTTTTTACGCTCTGAATGGCTTCCTGAACGGCCGGATCAGCGACATTGCCCAGTCGGTTCATGCTGCCAGAGAGGTCGTAGGGCCCAATAAATACCCCGTCGATACCGGCTACGTCGAGAATGGCATCCAGGTTATCGACGGCCTGCTGGTGTTCGATCTGGACAATCACCGCCACAGCGTCATTGGCCCGCTGAATGTAGTCGGTGAGGTGCAGGCCGTAGTCGTGCGCACGGGCAATGCCAACACTTCGTTTCCCTACGGGCGGGTACCGGGCCGACTCGACCGCCCGCCGGGCTTCGTCGGCCGAGTTCACCAGGGGAACGATGATGCCATCGGCCCCGATATCCAGCGCCTGTTTGATCAGGACGGGGTTGTTGTCGGCCACCCGGATAAGGGCGTTGCAGTCGTTTTTTACGGCCTGTAGCATCCGCTGGGCATCGCCAATGGACAGGGCACCATGTTCCATATCGATGAACAGCCAGTCGAACCCAGCCAGCGAAAGCAGTTCACTTAGGTCGGGCGAGGGTAACGAAACGAGGGTACCCAGCAGCGGCCTGCGGCTACGAAGTTTTTCTACGAACGTCATGCGATGGGGTTGGCAAGTGGTTATTCCCGGCTTTTCAAGCTAAGCCCTGCTGCGATGTACGCACACTGACGATCAGTCGGCCGTTTCTTTCGCCTTTCGTCGGCGGCGGGGCAGGCGGAACAGTTTGCTGCCTTCCTGTTCGGGGGTCTGGTCGCCCAGCAGCACACCCCAGGCCCGCAGACTTTCGACCCGGTCGAAGATGACCTTCAGGATGGCAATGGCAGGAATGGACAGGAACATGCCCGACACCCCCGCCAGGGCCCCACCGACCAGCACGCCAACGATAGAAATGAGGGCGTTGATGCGCACTTTCGAGGCCACGATGAAGGGGACCAGAAAGTTATTGTCGAGGAACTGCACAAACAAAAAGATGCCGACTACGCCGAGCAGAACGGAAACGTCTGGCTGGTAACTCACCGTCACCAGCACCGTCAGAAACGTGGCTACCAGACCGCCAATGTAGGGAACCAGGTTCAGGAGCGCGGCCATAATGCCCAGCAGCATCGCGTATTGTACGCCCAGCAGCATGAGCCCGACCGAGTTGAGCGCCGCAACAACAGCGGTCTCGATCAACAGGCCAACCATATAACTCTGCACCACAACCTTTACTTCACCTAAAATATCGCGTACCTGGTCGGCGTAGCGTTGCGGGAAGAGCACCACCAGAAAATGCAGTAACATAGACCGGTAGTAGAGCAGGAGAAACACGTAGATAGGTAGCAGAATGAGCGTACCTAAGGGACCGGTAATGACATTGATTGCGTCGGTGCCCTGCAAGCCTTCCATTGTCTGGGCCTGCGCTTTCTGGATGTATTTATCCTGCTCCCGGTAGCTTACATGGTACTCTGACCGTACCCAGCGCCTGACTTTCGTATACAGCTCAGCCAAATTCTCGCGGAGCTTGGGGATATCATCGGCAAAGTCGGACAGTTGAACCGAAAGCAGGAACCCGACGCCGGTGAGCACAATAATGGCCAGCAACACGGCCAGGGTGATAGCGATGACCTTGTGCATGCCCCGGTCAACCAGCCACCTTTCGATGGGCCGCAGCACCACCGCCAGCAGGCCCGCCATGGCGAGCGGAACAAGGATTTCCTGCCCCATGTAAATGGCCAGGGTAATAATGGCCAGGGAGAGTAACGAAAGCGAGAACTGATGGTAATGCGGGCGGAGCGAATCGGGGGAGTCATTGCGTTGAGATGTATTATGGCGCAATGTACACCGATGCCCGACAAGCCTGCAACATCAGCCGCCATCAATCTGTCGGCGGATCTACACCAGCCGGACGCCAATCTGGCCGCTGAGGGTTTCGCCGGGGTTCAGAATTGTCAGCCCTTCGCCGTTATTGAACGCGTTGACGTTGGCCGTCTGCGGTTCAATGGCGATGCTGTCGCGGCGGGAGGGTGTGTACACCACGATGTACTTCAGCGAATCGCTTTGCGTGATTTCCAGCGAAACATCCTCCGCTGGCCAGTGCAGCACCGTCTTCGCTTCGTTGGGGCCATTACTGCCATCACCGAAATCGGCTACCCAGGGCGTGTCGAGTTCCACCTCCTTCAGGCCGAACGTACCCCGGCGGTCGTCGGGTACGGGCTGCGTGCCCGTGGCGATCATGTGCTCATCGAGCAGGACCATGGCATGGGCGGGCAGCGTCAGCGTCAGGTCGTCGGTGGCGGTGTTGTTGAGGGTGAAATACGGATGCCAGCCAAAAGCGGCGGGGCTGCGTTTGATGCTGGTGTTCAGCGCCTCGAAAGCCAGCGTAAATCCCTGGGCCGAGAGCGTATAGGTTATGGTCAGTGAAAAGGGAAAGGGATAGCCGGGTACGTCGCCATCATACTCATACAGTATCGACAGCAGGGCGTGTTGGGGCGTTGCTTCCTGCCGCACCACCCGAAAGGGTTTTGGATGCACCAGGCCGTGAATGGCATTGTAGCGCATCGACTCGTTCATGGGTAAGGCATAAGCCTCCCCATCGAGTCGGTATATGCCCTGAAAAACCCGGCTGGGAAAGGGGTAGAGCAACGCGCTGGCGTAGGTTTCGTCGGCCAGCAGCGCCTGGGCCGAGCCGGGGCTGTTGATCAGCGTGTAGCGGCTGTCTCCTTTTCGCAGCACCAATTGCCGCAGAATGCCGCCGTACTCGGGCAGAATAGTGGCCCATTCGCCCGTTTCGGTATTGGTGAGGATGTAATCGATATACGGTTCGGTGCCTGCAATAGGGCCAATTGGGCGGGTTTCAATGGTGAACATGCTGGAGTGTCGGGCAAGGCCTTGTGGCTACAAAAGGCGCAAAGTAAGTGGGTTGTTCATGAAACTCACCGGCCCATCAGCCCAAAATGATGCTACGGCCAAACACGCTGCACCGTGTGTTGACGGGATAGCTCCAATGCTCCCGCGCAGCTGAAGCAGCGAAAATCGGCCTCATCCCGTCAAGGTGTTCAGAAAAATGGGGCGCAAGCACCTACAGCACCCGCCATTCAATGCGGCGGTTGCGCTGCCGGGCTTCGTCGGTGGTGCCTTTTACGGCGGGGCGGGTTTTGCCGTAGCCGATGGCTTTCAGGCGGGCAGGGGCAATGCCCATCCGGGCCAGGTAACTGATAACGGACTGCGCCCGTTTCCGCGACAGTTCGAGGTTGGCCGCCGGGTCGCCCCGGTCGTCGGTATGGCCCGCAATCTCGATCTGGGTGGTGGGGTTGGCCTTCAGAAACTCGGCAAGGCGTTCAAGCTCGGTCAACGACTTGCCCGACAGCTCGTAGCGGCCCGACTCGAAAAACAGGTTGTTCAGCGTCTCTTTGCTCGTGGCCCCAATGGGCTCCAGCCCGGCGTCGAGCGAGACGCCCTGGCCCATGCCGGTTTCAGACGAGGTTCGGTCGGTATAATTGAACGACAGGCTTTTGAACAGGTAGCCGGGGGCGCTGATGTAGAGCGCATATTCACCACCCGCTGGCAAGACCGCCACGTATTGCCCGGATTGGGCGTCTGACGCAATCCGCGATAGGGACTGGTTGGTTCGTACATCGATCAGGTCGAGGGTAGCGATGAGGGGTTTACTAGTGCGGGCATCCGTAATAAGGCCTTTCAGGTAATTGACCGGACGGACCTGTTCGCGCAGCACGGCGGGCAGGTCGAAGGTGTAGATCCGTGATTTCTGCGACACGCCTTCTTTCTGTTCCTCAAACGAGTAATACGCCCTGGTGCCGTTGGCCGACACAAACAGCGACGCCTGATCTTCCGAGGTGTTGATCGGATACCCCAGGTTGGTGGGCACCGTCCAGCCCGATTTGAGGCTGTCGGGGCGGTAGCGGCTCAGAAACAGGTCGTAGCCGCCCAGGCCGATATGCCCCTCGGAGGCAAAGAAAAGGCTCTGCCCGTTGGCGTGTACAAAAGGCGACGCCTCGTTGAGGGGCGTATTGACGGGCTTGCCCAGGTTTACGGGCTGGGTCCAGTTGCCGCTGGCGTCGCGGGTGCTGCGCCAGATGTCGCGCTGCCCCAACCCACCGGGCCGGTTCGAGACGAAATACAACTCCCGTCCGTCGGCCGAAAGGCTGGGCTGCGATTCATAATCGCGGGTGTTGATCACCGGGCCCAGGTTTTGCGGAATGCTCCACACATCGCCCGTCTTCTGGCTGCTATACAGGTCGCAGCTGCCGAAACCCTGCCGGCTGCGCCCGCTCTGGCAGGCCGTAAAAACCAGCAGCCGCCCATCGGCCGAGAGGCTGGCGGTGCCCTCATTGTCGGGTGTATTGATGTTGGCCGACAGGGGAGTGGGCGTTTGCCAGCCCGCTTCGGTGCGGGTGGCGGTCATCAGGTCTTCGTCGCCTTCGGGTTTCAGCATCGTGAACACCAGCGTCTGCTCGTCGGCCGTAAGCACCGGAAAATACTGCGATTCGCCAATCTTCAATGATTCGGAGAGCGGCTTCGGATTCACCGACACCGGATGCTGAACGGCTTCCTGCCCGAATTGGGCGATGGCGGTCAACCGTTGCAGCTGCCGGGCCTTGGCCGATTCGGGCGCAAAATTGCGGGCAAAGGTTTCGAGTAGCGGCAGGGCTTCGCTATAACGCCCCAGCTTCAGCAGGATCTGAATGGATCCCTGATAGGCTAGGGCTCTGGCCCCGGCGGCCGAACCCGCTTCGGGGGTGGGCTGACTGCCCTGAACGCCAATGGCGGTTTTGTAGGCAGACAGGGCCAGTTCGGGGCGGCGGGTAAACTCGTAGGCCTGCCCCAAACGGACCTGCGCGTCGAGGTAAGCGGGAGAGTCTTTGAGCGCCTGCTCGAAGAACGGAATCGCGTCATTTACTTTCCGTTCGTTGAACAGCCTGAGCCCCTGCGCATACAGATCGACCGCTTTTTTCGACTGCGCCCGGCCGGGAACAGCCAGCAGAGAACAATAAATAAGGAACAGGCATCCAACCACCCGCGTCAGGCGGGGCCATTGACTCCTTTTTGGTCCCGGTTGACCTACGGAATCTGCATGAACTTGTGTGTTTGTAAGGAGATTTGCCACTGCGGATTTGCCTTTACATACTCAACGATGCGCGGCAGCATTTCGTCTGAACGACTCCATTCCGGTTGCAGTAAGAACCGGCAGTTGGGCCGTAGGGTTGGCACGAAGGATTCCGCAAACGCAAAGTCTGACTGGTTGTAAATAATGACCTTCAGTTCATCGGCTTTGGTGTAGATGTCGGGGTTGGGCTGCTTGAATTTCTTGGGCGAAAAGCAGATCCAGTCCCATGATCCGGTAACGGGATACACGCCCGATGTTTCGATATTCGTTTGAAAGCCAGCCAGTTGCAGGGCATCGGTGAGAATGGTGAGGTCATGCGTCAATGGCTCGCCCCCGGTAATCACGGCCATACGCCCCGGATACGTCAGGGCCCCGGTTACAATCTGGTCGATGGTCAGGTGCGGGTGGGCCGTGGCATCCCACGATTCTTTCACGTCGCACCAGTGGCAGCCCACGTCGCAGCCACCGAGGCGGATAAAATAAGCGGCTTTGCCCGCGTGGGCGCCTTCGCCCTGAAGCGTGTAAAACGCCTCCATAACGGGCAGGGTAGTAGTTTGTGTTGGTTGATGCTGCTGTTCGGTACGCATACCGCAAAGATACGGCTTTCCAAAAAGTCAATGTTGAGGGAATGGCCCTAAACCAGATAAAAGCGTTTAGTCAAACCACCAAACATAAATAGCACGATGCTGTTATATATCTGTTTTCACTAAACACTCAACATAAACGAAAAACTGTCATGGGTATTCTCACATCGATTCTCGTAGGTGCCGTTGCTGGCTGGTTAGCCGACCTAGTGTTCAAACGGTTTTCTTTCTCGCTGCTCGTTGAAATTCTGCTGGGTATTGCCGGTGGTATTTTGGGCGGCTTAGTCTTTGGCAAATCAACCGGTGTACTCGACGCCATCCTGACTGCCTTTGTAGGGGCGGTAGTTATTCTTGGTATTGCGGCGCTGATCAAAGGGCGGACGAGGCAGGTCTAAAGTAGCCAGATCGCAGCCCTGCGGTTTATGTAGTTAGTCCATAACGAGCACGAGGCCCCAACCCGGCGTATGGTAACCCCATCGCCGGGTTTTTGCGTGTTGGCCATTGCCCGTTGGGCGGCCCACTACAGGAAAAAGCGCAGTTAATTGCTTTTATCTGTAGATTCGACCTTCTCCAACGCAGACACGCTAAACGAACGTACCCAATGTCATTGACTACCCGCCTGCAATTATCGGCCATGATGTTCTTCCAGTTTTTTATCTGGGGGGCCTGGTATGGCCAGGTTACCAAGTACATGGAAAAAACTATGGGGGCTACGGGCGTGCAGCAGGGCGCTGCCTTCGCCACCTTTTCGCTGGCTATGCTGGTGGCTCCCTTCTTTATCGGCATGATCGCCGACCGCTATTTTGCGGCGCAGCGCGTGCTCGGTATCCTGAATTTGCTGGGGGCGGTTATTCTTTATTTTCTGATCGACGTGCGTGACCCCGATCAGTTTTTCTGGGTCATGCTGGTCTACTGCCTCACCTTTGCCCCCACGCTGGCCCTCACCTCGTCCATTGCCATGCAGCAAATGGTGAGTCCGGAAAAAGAGTTTCCCGGCATCCGGGTGCTGGGTACCATCGCCTGGATCGTGGTAACCAATATTGTGGGCTACTACGGTTTTGGCGACAAGGTGGCCATCTTCGAGTTGTCGATGTACATGTCGGTGGCGCTGGGTATTTTCTCGTTCTTCCTGCCCAACACGCCGCCCAAGGCTACCGGGGGGGCATCCATCAGCCAGATTCTGGGCCTCGATGCCTTCCAGCTGTTTAAAGACCGGTCGTTTGCCATTTTCTTCCTGTCGTCGGTGCTGATCTGCATTCCGCTGTCGTTCTACTACGCCATGGCCAACCCGGCCCTGACCGATTCGGGCATGAAAAACGTGGAGAGCGTGATGTCGCTGGGGCAGGCCTCCGAAGTGATTTTCATGCTGCTGATTCCGTTTGCCTTCACCCGCTTTGGCGTGAAGAACATGCTGATCATCGGCCTGATCGCCTGGATTGCGCGCTTCCTGTTCTTCGGCTATGGCAATGCCGACGCGGGCATCTGGATGTTCTACCTGGCCATTATTCTCCACGGCGTTTGCTACGATTTCTTCTTTGTAACGGGCCAGATCTATACCGACCAGAAGGCGGGCGATTCCATCCGTTCCTCGGCGCAGGGCCTTGATTTCGCTGGCAACCTACGGCATCGGCATGAGCATCGGTTCCTACCTGTCGGGCTTCGTGAAAGACTGGGCCAAAACGCCAACGGGCATCGACTACACCGCGTTCTGGATGGTGCCGGCCGCTATTGCCGGCGTGGTGCTGATCCTGTTCATCTTCCTGTTTACCGATAGAAAAACGACCCAGCCAACGGAGGGGGAATTGGTTACGGGGCCGCTTTAAAAGTAGTCCTCTGTCTTCCGTCCTCTGTCTTCAGTCTTCTGTTGCGCTGCTGTAAAAACGAAAAGGAATTCAGCAGCGCAACATACCGAATGCCACAAACCTATTTCGCCGAAAAATCAGATTAACACAAGGCCGATTATACATCAGAAAATGAAGTTAGCCAGGTCGATGATAACAGTGAAGTTGATAACACTACAACTTCTTTGTGGCTGTACATCAAACCCATCAAAAACAGATAGAGATCTATATCAAGAAAAGCCTACAGCCAATATTGAACTGCTAAAAGCCGAAGTAGAAAATGGGGGATTTAGCCAATACTTCTTTAACTTTTCGGGAGTAGACTGTTTTGAAACATTAAGAGCACTTGAGCGAAGTGGTAAAATCAAAACAGCCCAGATCCTTCGGCAAGCAATCAACCTGATCAATACCAAGAACCTGCCAGAAAGTCAACTCGTTGATAGGATAAGGAAGAGAGAGGTGAAAGAATTAGACAATCAGGAGGTGAGCGAAGGCTTATCCAAACTGGATTCTCTGTTTTATACTGAACCCGATGGCCCTCTCATACCTTGAAAGGTTTACATAATTGGACTTATGCAACAATTAAAACCTATTCAGTGAGCATGATAAAATTACCCCAACAAGCAGGTAAAAAAATATTTGCCTTTGATTTGGATGGCACTCTACTTAAAAGTGATAAATCCATGTCCAATAGAGCTTTAAATACAATTAATCAACTAGCCAACCAAGGTCATCTAATTATCATTGCCACGGCTCGTCCACCTCGAGATGTAGCCCGGTTGGTACCAGCTGCCTTATTATGCCATTATTTAATTTGTTACAATGGGGCTCAAATATTTAAAGGAACTTCTAAGATATTTGACCAGTCTATCCAGGCGGATTTAGCTTATAAGCTTATTGGCCAATTAGCCAATTATCATTCTACTTTGTTTATTGGTGTTGAGTCACGGGATACCTTTCATGTCAATCAATCACCCCAATCTTTATTTGGGGAGGTGACTCATTCTCTGACAGCTTTTACTAATTCAAACCACCCTATTTTTCAAGAAGGCATTACCAAAATTATTTGTGGAGGAGAAGCTGATGTACTTGAATCCTTGCCCATAGGCCCATGGACTGACCTTTGCTCAGTTACCCATACGGACAATGGATTGCTCATTCAAATTATGGCTCATGGGGTTAGTAAATGGGTCGCCTTGGAACGCATAGCTAGAGAGGAGGGAGTCGCTATAGAGAACATAGTAGCCTTTGGTGATGATCATAATGACTTAGCCATGCTGACCTTTTGTGGAGTGGGCATTGCTATGGCTAATGCTACTCACTCTTTGTTAGAAATAGCACAATACGTAACAAAGTCAAATGATGAGGATGGGGTTGCGTTATTTTTAGAAGCTAACTATTTGGAAACGAATATATATTAAGTCCCAAAATCAGCAAGCTACCTCTATGTCATAACATTGAACTTTTCATAGGCGTGTTGTATAACTTACTTTATGTAATGTGAAATAAAGTATAAAGTCGCCTTAAAATAGCCAATAGATGATAAGATTTAAGTATAATAACTCTTCCTTCGCCAAGGAACACGCCTGGTTCAGTTTGAAAACAGGTCTTTATTCCATCTACGCAAATCATAATACTTGCTTTTAGGCTCTCCCGTCCAGCCATTGATCCCCTTTTTTTTGGGCAAAAAGTACAGATGAACGTATAAAAATGGGATGATAAATAGACTCAGTGCCAGCATGGATGCAGATCGGCCAAAGACAGTCGAGATGGCGCAAACTAAAAGCAGGATCAAAAGGTATTTACCCACCCGCCTGATCTTTGGGGTCTGTTCCTCAAAATGGCCCATCGTCATATTGCCTAAAGCGAATATGATACTGACGATAGCTACCTCGAACCACAATGATTCCGTTGTCCACATAGCTTACTAAACAGAAATTTGACAGAGATTCATAACTGAATTGCCTAATACATTTTGTTGTATGATCGGCTTTACGTGAAACTAAGCAATAAATCGGTAACTGAAAACCTACTGGTTTGGGAATGACTGCCCAAACTCAGTAGGTTTTTCAGGAGTTTTCTACCGATGTTATGTCCCTGACGGGACGTAGTTGACTCTGCTACTTGTTTTCTACCGATGTTGTGGCCCGATGGGCCGTTAAAGGGCTTACATCCGGCCCATTAGAAAGCCCTGCACTAATTGTGTAGACCAGGGCTTTCTCATAAAAAGTGCTATACAGGGGAGCAGGGCTTTCTTATAAAAACGGCAGGGATTGGTTAATCATACCTTTGTGGTTCTCTAGACTACAAAACCATGACTGCCGCCCCTTGCCTGGATAAAACTACCACATTTTTTCAACTCCTTACCCACTCACCTGCTCTTGATGGCCGTGACAACAGAGGTAAAGTGCATTCTATTGCCCTAGTATTGAGCGGATTAGTACTGGCTCTATGCTGCGGACGAGATGGTAGGCTATCCAGCTTACACCGCCACATGGTCAACCACTTTACCCCACTTTGCCAACTCACTCAGCAACTTGATCAACGGCCTATTTCCCGTGCTCAACTACCGCTGCTCCTGGCTAAGGTTAATGGGAATCTGTTTGCCAGGCTCCTCTTCGAGTGGTTTGGGGTTAAGCTAGAACCTGACCAAAAAGGCTGGTTTGCTGTGGACGGAAAGGACTTACGCGGCAGCATACAAGCGGGCCATACGCGGACGGTCGGCCGCTGCCGGGGAAGCCTGCGTATCAGTGCTGGCCCATGAGTCGGAACAGATTATTGGACAAGCCTACTATAGTGGAACCAAAGAGAGCGAAAAGCCCACCGTGCGCCAACTGCTCAATGATGGGGGCTTGTACAGTCAGCGAATTAGCCTAGATGCGCTACACCTTAACCCGCTGACAGTCAATGCAATCCAAGGCGCTGGTGGCCACTACATTGTCGGGCTAAAAGCCAACCAGGCTCAACTCTACCACTACGGTATATTCCTCAGCCTGACCGGGGTGGCTACGTATGAGCGAAGGGATAAAGCCCTGCGTGGTCACGCACGTGTGGAGCAGCGGAGTTATGCCTGTTTCACTATAAGTCCCACTGCGTTGGCCTGCCGGTGGCAGGCTGCTGGCTTGGTTACGTTGATTCAAGTGGTCCGAAATCGGCAAGGGTTGCGGGGCGAATCTCCTAGTGAAGAAACAAGCTATTTTGTCAGCAATAGTCAGCCTGCTACTCAATCCCAGGCGGATGAGTTATTTGATGCCATTCGCAAACACTGGCGGATTGAAGCGATGCATCACCGCCGGGATGTGACTCTGTCGGAAGACGCTTTACGGACAGGTAAGCAGGCAGTTAGTCGGTTGATGAGTAGTCTTAGGACTCTGGTTGTCAATTTATTGAGACGAACTAACTGCCAGAACATGGCCGCTCAATTGGATAATTTTGCTGATAAATTTCCCACCCTACTTCAGTTTATGACTCAGCAAAAGGTTTTATAAGAAAGCCCTGTACAGGGGAGTGCTTGAAAATTGCTGTCGCTAGGCCCTTCGACTCCGCTCAGGGTGACATTCCTAATCAAGGTCGTCATCAACATCCCTTAGTTTCCTGTCACCCTGAGCGGAGTCGAAGGGCCTAGCGACAGCAATCTCCTGAGGTTTTTAGTTTTATGAGAAAGCCCTGCACTACTTGTGTAGACAGAGTAAACAGTCTATAATCGGGGCAAATCGACCTCCTGTTGTCTTTACACCCTAGCTCTACCTGTATAGCTTTTAGGCAATTAAACCGCCGGTTCCTGCTGGCTGAGGCAATGGAAACTGCCGAGGCCCCAGACGATTTCGGTGGAGTCGATGCCGATGATTTTCCGGTTGGGGAAGCATTGGCCGATGAGGTCGAGGGCGGGCTGGTCTTTCGCGCAGCGGAACGTGGGTACGATCACCGAGCCGTTGGTAATCAGGAAATTGGCGTAGGAGGCCGGGAGCCGCTGCCCATCGCTCTCGACCGGGTCGGGCATGGGGAGTTCAACGATGTTGAGTTGCTTGCCGTTGAGCAGGCGCATCTGCCGAAGCTCGTGATGAATCTCCTGCAAAGGCGCGTAGTTGGCGTCGTTCGGGTTAGGCTCGATGGCGGCGATCACCGTGTCTTCGTTTACGAACCGAACGGTATCGTCGATATGGCCGTCGGTATCATCGCCCACGATGCCGTCTTCCACCCACAGCACCTGCTGCACACCGTAATAGTCGCAGAGGTAGCGTTCAATCCGGGCCTGGCTTAGGGTTCGGGTTGCGGTTTTTGTTGAGCAGACAGGCGCGGCTGGTGAGCACCGTACCGGCCCCGTTGAACTCGACCGACCCGCCTTCCATCACGATGCCGGGCGTTACGTAGTCGAGTTTACGGTAGTGGGCAATGGCCGTTGGCAGCAGGTCGTCGCGGTCGAACGGCGGGTATTTGCCACCCCAGGCGTTGTAGCCCCAGTTCACGATCATGCGCTCTTTTTTGGCCGGATTGATCAGAAAAGCCGGGCCGTGGTCGCGGCACCACGAATCGTTGGTCGGGAAGGGGAGGAGCGTAATGCGGTCCATGTTGGCCCCCGCCATGAGCAGCCGCATGTTGGCCTGCTGAATCACCAGCTCGTTATGGGCGTTGATGCAGACGGGTTCGCTTTCCGAAATGGCTTTTATGAAATCGAGGTAAGCGGGCATCATCAGTTCCAGGCGCTCCTTCGTCCACGACGCTTCGGTATGCGGCCAGGTGAGCCAGGTTGCTACGTGGGGATGCCATTCGGCGGGAAAGAAAAAGCCCTGTTGAGCGGGGGTACGTGGCTCTGAATCTATTTCGGAATCGAAAGACATGGCGTTAGCTATTCGTTGACGTCGTTATTTAACTTGCTTCGTTTATCAGCAACTGTGCAAAGCTATGCAAGGATACCGTGGCGGCAACCGTCGGCCTACCAGGATACCCCCGCCCCGGCGGGGCAGGCTCTACCTGATGGGTTTGTGGCTGGCCTGTTTGTGGTTGCCCGCCTGGGTAAGGGCCCAGCCACCAACAAACAGCGGGCTAACCTGGTACATTCCGCAGCGCCCGACTAATTCAGGAATCAGCAACAGCCCGTATGTGGTCACGTATAAGTCGGTTGCCGATCTGGCCGAAAAGCTGGCCGATCGGGCGGGCAAACCGTATCATCTGTCGCTTGAATTGGCGAAAAACCAGCCGGTCGACTGGAAAACACTACGCACCATTCCGCCCGCCAGCAGCCTTACCATCGAACTGGCCGACAGCGTCATGAGCGATTCCCTGCTCCCGGTGTTGGCCACCTGGCCATCGCTGCGGAAAATGACCATTTCGTCGGCTATCAGCGGTAATCGATCCTGGACACTGGTGAGCGATGGTAAAGGGGGACAGACACGATTTGGGGCGCTTCCCAACCAGAAAAAGCTTGATCCAACCGGCTGGGAAACGCTGACGGCACTCTCTGAACTGACGCTTACCGGTGATCTTGATCTGGAACAGGCCATTACCGCCCTACAGGCCTGCCCGGCGCTGGAATCACTGACGATCCAGCAATATCTTTTTTCGGAAAACCGGGATGTACCGCCTGCGCTGGCCGGGATGCGTCACCTGAAGCGGTTGACCTTGCACGGACTAAACCGCCATATCGATCTGGTGCTCAGCTCCCTGCCGCAGCTGACCTACCTGAGCGTGATGGACCCGTTCATGCCTGACCTGAACAAAGGGCTACCCTACCTGACGAATCTGGAAACGCTCGATTTTTCCGGTTCACCACCAGTTTCACTTCAGTTGGGTGCCTTACCTAAGCTTCAGACGCTGCACCTAAGTGGCCGCTCGTTCAGGCGGCTACCCGGAAACAACCCGGCTGTTTCGCTCGATTCAGCGCTGGCGGGTCTGACAACGCTGAAAAGGCTGGAACTGGAGCAGATCAAACTGACGTCGTTTCCGGCCAGCTTACTGAGCAACAAGGGGTTGACCTACCTGTCGATGCCGGACGTTAATCTGACGGAGTTGCCTGGAACTATAGAGCAGCTGGCCGCGCTGGAAGAACTGATTCTCGACAACAATCCGTTGCACCGCCTGCCCGATGCCCTGTGCCGCTTGGCCCGGCTGCGTCGGCTTAGTCTGAGCCGTTGTGAGCTGGAGGCGCTGCCCGCCGCCATTGGCCAGCTAACCTCCCTGACCAGCCTGTCGCTGAACACCAACCAGCTGACCCAGCTGCCTGCGTCGGTGAGCCAGCTACAGCAGCTCCGGCAGCTGAACGTAGCCATGAATCAGCTGACGGCGCTGCCTGCCGAACTGGGCACGTTGCCAAAGCTGGAGACCATTGCCGCTTTCTGGAATAAAATCGCCAGTTTCCCCGTCGGCCTCACGCCAGGTACGCGACTTGTACCTGACCGATAATCAGCTGACGGAGCTGCCTGTTTCGCTGGGAAAGATGAAACGACTGCGCTCGCTGCTGCTCGATAACAACCCGCTGACGGCCCTGCCCGAGAGCATCGGCCAGCTCGACTCGCTGGAAACGCTGGTACTGGGCAACAACCAGTTGACGAGCCTGCCCAAATCGGTGGGCTCGCTTCGCCGCCTGAGTCGGTTTGCCCTGGGTATGAACCAGATTCGGGAACTGCCCGAAACCATCGGCGGGCTTACCTCGCTGACCTCCGTTGCGGTGTCTGACAACCCGATTGCCCGGTTGCCTGCCGCTGTTGGTGGCTGGCTGGGTGTTACGTCGGTGACCATACGGCTACCGCTGCTTGAGTCGCTCCCCGAGCAAATTGGCCGTTGGCAGGCGCTGGAAAACCTGATCGTGGAGAGTGACCGCATGCTGGTGCTGCCTGCCACCCTGACCGACTGCCAGCAGCTGACCTATCTGGCGGTGGTGGGCAAACGCCTGATCGGGCTGCCTGAATCGCTGGGTAAGCTCACACACCTGACAAGCCTGCTGATGGATGGCCGCGCCGATTCGCTGACGGGTCAGGGGCGCGGGCAGGTGCTGGCGTTACCTGCCAGCCTGGCCAACTGCAGGGAACTGACCAGTCTGTCGATCCTGAATCAGCGGCAGTTCGAGGGGGTCGAAGGCCTGCAACTCGCCGCCAGATTGCCCTACCTGAGGCATCTGGTTTTCATTAATTGCGGCATTACCGGGCTGGATGGCGTACCCTGGAAGAGCCTCACGGCGGCTACCCTGAATTTATCGCAGAACCGCATCAGTCAACTACCAGCGGCCTTGCTTGAGATGCCCAATCTGGAGCAGGCCAATTTTACGGAGACCAACCTGCCCGCCCAGCTCAACCAGTTTTTCCTCCGTCGAACGCAGCTGGCCGAGGCCGTAAAAAAGCAGGGCGAGTAAGTGGAACTATACCCACCTACGCTAAGGCAACATAACTATCCAGGGTGTTGAGCAGTTGACTAGATGCTTTCTTTACTTGATCTGCCTATGAAAACGATTCTCTTCCCAAGCGATTTATTCGACCAGTCGTCGACCGCAGTGGCTTACCTGCACCTGATGGCAAAAGCCTGGAAGGCGCGCGTGGTGGTGCTGCACGTATTCCAGCCCGCCATGGCCGATACCTCTCTGCCTACCTTCGCCGACCCTGGGGTAGGAACGATGGCAACGCTCGATCTCGAAACGATCAGTCAGAAACACCTGCACACGCTCGTCGAGCAGTTTCGGACCGAAGGATTAGATGCCGTGGGTGAGTGGCGGATGGGTAATGTGGGCGATAGCATCGTTGACGCCGCCCGCGAGTACGCGCCCGACCTGCTCATTACCCAGCGCAACGCGATCTCTACCTTTTTCGACCGCATGGCCGGTAGCGCCGCCGATGATGTGGTTCGCCACGCGCCCTGCCCCGTGCTCTTCATTCCCGACAGCGAACCCGGCACGGGCAAACCGGCGGTAGCTTTTCGGTCGGTGGTGTATGTGCTGCAACAGCAGATTACCCAGCAGATGGTGACCGATCAGACTGCCGCCTTCATCGATGCCTTCGACGCCCACCTGACGGTGATTACCCCCGATCAGATCGATGAAAATAAACCTGACCTGTTTGTGGTTCAACGGCGCGTAACCGGTTTCCTGGGTGGTATGCTGGGCACAGACCCAACCGAAAAGCTGCTGTCGTCGGCCACTGTTCCGGTGCTGGTGTATCACAAACCCGAGTAATTTTCAAGCGTACCCCATGAACATAAACAGGCCGATTTGGGCCGACAGGAGTGGTCGGATTGGGCATACGGCAAAAACCCGATCGCAGCAAAAAGCCAACTACCCAGGCGCTGCTTGCCAGAAAAGAGACGGCCCCGGTGCGGGTTTGTGAATCTGTATTCGCGATGCGCCTAAATGGCTTTGTAAAGGGCCAATAGCTCCTGTAAACGGCGTTCGTTTTCTTCGTGGCTGTACTCGTAGCCGCCTTCGCTATCGCACCGAAGTTGGAATTTATGACTGCTGATTGCTCTGGCCCGGCGTTCCTCCATCGGGAGCTGCCAGATGCTGGTCAGGTAGGTTTGCTGTTCCCATTCCAGCCACTCGAATTCTTTTCCGCGTTTTGCCGTCCCGGCTTTGTTGGCGTATGGGTTTTCAGCGGCTTGGTTGCTCATGATGTGCTGGCTGCGGTTAGGTACGTCCTTCTACAATCGCTATTTCTGCCTCCGTCAGGCCATACAGCCCGTACACCAGCCGGTCTATTTCTGCTTCCAGGACCGCTGTGTCAGCCGTTGGGTCGGTGGCTTTGGTAGCTAAGATTTGGTTGACTATACTTGTTAATGGTTCCTGAGCATCGGCAAGGTGTACCGGGATTGGGATTTGCCCAAAATATTGATAGATGAGTCTGATAGCCGTTCTGAATAGCCGTGCAGTAGTTTGAGATAAATACCAACCCATTTTAGAGTTGAGGAAAGCGAATGGGCTTTATCTGCTCTGGTAATAATCCATATGGAATCATTACAATAAGACCTTGCTCATCATACACAAAGGCCGGTTTGACCTGAAACTTTTGGTACATGATTTTGGGCTTAGCGAACTCTTCGTAATAATCAACAGCGTCCTGAACTTCGTACCATTTGTACGTACCCTCCTTTCGCCCCTTCCATTTACTACCCTTGTAATCCTTCGGTTGTGGTTCTAATCTTTCTCGATACATTAACAGATGTGCTTTTATAGCTGGATAACTGTCAATATTTATTCCACGCCTTGTAAATATTAGAAACGTCGCCTTGGGGTATTGATAGCATAAGCTTTACATCTCTACCGAGCAAGAACTGGTTTATGATCACGTCAGCACTGCGCGGGTCTTCGCTAATCAGACGGTCTTTCGTGGCCGCGTCGATCACAAATGCTTCTTCAGGCCAGGTTTGACCCCATAGTAGGCTTTTCCATTTACATACTCGCCCAAGGGCACAGCGTCCGTAGCGCGTAGCTTATTCGTCAATCTGCTGTTGGCCATTGGTCAGCTGTCCATCCCTCATCCGGCAAACTGTATGCGGAACCGCAAAACGACCGCCTGTTGTGTGGTGGCCAAGTCCAGTGCGATACTGCTACGTTTGTCGGTCTAATGGCCTCGAAATGTGGCATGGTGGCCAGCTTTCTGTGCCTGTATGCTAGCAGGGGTACGTTGTCGCCTCCTCGAAAACGTGCAGGTCGCCGAAGTCGGCAATCTGTTCGATCGCAGCCTTTCTTTTTGAAAGGCTTACGCAGGTCCTGAGCCCCGTAGCCCGCCCGCATCCACTTGTTGGGAATGATGTACACGAACTGACCATTGGGCCGCAATATGCCGGATGCCATGCTCAACAAACATCACGTACAGATCGGCCGTACCCGCGTAGGTGCTGGAAGGTCTTTTTTCAACAACGTCTTCGCTCCTGTCCCAGTTCTTCCTGCCGGATGTAGGGCGGGTTGCCAATCACGGCATCGAAGCCCACAAAATCACCTTTGTCGTTCAGCACTTCGGGAAACTCGAACCGCCATTCAAATGAACTTCGATACAAAGAATTGTCTTCGATGTCGGCAATTTCGGCTTCAATCTGGGCAATGTAGTTGTCGAGGCGTTTTTGTTCGGCGGCCACCAGTTTCGGGTCTTTTATGGCGTTGCCAAACACGTCGATGTTGTTGTCGAGCAGCACCCGCTGACCCCGCAGGGTGGCTAGCTTTTTGCGGCGCGGGTCGCGGTTATACACCGTTTCGCGAAACTGGCTTTTAATCTCGGTAATGAACCGCTGTAGTTCGGCTTTTGCCTCTTTGCTTTTGGCCTCTTTGTAGGCGGCCACCGCGTCTTTGTAGGTACGCAGCGAAAACCGCTGTTTCCGGAACACGTCGCTCAGGTCTTCGCTGAGGCTGAACTTGCTCAGCAGGCTGTTGCCCTGCTTGATGTTGATGTCGATGTTGGGCAGGGTTTCCAGCTCGGCAAAGCCCGATTCGTTGGTATAGTAGGCGTTTTTGAGCAGTTCGATCCAGAGCCGCAACCGGCAGATCTTCACCGAATTGGGGTTTATGTCGACCCCGAAGAGGCAGTTTTCGATGAGGGTCTGCTTTTCGTGAAACAGCGTCTGCTGCACCCGCTGTCGTTCGGGGGTAGGTCGGGCTGCGTTCAGCTTGTCGGTTGCGCCCAGCACATACTGAAAGGGCTCTCCGTCTTCGTCCAGCACAATCAGCTCATCGTTCAGAATGCTGACCGTATAGTTTTTGAGCCGCCTGCCGGTCTGATCCTGCAAAATGCCCAGGTCAGACTTCACGGCGATCAGTTCGTTGAGGGCCGACACCAGGAAATGCCCCGACCCCACGGCGGGGTCACAGATCCGAATTTCGTTGATGAGGGCGTTGGCCGGGGTGCGGTCGAGGTCTTTGTTGGCCAGGGCCGCAAAATCGGCACAGTCCCAGCCGTTGGCCTCGTTGAACTTCTGCACCACCGCCTTCCGGATGGTCTCGCGGCACATATACTCGGTAATGAAGCCCGGCGTGTAGAACGACCCGTCTTTGTAGCCGTTGATCTTCTCGAAGATCAGCCCCAGCACCGAGGCGTTGATCAGCGTCCGGTTCTTTTCCTGGATCACCTCCCGGCTCTCCGACGCAAAATCGTAGGCTTCCAGAAACGCAAACAGGTAGGCCAGGGTGGGCAGGGCTTTCTGCTGCCGGTAGGCGGGGTTGTCGTTGAGCACGCTGTTGCGGAGCAGCGGTAGGGTCAGGCCGTTGTCTAACTGGTTGATGGCCAGCGTCTCATTCTCCAGCGCTGTCACCTCGAACAGCGAGCTGTTGAGGTAGGGCACCCGCCCGAATTTAGCCTGAATGGAGGGTTGCCGCTCGGATGGTTTGCGGGCCAGTACCCGAAAAAACAGCTTGTTCAGTTCGTCGAAATCGGCGATCATTTCCCGGTTCAGAAACGCGTAGGCCCTGTTGCCGTTGCCTGTTGCGGCGCGGTGGTAGGTCAGCAGCTGCGATTCGAGCAGCTTCAGAAACAGCACCCGGTTCACCCACGTAATGCACAGTTCGAGCGCCACGCTGAAGAGCTGTTCGTCGGTGGTGGCACCGTATTGGGCCCGGTCGTGGAGCTGGTAGAACTTGCCCGATGACTCCAGCTCGGCCAGGGCGTTTTCCAGCAGTGAGCCTTCGTTGCGCCCGGCCGTTTCTTTGCGCCGGATCACTTTCTTACCCCCCATTTTCACCTCTTCCAGCCCGATCAGGTGCAGGAGTTCGGCGTAGAAGGTAGGGTTCAGCCGGTTACTGTCGGTCGCCGTCGGCAGCTTCAGCAGGTGGGTAGGGGAGAGCACCTTGTAGAGCGGCAGCAGGGCTTTATCATTGGCCTGGTCCTGGTCGGTCACCAGCCGCTGAAAATTCGCGCAGGTCGAAATAGGTAAAGGGTATTTCCTCTGTCAATGACGCCAGAAAGGGTTTGGCAATCTCGGAATAGAACAGCTCATTGTTGGTGCTGACCTTCTGCCCGCTGGCCCAGGCTTTGTACTCTTTGGTCAGGTACGCATTCCGAAAGAACAGCCGGTCGATCAGGGCCGCGTCGAAGATAAACCACTCGTAGACGCTGGTGACCACACAGTACCGGATGTCGTTGTTCTGCGCGTCGATGCGTTCGCGGAAGTAATACAGCAGCAGTTCGTGGAAGGCTTTGGCGTTGAGGTTCTGGCGGGTAATCATTTCGCCCCGGTTGGCCGGGCGTTTCACCTCGAAAAGCACCGCAGCGGGGGTTGTGGCGTCTTTTCCGGCATGGATCACAAAATCGGTCCGGCCTTTCGGGGCCACCACGTAGGTCTCGCCGAGCGCGGCACCGTTGTAATAAACCGCTTTGAGAAAGTCCATCAGATGCCCCTTCACGTTCTCTTCGCTTTCCTGTTCGTTGATGAGACTCAGCAGCCGTACGAAACCGGCCTTGAACCGGTCGATCTGTTCGCGGTTGCCCGACTGAAGGCGATAGGCTTTTTCGAGGGATTCGGCGGGTGTCAGGGCGGTAAGCAGCATGGGTGTGTGGGTTGCGAAGGGCGAAAATAACGGAATACGCCCGTTTGGTCCATTCCTGAGGGCGTATTTCCCGGAATAGGCGTCAGCGCACCAAAAAGCCGGTCCTCATGGTGGGGCCGGCTTTTTGGTTTACTTAATTCGCTGCGTACCATGAAACCAACAGGATGGCTGGGCCTGGCATCAGCAGGTGGAGACCATGCCGCTGGACGCCTGCCAGTTTTTCATAACTCTTTCGAGAGCCATGCAACAAAGCCTATTCACTGACATGGAATTTATATTGTCCCCAACCAATAGCTTTCTGCTTTTGTAAAGGCGTTTGCACCTACTTTCGCTCCTAATTCCAGGCCTGCAACATTACCTTCATAAAAATGTATTCCCCCATATAATCTTGATTCCCCAGCGTCCCATGCGGCTTGGGTGAAGGTATTCCAACCCATAGTCAAACCGATGACATTTTCTGTTGGGTCAGCGGCCAACGGTTTGGTTTGTACGTAAAAATAGCCAAACCTATCACTTCCCGTAAAACGCTTTAGAACTTCGGCAGCTGCCATACTAAAGGCACTATGACCCGATGTGTATTCAGCAAATGGTGGAGTGGGAAACGTATTGACTTGAAAAGTTCGCCAGGATTCTCCTTGTATGTCTACCGTTCCCCTACCGGGGCCGCCCCATGCTTTAATCGTTTTTCCTCGAAACAAATGCCTAATGGCGGTAATGGGGCGTGCATAATCATAAGACCCTTTTAGCATCCCAGGTGGCTATAGATGCATCAAAAATAGCATTGGTTACCGCAAAAAATAATTTTACGCTTCGATCTAAATCCATATTATCTCTTTCCGCCACAAAAGAGGTAAAAATAGTCCAGTGACCGGGAGGGAGTTCGGATTTGGGGCCATCTGCCCAGTATTCTGCCATTACTTTTTGCAGGGGTGTTAGAGTTGCCTGCACCTCAATAACGTGTTTTGCCTGATCCAAAAAATTTTGTGAGGTAATTAGTTGAGGGGGTGTTGGGCGAAATTGGCTCCCCGAGCTCAAGGCAAACGGTATGACCTGGCCCCAGTGGGGTGCAATATAATTAGGTGTAGCTGGCCTTGAATCGATCGTTAAATAAACCAGTGGCTGCCATTTATCAGGATGAGGAATTTCTTCTACTGTGGAGGGGAAATGAGGGTTTAAGGGAGGATTTACACTTTTATAATTGGTTGTATCGGCATAGTTTCCATCCTCGTTCGCATTATCCGTTTGGCGAAAGGTCAATACCAGATTGGCTGCTTTATTTCCCACGCCAATCGGGGTATTGACTGCTGTTGATGTATTGGTTGGGTCTAAACCCAACGCAACCATTTTATTAACAAAAAGTGAATTCACCGAAGGGAATTGATCTGACAAAGACCTAAATGCCGCATAGTGGATTGCGGTTTCTTTATTTGGTATAGTGTTTTCGATAGCAGGCCTCTGAGCTAAACCAGGTCTTGTAGGTTTGGCTACAGGGTCGTATGCGGCCCAGGCATCATAAATAGAGGTGTAAACAATAGCAATTGAACGGGCTACCATTGGTGGCCCAGGTTTAGTTTGTCGGATGGCTTCAAGCAGTACTTCATTCCATTGAACCAGAATATTTTGCATGTGGATTGAATTTAAAAATAGTGCCTACTCTATACAGTTTTCGGCTTGCCTGTATTAGTCTGATTAAAAGAAAATTTATGCCTCAACGCTTAATAGAGTTTATTGCTTCTGCATGGAAGGGTTCTTACTAAGTTGCAATCCATGTTCGAGCGCACAAATGATATAAAAATTACAAGATTAACTTATAGCTTTTTATTGAATGGCAATTTTAGAGTGCGTTGGGGATCAGTGTATCTAACTGATTATCAACACATAAAAAAGCCATTCCTCAAGTTGGGAATGGCTTTTTGGTTTACTTAACCTAAACTAATCAAAAATCGTATAGTGGGCGGCTCAGCTGCCCGACTGCATGCGGTTTCTCAGTTCGTCGGCCCCGGTGTTGCGCTGCCGGGCAGCTTTCACGTTCTGGTTGCCGAAGCGGTAGGTGAACGAGGCCCGGACAACGCGGCTCTGCCAGAAAGACCTGATCGTGAAGTCGATGTCCTGAAACTGAGCGTGTCCCCTGAATTTATTGGTCCAGAACAGATCGTTCATGTTGAGGCTAAAGCGGCCTTTCTTGTCCCAGACCTGCTTTTGAATGCCAACTGAGAGGGCACCCTGGGGCTGCGCCCGGATAAAGCCGTATACACTCGCCCCGTTGTAAAAACCGCTTACCTCAACCGACATGGTCTTGCTCAGGGTGAGGTTCTGGCTGCTGTACATGTTCCACGAGGTTTGTTGCATGCTGACCAGCTCGTCGTTGTAGAAGCTCTTGTAGTTGTTATAGAACGCCGACAGGTTGTTCTGCATCCGCCACCACTTGGTAACAGTTACCGGGAAGCTGACCGTCAGGTTGATGTTGTCCTGATGGTCGATGTTTTCGGTGGTTACGTAGGTTTTGTTTTCGGCCGCAATCTGGTGGGGTACCTCGCTCAGAATGGCGTCGGTAATGCGGCTGTAGGCCAGGGTGGTGATGAAGGCCTGTTTGAAGGTGTGCGTCAGCTGCATCGAGTGCGTAAACTGGGGCCGCAGGTTCGGGTTGCCCTGCGAGTAGGTGTACGGGTCGAGGAAGAAGATAAACGGGTTCAGGTTCTGGTAATTGGGGCGGTCGAGGCGGCGGCTGTAGTTCAGCGAGACGGCGTTGTTCGTGTCCAGCTGATGCGTCAGGAAAACGCTGGGAAACAGGTTGGTATAGTCCCGTTCGCGCCGGTCGTTGAGCGTCAGCGAGTTGCCCACCGAGTTGGTGTGTTCCAGCCGAAGGCCCGTTTGTAGCTGCGTTTTCCGGCTCAGTTTGGTGCTGTAGTTCACGTAGGCCGCCGAGATAGTTTCGGTGTAGATGAAGCGGTTCGAGCGGGTTGGGTCAACGCTCCAGCTATCGGCTTTGGTCTCGAACGTCAGGTTATTGTCCGACTCCACGCGGCTTGCTTTCAGCCCGGCTTCAACTTTTCCTTTTCCCAGCGGATGGGCGTAGTCTACCTTGCCAACCAGGATGTTGATGGCCGAAGGCATGGTGTTGCGCACCGAATCGGGCCGGTTGCTGAGGGCTCCGTCGGGGGTATAATACTGCGTACCCAGCACATTGAACGACTGCCCATCGTAGGTCACATAGTCTACATCGGCACTTAACTCCCGGCCTTTATCGTCAAACTGATGCTTGGCGTTGAGGTTGACATTCAGGTTGGTCAGGCTTCTGTTGGCATCGTTGAAGGTGGTGTACCGGCGCGTTACGGCGAGCTGCTCATTCAGGATATTGGTATTGGTCTCGGCATTGGGCTGTTTCCAGGCGCTTGTAAAACCACTGAACAGCGCGCCAAGCGTCGTCTTTTTAGACACTGACCAGTCCATACCCGCCTTGAAATTGTGGTTCTGGCTGCGGCCGTTACGGATACTGTGCTGATCGAAATAAGTCACCTTGCCCTGATACGGAATGCGGCGATACAGATCATTCCCCCCGAAGTTGTTGTATTGCCCTACGCTGTAGGTACCAAACAGGTTGACTTTTCCTTCGCGGTGGTTCAGGTTGAGCGAAGCCGATGCCTGGCCGCGCCCGTTCGGTTGCAGCGCCTGCCCGGCACCGAGGGTAACGGTGCCGTTGGTGCCAAAATTCTTGTTCTTCTTGAAGCGGATGTTAATGATGCCTGAGTTGCCGGCGGCGTCGTATTTGGCCGACGGATTGGTGATGATCTCCAGTTTCTCGACGTTATCGCTGGGTGTGTTCCGTAGCAGGTTCATCAGCTCCTGGGTGGAGAGAAACGAGCGTTTGCCGTCAATTTCAACGATAACGCCGCTTTTGCCCCGCACCTTGATCTCTTCGTTCTGCTGATCGACCGTAACGCCGGGTGCCTTTTCGAGCACTTCCAGCAAGGTGTTGCCCGCCGCCACAGCGCTGTTCTCAACGTTTACGACCATACGGTCGACCTGCTGCTCAATGAATGGCCGTTTGGCTACCACCGTTACTTCGGCGAGTTTCTTCTGTTCTTCGGCAAGTTTCAGCGTCGGCATGTTAACCGTCAGGTGCCCGGCATCGACCGCAAACGGCTCGCTGACGTTTTTTGCGTAGCCAACCTGCTGCGCCCTGAGCCGGTACTGACCAGCGGCAATGTTCTCGAACAGGTAGGTTCCTTCGGCATCAGCAACGGCCCCTTTCACCAGTGTTGAATCACTTGCCTTGAGGAGCAGCATCGTTGAGAAGGGAAGCGGCTTATCGGCCTGATCCACGCATTGGCCGGTAATGGTGCCTCTGATCGACTGCTGCGCGTTGGTTACAGGGGCAGTTAACCAGAAAAAAACGGAGAGTAGAATGAGTAAGCGCATAGGGGAAGGTGGCTGTGGCCGTTAATGATGTTGTAAAGCAAAGGTACTAGGTGGTGCATAGTACCTGATCTTACATAAGCGGCTGAAATCTTGGGTTCAATGGTTGTGAATAAGGGGTCGGGCTGAGGCTGTTCCTGTGTGGACCGAGCTTACCCAATAGATGGAAGAGGGGGAGGGCGACGTTGCATGAAGCCACCTAAAAAGTTGATGAAGGCGAATAACCGGGCGATGAACCAGCGGGCCATAAACCCAAAAAGCCCCGTTTGCAGTGCGCAAACGGGGCTTTTTGGGGAAGCTGTTTTTTGTAATTGGTGTTTCGTCCTCCCGACGAAGGAGGGATCATGGCATTCCTGTTAAAGAAAAGAGGTTATTCGATAAGAACGCCACGATCCCTCCTTTGTCGGGATGACAAAAACAGTGTTAAACAGCTTCACCAATAGAGTAGGTCAACCCCTACTCGACATGGTAGGCAACCACGGTGTTTCTCAGGAAGGTGGGCACCAGCAGCAGCTTGCCCTGTTTGATGTACTCGATGTCGGCCGAGTTGATTTTGCTCGCACGGGTGTCGAGCAGACTTTGTTTTGTCCCGTCTTTAGCCACGAAAAAGATCTGTCCGTTCCAGTCCGACACAAAGTAGCCGCCTTTTTTGTCCGACACGATTCCGTCGGTATTCGCCATGCCATCGGCAATGGTGGTCATTTTTTGGGTGGCCAGGTCTACCCGGCGCAGCGCCCCTATTTTTGTGCTGCCGATCAGAATAGACTCTTTGCCGTCGGCCAGCACGCCATTGGGTCTGTTGAGTTGTTCGCCCGACATAAGCACCTCCCAGTTGCCCTCTTTCAGTCGGTAGAGCTTATCGAATCGATTGTCGGTCACGTATACGGTGCCGTCTTTGGCTACTGAAACGTCGTTGAGGAACGCATTTTTCGGGTCAATGGCATCGTAGGTTTTTTCAACCTGCCCGGTAGCGGTGTTGATCTCCACCAGCCGGTACACGTCTGTTACATACAGTTTACCCCGGTAGAGGCCCATGCCCTTGGGGGCATTGAGACCAGTTGCCCAGCGGAGGTTGGTGATTTTGCCGTCGATACTCATCTGACTGATGAAGCCAGTGCCGTCGAGTTCATCGGCCTTGCCATCGATGTTGGTCACGTAAATGATGTCGGTAGCGGGGTCGAAAAGTACCGACTCGGGCACGCGCAGGGTAGAGTCGGATTCCCAGACTTTCACCAACTTCTTGGGCCTGGGTTTGGCTTCGGCCTGGCGGCAAACTCCCAGCAGCAGGCCGGTGGCAATACATAGCTGAACGAGCAGACCGGATAAATTTATCATGGTTCGTTTATTTTTCACCGGCAAAAGAAGCACCGTTTTCACCGGCAACAAGACCGCCCGGTATAAATCCAGCCATTGGTACATACGGCCTGCATCATTCTATAGGGGTTTTTCCGTATACCAACGCCAGCGTAATCTAACAGGCTGTGTATGAGCACAGCCAGCAAATGTATTTTTTAATAAACCTTCTGGCGACGGGCTGGTTAATGACCTGCTACCCTCTAAACGATACGCTTATGTTTACTCAACAGAACCAACAGCATGGAGTTTCTACGTTAAAACCGAGTATTCAGGACCTGGTCCGGCTCAATCAGCGTTACGACCCGTCTGATGAAGTGCTATGGGCATTTTTCAACGCCAGAGTACTTCTGGATCAACCGATCGAAGTAGATGATTTTATTACGAGAGCCGTAATATCGGATGAGTTTTATGGACCTGTTTCAACCCGGGCCGTGGGATAAATGCCAGCCTATGCGTAACATTACGCGGCATTCCGGACCAGTTGCCGGCATTTAGTTTCATTCCACTCTCCGTCTGTTCTATGCAAATTGGATTTGTTGGCCTCGGTAAAATGGGCTTCAACATGGTGCTCAACCTGCTGCGCCATAAGCACGAAGTAATTGGTTACGACATCAACGAGGGGTTGGTGAATGACATAAAGGAGAAGGGCGCTCAGGGCGTATCGACCCTGCCCGACCTCTGCCATGCGCTTCAGGGACGGCGTGTGCTCTGGCTGATGATTCCGGCCGGGCCGCTGATCGACCGGGTTATCGATCAACTCCTGCCCCTGATTAGCGAAGGGGATATTATTATAGACGGCGGCAACTCGCATTATAAGGATACGCTGCGCCGCTACGGTATGCTGAAAGAAAAAGGCATCAACTACGTCGATTGTGGCACAAGCGGCGGCATGGAAGGCGCCCTGAATGGGGCCTGTACCATGGTGGGCGGCGACCCCGACGTGGTATCGTATATCGCCCAGGTCTTTACGGATATGTCGGTTGAAGACGGCTACCTCTATACCGGCCCGGCCGGGAGTGGCCACTTCACCAAGATGGTGCATAACGGCGTCGAGTACGGGATGATGCAGTCGATTGCCGAAGGGTTTGAAGTACTGGAAAAGAGTCCGTTTCCGTATGATTATCAGGCGGTTGCGAAGATGTGGAATCACGGTTCGGTTATTCGTAGCTGGCTGATGGAACTGGCCGAAAACGCCTTCTCGAAAGACGCCAAGCTCGAATCGATTCTGGGCCGTATGCACTCGTCGGGCGAAGGGAAGTGGACCCTCGAAACAGCCCTCGACATGGGTGTGCCTACGCCGGTTATTGCCCTGTCGGTACTGATGCGGTACCGGTCATTGCAGGAAGATACGTTCTCGGGCAAAGTAGTGGCCGCCCTCCGCAACGAGTTCGGTGGTCACGCCGTAGATAAGAAATAAGTTTCAGGTTACAAGTGGCTTCGCATGTGGTGTGCCCCCAACCCCCTGAAGGGGGCTAGCTGCTCCACATCGGGTTGCGGCGCTGTAGCCCCCTTCAGGGGGTTGGGGGCACACCGCATGCGAAGCCACTTGTAACCTGAAACTTGAAATCTTATCCCCAAATCCAACATTACCTATTCTCAGGGAGTTAACAGCCGTAAACCCTTTTAAAAAGATCTATGGCTGTTAATCTGCTTACTTATCTATCCGACCAGTTCACGCCCTCGGTAATCGACCAGTTGGGCCAGCGGATTGGCGAGTCGCCTGCTCATACAGGCACCGCTATCAAGGCAACAATTCCGATTGTGCTTGCTGCGCTGGCCCAAAGTACCCACGGCCTCTCCGGTGCCGACGATATTGTCGACTTTCTCCGGCACACCTCCTATTCAAAAACCGCTACCCCGCTCGACATTGCGCAGGTAAGCGATACCGCCGCCGAAACCCAGGATGCCGTCTCGTCGGGCGGTACGTTCATTGAACGCATCCTGCCCACGCATGTCGATCAGGTGGCCCGCGAAATTGCCCACTTCAGCGGCATCAACCGCATGTCGGCCCTGAGCCTGATTGATTTGGTCGGGGCGGTGCTTGAAGGGATGCTTGGGCGGCAATCGCTCGAAAATGGCCTGACTGGCCTGAACCTGAGCACGCTGGTTGGCGGACAAGTGGCCGACATCCGGGCCAGCATCCCCGCCGGCCTGGCTGGACTGGTCACGTCGCTGGGCTTCGATAAACTGGGCGGCCCCGAAACGGGCGAAGCGCAGGGCGTCACCACTTTTTCGGGTACACCCGTCAACCCCGATATTCCGAAAAGCCCGCTGGTTGAACGGGAGCGCGAGAATATCAGCTGGTTGCGGTGGGCCATGATCGCCGTAGGGGCACTGATTTTGTTTCTCATCATTCAGAAGTGCCGCCAGCCGCAGTCGGGTACCGACGGGGTGTATACCGATACCACCGCCCGCTCTGAGCCAGACAGCCAGGAGGATACCTCCGTTACGTCCCGCGCCAACGCGGCCGAATCGAATGGATCACCGGTTGGCTCTGTTCCGGGTGGTCCGGCGGGCGCAGCCGCGGCGGCCGACGAGGAACGAAGAGAGATGGCCCTGCCCGGAAACCGCCGGATCAGAGTGGCCCAGAATACGTTCAACGCCAATCTGGCTGGATTTCTGGCGGGAAAGACCCGGCCCATACCCCGCACGTTCACGTTTGAGAACCTGAACTTCGAGACCAATTCGGCGAAGATCACCAGCGAGTCGCAGCCGAACATGAATGACCTCATCGAGATCATGAACGCCTACCCGTCGTTGCAGATCAACGTGCAGGGGCATACCGACAATACCGGTAACGCGGCGGCGAACAAAAATCTTTCGCTCGAGCGGGCCAATACGGTGCGGTCTATGCTTACCTCGGCTGGCATAGCCCCCAACCGGATCACCACCCAGGGGTTCGGGGCCGAAAAGCCAATTGCGACGAATGATACGGAGGAAGGCCGCCGGAAAAACCGGCGCATCGATGTAGTGGTTATAAAGCTTTAAGTGTGGCGCACCGGCAACGGGGGTTCGTTGCCGGTGCGGTTTTCCGACTTAGCTTTGCGTCTTAGACTGTTACCTATGTTTGCTGACGCGATTGACACCGTCGATCCATTTACCCGCCCCATTCATTCCATTCTCCGTCTTTACGGGCATAATGAGGTTGTTCCAGGCTCGGCCACGCTCTTTTTTGTCAATGATGAAGCCTGCGCCATTACCTGTAAGCACGTAGCTGAACTGATTTCCCAGTCTGACTCTATTTTCGGTCAGTTCAATGCGTTTCGGGCTGAACTACGGCAGTTTCAGCGCGACAAAAATTACGCGCACCTGCTGCGCAAATCAGAAGAAAAGTACGGCTTTAAAGGGGAAACCGTCATTCGGGTGCGCAACATGTTTATGAACTGCGTTGATCAGTTCAGCGAGCTGAAAATTGATCTTCACCCCACGCAGGACCTCGCTCTGATTCGATTTATCGGCTATACGCGCACTCTCTATAAAGGGCACGCCACCTTTCTGCGCGACAGTTCGCGGGCCCGGCCAGGCCGGTCGCTTTGTCGGCTGGGGTATCCATTTCCCGAGTTCACGAACTACCAGTACAATGCCCGGAACGATGATATTGAGTGGATTGCCGAAGGGCGGGATACCACGCCCAAATTCCCGATCGACGGCATCATCACCCGCCTGCTGTCTGACAACGGCACCACTATAACGGGCATCGAACTCAGCACGCCCGGCCTGCGGGGGCAGAGTGGTGGCCCCTTATTCGACGTTAACGGCCTTGTCTACGGCATGCAGGCCGAAACGCGGCACCTGCACCTGGGCTTCGACATCGAAGGGCGCGACGTGATGGTAAATGGCCGTAAAGCCCGCGTTTCCAACTACCCCTTCCTGAATGTTGGTGCCTGCGTCCACGTCGACGTCATCAAACGCTTCCTGAGCGACAATAACGTAACGTACTTTGAAGGGTAGGAGTGGGAGAGTCAACTAATCTTCACCCTGAAGAGGTCTTTCGAGCGGGTGTAGATGTAGCTGACCACGATGATGGTGACGGCACCGCCCGCCAGCACCGATCTGACGGTACCCAATATACGCGCGGCCACCCCCGACTCGAACGCGCCGATCTCGTTGGACGAACTGACGAAAATGCCGTTGACCGCCGCTACCCGACCGCGCAGGTGATCGGGCGGGAAGATTTGCAGAATGGTTTGGCGGATAATGACGCTCACGCTGTCGAAGGCTCCGGTCAGGGCCAGCATCACCAGCGAGAGGTAGAAATTGGTAGATACCGCGAAGATGATGGTTGCCACGCCGAACCCGGCCACGGCCAGCAGCATGTTGCGCCAGGCGTTGTGGGTGGGCGGGTATTTTGCCATCGCCAGCATGGTTACCACCGCGCCAACAGAGGGGGCCGCCCGCAACACGCCCAGCCCTTCGGCCCCGACGTTCAGAATGTCTTCGGCGAAGATGGGCAGGATGGCCACTACCCCGCCGAACAGCACCGAGAACAGATCTAGCGAAATGGCGTAAAGAACGATCCGGTTGCTGAAGACGAAAGCAAACCCTTCTTTCAGGCTCCCCCAGAAGCCCACATCCGTTACCGTATGGGTAGCCACCACGGGGCGACGTTTAATCAGCGAAAGGAAAATGAAGCAGAGGACATACAGGAAGATGGCCGCCAGCAGGGTATTCTCAAAACCGATGGTTGCGTAGAGCAGACCCGCCACCGCCGGGCCCACAATGGCCCCGGCCTGCCAGAACGAACTGCTCCAGGTCGACGAGTTGGCGTACAGTTCGCGGGGCACCAGAAAAGGCTTCAGCGACGAACTGGCCGGCGAGTAAAAGCCCCGCGCCGTACCGATCAGCATCAGTACGCCATAAATAACGGCCAGCCGACTGGTCTGCGAAAACTGACTCACGATGGATGGGCGGAAGGCGGCGTACAGAATGACCGACCCCAGCATAATGACGACGAGGCTGATTTGCAGGATGCGTTTTTTATCGCGCCGGTCGGCCAGGTGCCCACCAAACAGCGAGAGGGCGATAAACGGAATGGCTTCGGCCAGACCCACCAACCCGAGGGCCAGCGGGTCGCGGGTGATTTTGTACAGCTCGTACCCCAGTATCACCTCCTGAATCAGCAGGGTGATGGTGATGAAGAACGAATTGAGGATATAGTACAGAAAATCGGGAATGCGCAGCGAGGCAAACGGATCGTGGGCGGCGGTAGGGGAAGCTGAATCAGCAGAAGACATAGGGTGCAAAATCCCTGTCTGTAGGGAACGGCGCAAATTAACCCATACGGCCTGAAATACCGTCCCGGCCGGTAGTCTTAGCAGCGGAGTGGGTCAGTTGTGGGGGGAAGGCGCTGCACCCGATTAGCCAGAGACAGGACTTTCTGACTTTTTAAATAGACAGAATGGAGGATGAGTAGTTATACTCAGCAGTTGTTTGGCTCTGTGTTGGGTAGAGCTACTCTTGCCATCGTGCTAGAGTTTAGGGTAATCGTTATACTGGTTGATGGTTTTTGAAAAATTGACTTACTTTCGTTACCTGCGTTTAAACGCCCTGAACGCGGGTTCATCCTTACCTAAAAACTCAATTCCCTATGCCTGTTCGTTTGATTCCCCGGGTTGCCTCAGCTCACGAACCACCCATGTTGATCAAAAGTCTCCTTCGTCAGTCAGACAGATATGAACCCAACCGGGAGATCGTGTACCGAAATCTGTTCAGGATGACCTACGCGACCTTCAACGAGCGGGTGCAGCGGCTGGCCAACGTACTCACCGACCTGGGGGTAGAAGCAGGTGATACCGTAGCGGTCATGGACTGGGACAGCCACCGGTATCTGGAGGCTTTCTTTGCCGTTCCGTGCATTGGGGCGGTGTTGCATACGATCAACGTGCGGCTGTCGCCCTTCCAGATTCTGTACACCATGAACCACGCCATCGACAAGGTGGTACTGGTGCATGAAGATTTCCTGCCCCTGCTCGATGGTATCCGGTCGCAGCTGACCACGGTAGAAACCATACTCGTGCTGAGCGATAAGGTGTATGATGCCGACACCAAACAGGTCAATAGTACGGGGTATACCGCACCAGCTAACACAGGCGGTGAATACGAAACGTTACTGGCTAGTGCGGCAGCCACGTTCGATTTTCCCGACTTCGACGAAAATGCCCTGGCCACCACGTTCTATACCACCGGCACAACGGGCCACCCCAAGGGCGTGTATTTCTCGCACCGGCAACTGTTTATGCATACCATGGGGCTGTGTGCCTACGTCTGTGGCTATCAGGCGGTGTCGTTCCAATCAACCACCGATGTGTACATGCCCATTACCCCCATGTTCCATGTGCATGCCTGGGGATTCCCCTACCTGGCAACCATGCTGTCGGCGCGGCAGGTATATCCCGGCAAATATGAGCCGGAGATGCTGCTGAAACTGATTCTGACCGAAGGTGTCACGTTTTCGCATTGCGTGCCAACGATCCTGAATAT
Source organism: uncultured Cytophagales bacterium (assembly GCA_963750355.1). Classification (GTDB taxonomy): domain Bacteria; phylum Bacteroidota; class Bacteroidia; order Cytophagales; family Spirosomataceae; genus Fibrella. Next base: position 140,850 of record CAVVQL010000007.1, on the reverse strand, counting down.
GCTGGTGAGCAGTCCGGCGGCCGTGCAGTTCCGCGAGCAGTTGAGCCGCTGGAAAGTAATCATTGGCGGCTCGGCCCTGACGAAGGGGCTGGCCACGGCGGCCATGAAAATGGGCATTCGGGTGTATCAGGGCTATGGCATGTCGGAAACGGCCCCCATCATGGCCGTAACCTACCTGAACGATGCCGAGCGAACCCGGTCGATTGAGGAGCAGGTGCCGTTACTAACCCAGGCCGGCCGGATTGCGCCTTTCATAGAAATGCGCCTGATGGATGATGCGGGTGATTTTATGCCGCATGACGGAGAAGCGGTGGGCGAAGTGGTGGCGCGAGGCCCCTGGCTAACCCAGGGCTACTGGCAGGAGCCCGAACGGGGCGATGAACTCTGGCGGAATGGCTGGCTGCATACCGGCGACGTGGCAAGCATCACCCCCGACAACTGGGTGCATATTGCCGACCGCACCAAAGACGTCATTAAAACGGGTGGTGAGTGGGTATCGTCGCTCGAAATTGAAGATCTGCTTTCCCAGATCGAGGGCATTGCCGAAGTGGCCGTTATTGGCTTACCCGACGAAAAATGGGGCGAACGGCCGCACGCCATCATTGTGCCTAAACCAGACTACAAAGACAAGCTTCGGCCCGAACTGGTAAAGGCCGCCCTCCAGGAGCGGGTAGACCGCGGTGAACTCAACAAGTGGTACGTACCCGACCGCGTTCTGTTCGTGACCGAAATCCCCAAAACCAGCGTCGGTAAGCTGGACAAAAAACGTATGCGGTCGGAGATGAAAGAGGAAATCCTGAAATGATTTACGAATTACGAGGTACGAATTACGATTTATTGCTTACGCAGGCGTGTTGCCGATGTATAGTTTGTCGCTGCGTAAGCGATAATTCGTAATTCGTACCTCGTAATTCGTAACTACCATGACCCGAATCGGGCTTATCTCTGACACGCACAGCTACCTCGACCCGGCGGTGTTTATGCATTTCGCCGACTGTGATGAGGTATGGCATGCCGGTGACGTAGGGGCACCCGACGTAGCCCGGCAACTGGCCGATTTCCGGCCGTTGCGGATCGTGAGCGGCAACATCGATTCGGAACGGGACTACCCCGCCAACCTGCGGTTCGAGCTGGAAGGGTTCTCTGTCTGGATCACCCACATTGGGGGTGCCCCGCCGCGCTATAACCCCACGGTTCGGCCCCTGCTGCAGAGCACTACCCCCGATCTGTTCATCTGCGGGCATTCGCACATCTTAAAGGTGGTGCGTGATCCGAAGCTGGCCAATATGCTGTATCTAAATCCCGGTGCGGCCGGAAAAACGGGCTTTCATCTGCAACGTACCTGCCTGCGCTTTACGCTCGATACCAAACGCATCAGCGACATGCAGGTCGATTGAATTAGGCAAGCGGTAGGCCGGTACTAGCGGCCCATGATGTTTCCGCCAAAAGGCTGGCCCATCCGGGTCAACGCGTCAAAGGCGGCGGCGTTCGCCTCAATAACAGGCGTAATGAATGAGCCTACCGTTGCCCAGAAGGAAGATAGTGGCGTGGTGGGGTACTTCTGAGTAAAACTTGTGCGACTGGTTTGCATGAAGTTGTTAGTTCGTTGAGAATAAGGACTCTATCTAATGCAGCTTCGACGCCCGTTAACGTATAGAGAACGAGATTGACTTTTGGAAAGATTCGCCTGTATTGGAAAAGTGCAAAATATTCCTTTGCAAGCGCCTTCGTTTTCAGGTATAGTCCCATAGATTCTTTATACAATTTCCTGTTCTTCAGGCCGTTTTCTCACCATGACCTTCGATCTGGTTGCCCCTTTCTATGATCTGCTCGCCCGCCTGGCCTTTGGGCGGTCGTTGATTCGGGCGCAGCAGTGGGGCATCGATCAGGTCCGTTCGGGTAGCCGGGTGCTGGTGCTGGGTGGCGGAACGGGCGCTACAGTACCCGACCTGCTGGCCCGGCAACCGGCCCATATCCTGTTCGTAGAAGCCTCGGCGGTTATGCTGGCCAAAGCCCGGCAACGTACCCCGCCGCTTGCGCCGATCGAGTTCATTGTCGGTACCGAAGCGGCCCTGGCCCATCACCACCAGGTCGATTATATCGTGCTGCCGTTTGTGCTCGACGTGTACCCGATAGAGACGCTGCTGGCGCATATGCTGCCGACCTTGCTACAGCACCTGCGCCCCGATGGGCAACTGATTGTCACTGATTTCAACCAGCCCAGGGCCGTACTGGCAGCGCGCCTATATGTGGCTGATGCTTCGCTTCTTCAGACTGACCACCGGCATTCCGGTGCGACACTGGACCAATTGGCCCCTTGCCCTGCGGCAGGCTGGCCTCACAGAAACCGTTGGCCAATCGTTTCACTACGGACAGCTGCGGTCTGGCTGTTGGGAACGCGTGGCGGCTACCGCGTAGCCATGTTCGAACGTGTAGCCGATCAGGTAAGGGTTGTAGCCAGTAGCGGAGCAACAGGGAGACGCCCCCCTGCGTACTGATAGATAAATCGCCTATTTTCTGCTTTTTCGACAACACCTACCCGGCCTATTCGAGTACCCCGCACCGGTAATTGTGGTGGCCAATACCATAAACCCGATTCTTTCGTGAAGCAACTGTCTTTTGCCACCAACCATCCTGTAAGATGGCTAATGTTTCTGCTAAGTCTGCTGGTCGTAGCTGCGCCAACTGTAGTAAAGGCCCACCCGATGCCCAATTCGGTGGTGCTGCTTACTGTCCACCCAGATCGTATCGACGCGGAACTGCAAATTCCGCTGAGTGAACTACAGCCTGCCTTCGGTCAGGCCATCAGCGATTCGGTTCCTGTAGCGGGGGCTGGCTCGCTGGTGACCCGGTTTGGCCCTCAGTTGCGCGACTACCTGGCCCGGCATATTCGCCTTCAGAGCCCCGACGGGCAACGCTGGCTTGTGGCGGTTGGGGCTCTGGCCGTGCATGACTCTCAGAACCCGATCAACGGCCTCTACCGCGAACTGACGGCGCAGGTTCAGCTTGTGCCACCGGTGGGGGCAAGTATTCGGCGGTTTACGCTTTACTACGATGTGGTCATTCATCAGGTGGTGACGCATAAAATCCTGGTGTCTGTTCGTCAGGACTGGGAGCGGGGGATCGTCGACGAAGACAGCCCGGCTCAGGTGGGCGTTATTGACCTGGATATTGTGAATAACCGCATACCACCCCTGGTCGTCAGTCTGGAAACGGGCAGTGCCTGGGCGGGGTTTCGCGCCATGGTGCAGCTGGGTAGCCAACACATTGCGGCGGGCACCGACCACCTGCTGTTTCTGCTGGTCTTGCTTTTGCCCGCTCCGCTGCTGGTATCTGGCGGTCGGTGGGGGCGGTTTGGTGGGGTTCGCTATAGCCTCAGGCGGCTGCTGCTGATCGTCACTGCGTTTACCCTCGGCCATTCTCTGACGCTGCTACTCGGAGCTATGGGCTGGGTTCGGTTGCCGGGTCAACCCGTTGAGGTGCTGATCGCCCTGTCCATTCTGGTGTCGGCCGTTCACGCTCTGCGGCCGCTGTTTCCAGGTCGGGAAGCCTGGGTAGCGGCTGGTTTCGGCCTGGTTCACGGCCTTGCTTTTGCGGGTACACTCGTCAACCTGCGCCTGGGTATGGGGCCGATGGCGCTGAGTATCCTGGGCTTTAACCTGGGTATCGAACTCATGCAGCTGGTTGTCATTGCGCTGACGATTCCGTGGCTGATGCTGCTGAGCCAGACGCCCAGCTACAGCGGGTTACGGTGGGCCGGAGCCGGAGTGGCGGCTGTAGCGGCCACAGGCTGGGTAGTTGAACGCCTGTCCGGTGCCCCCAATCTCGTCACCGCACCCGTCGAACAGGTGGCCGGGCAAGCCAGATGGCTGCTGGCGGGGCTGGTTCTGTTCGCTCTGGGTGGGTGGTGGAGAAAGCAGCTCTGATTACCGAAGACCTCTCCGCTTTATAACGGGCAGAAAAACAGCAAAATAATGCTCAGTGCCGCGGCCAGGTCCGCTTGCTGCGCCTGCTTAAATCGGGGAAGCGCCCAGCTTTTTGTCATCCCGACAAGGGAGGGATGACAAAAAGACCAGGTTATGGCAAAAAATTAAGTTGAAAAAGCACCAGGCCGGTTACGCCAGTACTTTCCGCGCTTCGCGGTCGGGGTCATTGACCAGCATAGATGTATCGTCCAGAATCATGGTTTCACCATTCTGGGCCGTATACGGTTTCCAGTTGGGTAAGCCGCCCCCGTTCGGGTTGCCGGTCCGGGCGAAATTAACGAACGACCGGGCCATTTTTTCCGACAGCGTCCTGGGCCGTTTGCCACCGCCCGTGTGGGTCAGCATCAGATCGGTATTGTAAAACCAGAAACAGATATCATCGCAGTGGAAGGCCCGCATCCGTCCGTCGAACAGCGGTGGTTGCCAGCCAAACCAGGCCAGATACACCGGTGCTTTCTGTTGCGATGCCTTTGCATCGGCGGCGGCAACGGCATTTTTCCGGTTAGACACAATCAACGCCCAAATCTCGATGGGGCGTGCCTTGGGGAAGTTTTTAGCGTAGGCATCCACGATATCGCCCGCTTTATCACCGAAACGCGGCTTGATTTTATCTTTCACTTCGGCCAGCGAAATTTTCTCCAGGGCTGCATCGGTCCGGCTGGGGTTCTGCTCATGGAACGTGGAGCAGAGCAGGAGCGGAATGTTGGCCGAGAAGTGATTCGGGTCACTGAAAAACGCACCGCCGTTCATCGATTCGCCATCGGCTACGGGCGAGTAGCCGCCCCGCTGCAGATTGAGCCGTTTGGCTTCATCGGCCATTTTTTCAGCGGCCCGGTTGGCAATGTCGATGTACTGCCGCCACGGAATCTGTTGCAGCTTGTCAATTTCGCCGGGCTTCAACCCCGCCTCTTCCATCACCTTCAGCCCCAATTTTTCGGCGTACTCCTTGTTGACGCCCGACAGTGAACTGCCGCTTAAGGCCACCGCCTTATGAAACAGGCCTTTGGCCGATGGCATGTTCATCAGGGTAGTCACTTTGGCACCGCCTCCCGACTGACCGATGATGGTCACGTTATCGGGATCGCCGCCAAAACTGGCAATGTTGTTTTTAACCCATTGCAGGGCCGCCACCAGATCCAGATTGCCCACGTTACCCGATGCCGCGTGGCCGCCCGCCGCTTTCAGATGCGTATAACCCAGCGCACCGAGCCGGTGATTCAGCGAACAGAAAACCGTGTTGCCAAGTCGGGCAATGTTTTCGCCATGGTAGCCATCCTGTTCGATGCCATTCCCGTTGACGAAGCCACCGCCGTGCAGCCAAACAATGACCGGGCGCTTTTGGGTATCCAGCGCGGGTGTCCACACGTTTAGTTTTAAGCAGTCTTCCGATACATCGTCATAATTCCAGTGGTCGACAAACGAGGCGTAGGGGTTGGCGTACCGTTTTTCCATGATCTGGGGTGCCGAATTTCCCCACCAGAGCGTCGGCCGAACATCGGTCCAGGGGGTGGGTTTTTGCGGGGGCATGAACCGGTTTTTGCCCGATGTGTCGGCACCGTAGGGAACCCCTAAAAACTGATGGATGCCCCGGAGAATAAAGCCCCTGACCTTCCCATATTCTGTATTGGCAATGGCGATGTTGTCACCCACAAACAGAATCTGATCGTCTCCGGTGGGTTTCATGGCTTTGGGCGGGTGCCCATTGGTAACCGTGGCGGTGGCTTGCTGAGCGATGCCCAAACTGGCCACCCCAACGCCCATCGACTGTAAGAAATTACGTCTTGATGCTTTCATCGACTGATTTTTTGTAAAGGTTGAAGGAAAGGAAAGTAAACCCCGACACTGGCAGACAGACCGTCTTTATTGGCTCATCGCCGTATCTAGACCTATAAAGTATGGAGTACCAGTAACCTAATCAGCCAGTTGGCTGTGGCTGCCAACATGTAGTGGGCCGCAAGCCCGTATGAGTGCGAAAAAACTTCGCAAAGTGGTTCAGGTACCCGAAATGAAGCAGACCATTTCAGACACCGAACAGTTCAGGGCGGTTGACTGCAATCACTAAGTGGGTGCCAGGCAGTTGTTGTTGGCAACGTAATATTAGTCGACCGAAATCACTCTCTCAACGAAGCCAGGCGGATACTGACGGCGCGTTTGTGGGCGTCGAGCGATTCGGCTTCGGCCATGACTTCGACCACGGGACCAACGTTTCTGATGCCTTCCCGCGTGATGTGCTGCACGGTGATTTTCTTCACGAAACTATCCAGCGATACGCCGCTGTAGGCGCGGGCAAAGCCGTTGGTCGGTAGCGTATGGTTGGTGCCAGAGGCGTAGTCACCCGCCGATTCGGGGGTGTAGTTACCCAGAAAAATAGATCCGGCGTTGGTGATCTGGTCGGCTACCGCTTCGGCATCGGCCACACTCAGGATCAGGTGCTCGGCGGCGTATTGATTCAGGAGCTCAACGGCATCGGCGTGCGTATCCACCAGAATCGCTTTGCTGTTGTCGATGGCTTTAGCCGCCATATCGCGACGGGGCAGGCGGTCCATCTGGGTACTTAGCACCAGGTTCACGGCCGACAGCAATTTCTTGCTGGTCGACACCAGCAGCACCTGACTGTCGGCCCCGTGTTCGGCCTGCGACAGCAGATCGGCGGCAACAAAGGCGGGTATGGCCGTATCGTCGGCATACACGGCTACTTCGCTGGGACCGGCGGGCATATCGATGGCGGTGCCTTCTTTGGCCACGAGCATTTTGGCGGCCGTTACGTACTGGTTGCCCGGCCCAAAAATCTTGTACACCTGCGGAATGCTCTCGGTACCGTAGGCCATGGCCGCCACGGCCTGCGCCCCACCAACCCGGAATACCTTCGTGACCCCGACGAGCCGGGCCGCAAAGTAGATAGCCGGGTGGTTACTGGGCGAGCAAAGCACTACCTCGCGGCAACCGGCCAACTGCGCCGGCACACCCAGCATCAGCACGGTGCTGAAGAGCGGTGCCGTACCGCCCGGAATATAAATGCCCACCTTGTCGATGCCCACGCTGCGCCGCCAGCAGGTAACGCCGGGCATCGTCTCGATCTTTTCAACCGGTTGCTGCTGCGCTTCGTGGAAGAGGCGGATGTTGCTGTAGGCCTGCCGGATAGCCGCTTTCAACTCCTCGCTCAGTTGCGCTTCAGCGGCATCCAGCTCGGCCTGAGATACATGCAGCCCCGATACCGACAGGTCGACCTTGTCGAACCGCTGGGCGAGTTCGATCAGCGCGGCATCGCCCTGGGTACGTACCTGCGCTAAAATCGGGGCCACAATCGTCTCGATTTGTGCCGACGACTGCATGGGACGGGCCAACAGGCGTGGCCAGTCGGCCCGGTCGGGAAAGGGAATAATTTGCATGTTGATGGAATGTGGCTGCTTTAAAATTGCTGACAGGCCGTAGAGACGCCTATAGGCGTCTCTACGGCCTGTCAATTAATCATTTTCTCAATCGGAACAACCAGAATACCTTCGGCACCGGCGGCGCGGATGGCTTCGATATTTTCCCAGAAATCATTTTCGTTGATCACTGAATGCACCGAACTCCAGCCTTCGGTGGCCAGGGGCGTAACGGTTGGGGCTTTCATACCGGGCAACAATTTCGAGATGGCCGGAATGGCCTCGTTGGGTGCGTTCAGCACAATGTACTTGTTGTTCTTGGCCGCCTGCACGGCGTTGATGCGGAACAGCAACTGATCGAGCAGCGTCTGCTTGTCGGCCGATAGGCCGGGGTGGGCGATCATTACGGCCTCGGACCGGAAGATGGTTTCCACCTCTTTCAGCCCGTTGCTGAGCAGCGTACTGCCCGACGACACGATGTCGCAAACGGCCTCGGCCAGCCCAATACTCGGCGCAATCTCCACCGACCCGCTGATCTCGTGAATATCGGCCCGGATACCCTGCCCGGCCAGGTAGGTGCCCAGTAGCCGGGGGTAGGAGGTGGCAATGCTTTTACCTTCCAGATCGCTCAGGCCGCTGTAGTTCGTACCGCGCGGAATCGCGATCGACAGGCGGCATTTCGAGAACCCCAGCTTATGCACCGTTGTCACCTGCCGACCCGTTTCAACGGCTACGTTCTCACCCACGATGCCCAGGTCGGCCACGCCATCTTCCACGTAGCCAGGAATATCGTCGTCGCGGAGGAAGAGAAATTCGGCGGGGAAATTGGAAGAGACTGATTTGAGTTTGCCCGTGCCGTAGTCGAAGCGGATGCCGCAGGCTTTAAACAACTGGTAGGAATCTTCGCTGAGTCTGCCCGATTTCTGAAGGGCAATGCGAATGGGAACGGTCATTACGTGCGTGTAGTCGATTTTGAGGGTGCAAAGATAAGGAGGAATGGCGGAAAGGGCGGGGGTTCATCGCACAACCGCATTCCTGATTCTGATCGATTCCGTAGAGCGTAACCTCCTATTTTTTTAACTCGCAGTTAATAAGTAACTTGCAATCCAAAATAAACACTACTTTTTCTAAAAAAAACACAGCATACAGTAAGTAAACCCGACGGCTGCCTTCCGTGCCTAAACACCTTTCCAATATGAATCGACTATACCGTATTCCTACTTTGTGCCCGCTTCCTGTAAAGGTGTTAGCCCAGCAACTGCTGGTGGCAACGCTGCTTATGGGCACCGCTAACGCACATCATCTTTTAACCAGGGAGTTGCCCAGACTGGCAGGGTCGGCTCTGAGTGCTGAAAAGCCGATTGCCGGCCTCATAACCGACGAAACCGGGGCCGGCCTGCCGGGCGTGAGTGTGGTGGTGAAAGGCACGCAACGGGGCACAACGACCAACGCCGAAGGGCGATTTACGCTGAACGTACCGGAGAATGGGGCCGTGCTGGTGGTCTCTTTTGTGGGTTACCTCTCGCAGGAGATCCCTGTTGGCAACCAGACTCAGATCAACGTAGGCCTTAAAACCGACAGCAGGGCGCTGGGCGAATTGGTGGTGGTTGGGTATGGTACGCAGAAGAAAGCGAACCTGACCGGAGCCGTTGATATGGTGGCCGGCGAGGTGTTTGACAACCGGCCGCTGACTAACCTGAACCAGGGCCTACAGGGCGTGTTGCCTAACCTGAACATTAAAATGGGGGATGGTAAGCCCAACCAGGCCCCGAGTTTCAACATCAGGGGCACTACCTCTATTGGGCAGGGGGGCAACGCGCTGGTGCTGATCGATAACGTGGAGGGAGACCCCAGCTTGCTGAACCCCAACGATGTGGCCAGTATCACCCTGTTGAAAGACGCCGCCTCGGCGTCGATTTATGGGGCAAGGGGCGTATTTGGTGTGGTGCTGATTACCACTAAAAATCCGTCGGCGGGAAAAACGAGCGTTACCTTTTCGAGTAACTACTCCATTAAAGACCCCATTGCGCGGCCCAATCTGGTGACAGATGGCTACACCTGGGCGTCGATGTTTGCCGAGTCGTTTGTCAATTTTGGGGGTACCTTCCCGCAGAACGCCAACAAAACCCTGAAGTTTTCGCAGGCCTATCTGACCGAACTGAAAAGAAGGTCAGAAGTGGGCGGCTTGCCCGAGGTGGAGGTTGACCCCGTTACCGGCGAGTATGTATATTACGGCAACACCGACTATTACGGGCATCTGTATAAAAAGCACACCAGTTCTAACGAGCAGAACATCAGCATCTCCGGTAGCAGCGACAAAGCGAGCTATCTGTTGACCGGCCGGTACTTTGGCCAGAATGGGCTGTTCCGTTACAATTCCGACGATTACCGCATGTTCAACTTCATGGGTAAGGGGTCGATTCAGTTGTACCCCTGGCTGCGGGTCAACAACATGACGCAGTACTCCGACATGAAATACCACAACCCGCTGAACGTAGGTGAAGGCGGCGGCGTATGGCGGAACATTGCCGATGAAGGCCACCCGCTGGCCCCCCTGCTCAACCCCGACGGCACGCTCACCTTTTCGTCGGCCTACAGCATCGGTGATTTTTATTACGGGAAGAACGGGATCGACAATAATAAAAAGGTGTTCAGAAATACGGCCGGTTTCGCGGCTCAGTTCTTCAGGGATAAATTCAGGGTCAAGGGCGACTTCACGGTGCAGAACACCGACAATAATGACCGGACCAAAGCGGTTCCGGTGCCCTACAGCGTAAAGCCCGGTGTGATCTCGTACATCGGCACCACCACCAATTACATCAATGATGTGTACCGGGAAACGGCCTACCTGACAACGAACCTGTACACGGAATATGAAGACACGTTTAAAAACGACCATTACTTAAAAGTACTGGTGGGCTACAACTACGAGCAGTCTAATTTTAAGCGGCTTTCGGCGCAGCGGAACGGGTTGATTTTTGAAGATGCCAACGACATTAACTTAGCGCTGGGGCAGGCCATTACCACGGGTGGCGGCTACGAGCGCTGGCAAATTCAGGGCGGTTTCGGGCGGCTCAACTATTCGTTTAAAGACCGTTACCTGTTTGAAATAAACGGGCGGTATGATGGCTCGTCGAAATTTCCGGCTAATCAGCGGTTTGCCTTTTTTCCCTCTTACTCGCTTGGCTGGCGGGTATCGAAAGAGCCGTTCTGGCGGGTGTCGGAACAGGTCGTCTCTGACTTTAAACTCAGGGCTTCGTATGGCTCACTCGGCAACGGAAACATCGGCTCGTACGCCTACCTGGAGCAGTTCAATATCTCGCAGTCAGCACTGATTCTGAACGGGCAAAAGCCCCAGCAAACCCGTAACCCAACGGTGATTCCCGAAGGGCTGACCTGGGAAACGGCCACGACCAAAAACATTGGTATCGACCTGACCATGTTTTCCAATCGGCTGAGTTTTGTGGCCGATGCCTACATCAGAAACACCACCGATATGTTTACGGTGGGTCTGACGCTCCCCGCCGTTTTCGGCGCAACGGCCCCGAAAGGCAACTACGCCAACCTGGAAACCAGGGGCTGGGAAATGATGCTCTCGTATAAAGACCGGTTCACGGCTGGGTCGAAGCCCTTTAATTATGACGTACGGCTAACGCTGGCTGATTACAGGGCGGTTATCACCAAGTATAATAACCCTCAGAAACAACTGAGCGATTATTATGAAGGGCAGGTGCTGGGCGAAATCTGGGGCTATACCACCGAGGGGTACTTTAAATCGGCCGACGATGTAAAAAATAGCGCCACGCAGAACCTGTTCAGGTCGGCATCGAGCGGCTTGTGGTTTCCCGGCGATATTAAGTTCAGAGACACCAACGGCGATGGGGCCATTACACCGGGTACCGACAGAATAGACAATCCGGGCGACCGCTCGATTATCGGCAATTCAACGCCCAGATACACCTACGGCGTCATGCTGGGGGCTGACTGGAGTAACTTCTTCCTGTCGGTGTTTGTCCAGGGCGTGGGCAGGCAGGACTGGTACCCAAGCCGGGAAGCCAATCTGTTCTGGGGCCAGTATAACCGGCCTTACGGCGATATTCCGAAAAGTCAGCTGGGCAACATCTGGACCGAGCAGAACGTGGATGCTTATTTCCCAAGGTACGTGTCGCGCATTGCCAGCAATGCCAACGGAACCCTGGCGGCACCGCAAACAAAATACCTCCAGAACGTAGCCTACATGCGTCTGAAGAATATTCAGCTTGGCTACAACCTGCCCAGGGCAATTGCCTCCAAGATTGGTTCGTCGGCGGCCAGGGTGTTCGTTTCTGCCGAAAATATCTGGACATGGTCACCTTTCTTTAAAATCTCGCGCGATATAGATGTAGAAAGTGCGGTGGCCTCCGACCAGGTGTTTAGCCCAGGCGGCAACGCCGGTGACGGGTACAACTATCCGATTTTGAAGAGTGTAACCGCTGGTTTGTCGATCACCTTCTAAGCGTTCAAAAGCCTACAATAATGAAACTGAAAATCGTTTATATAACCCTGCTTACCAGCCTGATGGCAGGGTGCAATCTGGAAGAATTGCCAGAAGCTACCACCACGAAAGGCCCCATCTTTGGCAGCGAAAGTGGCCTGGTACTGTACACCAATTCGTTCTATACCATTCTGAATGGCAAGAACCTGCACCGGGCCGATGCCATGTCTGATTACCTGGCCCGGAAAGATTCGCCCCCCTTTATTACCGAAGGCAACTACAGCCCGCAGGTAAGTACGGGTTGGTCATGGTCTGACCTGCGGAACATCAACTACTTTATTCAGAACTGTACTGATCCGAATGTGCCGCTGGCCGTCAGAAAAAACTACCTGGGCATTGCCCGGTTTTTCAGAGCCTGGTTTTACTTCGACAAAGTGAAACGGTTTGGCGATGTGCCCTGGATCAACAAGGCGCTCGACGTAAAGGACAGCGAAATTCTGTATAAAGGGCGCGATTCGCGGGTGATGGTCATGGACTCGGTACTGGCCGATCTGGACTATGCGTCTCAAAATATTACGCAGGCAAGCGAACCGACGCGCAGTTTAATAACCAAATATGTGGCGTATGCCTTTAAGGCGCGGGTGGCCTTGCACGAAGGAACATTCCGGAAATACCATACCAATCTGGGCCTGACCGCGTCGTCGGCTGGTTTGCTGACGCAGGCGGCGGTAGCGGCCAAAAAAGTGATCGACGAAGGCGGTTATAAGCTCTATGATGGAGCCGGTGTCGATAAATCGTATCGGCAGGTATTTATTAACCCCGCCCCAATCGGCACGGAGGTGATGCTGTCGGCGGTGGCCGATCTGGCGCTGAACAACCTGAACGATGGCAACTGGTACTGGACCAGCGGCACCTATGGCGACAAAGCGAGCTTTATCCGTACGTTTATCAACACGTATCTGAAAATAGATGGTACGCCCTACACCAATGACCCGGCCTACAAAACCATGCTGTTTAAAGACGAGGTAAAAGGCAGAGACAAGCGGCTGCAGCAAACCATTCGGACGGGCGATTACAAGCGAATCAATTCGGGGGTGCTGGTGGCAGCTCCGCCGCTTTTCTCCTACACCTTCACGGGCTATATGCCCATAAAGTGGGCCCTGGACGATATGTATTATGATACCCGCGATTTGAACATCAACTCGGTCACCATCTTCCGCTATGCCGAGGTGCTGCTGAATTACGCCGAAGCCAAAGCCGAACTGGGTACCCTGACCGATGCCGACTGGGCGTTGAGCATCGGCGCGTTGCGCAAAAGGGCCGGTATCACGGGCGGACTAACTGCCAAGCCGACGGTTGCTGATCCGTACCTGCAATCGAAGTACTTCCCCGGTATTTCGGACCCCACGCTGCTGGAAGTTCGCCGGGAGCGGGGCATCGAACTATGCCTGGAAGGCTTCCGCTTCGACGACATCGTTCGCTGGAAGCGGGGCGAGCTGATGACCATGGAATGGAACGGTATGTATGTGCCCGCGCTCAATACACCCCTGGATCTGAACGAAGATGGGGTGCTGGATGTGGCGTTTTACAAGACAACCTTGCCCGCCAACAGACCGGCTGGCGTCACCTACGTCGACGTGTCGCCGCTGGTGGCCGGTAAGCCTAATTCGCAACTGATCTCGGGCGATACCTCCGGCGAACTGACCTGGCTGAACAATATTCCCCGTAAATGGACGGATAAGAATTATTACTACCCCATTCCAGCCGGCGATGTGATCACGAACCCCAAGCTCGGCCAAAACCCAGGCTGGTAAGCTGGCCGTAATTGTTGTTTTAAAAGCCCGAATCTGCTCCGCATAGGGGTGGGTTCGGGCTTTTTTAGCGGGGGGCTACGCCGCTCAAAAATGAATATGGAATACCCGCTGGTTTTGCATCCATTAACTACACGTTTCCGGAAAACTGCATGAGAACCTTTCGCCTTGCTTTAGCCCTGGTCCTGCTCGTTAACCTGACATCCCGCGCTCAGGTGACCGTAGTACTCCACGCCGATTCGGCGAAACTACTCCACGCCGATTCGGCGAAACAGGGCATTAGTCCAGCGCAACTGGCTGCCAACTACATGCCGATGAATAAGCTGATGGAAGGCATGACCAGCGAGCAACGCAGCGCCCTGAACAAGGTAAAAGCCGAGTTTGACCGAAACCGGTTTGCCTCGATCGAAAAACAGGGACCACTGCCTGCCTACGGGTTTTCCTATCAGGTAGCCGAATACGTGGGTGCCAATGGCAAAATCGATTGGGTCATCATCAAGCCAATCGGAATAATTCCTGACAAGCTGGTTCGGGAAGTGATGGCCCGGCTGACGGTATTCTACACCGAAACGCCACTCCCGATTACGGTGCCGAGGCCTTTCCAGACGGTCTTTTATACATCATACGGTCGGCCCATGTTGAGCGAGGTGCGCCGGGTACGCACCGGCGACAGCACAGTCAGCACCCTCGAAGCGGCCCGCGCTACTACCCGCCCCGATACGGTCAAATACCTGCATGTCAACCAGCTGTTACTGACCAGCGTACCGGAGGTGGTGTACCGGTTTCCGAATCTGGAAGAACTCGATCTGTCGAAAAATCAACTGACGCACCTGCCCGCTCGCCTTACCGCCGAGATGCCCAGTCTGCGTCGGCTGAGCGTGCTGTTCAACCTGATTGGCGATGACAGCGTGTTTGTGGCGAAAAACACGCCGTTGCGGGCCCTGACGCTACAGGGTAATAAACTCACCCGGATTCCGGCCTCGGTTGCCAACGCCCGGCAGTTGGAGAGCCTCTGGGTGGGCAACAACCAACTGACTGAGCTTAACGTGAAGCCGTTGCGCCGCCTGAAACGCCTGAACGACCTGAACCTGTACAACGCGGGACTGACGAGCCTTACCCAAACAGATCAGGAAGCTGAAACACGTAACGGTGGTTGATCTGTACTACAATCAACTGACCCAGCTGCCCCGGCAAATCGGTCGGATGAAGCGCCTGGAACAGCTGGCCGTATCGAACAACAAACTCACGGCCTTGCCGCCCCAACTGGCTCGATTGAAGCGGCTACATACCCTGTTTGCGCATCATAATAGCCTGAGTCAGCTGCCCCATACCTTTGCCAAACTGGCCTCGCTCCGCACCCTCGATCTTGGCTACAACCAATATAGCGCCATCCCTGAAGTAATATTGGGGCTGGGTACGCTGGAATCGGTGGACATCAGCAACAACAACCTGCAAACCCTGCCCACTACGCTGGTGGGGCTGAAAAACCTGAAGAAAATCTATATCCGCAGCAACCCGCTCACGAAGACCGACGCCAAAACAGGCCCCTGCGCCCAACTCATCGAGGCGCTGGAAACCAACAAAACGGAGGTGTTTTATTAGGGTAATTGGCTTTGCCCCCCGCCGGGATGCCGGACCACCTAAAGGGTGCCCGCTGGCGCAAGAGTACGCCTTTGGCGGAGCTAATGACGCGCCAGCGGGCACCCTTTAGGTGGTCCGGCATCCCGGCGGGGGGCAAAGCCATTTACCCACTAGAAATTAGGCTTCATCAGGTACCTGTCGTAGAAATCGTCGATAACCTTTACGGCTTCGGTGGGGGTATCTACTACGCTGATGAGCTTCATGTCTTCGGGGCTGATATTGTGTTCCTGCTCCAGCATCGTGCCAACAATCCAGTCGATGAGGCCCTGCCAGTAGGTTTTGCCAACGAGCACAATGGGGAACCGGGCAATCTTCTTGGTCTGAATCAGCGTCAGGGCCTCAAACAGTTCGTCGAGCGTACCCATACCGCCGGGCATGACCACAAAACCCTGGGCATACTTGACAAACATCACTTTGCGAACAAAGAAGAAATCGAAGTTGATGTTCTTGTCCTGATCGATGTAGACGTTGCTATGTTGCTCGAAGGGGAGTTTAATGTTTAAGCCCACCGATTTGCCGCCCTGTTCATAGGCCCCTTTGTTACCCGCTTCCATAATGCCCGGTCCGCCGCCGGTGATCACGCCGTACCCGTGCCGCACCAGTTTAGCCGCAATTTCTTCGGTCATTTTGTAATACGGATTATCCGGTTTTGTGCGGGCCGATCCGAAAATAGACACGCAGGGGCCAATCTGAGCCAGCTTGTCGAACCCTTCGACGAATTCGGCCAGCACCTTGAAAATTACCCACGAATCGGCGGTTTTTATTTCGTTCCAGTTCCGGTCTTCAAAGGCTTCCTTAATGCGGAGTTCTTCGGGGGTAAGTAGTGATTCGTCGCGTTTGGGCAGCTCTTTTTGCAGCTCACTGGTCGTTTGAATGTCTGACCGGTGCGTATATTCTTTTGAACCCGGTCCGGTATTTACTTGCTGCGGAGTAGTGGCAGTTGAGGGCAAATTGGTAGTCTCCATGTGTCTTGTTGTAAACAGCGGGTACGGTATGCAAGTACTGCTGTACGAATAATATCGAAAAGTTGGCCTATGCTATTAATACTACAAAGGCCTCCCGACCTGAATGAACAGGCCCGGAGAACAATAACGTAGTTTAAGGGGCAAGCTGTTCAGTTCAGTCAATGATTTTTCCGTCAACTCATCACTGACCGTAGCCTGAGGGGCTTTTGCCGGGCTACAGCTACCTGACCCGCTTATAGATGCCCGCCGTTTCGGTTGGCTTATACAGGGCCGCCAGCGCAGGGGCGCGCTGAAACAATTTGGGAATTACCTGCTGCCGGTCGATCACGTAATCGGGCGGGTCGTGCCGGAAATTATCGTAGATATTAATGACCGCGTCGTAGCTGTCGAGATTTCGTAGATCATACTTGGCCAGATCCCAGTTCAGGTAGGGCGTAGCCGGCCGGTTATAGAGGTAACCGCTCAGGTCACTGTCGATGATGAGCACCCGCTGATGTCGGATATAGGCCGGCAGCGCCGAGGGCTTAACCTGCAGGTTCCGGAGTCGGCCTACTTCTACGCCCGGCACGAGCTGAATGACGCCCTGGTACAGAATGCCGATGATGGCGATGAGAACGACGGTAAAAGCCAGTTCGCGCCGCCAGGGTTTACGGAAGTTGGAAAAGTACACAACGGCAAAAAACGCCATTGGCGGCACAAACGTCAGAAACAGCATGGGTGCCAGAAAGGGCATGAGCGGTATGGTGAGCACCGCCGTAATGGCCCACATCAGCATGATCTGCTGGCAGCGCTGCTGAAAGTTAACGTACCGGCTCACACTGTTGAACAGGCTCAGAACACCCAGCACACCAACCGTCAGCGGCACGATGAGGCAGAGAAACAGGGTCCTGAAATCATTGAGGTCGTACTGACGCACCCGGAAAACGGACGTCAGCAGGTTTCGGTTAAAATCTTCGAGCGAGTTATTGAAATAGTAGTAGAAAACAACCAGCAGGATAGGGAAAGCAAAGCCAAAGATGGTGAGCGAATGCTGCCGCAGGGTGGCCCCCGTAAAGAACAGCAGGGACAGCGACGCCCACAGAATAAACAGGCCTGAGGGCAGATAGAACAGGGCGGCTATGCCCACGTAGATGCCTACTTCAAACACCTCATCGGTGGCACCCTGCCGCCCCAACTGCCGGATGAGCGAGCCCAGCGCCAGCAGCAGAAAGGTCACCGACATGAGCACCGGCGAGAGGGTAGCGCAGTCGAACGAGAGGTTGAGAAAAAGCGTGTAGAACAAGCCCGGCCAGAATGATCGATCGGAAAATACTTCCCGAACATTCATCATGTAATTGAAATACATGAGCTGGAAAACGGAGATGAGGGCCGCTAGCAGCCAGAATGAGCCCCGCGACCGGCCAACGGTCATATCGATCAACCAGTAGACACCCGCCGAGAAGGGGCTGACACTGTCCCAGATGTCGCTGTAGAGCCTGAGGCCCTGCCGCATCTGCTCGCCAACCAGCATCCAGTTCAGTTCAGGAATGAGGATGGGCAGGGGGGTCAGCAGCAGGGGGAGCCGAATGAGCACCAACACGGCCAGCAGGCTGACATACTGATAGGGCGCGAATGAGCGAAAAAAACTGAGCAACTTACGGGGGCGAATATGAGTTAATACACTAAGCCAACTGGCGAAATTACGGATATTTGCCCTATGGAATCGAAACGACAGCAAAAGGTAGCCCGGCAATTGCAGAAAGACCTCGGCGAGATTTTTCAACGCGAGCTGCCCCACGCATTCAATGGTGCGTTTATCACCGTCACCAACGTGCGGGTGTCGTCTGACCTGGCTATTGCCAGGGTTTACCTCAGTTTTTTGGCCGCCAAGAACAAAGTCATCCTCATGGACACCATCGAGGAGAAGAATAAAACGATCCGGCAGCTTCTCGGCGAGCGCGTACGGCATCAACTGCGGATTGTACCGCAACTTCAGTTTTTCCTCGACGATACCGCCGACTACGCCGAAAAGATGGATAAACTCTTCGCCGGTATTGTCATTCCCCCCGCCCCGGCAGAGGAGGAAGAGTAGGGTTTAATAAGTTTCAAGTTTCATGTTGCTCTGGCGTAGCCCCCCGCCCTGAAGGGTGCCTTGCTTGCGCGAAAACTAGCCTCTGGCGGAGGCTAGTTTTCGCGCAAGCAAGGCACCCTTCAGGGCGGGGGCTACGCCAGAGCAACATGAAACTTGGACTTTATTCCCACCTGGTAGAAACAGCCTGCTCCAGATCGGGGTGGAGGCTGATGGCTACCGGGCAGGTGTGCGCAATCTGCTCCAGTCTGGCCTTTTTCTCTTCGGTAAGGGGCGAGTTGTCTCCTGTTTTGGCCCGCAATACCAGATCGACCTCAATTTTGATAATGCGGCGTGGCGCGTCCTGCGACATGACTTTAGTGACGCTGGCTTCGCTGCCGTCCATCTCAATGCCATCGCGGCGGGCTACAATGGCCATGGTGGTCAGGATACACGTACCCAGCGCATTGGCTACCAGATCGGTGGGAGAGAAGGCCTCACCACGACCCTGATTGTCGGTTGGCGCATCGGTATTGATACAGGTTCCCGATTGAAGGTGACGGTCTTCGGTGCGCAGATCGCTGAGGTACTTGATAGCAATGGTAGGCATAGTGTTGGGGTTGAATTAGAAACGAAGAAGCAAAAATAGACAAAGACCCCCAACCCGATGGCGAGCGGGCGAATTGTCTGCCGAATTGTGGTTAGTTTTGTTGACAGGCGGCCTTCCTGGGTTATGCCAACTCCTATATTCTGTCTCTTAACCACTCCTTGCGCATGGTAAACGAACCCGTTGCCTCTTCGGGCCAACCCCTCACGCAGCAATCCGACAACCGCTCGGCCCTGTACACACTCATGACCGTCTGGTTCTTCTGGAGCTTCGTGGCGGCCTCAAACGGTATTCTGATTCCGCTCTTTAAAGAGAAGTTTCAACTGACTCAGACGCAGGCTCAGTTGGTCGATTTTGCGTTTTACGCGGCCTATTTCGTGGGTTCGATCCTGTACCTGCTGGTGTCGGCCTCCATCAAAACGGATATTCTGAACCGGATTGGCTATAAAAACGGCATCATCTACGGCCTGCTGATTTCGGCGGCGGGTACGTTGCTGTTTTACCCCGCCGCCGAAATGAAGTCGTATGCCTTGCTGCTGTCGGGCCTGTTTATTGTGGGGCTTGGTTTTTCACTGCAGCAGACGGCCACCCAGCCCTTCATGATCGCGCTGGGGCCACCCGAAACGGGCGCGCAGCGGATCAATCTCGGCGGGGCGGTCAATAACCTGGGCGGCACAATCGGCCCCGTTATTATTTCCTTTGCCATCTTTGGCTCCATCGCGCCCGATGCCGCGGCCAATGCCACCGTCGAATCGGTGAAAGTGCCTTATCTGGTGCTGGGCGGGCTTTTTCTGGCGCTGGCGGGCTTTTTCAAACTATCCAAGTTGCCGCGAATCACCAACGACGAGAAAGTTGAGGCTGGGCTGGGTGCCCTGAAATACCCGCAGCTGGTGCTGGGTATGACCGCCATTTTCGTGTATGTGGGCGTGGAGGTGACCATTGGCAGTAACCTCGGCGAATACCTTAAAAAGGTAGAAGGCCTCGAATCATCACAGGTATCTAAGTACGTATCGCTGTTCTGGGGAAGTATGATGATTGGCCGCTGGACCGCCTCCATCGCCAACTTCGACCCATCGCCTGCCCTGAAGCGTATGCTGGTGTTTGTGGTTCCGTTTGTTGCGTTTGCCATCGTGCTGGGCGTCAACGCGCTGTATAGCGGCGATGTGAGCGACCTTTATCCCTACGCTTTCTTTATATTCGTGATGATTGCCACCTACATAGCCAGCCGCGAAAAACCCGTCACAATTCTGCTGTATTTTACGGCAGCGGGTGCCCTGCTGAGCATTATCGGGGTGTTTGCAACGGGTAAAATTGCCCTGTTCTCGCTCATCAGTGGCGGCTTGTTCTGTTCTATTCTGTGGCCGAGTATCTTCTCGCTGGGCACAGCCGGGCTGGGCAAATACACCAATCAGGGCGCGGCGTTTCTGATCATGATGATCCTCGGCGGAGCCATTATTCCGCTGGTGCAGGGCAAAATTGCCGATATGGTGGGCATTCAGCTCTCCTACCTGACGGCGGTGGTCTGCTTTGCCTACCTGTTCTACTTTGGCATTCAGGTGCAGGCTGTTTTGCGCAAACAGGGCATCGACTTCGACAAAGCGGTTCTTAGCAAAGGTGGGCATTAAGCCTGCATTTGTTCTGGCAAACTGGGGCCGGATGGGGCAGATACCGCAGGGTATTTGCCCCATCCGGCCCCAGTTTCGTAGACCCGATTGCGCCCAAAAACAAACCACTGCCAAGAAAATAAGCCGATCAAACAAATGCCGTGAAACAACCGGCTTAACCTGCTCGTTTTTAGTTAAATTTGGTATCTTTCGTGTTCTGACGTTACGCTGATGAAATCTATATATACACCGATTTGTAGTGCGTTGCTTGGTGTCTTGCTCCTGGCTGTACCCGCATGTGCCCAATCACCCGACGGCTCCGATGAAGACAACTTCAATACCGTCACCACCTTTGGTATCACCACCAACACCAATGCCGGGCTTCTGGGTGGGTTCGTGTTTCGGCAGTCGAAACGGCTCGATGGCGAGTTTTTCGGTAAAACGCAACACAGCTACATCAGCGTAGAGCTTGTCAATGTAAAACACCCCCGCGAATATGCGGCGGGCAGCAATAGCTTCGGCGGTTCGTTCTTACTCGGAAAAGAGAACTATTTGTTTGTGCTGCGTCCGCAGTATGGCCGGGAGATCTCCCTGTTTCGGCGCAACACCGATGAGGGTATTTCGGTAAACGCCATTTTTGCCGCCGGCCCCTCAATCGGTATCATCAAACCCTACTATGTCGAGGTATCGTCGGGCAACACCACCCGGCAGATTCCCTATTCACAGGCCATTGCATCGCCAACGGCGGGTGGCCGTTCCGAATTCATCGTTGGGTCGGGGGGCTTTTTCCAGGGTATAGGCCAATCGAGCCTGACGGTCGGGCTGCATGCCAAAGCGGCGCTTAGCTTCGAATTGAGCGCTTTCCGCAACAACACCACCGGTCTCGAGATTGGGTTCTTATCGGAGATTTTCCCCAACAAGATCGTCATTGTGCCCAACGCCAACGCGGCCCTGGGTGATCGGACCCTCGGCAACCGTAGTTTCTTCACCTCTGGCTACGTGACCCTGTTCTTCGGAACGAAAAAATAAAGAGTTCAACGTTAACGTTCACCGTCTAAAGTTAAAAGTCCAAGGTTACGTCGTGGCAAGCATGTACCTGCTTCGCCAGCGTAACCTTGGACTTTTAACTTTAGACGGTGAACGTTGAACGTTAACCTGTTTTATAAAGAACTTTACGCCGCCGAATCGCATTTTTCAGGATATAAGCGGCTTTACCATCATGATTGAACTACCTGTTATCGCGTCTACTGAACAGCGCAACCGTGTGGGCGGACAAAAAAGGCCGGACTGGCTACGGGTGAAACTGCCCATCGGCCCGGAATACGCAAAGGTTCGGAAACTGGTCGATACCTATAAACTGCATACCATCTGTGAGAGCGGCAACTGCCCCAACATGGGCGAATGCTGGGGGGCGGGTACCGCCACATTTATGATCCTGGGCAATGTCTGCACGCGGAGCTGTACCTTCTGCGCTGTTGCCACCGGCCGACCCAACGAATATGATACCGACGAACCCCGCCGCGTGGCCGAGGCCATTGTGCTGATGAAGGTGAAACACGCCGTGCTCACGTCGGTGAACCGCGATGAACTAAAAGACCGGGGTGCCGAAATCTGGTATCAGACCGTGCGGGCGGTGAAAGAGGCCTCACCCACTACCACCATCGAAACGCTGATTCCGGATACCAAAGGCAACTGGGATGCCCTGATTCGGATGATCGAAGGCGGGCAGGAGGTCGTGTCGCACAACATGGAAACCGTGGAGCGGCTCTACCGTCGGGTACGTCCGCAGGCGCGGTATGAACGGAGCCTGGAGCAGATTCGGCGCACGAAAGACTATGGTCAACGCACCAAAACGGGCATTATGCTGGGCCTGGGCGAAACAAAGGAAGAAGTGCTGAAAGCCATGGACGACCTGGCCGGTCACGGCTGCGACATACTGACGCTGGGGCAATACCTGCAACCCACCAAAATGCACCATGAGGTCATTGACTGGATTCACCCCGATACCTTTGCCATGTATAAAGAGCAGGGCGAACTGCGGGGTATCAAGTACGTTGAATCGGGTCCGCTGGTCCGGTCGAGCTACCATGCCGAGCGGCACGTAAACGTGTAACCAACCGGCCCTTTATTCGGTTATATAGCTAAAGCCTTGTCTGTACGGCAGGGCTTTTTTATGGGTCAGGTATGAAAAAATACGATTACGTCATTGCGGGCGGGGGCATGTCAGGGCTGAGTTTAGCCTATTACCTGACGCTGTCTAAACTGCGTGACCGCTCGGTGCTTATCATCGACAAGGCCATTAAAGATACAAACGACCGAACCTGGTGCTTCTGGGAACGGGGCGACGGTCCGTTCGAGCCCATTCTTTTCCGAAAATGGAATACCGTTGATTTTTACGGAACAACCCTGTCTGGCCCGCTCAATATGGGTGATTACCAGTACAAGATGCTCCGGGGAATTGACTTCTACGATCACGTTCGGACGCATTTAGCCCAGTTCCCGAATATCGAGTTCAAACAGGGTACCATCAACCGCCTGAAAGACACCGCCGACGGTGGTTTTCTGATCGTTGACGATGAGCCGATAATGGCCGACTTGATTTTCGACAGCACCTATGCCCTGAATCTCAAAAATCCGGACAACCACAACATGCTCCAGCATTTTAAAGGCTGGGTAATCACTACCGAGAAGCCCTGCTTCGACGTGAACCGGCCCCGGATGATGGACTTCCGGGTGGCGCAGGAAGGCGATTGCCGGTTTCTGTATGTCTTGCCCTTCAACGAGCGTACGGCGCTGGTGGAGTACACTATTTTTAATGACTACCTGCTGGCCCCCGAAGACTACGAACGGTCGCTGCGTACCTACATTGATCAGCATCTGGATACGGGCAGCTACCAGATCAGCGACACGGAATACGGCGTCATTCCGATGTCTGACGAACCCGC
Organism: uncultured Cytophagales bacterium; assembly: GCA_963750355.1. Classification (GTDB taxonomy): domain Bacteria; phylum Bacteroidota; class Bacteroidia; order Cytophagales; family Spirosomataceae; genus Fibrella. The sequence continues at coordinate 117,402 of CAVVQL010000007.1, read as the reverse complement.
GCCCGAACGGCCCGGACGCGGAACCGCCGCCGATCATATTGTGCGGATAGGGATATCGGGCGGATACGCCAAGCCATCCACGGGGTACACGTTTCAGCGTACCCAGCAGTACCTGCGCGAGTTGGTGAATATGCTCGCCGCCACGGGCCGACCCGAACGCCGCAAGTCATGGTTTACCAGGCCATTCAAAGGGCTTCTGGATAGTGTGCTGCTCAACGTACTGCTCAACAAGCGGCATCCGGCCGATGATATTTTTACGCGGTTGTACGAGCGGAATCCGCCCGCCCGCATCTTCCGGTTTTTAGACGAAGACACCAGCCTTTGGGAAGATCTCCGCATTATGAGCACCGTCCCGCTCGGCCCGTTTACCGTGGGGGCTTTCGATGTGCTGCGTAAGCGGATATTCTAAGTTGAACCGCAAAACCAGGCGTACATCCGTTTAATCTGTATACACTGCGTTCTATCGCATTTTTAGCTTAGTTTTGCGACTTGAACCAAGCCATAACGGAGTTGCAATGCCATACCTCTTTACATCCGAGTCAGTTTCAGAAGGACACCCCGACAAAGTCGCCGATCAGATCTCCGACGCCCTCATCGATAACTTTTTAGCGTTTGACCCCAGCAGTAAAGTGGCCTGCGAAACGCTGGTAACCACCGGGCAGGTGGTGTTGGCCGGCGAAATCAAAACGGAAACGTACCTGGACGTTCAGAAGATTACACGCGAAGTGATTCGCAGGATTGGCTACACCAAGAGTGAGTATATGTTCGAAGCGAACTCGTGTGGTATCTTTTCGGCGCTCCACGACCAGTCGGCAGATATCAATCAGGGGGTTGACCGGAAGGTTGATACCGACGACTTTGAAACGAAAGCCAACGCCCAGGGTGCTGGTGACCAGGGCATGATGTTCGGTTACGCCACCAACGAAACCGATAATTTCATGCCGTTGCCGCTGGATCTGGCCCATGCCATTCTGCGCGAAATGTCGCAGATTCGCAACACCGAGCCCGGTCTTATTGGCTACCTCCGTCCCGATGCCAAGTCGCAGGTGACGATCGAGTATTCTGATGATGACCGGCCGATTCGGATCGACACCATCGTGGTATCGACCCAGCACGATGATTTCGATTCGGATGAAGCCATGCTGGCCAAAATTCGCGAAGACATCATCAATCTGGTTATCCCCCGCGTTAAGGCGAAACTGAAACCCGAATTGCAGGACCTCTTCAATACCGACATCACGTATTATATCAACCCCACGGGCAAATTTGTGATTGGCGGGCCGCATGGTGACACCGGCCTCACCGGCCGCAAAATTATTGTGGACACGTACGGTGGCAAAGGCGCGCACGGTGGTGGTGCCTTCTCGGGCAAAGATCCCTCGAAAGTAGACCGGTCGGCAGCCTATGCCACGCGCCATATTGCCAAGAACATGGTGGCGGCTGGGCTGTGCGATCAGGTGCTGGTGCAGGTATCCTACGCCATTGGCGTTGCCAAGCCTTGTGGTCTGTACGTAAACACCTACGGAACGGCCAAGACATCGATGCACGACGGGGAGATTGCCGAGAAGATCGCGCAACTGTTCGATATGCGCCCCTACGCTATTGAGCAGCGCCTGAAGCTTCGTAACCCGATCTACTCAGAAACGGCCGCTTATGGCCACATGGGTCGTAAGAACGAGATCGTTAAGAAAACGTTCGGTGGCAACGGGCACACCAAAGAGATGGAAGTAGAGCTGTTTACCTGGGAGAAACTGGATTTCGTCGATCAGGTGAAAGAGACGTTTGGGTTGTAAAAATTAGTCTTGCAAGTCGTATACAGGAAGGAGTCCTGAGTCTGGAAAGTCATTTGTTGGCGACTTTCCAGACTCAGGACTCCTTCCTGTATACAACTTGCAGAACTAACGATTAATATTCATCCTGTTCAACGGCTTCTTCTTCCTGTTGTGATTTGGCCTTTGTAATGGCCGGGCTTGAGAAGTCGGTTCGTTTTTCTTTGCAACGCACCAGTTTGTCTTTCATCACGTCCATCAAGTGCTCGATGGCGGCTTCGAACGATTTATTGCGTTCGGTAACGAAGAGTTCCTTCCCAGGGATATTGAGCCGTACCTCGACAATTTTGTCTTTCACTTTGGCGGTCTCGGCTCCGTCTAATTTGAGAAACACCTCTGCCCCAATAATTCGGTCATGAAAGGTGTCAAGCTTGTTGAGTTTCTTCTGAATGAAATCCAGAAGTGACTGATCGGCTGTGAAGTGCACAGCATGAGTTTGTACTCGCATACTATCCAAGCGGTTATAAAGTGAAACATATACCAATGGACTACCTAAGTTTGCGATTTTGGGTATATGAGTCAAGGTGTACGGAGAAATGTCCAAATGTGTTTCACGGCTCAGCCTCCAAAACCTGTCCCCTACGTCCTGCTGACCCTAATCTGTGCCTGTTCGTGGAACGTCGGCAAACTGAAGATTCTTCCAATTGTCTAAGATGAGACTTCCCCGTCAATGAGCAGAAATCATAAGGCCCGACTGATTAATCATCAGTCGGGCCTTTTATCATAACCACATGCCTATAAGTCGGCAACGGATTTATGTATTTCGTCTTTGGTCTTGCCAGTCTTCTGCTGCACACGGCCCCACATTTCGTCTTCCTTGCCTTCTGCGTAAGTTAGGTCGTCGTCGGTTAGGTCGCCATAGGCTTTCTTGATTTTGCCTTTCATTTCGTCCCACCATCCGTTGGCTGTTGTCTCGTTCATGTCGTTGAGAATTTACTAAGTGAATCATGCAGACTCGCCTTGAGTCATGGATATATAACGAAAGGGGGAAATTATTGTTTAGCTATTCCGTAGACCGGCCCAGGAAAATACACCAGGTGGCATGTCGATTTGCGCAGCGGTGGGCCGCACTATTCCCAGATAATGACTTCGTCGTTGTCATACCAGGGCTGGAGGTTGGCGTCGTATCGGGCTTCAATGACATTGCGCTTTATTTTCATGGTGGGCGTCATCAGGTTATTGTCCACCGTCCAGGTATCGCGCACGATAACCAGCTTGCGAACCCGTTCGTAGGCGTGAAGGTTAGGGTTCAACGCGCTGAGGGTATCTTCCAGGCTACGCTCGACCACAATTCGCTCGGCATGTCGGCCCATTTCCGACAGCACAATCAGCGCAAGGGGTTGAGGCAGATGCTGGCCGGCTACGCAGATCTGATCAATGTAGGCATTGTCGGCAAACCCAAACTCGATCTGCGATGGGGCAACATACTCACCCTTGGAGGTTTTGTACATTTCTTTTACCCGGCCGGTTATGGTCAGGTAGCCATCGGCATCCAGCGTACCTACATCGCCGGTTGCCAGCCAGCCATCCTGCAACACGCTCTCCGTTAAGGCGGGTTCTTTATAATAGCCGCGCATCAGCCAGCCCGACCGGGTCAGGATCTCGCCGGTTTGTGGGTCTATGTTAACCTCCATACCCGGATAGAGCTTCCCAACGGTTCCGTCGCGCATGTCGTGGCGGGGCATCAGCGAAACGGCACCCAGGTTTTCGGTCATACCGTAGGCCTCCTGAATGTGGATACCAAGGGTGCGAAACCACTTTATCAGCGATTGAGGCATGGGCGCCGCCCCCGTCAGAATCAGCTGGGCCTCATCAAGGCCCAGACCCTGCCTGATTTTCCGTTTCACAATACCCGACAGGATCGGAATACGAAGCAGCGTATCGAGTTTTTTCTGGGGCATTTTGGCCAGAACGCCCTGCTGAAACTTGGTCCAGATGTGGGGTACGGCCAGAAAATGGGTGGGTTTAGCAGCGGCCAGGTTCTTGGCGAAGGTGTCGAGCGATTCGGCGAAGTACACCGTGCCGCCGGTTGCCAGACTAACCGACTCGACAATGTTGCGTTCGGCGATGTGGCAGAGGGGGAGGTACGAGAAAAAACGGGCGTCGGGGGTGTCGTGCAGAATCTGGTCCCGCGTGTCAGACATGGCCTGTGCCACGGCCTTGTAATCGATCATTACACCCTTGGGGTTGCCCGTGGTGCCGGAGGTATAGATAATGGTGAACAGGTCGTTGGGCTGCGGGCGAAATACCTCCTGCATGGGCTCATACTGGGCCATAATGGTGTCCCACGTCACCAGATCAGGATCGGTCGGGGCAGCGGGGCCATAGGTTGGGAAGCCAATCAGCGTGACGCCGTCGGGTACGCCCGGCTTCATGCCCGACCACCGATTCGGGTCAGTATCGAGTTTTCCCACGAACAATACCGAACATTCGCTATGCTCCAGTACCTGATGCAATTGTTCGGCAGTCAGTGTTGGGTAAAAAGGGACCGATACATGCCCACTCAGCAGAATAGCCAAGTCGGCAATGATCCAATGGGCGCAGTTTTTCGATACCAGACCAATGTTACTGCCCAGTGGTAACCCCAGCGAATTCAGGTAGGTGGCCATCCGGCGGGCCTGCTGCCCCACATCGCCCCAGGTGTAGTCGATAAAGGTATCGCCAACCGGTTGCCGCAGGTACGTTTTCTGGGGCTGTGCCTGTTCCCACTTCAAGAATAATTCGGTGGCGACTAGGGCCTGTATGGGTGTATCTGAAGCGCTGACCGATGCCATGATCTGTTGAGAAGTTAGGTTTTGAGTACAATTTAATGATGAAATAACCATATTCATAGATATGAACAAAAATAAAACCACACGGTTATGGTCTCATCGTAATCAGCTACTAGCCAGATAGAGTAAGCTGGCTTATCCAACGTAATCGTATGGCGACGACCTCGAAAAAAACCTCGGCGAACGAGGCAAAACCCGCCCGAAAAACAGCCGGGACCGCATCAAAGAAATCGGCGAAAAAAGACGATACCTACACCAAACCGGATCTGCGCGAACGGCTGAAGGAAGAAATCAAGGCGGGTGAGAAAGGCGGAAAGGCGGGGCAGTGGAGTGCGCGGAAATCCCAGTTGCTGACCCACGAGTACGAAAAAGCGGGGGGTGGCTACAAGGAAGACACGAAAACCGACGCACAAAAGAGCTTGAGTGAGTGGACCGATGAGGACTGGAAAACGGCCGACGGTAAGCCCGCTGACCGCGAAGGAGGAACAACCCGCTACTTGCCCGAAGAAGCCTGGGACAACCTGTCGGAAGGCGAAAAGAAGGCGACCAACGCCAAGAAAGTAGCCGGGTCGAAAGCAGGCAAACAGCACGTTGCCAACACCGAAAAAGCCAAAAAGGCGAAGCTGAGTGGAAGGCAAAAGGAAACAGAGCAATGAACGTACAAATTATAGTGCTAAGCGAGGATATTGCCTTGCCCTTTATTGACATGCCCATCATACCCCGAAGTGGCGAATTAATCAATGCGGAGGGGCTATTTGCCAATTTGACCGACGAGGAGAGTGCCGTACTCAGTGAGCGGTATCTTCAGGTCAAAGACGTGATCTGGGAAATGTACGACGAGAACTTAATCGTGACGCTGCATTGTAATCTAATTCAATAAGCAAACGGAGTTACATACAATTTGCCTGTATTCCTTATCCAGCCTTGGAACACAGTTTTACTGCGCCTAAATTTGTTGATGCATAGCTACTTTTGCAAATTCGAATTGATTTCTTATGGGTTTAAATTGTGGGGTACATTGTTTATTTAGTCTGATTATAGTGTTACTGGCAAAAGTTGGTTACTGTCAGGACGTTTCATTTCAACAGTTAGAGCAAAAAGTCTATCAGCTTAATAACGAGTTAAAATACAATCAATCGCAGGCATTGCTGTTGCCTGTTTTACAGAACGAACTTGTTTGCGCCGATGATAAATATAAGGTAGCCACGCTGCTTTCCTACACATATAAGCGCCTATTTGACTACCAATCGGCGCTAAAATTTTTGACGCTTGCCCGCACCTTTGCTGAGCAAACTGCAAACAGGCAACAACATATCGCTGCCATTCTGTGTGAGGAGGCCTTTGTTCACTTCGACACGCACGACTACCAAAAGGCGGATAGCCTGATGACACTATTGGAAAAATCCGGCTTTAAACACGTAAGCCTGGAAAATAAGTCGAAACTGGTCATGCAGCAAGGCTATTTACTATTTCTCAATAAACAGTATGAACAGGCAGAAGCCACCTACGACAAAGCCCTTGTGTGGATGCGGGCAGCGGCTCCCTGCCATTTACCCATGATCTTTGTTAAAAGAATGCAACTTTACAATGCCATGAACCGGCTCGATTTGTTGAGCGATGCTTTGAAACAATCGACTTTTTACGCCGACTCATGCAAAATTATTAAGTATCATTTGTATGCCCACGAAGAACTGCGGGATATCTACAAAGCCCGGAACGATTTGCCTAAACTTGCTCAGACTCAAATTAAATTAGATAGCCTGAATAAAATCTACGCCCGAGAGGAAAATATTTCCTCATTACACAATCAAAAAGAAACCCTTCTTTTAACCGATAAAGACCAAAAGTTACAGCGCGAATACATCAGTAAACGGTATCTCGTTATGCTACTTGCCGGATTGGTTATGGTTGCCCTCGCTTTGCTGGGCTGGCTGCTGACTTATCGCTGGCAACAACGCCTGATGGAGGCCCGATTTTACGGAATGAAATCGGAGCTGGAAATTTATCTGGCTTCGGACAGAATGACCCTGCCAAACAGTGTTGTTCCGGCGAAGGAAAACCTGCCCGCCGGTCTTTCTGACCGACAGCGGGCAGTGCTGGATCTTATGGCAATGGGCATGTCAAACAAACTGATAGCCGACAAATTATGTATCTCTGAAAATACGGTCAAATACCATATCAAAAATATATATCAGCTTCTGGAAATTAAAAATCGAAAAGAGTTTCTGGTTAACGTCAATAAATAGGCCCTATTTCAACTAAAAACAGACTACCCATTCGGGTAGTCTGTTTTTATGCCTTAAAACTACCCGTTAGCATAGGCGCATCTACTGCTCACTTGGCCTACTTTTGGCTTAGTAAGCAAACCAAATCTTATTTTACTTTTTACGCATATGAACTACACACGGTTTACGCTGATTACGCTCATCGCATTCACTATTTTTTCCTGCTCCAAATCGGAGTCTGAGTCGACTCCTGAGCCTGACCTTACCAGCAAGATTACAGGCGTTTACACCTTGACCAAACTCACCAATAAAGATGCCGCGTCGACTGTTGCCGTTACAGGAACAGGATCGGCCACACTCGTAGCTATCGATAAATCAACGATTGATATGGTAACTGCAACAACAATTAAGATTGGTACGTCGAGCACGAGTACCAGCACTATTCGCAGTGAATATAAAGTGTCGCAGAGTGGCAGTGATTACATGATAACCCAGGGTGGCAGTTCAGCTGGTAAGGTCAGCGGCAATAAGCTAACGAAGGAAATCACTGTATTAGGAGGCCTGGTGAATCCAAACAGTACCTACCTGGTTGGCGAGTTCGCCAAATAGAGGCCAGAATTTACTGTTGGCATTGGGGATGTCATGAGTGAGTACAGTCTTTTGTTACACAGTACTACTTTTTTCAGAACCTCGACTAGCAAAGCAAAATCCCTCAATAGTCTACATATCAAACTATTGAGGGATTTCATTGTGGCTCCGGCGGGAATCGAACCCGCATCTAGCGTTTAGGAAACGCCTATTCTATCCGTTGAACTACAGTGCCTGGTACGCTTTCACTACTGCCCGAAGTAGGGCGCTATCCCGGCCGCCTCTGGCGTTTAGGAAACGCCTCGGTCCGCCGCTGCGGTTCTATCCGTTGAAATACAGTGCCTGGTAAACTTTCACTACTGCCCGAACGATTGTCAGGGAGCAAAAAAATGTCGGGTGGTTAACCCGACGAGCCCGCAAAAATGGCAAAAAAATGTGGCTCTTCCCAATCTGTTTAGCTCCTTCTGCCAAAGGTTCACGGATCATCCCCCGCGCAGGCACGCTAAAATCTGCCTGCGTGGGGGATGGAAAAAAGGAAGATCACTCGTCTACTTCTTCGGTTGGTACTTCTTCAGGCGTGGGGTCACCACCGAGCGTAGCCGATTCGATGAGGGGTACGTCGAGCCAGTTGGGGTAGATCTGGAAGTGACGCACTTTCACCATATCGTAGAGCAACTCGCGAAGCTCGTCGATGTTTTCCTTCGTCTGCGCCGAGATAAATACAACATGCTCGGCTTTACGGGCCAGGTACGTTTGTTTCAGGTACGCCAACGCCGTTTTCCGGCGGGCATCTGCCGGAATGGCCCCCTCCGACTCATCACCATACTCAGGGGCCCACTCTTCTTTCGGTACAAAGGCGTCCATCTTGTTGAACACCAGCACCACCGGTTTATCGGCCACGCCCAGGTCGGCCATCGTGTCGTTGACCACCTCGATCTGTTCTTCAAACGAGGGGTGCGATACGTCGACTACGTGCAGCAGAATATCGGCTTCCCGTACCTCATCGAGCGTCGATTTAAACGACTCGATCAGCGACGTGGGCAGTTTACGAATGAACCCGACGGTGTCGGTTAGCAGAAACGGAATGTTGCCCAGCACCACCTTCCGCACGGTTGAATCGACGGTGGCGAAGAGCCTGTTTTCGGCAAACACATCCGCCTTGGCAATCGTGCGCATCAGCGTTGATTTGCCCACGTTGGTGTACCCCACCAGGGCCACCCGCACCAGCCGGTCGCGCTCTTTGCGGCGGGTCATGCTCTGCTTGTCGATCTTCTCCAGCTTTTCGCGCAGAAACGCGATCCGGTCTTTCACAATCCGGCGGTCCGTTTCGAGTTCTTTCTCACCCGGACCGCGCATACCGGCACCCCCTTTCTGGCTGCTAAGGTGCGTCCACATGCGGGTTAGTCGGGGATACAAATACTGGTACTGAGCCAGTTCGACCTGCACGCGGGACTGGGCCGTTTGCGCCCGCATCGAAAAGATGTTCAGGATCAGCAGGCTGCGGTCAAGCACTTTTACGTCGATGAACTCGGCCTCCAGGTTACGTACCTGAGCGGGCGACAGGTCATCGTCGAAGATGATGGTGTCGACCGGTTCGGCCAGAATAAACGTCTTTATTTCTTCCAGTTTCCCCTTTCCCACAAACGTCCGGGTGTCGGGCCGTTCGAGTTTTTGGGAAAACGTTTTCTTCGTAATAATTCCTGACGTTTCGGCCAGAAAGGCCAATTCATTCAGGTATTCCTTCGTCTGCGAGGCTGTCTGCTTTTGCGTAGCAACAGCCACCAGAACGGCGGTTTCAGGGTTTTTATGATTATCGATCATGTTGTCGGATTTAGAGAAAAGACAGTTGCCTGCGGCGAGATTATGTTCGCTGTGAGTGATAGTCAGTTATAACCGACAGCGTGGCAAAATGACTCTTCATTTAAGATAACGGGCCATTTTGGGCAAAAGTTTCGGGGAGAAAACCGGCCCTCTCCCCGAAGTGCTAGACCTGTATCAGCCGCCAGCGGCCTTGCCGGAACGCCCAGACAGACACAACAGCCAGCAGCGATTCGGCGATAGCCACCGACCAGAATACGCCCGATGGACCCCAGTTGAGCGTGTTGGCGAGTACATAAGCCAGGGGAATTTCGATGAGCCAGAAGCAGACCACGTTGATCAGCATGGGCGTACGGGTATCGCCGGCCCCGTTAAGGGCCTGGGTCAGCACCATTCCGTAGGCCATGAACACGTACCCTAGGCAGAATATCCGCAAGCTCTCGACCCCGATCATCAGCACGTCGGTATCGTGACTGAACAAGCCGATGATGTGTTGTGCCCCGGCGTAGAGGAGGCCACCCACGGGAACCAGGAAAAAAAGATTACACAGGGCCGCCCGCCAGGCCGATGTTTCGGCGCGGTCTGGCTGACCAGCACCGAGGTTCTGGCCAACCAGGGTAGCGGCGGCGTTGGCCATGCCCCAGGAAGGCAGAATGGTGAACACGAAAACCCGGATGGCGATGGTGTACCCGGCCACGACATCGCTGCCGAACGTCGACACGATGCGCGTAAGAAACACCCAACTGGCCGACCCGATCAGGAACTGCCCCGTGCTGCCCGCCGCCAGGCTTAGCAGTGCCTCAATAACGCCAAAGTCGGGCCGCATTGCCTGCGCGTTTACCGATACCCGCCCGTTGCGAATCGTGAGGGCATAGAGTTGGTACAGGACGCCAACCGAGCGCCCCGCCGTTGTGGCCACCGCCGACCCCATCACGCCCATTTCGGGGAAAGGACCGAGGCCGAAGATGAAGACCGGACACAACACGATATTAATGCCGTTGGCGAGCCAGAGCGACCGCATAGCAATGGAGGCATCGCCCGCTCCGCGCAGGGCACCACTCAGCGTATGCAGCAGGATGATGGCCGGGGCTGAAGCGAAAATAACGCGGGTATAACCAACGCCACTGTCGATGAGGTGCTGGTCGCCGCCCATCAGGTGCAGCATTTCTTTGGCGAAAACGACCCCCGGAATGCCCAGCAGCAGCGCAAAGGCCAGCGAAACAAAAAGCACCTGCCCAACGGCCTGGTTAGCCCCTTCGTTATTCGACTCGCCTATTCGCCGGGATACCAGCGCCGTGGCGGCCGTGCTGAGGCCAATAGCAATGGAATACACCAGGGTTAGCACCGACTCGGTAAGCCCCACCGTAGCGACGGCTTCGGTGCCAATTCTGGCCACAAAAAACACGTCAACAATAGCGAAGAGTGCCTCCATCACCATTTCCAGGATCATGGGAACGGACAGGAGAAAAATGGCCCGGTTAATACTACCGGACGTAAAATTGGTTTCTGAGCCGCGCAACGCGGCCAGGAACAACCTGAAAAATCTGGACATTGGGAAAGGTAATGCGAGCCGCTGACTCAGCGGCTACCGATGAAAATAGACAACTAGAAAACACCAGCCCGCTGTGCGGAGCAAGGGTGACTGGCAGAAAGAAGGTCCCCGAAGGGAGTTAGCAAGCGAGCTTCATCGGCAATGACGCATCGCAGGGCGCGATGTGTGTTTTGAGGCTACAAACCTACTGTACTTATCCGGGAAACACCAACACCCATTGATTTAACGGTATAAGTAGCGCTGGTTGGCTGGTGGATACGGCTACCTGACAGGCCAAACCATCGATCAACGGGGTGGTTATATGCCTATGGACAGGCAGCCCCTTTTTCTCAACGATCTGGCCCGTTTTTTACAAACAGAACTCGTCGCCGACCGCTACCCAGCCAGCGAACAGGGTGGTATGTATCGGCCCTCGAATCCGGTCAATCCAGCGAATAGGTCTGGCGCTTGAGCCCCCGTCCGATTTAAAGAACTGGGTACGGGATCAGCAGCTCGACACGCTCTGGCTGCACCGTCCCTGGCGGCTCGACCTCGATGCGCTGCCGCCCGACATGGGCGTAGTGGCCCACCACCTGCCGTTCGATGAAACCCTGACGACCGGCTACAACACCCGACTGGCCGATGCGCTTGGTATGCATTCACTTGACGAGCTAGGCTACAAGCAGGTAGCCGATGAGTCGGGTAGGTTGCTGCCGAAACGGGCCATCGGTATGATAGGTACTGCGCCCAAACGAAGCGACGAGGCGTGGTTGGCCTTAATTCAGCGCGAATTTGGTGGTTATGATCGGGTCGGGCCGCGATCGGCTGAACCGGGTCAGGTATTGACGCATGAGCGCGTGGCGGTGGTGGGGGCGATGAATCCAGCTTTAGTCCATGAAGCGCATGGGCGCGGCGTCAGTTTGTACCTGACCGGCGAGTACCGGAAAGGAACCCAGAAAGCCGTTGATGAAACCGAGATGGCCGTGATCGCCATCGGCCATCGGCGCACCGAAGAATGGGGACTGCGGGCGCTAGGAGCACTTTTGCGCGAGCAATGGGAGGAGCTGGAAGTACTAGTGAGGTAGAAGGTGTTAGTTACGCCATATCTCCAAGATATGGCGTAACTAACACCTTCTACCTGCCCGCTTTACGAATCAACCCCATTATCATTTCGGAAAAGTACGCGCCGTTCTGGGGGCCGAACCAGTTCATGACGCGGGTTTCGTAGGCCTCTTTTTCGTAATAGGCATCGGGCGTAATGTAGCCGACGTACCCACCGTTGAAGCTCGTTACGATCAGGTCGAGGCCCTGCTGGCTGGCGAGTTGGGTGAGCGGCGGAAGCAACTCGCCGGAGAAATCGCAGGGCGTGCCGATGAGCAAGGCCGGACCAAGGCGCAGGGCTTTCAGGTCGGAAGGGTAATCACCATAAACGGCATGAAACAGCCAGGGCCGGATGCGCCAGTCGCCAAGTACGCGGGGGGCGGGGGGGCGGAGCGAGAGGGGCAGGGTTAGTAAACCCAGCGGAACGCCGCCTGGGCTGCTGGCTGGCTGGGTGGTCAACTGAGCCAGTTCGGGCTTCAAGCGGTTCAGTATTTCGGCGGCGTACTGATTCACCAGTGGAAAACCGTTGCCGGTTGGCGGTCCTTTGGGTCCCATGCTGCCTACTGCCCCGGCCAGGTACACCGCAAACCCACCGGTCTCCCGTTCCAGCCCATCGACCAGGCGGCCGGGCCAGTCGCGGGAGAGGTATTGGTAGCTGAAGATGTCGATCAGGGTGGCGTGGGCCGAGTACGTTACCAGCGTGGCCGTTTTGCCGTCGGCGCGTTTCAGGCGCAGCAACCGGAAAAAGGGGTCGACGGGGTTTTTCTCATCGAGGCGATTGTAGACAAATTCCGGCGCGTTTACCTGTCGATAGCCAATCTGGGTGGGCTGTAAATCAGCTTTGGCGGTTTTCAGGGCTGCCAGGATCGTGTTCGTAATGTGATCGACAACGCGCTGATCGTAAGCACCCGAAAATAGGTTCCCCACCAAACCCGGTGCCCAGCCGCCAAGGCTATTGTGGCTATGAATGGCGCCGAAATAGACCGATTCCCAGGTTAGTCCTACTTCAGGCAGGCGTTTGCGGAGCTGCTCGCTCACCGTTGGCGGGGTAATTAGCAGATCAGACGCGACCAGGGCAATGGGGCCGTTGCCATTGTCGAATACGACAGCCCGCACAAAAATGGAATCGCTCACCGTGGTCCAGTGCTTGCCACGCCGAACGCCGTAGCCGCCCGTGGGTGTGGTGAAGGCGGGCGTTAAATTGGCCTTGGCCCAGCCAGCGCGCAGGGCCGTTTTAGGAGTTGGCAGCGCAGGAAGGGCCAACAAGCGGGCGTTCGTTTGCGCGTAGTAATCGGTCTGCTGGTAGGGGGTATGGTCGTTGGGCGACAAGCTCACGGCCAGAAAGAGCAGGATAAACACCAAAAGCCCCAGCAGCACCCGGAACAGAACGCGCAGAAATTTCATAGCGCAAAGGTAAGCGAGGCGCGGAGAAACATTTTTGCCCAGTTTAGGGGTTAAGCATACGCTACTAACACTACGACAGTTGGCTCAAGGCTTAGTTATACGCTCAACCGGTTCCTGGTATGACGTTCGCAACATGGACGGTCACATTTACCGCGCCCGGTTGAAAGGAAAGTTTAAGATTAAAGACCTCAAGGTCAACAACCCCATCGCCGTAGGTGACCGGGTGCAGTTCGAGGTGGAAGATGAAACCGAAAATACGGCGGTGATCTTCGACATTGCGCCCCGCGAGAACTACATCATCCGGCAATCGGTGCATAAAACGGCGCATGGCCATATTCTGGCGGCTAACCTCGATCAGGCCGTGCTGCTGGCCACGCTGACGCTCCCCCGAACATCGCTTGGCTTCATCGACCGCTTTCTGGTGGCGGCCGAATCGTTTCGAATCCCGACGACGGTGGTGTTCAATAAAACCGATATTCTGAACGAAGAGGGGCTGGACTTCCAGCGCGAACTACAGGATATGTACGAACAGATTGGCTATCAGACCATGGCTACCTCGGCAATTGAAGGGGAGGGCATCGAGCCGTTTCGGCAACTGCTGGAGGGCAAGATTACGCTGTTGTCGGGCCATTCGGGTGTAGGTAAATCGTCGCTGGTCAATGCCATTGCGCCCGCCCTCGATCTGCGCACGAAGGAAGTGTCGACGTTTGCCAATAAAGGGGTGCATACCACCACCTTCGCCGAGATGTTCGAGCTAACGCCGGGTACGTTCATCATCGACACGCCGGGCATCAAAGAGCTGGGATTAATGGAAACGGCGAAGGAAGAGATTGCCCATTATTTCCCCGAAATGCGCAACCGCCTGAACCAGTGCCGGTTTCATAACTGCCTGCATATCAACGAGCCCGGCTGCGCGGTGAAAGAAGCCGTCATTGAAGGCGACATCGCCGAAAGCCGCTACAACAGCTACCTCAGCATGGTTGGCGGAGAGGATAATAGAAGGTGAGTTTCAGGCGGCCGCTTGAAACTATTTCCCTGGTTGATGCTGCATGAGCTTGTTGATCAGGGCTTCGACCTCGGCGGGTGGGCGCTTTACAACCAGGTGCGTGTGGCCTTTTCCGTTGCTGTCCCAGGTGTTGCTGCCTTTCGGGCCAAGAATCAATCGGCCGGTTTTGGTGGTGTAATAGGGCTCGGTGCCTTCAACGGCTACCAGTACGGCGGTCTGATCCCAACTCATCCGGCCATTCCGGTCGTTTCGGAGAGCGGTAAGCTAATGCGGAAAACATCCTGCACGGGGCTGTTGCGAATGGCCTTGTTCTGCACCAGGGGCACCCCCGTCTTGATGGCCTCACCAATCTCGAAGCCGCTCAGGAGCATGGGCGTAGGCCAATCGGTATACACCACCTTCGAGGCCGTGGTGTCGCGATGCACGTTGTATTCGTGGCCCGCCGGGAATTTGCCCGCCATACTGACCAGATTCTTCACTTTGCGCGTCACCAGTTGCCGACCGGTCAGTTTCGAGACTTGGTCGGGGCCTGAATTGAGCAGATTGGCCAGATTGGTCAGGAAGCCCACCGTAATGATCGTGACACTTTGGTCGGGTTGTTTCGCCAGCAATTGCCGGTAGAGGGTCACGGCATCAGGGGCAGCGTCGTTGGTTTTCAGCGAATGCGGGTACCGCGCCACGAGCGTGTCTGACCAGTGCTGCGAATCGGCATCGGTGACCGCCCAGCCTTTGGGCACACCAATGGGGATGTTGGGACGCCCGAAATAGGTGTTCAGCACACTCAGCACCGGCACCACCCGTGGGTATTTGCTCGATGCGATGGTGGCGAGAATAGTGATCTTTCCCGCATCAGCATAGCTGTGAAGCATCGTGATTGCACCCACATCATCATAGTCCGGCCCCATATCGGTGTCGAAAATGACGGGCATCGGCGGCTGGCTTTTTTGTGAAACCGCCGGGTACGTGGCAAGCAGGAGAAGAAGGGTCAGGAAACGCATAGAAGGAATGCGGATTAAAGAGTGAAAGACTGAATGCGTGAAGGAGTGATTCGTCAATGATGAAGCTGTTTGAGCTGCTCAAACAGCTTCATCATTGACGGATCAGTCTGTCACCGCGGCGGACCACTCATTCGCTCTTTCACTCTTCAATTCGGAAACAGCGACTTGTCGAGGCCGGGGATAATGCGGAGGGCGTTTTTGTAGTACACCTTTTTCAGCACCTCGTCGGAGAGGGCCATGCCGTACATGCGCCAGAAGGCGTGGTATTTTTTATGGTAGGGGAAATACTCGTCGTCGGTTTCCAGCACCCGGAAGTAGGTCGGATATTCGCTGGGCACCCAGCTGTCTTTACCAAAAACGATGCGATCCTGATGCTTGGTGAAGAACCGGTTAGCCGCCCGTGGCTGGCGACCGAGTTCAGCAATGACCGCGCCGATCTCCAGCGACCATGTTCGGATAAACGCCCATCAGGCTGTCGAGTTTAGCCAGGTTATTCGGGTACCAACCCATGTGCGCGTTGATGAACGTCGTTTTTGGGTGCTTCCGAAACACATTATGCTGCTCGGTCAGCAGTTGCTCCCAGGACACGGGCTTGTTGTCGGCGCGTTTGCGGCCCGGATTCAGTTTCAACTCCAGCCACCGTTCGTTATACCGGTCCATCGGGTCCCAAAACGGTTTTGGGTCGGCGGTATGAATGATGACCGGGATGCCCAGTTGGCCGCATTTGGCCCAGATCGGGTCCAGACGCGGATCATCGACACGGACGCGCTCACCTTTGTCATCTTTGGTATCCATGCCCAGGCTCTTGTAAATCTTCAGCCCATGGGCACCGGCTTTCACGTCGGCTTCAAGTCGTTTCACGGACTCCTCGGTCCAGCCGGGTTTGCCAATTCCGTTGAACAGAATATTGGTAAACAGCACGAGGCGGGGTGTGTTGGCTTCTTTGATGTTGGCCAGCGAACTGGTAAAAAACTTGTCACTTTCGCCTACACTACCCCGGCCCCGACCACTCAAATTGACCATGATGCCCATGTTCAGGCTGGCCATCTGGCTCAGCAGCGGCTGTAGGTTAGCGTCGTCCATGCTCCACTGGTGATTATGGACATCGATAAATGGGTACTTGGCCCGCGTCAACTTATGTTCGGGCACCTTCAGCGTCGACACGGGGTCGTACTCTTCAAAACCGAGAGGTAATTCGGGTGGCGATTGCTGCGCGTAAAGGTGAGGGATGGTGATACTGGTCAGGCAAAGAACAAGCAGGTAAGTGAGCCGCATAGGTAGTAAAAATTGAGTCGTATAAATATAGCTACAGACGGCGTTTAACTACTCATTTCACCCCGCAGCGATTGCCCCAGTTGCCGTTCCAGGGTGTTGGGGTCGGTTTCCTGCCCCAGCAATACCATCAGTTTGGTGATGGCGGCCTCGGTGGTCATATCGGCCCCGCTCACTACGCCAATCTGTTGCAGGCGCGTGCTGGTCTGGTATTGGCCCTGCGTCACGCGTCCGCCCTCGCACTGCGATACGTTGACAATGACGATGCCCCGCCCGATAGCCGTTCGCAGCGCCTCCGACAGCCAGGCATCGGTAGGAACGTTGCCCGCGCCAAAGGTTTCGAGCACCACACCCCGTAGCCCCGGTATGGCCAGCACCGCGTTGACAACGGCGGGTGTAATGCCGGGAAAGAGTTTCAGGATCGTCACGTTGTCGTCGACCGTGGTGCGGATGCTGAACGGCAGCGCCATGTCCTGACGGGCAATGAACGGGCGGTTGTATTCGATCCGTACCCCGGCCATGGCCAGGTGGGGATAATTTTCAGAGTGAAACGCGTTGAAATGCACACTCTCGCGTTTCTTGGCCCGGTTGCCGCGCAGCAGTAATGAATTGAAATAGATGCATACTTCGGGCACGGCGGGCCGACCATCCTGCCGGTCGGCGGCGATTTCGAGGGCTGTCAGCAGGTTTTCACGGGCATCGGTACGGGCCACCCCAATGGGCAGTTGGGCACCCGTCAGAATCACGGGTTTCCCCAGATTGGTGAGCATGAAGCTCAGGGCCGAGGCCGTATAGGCCATGGTGTCGGTGCCGTGCAGAATGACGAAGCTATCGAACTCATCGTAGTGCGCCTCAATCGTCTGGGCCAGGCGTTGCCAGACCACCGGCTTCACGTCCGACGAGTCGATAATGGGTTCGAGGGTGATGAGCGACACGTCGAAATCGAGGCGGCCAATTTCGGGCACTTTCTCCAGTACCTGGCTGAAATCGAACGGCTTGAGCTGACCCGTTTTGGCGGGGTCGGCCGAGCGGTCATAGACCATACCGAGCGTGCCGCCCGTGTAAATGACCAATATGGACCCCGCTGGGTTTGGCGTACTGTTTAGATGAAGCATGTGTTAAGTGAAGAAGTAAGAATGCAGAATTAAGAATTGCGCCGCCGAAGACAACCAGGGATTATTAGCAGCGCAACCAACTCTTAATTCTGCATTCTTAATTCTTGATTTTTAACGCGTTTCGCGTAGTGATCTGGGCTACTTCGTCGACCGACGTGCCCGTTAAGTCGGCGAGGCGACCGGCAATGTACCGGAGGTAGGCTGGTTCGTTGCGTTTGCCGCGAAACGGAACCGGAGCGAGGTAGGGGGCGTCGGTTTCCAGCACGAGGTGGTCGAGGCCGATGTGCGGAATCACCTTGTCGAGTCCGCCGTTTTTGTAGGTTGCTACGCCACCGATGCCCAGCAGGAAACCCAGGTCGATAGCCCGGCGGGCTTCATCCAGCGTGCCAACGAAGCAATGAAAAATACCCCTCAGGTTGGGCAGGGCCAGTTTTTCGATCAGGTCGGCGGCTTCCATCATGGCGTTGCGTTCGTGGCCCGAGCGGGTGTGGAGCGAGACAAACAGGTTGCGGGCCGATGCCCAGCGCAACTGCCGCTCAAAAGCCATAAACTGCTGCGGCACGTAGGTCATGTCCCAGTAGAAATCGAGCCCAATTTCGCCCACCGCCAGGAAATCCTGCTCATTCAGTTGTTTTTCAACCGTTGCCAGTTCCGTTTCAACCGTTTCATTGACGTAGGTAGGGTGGAGGCCCATCATGGGGCGGCAACGGTCGGGATATTGCGTGGCCAGGGCCATCATGCCGGGAATGGTCCCGCTGTCGCAGTTAGGCATCCAGATGGCGGATATGCCCTCCGAAAAGGCCCGTTGCAGCATGTCGTCGCGGGTGCCGTGGGGTTCGCCGTCGGTAATGCGGTCGGCCTCAAATTTCTCGTCGTAAATATGTGCGTGGGTGTCGATGAAGGTTAACATGCCGCAAAGAAACACCTGAACGGCCAAAACACGGTCAGACGTAGCGCCGCCCTTTCCAGCGGATCGGGATCGGCAGGAAGTAATACAGTACCGAGATACTACCCAGAACAACCTGGTAGGGTTCGTACAGGAGCGCGTCGAACCAGCGGTGTAACTGATTGGTCTGCTTCAGCGTCCAGAGCAGAACGGCGTTTTGAAACAGCCACTTAGCGGCGTACATCGATAGCGCGATGTTGGGGGAGAAAAGACAAATCAGCAGCAACAGCGGCACCAGCAAGTACTGAAAAATAACGCCGCCGACTAGCGGTAACGGCAGCGAAAAGGCCCCGCGCATCCACCGTTTTCGTTGTTGCAGGTAGGCCCCCAGCGTCGAAGCAGGCAGCGTTTGGGCCAATACGTCGGCGTTGAGGCGATGCGCGTAGCCGTAGCCTTTGGCCACAACTTCCTGGAAAAGCGTGTAGTCTTCCACTACCGAGAAGGGGATGCCCGCAAAACCGCCAACGGCATCGTATGCCTCCCGTCGAACAGCCATGTTGTTGCCAGAGCCCGTAAGGGGCAAACCCAGCTGCGTACCGAGGTGAATAAGCCCGAACGCCAACAGCCAGTCCACAGCCTGCAACCGCGCCCACAGGCCCCGACCGGCCACCAGGGTTGTGCCGGTTGCAATGCCCGTTGTGGGTTTGAATTCCTGCAAGAGTCCCGTCAGCCAGGTTGATGGAACGCGCACATCGGCATCGGTGATGAATAGAAACTCGCCGGTTGCCCGGTGCGCCAGTTGCGCCAGCGCGTTGGCCTTTCCGTTGAGGGTCATAGTTACGCCATATCTTGACGATATGGCGTAACTGGTATTTGCCTGAGCAATATCAATCAGCTTGAAATTTGTCTTGCCACTGACAAACGCCTGTACGATCGCACTCGTGTCATCGGTCGAGCCATCGTTGCCAATCAGCACTTCATACCGATCGGAAGGGTAATCGAGCGCCGCCAGCGCGTCGAGGCAGTCGGCTATGGTAGCCTCTTCGTTGCGGGCGGCAACCAGCACCGACACGTAGGGCCGCTCAGGCATAGGCCGGTTGCGGAACAGCCCTGAACTGGTAACCTAAGGCCGAAAAATGAGCCAGGTATCGGGGCAGGGCATAGCGGAGATTGGGCCAGGCCTTCAGGCTGTCGTGAAAAACAACGATAGACCCCGGTTCGGTATACTGAATGCTTTTCTGAAGCACCGTTTCGGGGGGCAGCGTCTGGTCGAAATCGCCGGTCAGCACATCCCACATCACCACCGAAAACTCGGCGTTGAGCCCCGCCGCCTGGCTTTTCTTGATGCGGCCATAGGGCGGACGGAACAGGGTGGTGGCGATGCTCATTTGCCGCTGGCATTTGCGGATATTGGCCCAGTAGACCTCGTCGTGGGTTTTCCAGCCGTTCAGGTGGTTAAACGTGTGGTTGCCAATGGCGTGCCCCGCCTCAATCACCTTGTAAAACACATCGCGGTGTTTGCCCACGTTGTCGCCAATGCAGAAAAACGTGGCCTGCGCTTCGTATTGATCCAGTTGGTCGAGCACAAACTCGGTTACGCCGGGTATCGGGCCATCGTCGAAGGTTAGGTAGATGGTTGGTTCACTGGCCTGCTTCGCGCCGAGCCGCCATAGGAAATCCGGGTAAACGGTTCGGAACAGAAAATTCGATTTATGGAGAAAGAAGGACAAGGCAGTGACCAGTTAGCAGGGGTAGCGGGGCAATTGGGTGATGGCGTGCCTACTTAACGCTGCCAGGGGCACTCCGTATGCACGGTTATTCGATAACTGACATTTAGTTGAGCTTTCGGCCCTTCCAGACGAAGCCGGCCCGTTGGGCAGCAAGGCCGAAAAACAGGACATACAGCGGATAAACGAGCTGTGTCAGCGGAATCCAGCCAACGGCAGCGCGTTTTCCCAGAAAGATCAGTACACTTCGCAAATAAACAAACTCGGGCACTACTTTCAGCAAGACAATCCCCAGCGCCGCCCTGCCCGACAAGCCGCCCGCCAGCCAGTAGCCACAGGCGATAACCGGAGTCAGGTTGCACAGAAAGATAAAAATAGCCAGCAACGTGGGAAATAGCGAGGAGTAGGTCCGCCACTTTCCCGCCCACCGTTTGCGTTGCTGATAGAACGCGTTCAGCGATTGATGGGCCGCTGTTTTCACAATGGCATCCTGATTTTTTAGGAAACGGACACCCTTCGGATAGCGGGCCGCAATCTTATGCATCAGCAGCTCATCATCACCCGATGCCACATGATCGACCCCGGCAAACCCGTTGACGGCTACGAACGCGGCTTTCTGATAGCATAGATTGGCCCCGTTGCACATGGTGGGTTTGCCCATGGCCAGCGTGGCCGCTCCGGCTCCGATCAGCGAAGCAAACTCAACCGTTTGTAAGGCCCCAAAAACAGGGCGGTCGGTTGTAAACGTGACCGGCCCGCTGATGAGTTTAGCGCCCGTCTGCCCGTAAAAACAGGCCAGCGCTTCAAGCCAGCGAGGGCCTACCCGGCAATCGCCATCGGTGGTGACGATCAGCTCACCGGTGGCCAGTGCGATGCTCTGGGCAATGGCCCGTTTCTTGGGCGACGCTACAGCCGGGTCGTCGGCCAGGGTGAACACAGTGAGTGGGTAGGAAGCCCCGGCTGAATACAGGCGGGCAATGGCTGCGGTTTCGTCGGTCGAGGCGTCGTCGGCAATGATGACCGTGAAATTGGGGTAGGTCTGGGCGCTAAGGTCGCTCAGCAGCTGGGGGAGATTAGCCGCTTCGTTGCGTACCGGAATAATAACGGTGAGGGTGGGCGAGGTCGATGGGGAGGTGCCTGCTCCGGTACTATCCGGTATCCGATACCAGGCACGCCACAGCATCGTCGTTAACAGGGCATAGGCGAGCGCCAGTAGCCAGAGGACCCAGATCATGGGGCCAATATAAGGCCGTATTGGCATTGGCCCGCTGGTAGGACAAAAAAGCGGCCGGAAGCCTTGCTCTAATTGAGCCTGCTACGCGCCATACAACGCCTTCTGCACCTTCTCGAAGAAGACGGGTACTTTCTGGCGTGGATCACCCTTGCCGAGCGTTTCGATGGGGAGGTACCCCCGATAACCCGACTCGCGAACGATGCGGACGATCTTGTTCAGGTCTGTTTCCACTTCCTGCCCGTTGACGAACAGGTTCTCTTTCAACTGCCACGTGGCGGCTAATGGTGCCAGTTTGGCGATTTCGGCATAGGGGTCGCCGATCTTGAAGCTGCCAATGTCGAGGTTGACGGCCAGCCAGTCTGAATTGACCTGTTTCAAAATCGAGAGCACATGATCGGCCGTTTCGATGAAATCGGCGTGGTTTTGCAAGACCAGCATCACGCCCTGTTTCGATGCGTAATCGACGCATTCGCCAATGGCATCGACCACCCAGGTGGTTACTTCCTGTCGGGTGTGGCCTTCGGGTACGTTCTTTCCCGCGAAGATGCGGAGTACAGGCGCGCCCAGTTTGGCCGCAAAGCCAATCCAATGGCGAACCAGCTCTATTTCGGCTTTCCGGCGGGTGGGGTCGGGCAGGGTAAAGTCGTTGCGCACGCCCGTTCCGCTAATGTCGAGCCCGAGCCGAAACGCCTTCCGCTTGATCAGGTAGGTATAGCTGTCTTCCGGCAAAACCGGGTAGCCCGGAAAGTAATACGCCGTGGGGTCGACCGCCGCGAAACCCGTGTCAGCGCAAAACGCCAGCACCTCTTCAAGCGTCATGGTCTTGTTGACCAGTGGCTCGTTGAACGAATACAGATTACAGCTCAGCCGAACCGGGTCTGGCTTAGGAGCCGAAGTCTCTGGCATCAGAGGCTGGACGGCCGTTGTCGCCATCGTGGGCAGACCAGCCGCCATTTTGATAAATGACCGTCGGTTTGGCTGTAGTTGATTCATGGATTGTAATTCAGATAGGTCAGGTGGATGCCATGAGCAAATACCCATCGGTAAACGAATATACGATAGTGGCGGCATAAAGTTACTTTGCCAGCCCAACCGTCTCCATCATAACCTGCCCGTCGGCTTCCCAGACGCAGATAGCCGATTTTTCCGTTAGGGCGAGGCTGGGCATCTGGCCTTTTCCTACTGCGATTGGTGCGTTGGTGTTGCGTTGAAGCCAGACGGTACCACTTTCATCCCAGGCGGTTGTTGTGCCGGTAGAGCTGCTGGCGACAGTCACGTTTCTGCCGTTGGCCACCGCTTTTTCCGGTTCGCCGGGCTGGCAGGTGTAAAGCGTATTCTCCCGGCGCCAAACGGTGATTGGTTTCCCCGTTGAGGCGAGTGCCACGCCGCCGCCATCCATTGGGCAGGCTTTGAGTTTCCAGCTGCCGGTGCCGAGTTTCTGAACGGATGGGTAGGTACGTCCGCCGTCGGATGAGTGGGCCAGATACAGGTCGCGGGCGCCGTCGAGCCAGTTGCGGAACTGCACGTACACATCGTTGTTGCGGGCCGCTATCGACACCCGGCAGCACTCGCAGACCGAGCCGCTGGGCGACTGGTAAATGACCTTATTCGCCGACCAGGTTCTTCCCCCGTCGGTGGAGGTAGCGCCCACGATCTTGTTCTTATCGTCGCCGCGCAGGTCGAGCCAGGCGGTATGGAACGTACCCGTCGAGGCGCTGGTAACGGCCTGAAAGCCTTCTTTGGCCACCGCAGGCACATCATTTATGCGGGTAGCCGTCGACCATTTCATCCTGCGGCGGTCGAGGGTGTAGGCAAACAGATCGCCGGTCCGGTTCACGACCGTAATGACAACGTACTGGTCTGTCGCCGCGATTTGCGGGCCGCGTTTGGCTCCGGCGACCAGCTCATGCAGTTTGGCTACGGCAACGGGTTGCGAAAAACGGGCGGGTTGTCCGCTGGCCGTGGCGTAATAAATCGTGGAGTCCTGCCCGTAGGTCAGATGCACCGTTCCGGCCTTGTCGGTCACCACAACCGGCAGATGTCCGGCAGCAATGCGCTGTCCTGCGTCGGGCGGTTGAGTAGCGCTAACGACTTGGAAGAGCAGAACGAGTGCGAAAAGGAGGAGAGGCATAGTGAAGAAGCAGGAAAAGTGAGTACTAAAGTAGGAAGGTCGTGGCGAAGGGGAGACTGTGCAGGCCGTTAGTGGCGTCTGGCTATCAGGATTTTTGTTCGCCTCATCTGCCGGGTCGCCTTATGGCGTAGCCGCTCGTTGTAGAGCAGCCACCCACCGATTATGCCCATCAGACTGCCGATGAAGATATCGACGAAACGGGCAATGATCAGCGTGGTAGGGTCTACCGTCAGTGATCGGCCCGACTCGGCCAGGAAAATAGTGAGTATGGTGATGAAAATAACCGCAACGGCATAGTTGCGAACCACCAGAAACTCAACGACCAACTGCAGGCCAATAACCCCCAGGCAAAGCATCAGCAGGGTTGGCTGTAGCAGCAGGATTACCCAGGTAAGGCCCAGCCCGATAAACGTGCCTACAACGCGCTGCACGCCCCGTTGCCAGATATGCCTGGTACTGACGCCCTGCATCACGGCGGCGCAGGATGTTGGCACCCAATACGGGTTTTCGAGTGCCAACAGGTTGGCAACCAGCAAGGCAAGTCCAACCATAAAGCCAAAGGTGGCCGACTCGATCAAGTTGACATACTTGGTTTTTATTACCGTAGCGGGCTCACTATCAGCGTTGTAATTCCTGAGCGTCAGCAGGCTATAGAGCAGTCCCAGGATGAAGGAGATCATGGTGCCGATGCAGACAAAACCGATATTCTGGGGAATCACTCCCAGCTTGAAGGGCATGCAAATGGAGACCGAAGCAATCATGATAAAGAAAAAATTACCCGGCGGACGAGTCATTTTTAAGTAATACAGGGCGATATGCACCACAAACGCATACAGGCCAAGCATAAGGGGCGCGAGTACTGGACTGAAGCTAAAGAGGCTGCCCACCGCAAACGAGATCATGATCCCAAATGAACAGGTCATCAGGATGATCAGTCGGCTGGCAATGCGAAAGGAGTGAATGTATAAAATAACCAGCCCCGATAGGGAGGCCAGCTTACCCCCCGCGAGATTTCCGGTGAAATAGCCCGCCAGGATGGGAATGCCAACGCTCAGACCGGCCAAAACGGGAATATGCCACGTTCGGTCTGTTTTCTTGAACTCTAGAAGCTGCTTCAGCATGGGGCCACCCGTTTGTTTTCAGCGGGGAAAGTAAACACTTTATCGCCCATCCCGAATCTGCGCGAATGGCGACGCTGTTATGTAGCGCATTGCTTCTTTCCCTGTCCTCCTGACAACGGGAGGACAAAAAAGTTAGCTGTCAGGTACGTATGACTATACCCGTACGTAGATTCGGCGGCGGTCGAGAGCCCAGCCTACGCTCCAGCAGAGGAGCATGAAGGTGAGGGCAAAGAGCAGCGAACCGATCGCGCCGGGAGCTATCGCCTGAAACACGTGCGTCCCAAGCCACCCAAAAGCACTGTCGCCCCCACCTACCGGAACCATGTAGAGAATAATGGCCAGCACTTCCGATAACAGGTAGATGAACAGGGGATTTTTGCCGGGAATAACAAAGAACTGCGTCCAGTTGGCGCGGTTCCAGCCTTTGATCTCGATGGCAAAGATCAGGGTGGCCAGTATGCTCAGGTCGAGGCCCGTGGTTAGCAGCACAAACGGACTGGTCCACAGTTTTTTGTTGATGGGGAACACCAGATCCCAGCAGAGGGCCAGAAAAATCAGGGCGGCACCCACCAGCAGCAGCTTCGCGACGCTTTCGTAGTTTTTACCCACCCGCTGCACAAACTGACCGGCGTAATAGCCAATGATGACATTTACAATGGCGGGCAACGTACTAAGCAGGCCTTCGGGGTCAAAAGCAACCCCGCCATTGCCGTGGTACAGATGGGCATCTGCCAGCATGAAACGGTCAATTCGCCGCACGGCATTGCCGAGTAGGCTCAGCGGGTCGGCGGGATCGCCCCAACCCAGCAGCATAAGCCAGTACCCCACCAAAAAGGCAATACTTAGCCAGATGACCGTTCGGGTTGGCAGGAAGTAAACCATCAGGGATGCCAGTCCGTAGCAGACCGCAATGCGCTGCAACACTCCCCAGATGCGGGTTTCGCTGATCGGAAAGCTGAGCACGTCGCCCGAATCGCTGAGCCGGAAAAACGGGAACCAGTACATCAGGTAACCGAGCAGGAAAATAAGCGCCGTTCGTTTCGCAATTTTTCCCAGCACAGCCGACGTACCCGAACGCGGGACCGCCAGCGCACTATACTTCTTCATGGCGAAGCTCATGGCGTTTCCTACCGCAAAAAGAAACGACGGAAACACCAGATCGGTGGGGGTAAACCCATGCCATTTTGCGTGCAGCAGGGGGGCAAATGGCGTTGCTCCGCTCCCCGGCGTATTCACCACAATCATGAAACAGACCGTGAGCCCCCGAAACACATCGAGCGATAAAAATCGGGTATCGGCTACCAGTTGTCGGGTAGGGGAGAGGGTATAGTCTTCCACGGTCGGTTTCAGAATTGGGTGTTGGCCAAAGGTATGGGATCAGGTTGACAATCGTTGGTTACCTCGCGATCGTCACCGTTTGGCCACCCCGACCGGCCGCGTTGAAAACCCGCAGTTTAATGGTGGTCGTGAGCGCAAGGGGTTCGGTATAAACCGGGCTGGTTGCCGTGGGTTCGGTGCCGTCGGTGGTGTAGCGGATCGTCAGGCCGGGAAACTGCACGTTAGCCGCCAGCTTGCCATCGATAACTTTGGCCCCCGCCGTTGGGATCCGGTACTGGAAGCCACCCGCAACCGTGTCTAATCGCGGCAGCTCCCGTTTGCCCACCGTATGCATAAATTCCGACCAGGCCTGATTGTACAGTTGCTCGCTTTTGGTTTCGTCTGTTTCAGTTGCCCAGGCGGGATCTTTGGCCCAGGCGCGTTCGGCAACAGCCAGCAGCTTGGGAAATAACTTGTACTCGAAATCGGTCGGGCTCCGGTTGGTCTCCGACCAGAGCGGTGCCTCGATACCCACCAGATTCGCCTTGCCTTTCTCGGTTACCGCCACCCGGCTCCTGATGGCCGATGGGGCAATTTTCTGCCCGGTGTAATCGTCTTTCAGGTTGCGGAGGTAATCGTTGGGTACAAAGTAAAACGGCTTGTCGATGTCGACGTACCCACCCCAATACTGACCGGGTTCTTCCGACGAGGGGTTGTAGGCCAGATCCATGTAGAAGTGGGTAACGACCGTCAGTATGGTTTTGTAGCCTGCATTCGCCAGGCGATACGCCAGGTCTTCGTTCCCCGAACCCGGACTGTTTTGCCAGACATTAACCCGGAAATTCTCTTTGGCAAACGTTTCGTTGGGCACCCAGACAGACTTGCCATGCTGCATTTCTTTTCTGAGGCCGATCTCTTCCCAGCCCGACAGGAATAAATCCCGTTTTTTGAGCATCTCATTTAGTTTCCCGAAGTAGTAAAACCACAAATCATCGGTAGACTTCACCGACGCATTGGTGGCCATCAGGCGCTGCACGGCGGGCGAGTTTTGCCAAACGCCCCGTGGCACTTCATCGCCCCCGAAGTGAATCGTTTTCAGGGGTGCCCCGGCCTCGCGATACATACCCCTCAGATCCTCCACTACGCGCTCCATAAAGGCGTAGGTAGATGGCAGCGATACGTCGATCACGTTATCATTCCAACCCTGCACCGACCGGTACACCGACTTGTCGTTTCGGTCGCGGAGCAGATACCGTTCGGCTTCGACCTTGTTGCCCGCTTTCATAAAGAAATCGTAGCGGGCATCCATCGCGCGCAGAGCGGCCCTGGCGTGTCCCGGCGATTCAATTTCCGGAATCACCTCGATATGCCGGTCGCGGGCGTATTTGAGAATTTCTATGAAGTCGGCCTTCGTGTAGAAACCGGTGCCTGCGGTATTGCTGGCGGCGGGGCCAGACCCGTAGGAGGGTAGAATACTCGACTTCTGGTCGGCGGAGTACGACCGTGTGCTGCCTACAGAAGTTAGTTCGGGGAGGGACGGAATTTCGACCCGCCAGCCTTCATCGTCGCTGAAGTGCAGGTGGAGTACGTTGAATTTGTATAACCCCATCGCATCCAGCACTTTAATGACCTCTGATTTAGGCTGGAAATTCCGCGCAACATCCATCATGAAACCACGGTAACCAAAGCGGGGCGCATCCCTGACCAGCAGACCGGGCAAACTGACAGCCCCTGACCTACTAGTCGGCAGCAGCGATCGCAGCGACTGAACGCCGTAAAACAGGCCCGCCCGCGTGGACGCCGACACAACCACGCCAGTCTGATCTACCTGTAACTCGTAGCCTTCAGGGGCAATGGCCGGATTTTTACGAAAGGTGATCGCTTTGCCCGTGGCCTGAGTGCGAACAGCCGGTTTTGCGTTGAGGACCGTGGCGAGGCTGTTGGCCAGGAACTGAGCTTCGGGGGTGAATTCCTGATCCGCCACAATCACGGTCTGCTTATCCAGCACGAAGGGCTGACCCGTTTCCTGATACGAGACGGGCGTCGGAAACACCTTGGGCAGCTTCTCGTCGGGAATTGACTTGATGACGGCGTTCTGGTCGTAGATCCGTTCGGTCAGCTTGCGGTCGGCTTCCTCGAATAGCTTCCCTGTGTTGACCGCCACTCCAACCGGGAAAGCCTGAGCCGGTTCGTTGTCGAAAACCAGGTAGAACCCAGCGGGAAAATCGGTTCTGTTGCGCAGCCTGCGCGACGAAACGGTGATGGTGGCTGACTGGCCGGGCGGCACTGCCCTAAACTGAGGACCGGGGCTGAGGTAGTGCAGATCGCCGTTGAACTGCCTTACCCTGGCTACGCCCGAGTCGGCGCTGGCAAACGAGCCGCCGTTGAAGAATAACTTCCAGCCCGTAGCAGGCAGGTCTTTGTCGCCCGTGTTCCGCAGCGTCAGCGCCATGCGTGACCCGCCCCGACCTTCGTTACTGACCAGCGTAAGGCTTATACTGACGGGCTTTGTACTGGTAATGGAAGCCGTTGCCTGGCTACTGGTTGACGGATTTTGGGAACAGCTATCAGAAAAAGGCAGGCAAAAAAGAAGCAAGCCAAGGAAGTAGGGCTTCATTGTTGAGTAGTGGGGGATTGGGTAATTAGTTGGTTGGTTGATTGGTTAATTAGGGGATTGGCTAATTGGTTGATTAGGGGACCGCCTTAGTAGTTACCCCAATTAACCAATTACCCAATCCCCACTTACAGCATTCCTTTCTTCAACTCGCTCACCGCATGATTGGCGGCGCGGGCCGTGATGGCCATAAAGGTGAGCGACGGGTTTTGCGTCGATGTGGAGGTCATGCAGGCCCCGTCCGTCACGAATACGTTTTTGCAGCTATGCAGTTGATTCCACTTGTTGAGCAGCGACGTTTTGGGGTCTTTGCCCATCCGCACACCACCCATCTCGTGAATATCGAGGCCCGGTGCTTTGTCGGGCCGGTCGTTGGTACGGATGTTTTTAAAGCCGGAAACGGTCAGCATCTCGGTCATCTGCTCATGAAAATCACGAATCATCTTTTCGTCATTATCATCATACGCCACCGAAATTTTGAGCTGAGGAATACCCCACGCATCCTTCAGGGCTGAATCCAGGGCCACGTAATTCGTTTCCTTGGGAATGGTCTCGCCCATCATGTGCGAGCTGACCCGCCAGTTGCCGTATTTGGGTTGCATCAGGCTCGCTTTCAGGTCTTCCCCCATGCCCGACGTGTCGACGTCTGTTGCCCGGCTTGAGCCGAAACCCGCCGCATAACCGCGCAGGAAGTCGGTCTCCTGCTTGAAGACGTTCCGGAAGCGGGGAATATAGCTGCCGTTGGGACGGATACCCTCCGTTGTTGTGTCCTGAAATCCGTCGTGCTCTGCCGAAATAGTCGTGCGGAAATTATGGAAGGCCACATATTTACCCAGCAACCCAGTGTCGTTGCCCAGGCCATTCGGGAACCGGTGCGAGGTTGAGTTTAATAAGATCAGGTTGCTATTCAGGGTGGCGGCATTCACGAAGACGATTTTGGCGTAATACTCCGTCATCTGCTTGGTATGGGCATCAATTACCCGAACACCCGTGGCCTTGTTTTTGGTCTCGTCGAAAATGATGGAATGAACGACTGAGTCGGGCTGGAGCGACAGTTTACCCGTTTTGGCGGCCCAGGGCAACGTAGACGAGTTACTGCTGAAATACCCACCGTAGGGGCAACCCCGCTGGCAGAGCGAGCGGTTCTGGCACTGACCACGGCCCTGCTGCAGGTGAATGGGCTGGGGCTTGGTCAGGTGCGCACAGCGCCCGATGATCACCGGGCGGGAACCATTGTACTTCAGCGCCATCTGCTCAGAGAAATGCTTCTCAACACACGATTGCTCATGCGGCGGCAGAAACTCGCCGTCGGGTAAGCTTGCCAGGCCGTCTTTGTTGCCGGATATACCCGCAAATTTCTCGACGTAACTGTACCAGGGCGCTATATCAGCGTAGCCAATCGGCCACTCAACCGCAAAGCCATCGCGGGCGGGGCCTTCAAAATCAAACTGCGACCAGCGCTGCGTACCCCGCGCCCACATGAGGGATTTGCCACCCACCTGATAGCCTCGAATCCAGTCGAACGGCTTCTCCTGCACGTAGGGATGCTCGGCATCTTTGACGAAGAAATGACTGGCATCTTCCCGGTTCGCGTAGCACCGGCTGGCAACGGGGTTGGCGTCGACGTATTCTTTGGATAATGACCCGAGGTGCGCAAATTCCCAGGGTTGCATCATGGTGGTGGGGTAGTCGGTAACGTGTTTTACGTCGCGGCCCCGCTCCAGAACGAGGGTTCGCAACCCTTTGCCGGTTAGTTCTTTAGCGGCCCAGCCGCCACTGATGCCGGAGCCAATAACGATCGCGTCGAACGTACGCGCTTTAATCGAATCTATGTTTAAAAAAGACATGCCTTGTTGGAGTTTGCGGATGAATGAAAAGCCAATCAGTCGGTTTATCGGCTACCGGCAGCCGTCAACTTCTCGACGGGTACACAGCCGTGGTAAAAGCCAGGTGCCATGTTGAACTTCTGTACATTCACCAGGTAATACTCGGAGTTGGTGTAGCCCTGAATAGTCAGCCGCTTTACCATATTGACAAAGGTTTTGCCGACGGGATCGGTCGAGGCCATCAGTTTGGCCAGGACATCTTTACGCTGGGTCGCGTCGCAGTCTTCAAACGCCTTGCCGTAGGCTTGCTGAGCGGTCGCCTCCGTCAGAGCAAGTCCCTTTTGCAAGGTTGTCTGAGCGGGTTCGCCGTAGCAATCCCGGATCATCCGCAGGGCGAACTGATGCACTTTGAGCGATTTGGCACCCGGCGAATCCACGCCGGGCGTGCTGGTCTCCGGAATAATCGTTTCCACGATTTCGCCCAGCAGGCTTTCCTCATCGACGGAAACCGTAGAAATGGCCCCAAGGGAGTCGGGTGTCCAGTTTGTTGCCCAGGCTGGAAGAGCCACCAGGCCTCCAAGCGTTACCGCCAGGCCCCTCAGGGCAGTACGTCGTTGCATAAAATTGAAGAAGTGAAAAGAAGTGCGATTGAATTCAGCTTACCAGCCATTAAAGTCACTGCTTTCAGAAAAGAAGGAGTGCCGCAATGGCTACTCTCAAGTATACTAAGGTATAAGGATTATCGCCTCTACGAGGTTCCCGGTATAAGTTAAAATTAACTATGAATAGTGTAACTATGCGTTTACCTGGTAATCCGTCTTATAATAAGGCAGCCCAAGAGTTACAGGTCGTTTATCCCTTGAGAACGACCTGCGTTTTATGTTATTTCACTGTTAAGAGTGGTTGGCTTTTTTGTGTTCCTGTTCTTTTGTCATCCCGACAACGGAGGGATCGTGGCGCTCCCGCTAAAGAGGACCGATTCTTTCATTAGAACGCCACGATCCCTCCGTTGTCGGGATGACAGAAAATGTAACATCAAATGGCTCGCTGACTCAGTATAGTCAGTAAGGGTATCGTTCCTGTCGACGCGAAGCTTACAACCGCACTACATTGCCGGTACGCACGCTTTCATCGCAGGCAAAGGCGATGCGCAGGCTGTTGACGGCGTCGGCGAGGTGGTCGGTCAGGTCGAGGTCTTCGTTGATGGCCTGGAGGAAGTAGCGTTGCTCGCGGTTGCAGAGCTCCTGATGATCCGGCTCGTCCTGCATGTCGATCCAGGTGTCGGGTTGGGCAAATTCGTCGTCGGTTGTCAGTTGGGCGTGGTGAATCCGGAGCGATTCGGTTTTGGTATGCGAATCCACATTGTCGGATTTTCCGGTGGCACCGGCATCTTTGGCCACGATCGACACGCAGCCTTTCGGCCCGATCACGTCTTTGACGAAGAAGGCGGTTTCACTCACCATCGGGCCCCAGGCGGCTTCGTACCAACCTACCGACCCATCTTCAAACCGGATCTGAAGCTGACCGTAATTGTAATTGTCGACGGGAATATCATCGGTCAGGCGGGCACCGATGGCCGTTACCTGCAAGGGTTTCGAGCGGGTCATCTGGCACATCACGTCGATGTAATGCACGCCGCAGTCCACAATCGGGCTAAGCGATTTCATCAGGTTGCGGTGTACTGTCCACATGTAGCCGTGGCTTTGCTGGTTCAGGTTCATCCGCATCACCAGCGGTTTGCCCAGTTGCTGCGCCTCTTTCACAAACCGGGCCCAGGATGGGTGAACGCGAAGAATATACCCCACCACCACTTTTTTGCGGGCGTTTACCGCCGCCGCTACCACCCGCTGCGCGCCTTCGACCGAATCGGCCAGGGGTTTTTCGATGAACACATGGCAACCCGCTTCCAGGGCCATAATGGCAAATTCCTCGTGGGTGTCCGGGTAGGTAGAGATACAAACCGCGTCGGGCTGGGTGTCGGCAAGGGCCGTAGCGTAGTCGTCGAAAAGCGGGTAACCGCCACCAAGTTTTTCGTTAAGAACGTATTTGCTTTGGCCGGTCGATACGATGCCGCAGATGGCAAAGCCGTCGAGGGTTTGGTACGCGGTGGCGTGCGACGCACCCATGTTGCCGCAGCCGACAACCAGTACGCGAAGGGGAGAAGGAGACATAGAGAAAGCAGAAAGTATAACGAGTAATCGATTAGTTTTGCGGTCATCCTGAGGCAGCAGGATAGCCCGCAAAAAGCCGCTGCAAAAGTAGTCATTTGATCTTGTCTGAGCCCCGGCCGGTGGCTGGTTTAGTGAGCTGGTGCTAAGACAGGCCGGCTTTCATGGATAACGTACCTAACGCCTATGACCTTTCGTCAGTCGATTTACCGCTTAACCCACTGGGAAACCTGGGATTACCGGATCAAACTGGTGCCGTTGCTGCCCATCTGGTTCTGGCATGGCCTGCGGGCGGGGTCGTTGTGGTTCTTTACCCCCGCCAACCCGACGCTGACGTTTGGGGGCTTCGAGGGCGAGGGCAAACAGGAAATGTACGCGCAGCTTCCGCCCGGCTCGTACCCCAAAAGCATCTATATAGTCACCAATGAGCCCATTACTTCGGTAGAACGGCGGTTACACGCCACGTTTGGCGGGTACCCGGTGGCCGTGAAACCCAACGTGGGCATGATGGGCCTGCTGTTCCGGGTGATCCATGCGCCCGCCGACCTCCGGCAGTATCACGAGCAGGTGGGGGTCGACTACATCATTCAGTCGCTGATTACCCACCCCATCGAGGTCAGCGTCTTCTATTACCGGTTGCCAGGCAGCGAGCGGGGCACCATCACGGGTTTTGTGCGCAAAGATGAACTGGCTGTGGTGGGCAATGGGCAATCGACGTTATTGGCCCTCATGCAGGAGTACCCGCCCGTCAGGTACCGCCTCCATGAGATGCGGGCTAAACACGCCAACCGGCTGCATACGGTGTTGCCTGCGGGCGAGGTGTACCGGTTAAGCCACGCCCTGAATCAGACGCGGGGCGGGCAACTGGTCAGTTTAGCCCACGAAAAAGACGGGCAGCTGCTGGCCGTTTTCGACGGGCTGAGCCACTACACCGGGCAATTTTACTTTGGCCGGTATGACATCAAATGTGCGTCTGTGGCCGATCTGAAAGCGGGTCGTAATTTTTCTATTCTGGAGTTCAACGGGGCCGGGGCCGCCCCGCACCATGTGTACGGCAACGGCCATTCGCTCTGGCAGGCCTACGGCATTGTGTTGCACCACTGGGCCATGCTGGCCCGCATTGCACGCGAAAACCACCGGCGCGGTGTGCCGTACTGGGGCTTCAGACAGGGCTGGAACCAACTAAAAAACGCACAGCTCCACCTGGTACACCTTAAAAAAGTAGATGCCGAACTGCTGGTCGAGCCGGATGAAAAGGTGGTTGAGTCGTAGTCATTATCGGTGCTGATGAACCCTATCGGCGAAACACCCGTATATTGACGGAGTAAACCTATTCCATTTCATGCGTCATATCGTCATCATTGGTAACGGCATTGCCGGGATCACCGCCGCCCGCGAACTACGCAAAGGAAGCGACGATCAGATCACCGTTATCTCCTCAGAAACGGACCATCATTTCTCGCGAACGGCCCTCATGTACATCTACATGGGCCACATGACCTACGCGCACACGAAGCCGTATGAGGACTGGTTCTGGACGAAAAACCGCATCGAGCTACTTCGGGCCCACGTTACGACCATTGATTTCGGTAAAAAGTCCCTGACCGCCAGCCCGGTCGATGGCCCTGACACAACGCTGACCTACGATGTGCTGGTGCTGGCGCTGGGTTCATCGCCCAACCGGCCCGGTGTATTGAAAACGCCGTTGCGCGGCGTGCAGGGCCTGTACGGTATGCCCGATCTGGAGCAGATGGAGGCCTTGACCAACGCTGACCTATCCGGTACGATGGTTGACAGGGCCGTGGTGATCGGCGGCGGACTGATCGGCATCGAGCTGTGCGAAATGCTCCTATCGCGCAACCTTCCCGTGTCGTTTCTGGTGCGGGAAGACAGTTTCTGGCGGAGTGTGTTGCCCGTCGAAGAATCGGCGATGATAACCCGCCATATTCGCGAACACCACGTCGATCTGCAACTGGAAACGGAGGTGGTGGCGATTCATGACGACGGCACGGGGCGCGTTGGGGGCGTGACAACAAAAGCTGGCAACCGCATCGACTGTCAGTTTGTGGGCGTATCGGTGGGCGTGTCGGCCAACATCGGCTGGCTGCGTGACACGGCTCTGGAAACGGACCGGGGCATTCTCGTCGATCCATTTCTGGCCACCAGCGTCCCCGATGTGTATGCCATTGGCGACTGCGTGCAGCACCGCAGCCCGCCACCCGGCCGCAAGCCGACGGAGCAGATCTGGTATACGGGCCGTATCATGGGCGAAACGCTGGCAAAGACCCTGCTGGGGCAGAAAACCCCCTACCAGCCCGGTGTCTTTTTCAACTCGGCCAAGTTCTTCGACATTGAGTACCAGACCTACGGCGACATACCGGCCAATCTCCCCGACGATGGCACACTTCAAACCCTGTACTGGGAACACCCGGCTGGCGAGAAGGCGATCCGCATCAACTACACCACGGCCGATGGGGCTGTCACGGGCGTCAATGCGTTCGGTATCCGGCAACGGCAGGACGTATGGGCGCGCTGGATCACCGAAAAACGCCCGATTCAATACGTGCTGGAGCATCTGGCCCATGCCAATTTCGACCCCGAATTCTTCCGGCAGCACGAAGCCGATGTACTGGCCGTATACAATGCGCAGCACCCGGATAAGCCACTACGCCTACGCGCCAAAAAGGGACTGTTCGCGTTGTTTGGGAAGTAGGGTAGGGAGGTCATGCTGTATACCTGCTTACAAAGCCATATATTAGCCTTACTAAATCTCCCGGATCTTCTTGCGCCTGTAAACCATTTATGTATGAAAAATCATACCGACCTCAACAATTACCATCGGCAGCAGAGCGCTCGATTAGCCAAGAAAGTCTGCGAGCAGCCCTCCATGTCGCCCGAAGCGTCCATGAATCAGATCAAGCGGCTCAATGGAAAGAGCCAGCGACCCAAAGTGAACGCTGGGAAATAAATTCCCACTTGCGCTTGGCTGAGATTAATGCGCTAAGCGAATGGGTAGAACATACTGACTGCCTGTTGGATTCCTCAGCGTTTACTCGTCAATGGCTGGAATTTGGCGAAGTAGAAGGCGGTGAACATCAGGTTTTTCAGGCGAGTGGCAGGTTCTATAAGCGCAATAACATGGCATACCACAGCGGGTATCTTGAGTACTTTCATCGCGTGGTATTACACAACTATCTTTTTGTTGAGACGGCTGTCCACTTTGAGGGGTTAATGTGGTATGATGATTTAATACAGCCCGTTATCAGCCAAAAAGCGATACTAGCCGATCGTGGTGCAACACGTAGCGAGGTAGAGCACGAAATGAAACTGCGCGGATTTACTCGTCGAAATGCCGACAACTATATCAGTACGGCAATGGGAGTACTGGTGGAGGATCTTCATGATGAAAACGTCCTAGTCGATGCCGATGGGGACCTTTTGATTTTTGACCCGGTGATTTACCTTGTTTAATCCGCTATCGACCTGAATCCTGATACGCACATTTACTTGCCGTATGACAAGATGTTGCCCGATCAGTGCGTGTCAAACGCCATCACTGGCTCGGTAACCTCTACTAACCCTTCGGCATTGATGACTGATAACTGGACTGGTACCAGTTCATTAATGCGGAGCGGATCGTAGTTGGCAACCACGCGGACGTAGTTTTCAGTAAAACCCTGCATGCGGCCAGTGGCTTCGTCAACATCGTCTTCAAAGAGAACGGTGGCTACCCGACCTATCTGCGACTCGTAGAAAGCCCGCCGTTTTTTGTCCGACAGGATGTGCAGCATCTTACTCCGTTCGGCCCGTACCTGACCCGGCACTACTGGCTTGATATTGATGGCCGTCGTGTTGGGGCGTTCTGAATAGGTAAAGACGTGCAGGTATGAGATGGGCAACTCGGTCAGGAACTGGTAGGTCTCGCGGAACAACGCATCGGTTTCGCCGGGGTGCCCCACAATCACATCGACGCCAATGCAGGCGTGGGGCATCAGCGCTTTGATGCTTGCTACCCGGTCGGCGTACAACTCCCGCTTATACCGACGGCGCATCAGGCTCAGCACCGTGTTGGACCCCGACTGAAGCGGAACGTGGAAATGCGGCACAAACCGCTTCGATTGGGCCACGAAATGGATAATCTCGTCGGTGAGCAGGTTCGGCTCGATGCTCGAAATGCGGAACCGATCAATGCCCTCTACCTCGTCGAGCGCCTGAATCAATTGGAGGAATGTTTCTTTCCGGTCACCATTGACCAGTCCGAAATCGCCGATGTTCACGCCCGTCAGAACAATCTCCCTTACGCCCCGCTCCGCAATCTCATGGGCCGCCCGAACTACGTTCTCAATCGTATCGGAACGGCTTTTGCCACGGGCCAGCGGAATGGTGCAGTAGGCGCAGGGGTAATCGCAGCCGTCCTGCACTTTCAGGAAGGTGCGGGTACGGTCGTTGAGTGAGTAAGCCGCGTGGTAGTCGATCGCCTCTTCGATCTTCGAGTTCAATACCCGACCGGGTTGCCCGGCGGCAGCTTTGGTGAACGTCGGCATCAGCTCGGCCAGCCGGAATTTCTCGGCGGCACCCAGCACGGCATCGACGCCGGGTATCTCCGAAATTTCGGTGGGTTTCAATTGAGCATAACAACCCAGAATGGCCACAAAGCCATCGGGATTCACCTTCTGCGCTTCGCGAACAATCTTACGGCATTTCCTGTCGGCATTATCTGTCACTGAACAGGTGTTGATGATGAAAATATCTGGCTGCTGGTTGAATTCCACCCGCTCGTAACCCTGCTGCTCCATCATACGGGCGAGGGTCGAGGTCTCGGAAAAATTCAGCTTGCAGCCAAGCGTATAGAAAGCCACTTTTTTCATATTCATTGCTAACACCCGACATGCTATCGGGGTTTCATCCTGCAAAAATACAACATTGATTTGGCAGGATGAAACCCCGGCAGGGCCGTAAAGTCAGCCTTCTGGCCACACCGGCTCAGCCGCGATGTACCCATTGGCGTGTCGACTTACCGGGATGAAAAAGAACTCAGGTTGAGATAACTGCTAAAAACACCTTTTGGGCCATAGCGGGTCGTATGGGCAACTATTCGACCTCAGGCTGGTTATTTCGTAAGCCCTCTGCCAATGGCGCACCAATGAAACGACCTACACACGTTCTGCTACTCGGTAGCGTAGCCATACTGCTGCTGCTGCTGTTCACACAGTGCCGCCAGGTGAGCCCCCCGCCCCCAACCGCACAAGGGTTTGATGACTCCATTCCACCTGCCATATCGTATGTGGCCGGTTCGGTAGTGATGCCGCTACGGGAGCTGGAGAATAAGATCAACGAGAAGCTTGACCCTGTGCTGGTGGGCAAAAAGTCGGCCGGTCGCGAAAAGAAAAGTTTGTTTGCCTTTCGGGTGATCCGCTCGGGCCGCGTTCAGATTCACTACGAGAACCAGCAGATTCGGTTTTCGGCCCCTTTACAACTGTGGCTACTCACCCCCCTCAGCGGTGGTGAAGCATCGCAAAATCGCCCTTTCTGCTCACTACAGGTCCACTTTCAAAGTCCGCTAACCGTCACGCCAAACTGGCGACTGGCCAGTCAGGTTAAGTTTGCCAACTATGAGTGGATCGAGGAACCCCGGATTCGCCTGCTGTGGCAGGAGATTTCGCTGACCAAGATCGTTCGTAGTGTGCTCGAGCGGTATCAGTCAGCCATTGAATCGGCCATCAACTCGGCGATCTACGAGGAGCTACAGCTCGATCAACTCGTCGGTCCAATCTGGCAGGACATGCAGAAGCCGCTGCTCATTGACCGGCAATACGGTCTTTGGCTGATGCCTCGCCCCGTTGGCATAGAGGCCAGCCCGGTACAGGGCAACAGCCAGCAGCTGATCACTCCGTTGCGCATTGCCTTCCAAACCCGAACGGCGCTTAGCCCCGACCAACCAGCCTATTCACCCACCAGCCTGCCCCTGCTTCAGAAACGAGCGCAGCTAGCCACTACCTCTGATTTGAACGTGATGAGTTTTATTCCCTACACCGACATCAATCAGATGCTGGCCCGGCAGATCGGTCAGCAGCCCATTAAACTGGCCTGGGGCGCCCTAACCATTCGGAAGGCAACTGTGTATGGCAGCCAGCAATCGCTGATCGTTAAAGCCCAGGTGAGCGGTTTGGTCGACGGGACACTTTACCTGCGGGGGCGCCCTACGTTCGACACGCTGACTAAAACCTTGAAGGTCAGTGATCTGGATATTGATGTAGCCACCCGGAACGTCTTGCCAAAACTGGCTGGGCTGGTGATAAACAAGAGCCTGCTGCGTGTGGTCGAGAACCTACTGGTTATGCCGCTCGACGACGATATTGCCAAGCTACCCCAGCTGATTGTCAAGGCTTTCGAGAAAGGGGGAGCCGGTGCTAAAACGGATCTGACGCTCCAGAACTTCCGTTTTAATGTGCCTAAGCTCGTGATTCGCCAGGATGGTATACAGGCGTTGATGCATGCAACGTCGAACGTATCGGTGCGGGTGAAACAACTGTGAGGAATTGGCTGAGGAGTGTGGTGGTGGCCAGACGGGCAGGGCAGGTGAGGAGCCGTTTGCTCTCCTGCACTGGTTACCACTTCTCCAGGCCCACTAATTTCTTACCCAGATCGCTGAGCACAGCGGTCTGGTAGCGTGTTTTTTCCCAGTTGCGGGGGTCGCCGGGAAACGCGTAGCCTTCGGGGGCCTGCCGCTCGCGCCACGACGTGATGCGCCATTGCCGCAGGGCCTCGTTGTCTTCCTGGGCGGGCATCATCGAGATGTACTGCGCAATGCGGACTTTATCGGTCGAGTGGTTGGGTCGGATGCCGTGGGCGAGGGTGCTGTTGAAGATCAATAGGTCGCCAGCTTCGAGTTTTACCTTCACGA
The DNA here is from genome assembly GCA_963750355.1 of uncultured Cytophagales bacterium. Classification (GTDB taxonomy): domain Bacteria; phylum Bacteroidota; class Bacteroidia; order Cytophagales; family Spirosomataceae; genus Fibrella. The sequence goes on along the minus strand of CAVVQL010000007.1, from coordinate 77,816 downwards.
ACTCGAAGCCCGTGGTGTCGGGTTTAAACCGATCGCGGTCGGCGGGTTGCGTTAGTTTCCAGGTATCGTAGGTTCGGTACAGGTCGGGCAGGCACTGAAAGCCCCCCATGTTTTCGTCGGTCTGGTCGGCCAGCGCCAATACGCCCTGCACGTTCTGGGGCCTGGTTTCGGGGTCATAATCCCAGTGAATAAAGCCTTTGAACGGCTGGTCGGGGCGCACCGGAAAATTCAGGTTGGCCCGGTCGATGGTGACCCACAGCTTTTCGGTGCCCCACACATCCACAAAGGCATCATACACGCGCTGCGTCTGCCGGTTGTCCCACTCATGCTGATGGTTGTATAGCTCCACCATGCCCGAACCGATCAGTTCTTTCATGCGCATTTCGGCGCGGGGTGGCGCATACCAGGTGGCTGTATCGGCCGGGTCTTTCTCCTCGAATTCCCAAATGGTCCGGGCCATCTGTTCGGCCTGCTCGCGGGGTACGGCCTGTTTGATGATGACGTACCCATTCTCGCGCCAGAACGTCCAGTCTTCCTCCGACAGCACGCGGAGCGGAACCCCGTTACTACGATCGTTGAGCGGTTGCTGGCTGCTGGTAGCGGTCGATGGATTGCCCGGAATGTCGGTATGCGCATTGTCGGGAATCATGGCGGCAGGCGTTCCTGCGGCAGGCGTTCCTGCCGGTGTCATAGTTGGCTGCATTGTCGGCGTCATGAGCGTTTTGTTTTATCGTGATATAATAAGACAAAACTAGGATGAAACAAGTGGCCCCTGTTAGCACGAACTTAGCTCATTTTTGCACTATATTGCTCTCGACTCCACTAAACAAAGAGTGAAAGAGTAAATGAGTGAAAGAGTATGTCTTGCCCGACCGCGCTCTTTCACCCCCTGAACGCCATGAAGCTCGCCCTCGAAGAAATCCGGCCCGATGCCGACAGCTCGTTCCATATTCTGCTTACGCCGCACCTGAACGACGTTTTTTTCTGGCATTATCATCCCGAATACGAGATTGTGTACATCGAGGGAGCCAGCGGAACCCGGCACGTGGGCGAGCACCTATCCCGCTATGAGGGCAGCGATCTTGTGTTTATCGGCCCCAACATTCCGCACCTCAACTTCGACTATGGCGTCAGGACCGAGTACCGGAAGGTGGTGGTGCAGCTGAACGAATCGTTTCTGGGCGAAGGCTTCTGGAAAGCGCCCGAATTTGCCGGGATTACGGCCCTCTTCGAGCGGGCACGGGCCGGTCTGTCGTTCAGCGGAGAAACCAAGCAGGCCGTGGGTGCTCAGTTAGAGGCGTTGGCCAGCCTGCCGCCCTTTCAGCGCATGATGGCGCTACTCAGTATTTTTCAGCAACTGGCCACCAGCCAGGAGGTAACGTCGCTGCACGGAAAGCCGGTGACCAGCGCCTATAACCTGCGGGAGCAGCAGCGGCTGAGGCGGCTGTACCAGTTTGTAGAAGAGCAATTCGCCCGGAAAATCGACATTCCCGAAGCCGCTGCGGTGGCCAGCCTGACCGAAGCGGCCTTTTGCCGCTACATCAAACGCATGACCGGGCTAACTTTTACGCAGTTCCTGAACCAGTATCGGATCAATCAGGCGCAAAAATTACTCCTCACCGATCATACCGTAACGGAAGCGGCCGAAGCCACCGGGTTTGAAAGTCTGTCGTATTTCAACAGGATATTCCGACGCGTAACGGGCGAGAACCCGCTGCAATTCAAAAAAAGGCATCTTGAGCCCTAATTCAGGGCCTGATTAAAATAGTCTGAAAATGCAACGAAAAGCCTGTAATTCCCGTAAGAAGAAGTACTCTGCCAAAGCAGATTCCTCTTGTCTATGGGTAAACAACTACTTGCTTCCTGCCTGCTCTTGCTGGTCTCCCACGTCTGGGCGCAGGACTTGCCGCCGATGCGCCTTAAACGCGTGCCCCAACTGCGGAACCTCACCGTTTCGGGCCGAATTACTGACGCTAAAAATGCGGAAAACCTGCCCTTCGCCTACATCAGGGTGCGGAACACGAAACTCAGCGCGCAAACCAACGTCGACGGTTTTTTCACCCTCCTGAACGTGCCCAGTGATACCTGTACGCTGGAAATCAGCTATATCGGCTTTAAAGACGCGGTGTATCCGCTCACACCCGGCGAACCCGCCCGCCGATTGGTGATTGAACTGGAACAGACCCGCACTGACCTTGACGAAATCCAGGTAAGCGGTCAGAAAGCCGAGGTAATGCGTGCTGCCGAAACGATTGGTATGGTACAGCTGACGCCCCGCAACCTGACTAAGCTACCAAACGTGGGCGAACGTGACCCCTTCCGTGCCCTGCAATTGATGCCGGGCGTCAGTGCGGCCAACGAATCGTCGGCGGGCCTCTACGTGCGCGGCGGAACCCCCGACCAGACGCTGGTGCTGCTCGACGGGTTTACGGTGTATCAGGTCGATCACCTCTACGGGTTCTTTTCAGCCTTTAATTACAATGCCCTGAAAGACATTCAGTTACAGAAAGGTGGGTTCGGTGCCAAGTATGGCGGACGGCTTTCGGGCGTAGCCGAAATGACCGGAAAAGAAGGCAGCCGGAAAGGATTCAATGTCGGTGGCGACGCCAGTTTTCTGAGCGTCAACGCCTACGCCGAAGGGCCAATTGGCAACAAAGTGACGGTGATGCTGGCTGGTCGGCGGTCGTTTAAAGGCCCCTTGTACAACAAACTGTTCGATCAGTTTCAGACCACCCAAACAACGCAACAACCGCAACAGGTACGTCGCGGCCGGTTGAATCAGCTAACCACTACGCAAACGGTAGCTTCTTATTTCTACGACCTGAACGCCCGCGTGACCTACCGCCCTACCGATCAGGATCAGGTGACACTGAGCGTGTATAACGGACAGGATTACCTCGACAATTCACAGAACATTACCCTGCCCGCTTTTAACCGGGGGCCCAACAGCACAACCGCCGCCATAGGGGGGAGCCTGAGCAACACCGACCTGTCGAACTGGGGAAATACGGGGAGTAGCCTGAAATGGTCGCGCCGCTGGTCCGATAAGCTCTATACCAATACCCTGGTTAGCTATTCCAATTACTACAGTCATCGCGACATTTCCAATCAGGTATCCATTCAGCGGGGGCCAACTACGCGCAACAATGCCAACTTCGGTACGCTGGAAGATAACAACCTTGTTGATCAGTCGGTGAAAACAGACCTTATCTGGCAACCGTCGGCTTCACACCAGATGGAGGCCGGTATCCAATACACGCGCCTCGCCATCGATTACGCCTACAAACAGAACGACACGCTGACGGTACTGGGCAAGAATGATCGCGGGCAACTGTTTACCGCCTACGTACAGGATCGGCTCCGGCTGCTCGACAACAAGCTGACCCTTACGCCCGGTATCCGCCTGACCCAGTATGGCGTAACCACTAAACTGTATGCCGAGCCCCGCCTGTCGGCGGTGTATCAGGCCACGTCGAAAGTCAGACTGAAGGCAGCGGCGGGAGTATACTACCAGTTTATCAAGCAGGTGACGCGCGAAGACATTTCGCAGGGCAACCGCACGTTCTGGCTGCTGTCGGGCACTGAGTCGCTGCCGGTAGCATCGGCCATGCATTATATTGCCGGGGCAACCTACGAAACGGCAGGCTATCTGTTCGACGTAGAGGCGTACGCCAAAGACCTGAGCGGTGTGACCGAATACACGCTCCGGTTTGCGCCACAGGTCGGGCGGGGACTGGTGCCCCGCGAAACGTTTTTCAACGGAACCGGTAGCGTGCGCGGGGTCGATGTGCTGGTGCAGAAGAAGTTCGGGGCCTACACCGGCTGGGTTGGCTACACCTATGCCATGGCGAAGAACAGCATTGCGGCCTTTGGCGATCAGCCTTATTACGCCAATCAGGACGTGCGCAACGAGTTCAAATCGATCAATACGCTGCATTACAAACGCTTCGACTTCGCGGCCACGTTCATCTACGCCGGGGGCAAACCCTACACCTCCATTGTGGGTGAATACAGCGTGAAACTGCTCGATGGCACCAGCAAGACCTTTACCACGCCTTCGGGCAAGAACGCCAACCGCTTTCCCGATTACCACCGGCTCGATCTGTCGGCCACGTACACCTTTGGGCACGGCAGCATTGGGGTATCGGTGTTCAACGTGTACGACCGTAAAAATGTCTGGTACAAAAAGTTTACATCGGTCAGCGATGGAAGCAACAGCCAGCTGGTGGTTACCGACGTAACCTACCTGGGCATCACGCCTAACCTCACCTTTTCTTACCGCCTTCGCTAAATGAACCCAGTGCTATATACTAGAAGCAACCAACCCGCTACAGGGCTTTTGGGCTCAACAACGCTCCGTACCTGGCTTGCCATGGGCTGCCTTGGTCTGCTGCTGACTATGGTGGGCTGTGCCGAAAAAACAACGGCCATCGCCCCCGACGATCAGCCCGTTATTGAGGCCTACCTGGCCGTTGGTCAACCCATGATGGTGCGGGTGACGAAGCAGATTCCGTTTTCAACCGATACAACCGGGCAGGGCAAGCCCATCGAAGGCCTGTCGGTCAGCATCAGTAGCGGCGGCAGCACTTACCCGCTCAGGCACGTTGGCGACGGGCAGTATCAGGCTAACCCGGATGTGAAACCCAGCGTTGGCAAGACCTACACCCTGGCGTTCGACTACCTGGGACAGCGCGTGTCGGCCACTACCCAGATTCCTGCTAAACCTGTCAACTACCAGCAGGATGTCACGGAGATTTTCCGCAGAGCACCCGGTACGGGGGGCGGTCCCGGCGGTGGTGGTATCCTGCAGCAGCTACAGGCGGCGGTGCGGCTCAGCTGGCAGAACCCAACGGCCGATTATTACTTTGTGGTGGTCGATAACATCGAGGCAAATCCGGTGCTGATTAACCAGAATGTGAACCCGAATCGGCCATTAGCCCAGAACCGTCGTTTTCGTAATCAGCCCACCCAAAGCGACTTCGACAACGTGCAGGGGCTAAGCTTTCAATACTACGGCAAACACCGGATGATTCTTTTTCACCTCAACCCCGATTATGCCGCTTTGTACAAACAGAATAGCACGTCGACGCAGAACATCGCCACGCCACCCACAACGGTTGTCAATGGGCTGGGCATTTTCACCGGCGTAAACACCGACACGTTGTACGTGGATGTGAAGCCGCAGTAAATGGGGAAAGCTAAAGAGGCTATAACACAGAGCTACACAGAGGTAACACGGAGTTTCACAGAGAATACATCTTGCTCTGTGAAACTCCGTGTTACCTCTGTGTAGCTCTGTGTTATAGCCTCTTTTACCCTTTTGCCTTCCGTTCGCCGTTTAGCTCCAGCAGTGTCAACCCAAGCAGGCCGTTGAGGCTATTATTTGAACCGCTGGTGGGTCCTAAACCCGCCCTGGCCTGCTTATAGAATTACAGAACGTTTAGCGGCAAAATTGACCACATGTAGCACTGCTGGTGGAGAGTTGAGGCGAATGTGTCCATAAAATTGTTATTAATGATAAATCCTGTTCACGATAAAAGAGCATTGAAACCGATGAAAAATCGGCTAAAATTGTATTTAACAAATATTAATTGTAATACAGTGGATAAACATATATAATATCCTGTCATTATCGGAAAATGCCTTTTTTTATTTTGAAAAGAGGGGTTTATATTTGATGCCGACAGTAGCTCCCACGTACCGCAAAATAATAAAAAGACCTCTACAAGCATGGCAAAGTCTAAATTAGAATACATCTGGCTCGACGGTTATAACCCCACCCAAAGCCTCCGGTCGAAAACGAAGATTGAAGATGACTTCTCGGGAAACCTGGAAGATTGTTCAATGTGGTCATTCGATGGCTCCTCGACTGAGCAGGCCGTCGGTGGTTCGTCAGACTGTTTGTTGAAGCCCGTTTACATTTGCTCCGACCCGCAGCGCAAGAATGCATTCCTGGTCATGTGTGAAGTGCTGAACGCCGATGGCACACCGCACCCAACCAACGGTCGTGCCACGATTGAAGATGATGATAATGACTTCTGGTTTGGTTTCGAGCAGGAGTATTTCCTCTACGACACCGCCACCAACAAACCTCTGGGCTTTCCCGAAGAAGGCGATCCTGCGCCGCAGGGGCCTTACTATTGCTCGGTAGGGGCCAACAACGCGTTTGGCCGCAACATCATTGAAGAACACCTCGACGTGTGCCTCGATGCCGGTCTGAACGTAGAAGGCATCAACGCCGAAGTAGCCCCCGGTCAGTGGGAATTCCAGATTTTCGCCAAAGGGGCCCGCGAAGCCGGCGATCAGATCTGGCTGGCTCGCTACCTGCTGGAGCGCATCGGCGAAAGCTACGATGTAGCCATTAACTGGCACTGCAAGCCGCTGGGCGTCGATGCCGACTGGAACGGGTCAGGTATGCACGCTAACTTCTCGAACACGGCCCTGCGTACGGCGGGTAGCAAAGAAGTGTACGACGCTATCTGTCAGTCATTTGCTCCGGCTGATGTGGTTAAAGCACATATCGACGTATACGGTGCCGACAATCACCTGCGCCTGACGGGTAAGCACGAAACCCAGTCGATCGATCAGTTCTCGTACGGTATATCTGACCGGGGTGCGTCGATCCGTATTCCAATCGCTACCGTACAGCGCGGCTGGAAAGGCTGGCTGGAAGATCGTCGCCCCAATTCGGCGGCTGATCCCTATAAAGTAGCGGCCCGGATCATCACAACGGTAAAGTCAGCTGTACTGCCCGAGGTAGAAGCTGCTTAATCCACAACTTATCCAAACCTTCCCTAAAATGACTCGTCGGTAACGGCGGGTCATTTTTTTGTGCCGCTGAACCATTATCAGGCGATTTTTCCTACCTACTTTCCTGGAAAAACTGAGTAAACTGTTTAATTGTCATTGCCTCAACTTTTGGAAAAGCCATCGCTTTCAGTGCTTTGAAGTGAGCGTCTTCACTGACAATGCAGTCTGCGCCAGCAGCTACGGCGCAGTCAACGAACTTATCGTCATCGGGGTCGTTGGTAATGGCTAACCATCGGTAATACTTTGTAATCAGGTTTACGTTCGGTAGATTGTCAAAGACACTGAAAACAGCCTCTGATGCATCTGCCCCCAATTTCTCCGTCATTATTTCTGCATACTCCTCCAAGATTTCAGTTGAGACGCAAAGTGTGAGCTGACCGTCGAGTATGGCTTGAAAAATCCAGTGCGAAGCGGCCCGACGGGACACGGAAACCCATAGCACGTTGGTATCAATTACCACTCGCATTACCGTTTTGATTTGCGGTTATGCTCTGTTGATAATCGGGTGGTATCAGCACTGGTCCAATTGCTTTTATCCCAAACGGTATCCGCTAAGTTCATGGCCTTTTGGGCAAAATAGTCAGCCAGTAGCTTACGAATAGCCAGTACATCATCGTCTGAAACTTGCCGCGCGTATGTTCGGAGCAGTTCTAATTGTAGGTTGCTTAGGGGCTGTGTCTGCATAAACAATTAGGTCAGTTTACATCAAAGATAATAAATAGAGTAATTTGAGCGGGTTGACTGCCGCCGTATAAAATAGTACTGAAAGGCGGTAACAGGAGGCATTTTTGTATGTTTGCCAGAAGAACTTTAACTGTACGAATGGCCTATCTACGTTTTAATGCCCTTGAAACGGCGCAAAGTCGTCAGCCCCTGGCGGTAACACCCCCTGCCGAACGCCTCGCCGAGTATTACGGTGTCTATACCTTCAGCAAAGAGGTCATGCGCACGCTGCTCTCGCCTGAAGCCTACGGGCGCATTGCTGAGGCTATCGACACGGGTGGGCGAATAGACCGGGAAATTGCCGATGAGGTAGCCAATGCCATGAAATCGTGGGCCGTTGGCAAAGGGGCCACGCACTACACCCACTGGTTTCAGCCCCTGACCGGCTCCACCGCCGAAAAGCACGACTCGTTTTTTGAACTCGCCGGCGACGGAAAAGCCATCGAAAAATTCAAAGGGTCGGCCCTGGTGCAGCAGGAGCCCGACGCCTCGTCGTTTCCGAGCGGGGGGCTGCGCAACACCTTCGAGGCGCGGGGGTATACCGGTTGGGACCCGTCGTCGCCCGCGTTTCTGATGGACAACGGGGCAGGAGGGAAGACGCTCTGCATTCCGTCGGTCTTTATTTCGTACACCGGCGAGGCCCTCGATTACAAAACGCCCCTGCTGAAATCGCTGGCGGCCATTGACAAAGCGGCCACCGCTGTCTGCCATTATTTCGACCGCAACATCGACAAGGTAACGCCCACGCTGGGTATCGAGCAGGAATATTTTCTGGTCGATAAAGCCCTGTTTGTGGCCCGGCCCGATCTGGTGATGGCGGGGCGAACTGTGTTTGGCCATTCACCGGCGAGAGGGCAGCAGCTCGAAGATCATTACTTTGGCACCATTCCTCCACGGGTAAACGCCTTTATGGTCGATTTTGAGTTTGAAGCCCTTAAACTGGGCATTCCGGTGCGCACCCGGCATAATGAAGTGGCCCCCGGTCAGTTCGAGGTAGCGCCCACCTTCGAGGAGGTGAACCTGGCCATCGACCACAACGCCCTGCTGATGGATCTGATGCAGAAAATTGCCGAGAAACATAATTTCAAGGTGCTTTTCCACGAAAAACCGTTCGCCGGTATCAACGGGTCGGGCAAGCATAACAACTGGTCGCTGGGGTCCGACACCGGCGTGAACCTGCTGGGGCCGAGCAGCAAACCCAAGGAAACACTGCGGTTTATTGCGTTCATGGTCAACGTGATAAAGGCCGTTCACGACCATGCCGACCTGCTGCGGGCCAGCATCGCCTCGGCGGGCAACGAGTACCGGCTGGGTGCCAACGAAGCACCACCCGCCATTATGTCGATCTTCCTGGGCGACACGCTGACGAAGGCGCTCGACGACCTGGAAAACAAATCGGAGATTTCGCTCAGCAAAGGCGATAACGTCTATTACAAACTGGGCCTGAACCGGATTCCGTCGCTGATCCGCGACAATACCGACCGGAACCGGACTTCGCCCTTTGCTTTCACCGGCAATAAGTTCGAGTTCCGGGCCGTAGGCGGTGGGGCCAATTCGGCGTCGACCATGATTGTGCTAAACACGATTGTGGCCGACCAGCTTATTCAGTTCAGGCGTGAGCTGGAAGCGCGGCTGGAGAACGGGGAAAAGAAGGAACTGGCCGTGGTGGAGGTGCTAAAGCAGTACTACCGCGCCTCGAAGCGTATTCTGTTTGAAGGCAACGGCTATTCCGACGAGTGGGTGGCTGAAGCCAAAGAGCGGGGCCTGTCGAATATTGCCGCTACCCCCGACGCGCTGAAGGTGTACCTCAAACCCGAATCGATCGATCTGTTTGCGCGCCTGGGCGTGATGAACCATGCCGAAGTGGAGGCCCGCTATGAAATCGAGTTGGAGAAGTACATCAAAAACGTGCAGATCGAGTCGCGGGTGATGGGTGACCTGGCGATTAACCACGTCGTTTCTACGGCCTTGAAGTACATGAACCAACTGGCTACCACGGCCAAATCGCTGGTCGATCTGGACATGATCAACGAGGCCCAGCCGGTTAAAGCCATCATCCGTGAACTGTCGGCGCGGGTGGTCGTGATCAAGAAAAATGTGGAGGCCATGATCGAGGCGCGTAAGCGAGCCAACAACCTCACCGATTCAGCGGAAATGGCCCGTTTGTACGCCACGGAGGTAAAGGACTACTTCGACGTGATTCGCTACGAAGTGGACAAGCTTGAACTGCTAATCGACGATGAGGACTGGCCGCTGGTGAAATACCGCGAAATGCTGTTTGTGAAGTAAGTAGTGCCGTTGGCTACAGCAAACGGAACCATCTAAACCCGTCTTGTTATGCGTCTTCTTTTCTGTCTGCTTCCGGTTTCGCTACTGGCCCAACCCACCCCCAACTTTCGGGTGGAGGTTGTTGACAACCAGATTAGCATTGGTTACGGAATGGCCATCGGCGATGTAGACGGCGACCGCCGCCCCGACATTCTGATGGCCGATCAACACGACATTGTCTGGTACAAAAATCCTGGCGGCCGGCGTTCCGGCGGCCAGCAATCGGGTGGACAGCCAACCGACAAGCAGCCTGACCGCTGGGTACGTCATGTGATTGCCCGTAACCTGACCCCGCAGGATAACGTATGCATTGCAGCTCGTGACCTCGATGGCGACGGACGGGTGGAAGTGGCCGTTGGCGCAGGCTGGAATCCGGCCGAGACGAGCGACAGTACCAAATCAGGCGCGGTCTTTTACCTGATCCGCCCCAACGACCCAACGCAGCTATGGGAGGCCGTGCGCCTGCCGCACGAAGTAACCACCCACCGGATGCGCTGGGTCAAAACCGGTCCAGCTACCTATCAGCTCATCGTGACGCCCCTGCATGGGTTGGGCAATAAGAACGGCACTGGCCGGGGTGTTCGGGTATGGGGCTATGAATTCCCTAAGAATCCACGTAGCCCATGGAAGCAGCATCTGGTAGATTCGACTATGCACCTGACCCACAATTTTGAGGTGTGGGAAGACAGCAATAACACAAGTGTGGTGATTGGTGGAAAGGAAGGCAGCAACGTGTTTAGGTGGGCGGGTAATCGGTGGGCACCGGCCGCTGCCGGGTCTAGGCAGCAAGGCCTGCCAGTTATGCAGGACATCGGTGAAATCAGGCGGGGTAAACCCGGCATTATGGCAACTGTGCAACCCATGCACGGTAACCGGCTGGTGGTCTATGGACCAAACGCCAGCAGTAATGTCGACACGCTCAGCACCACGCTCAATCAGGGGCACGCGCTGGTGTGCGCCGACTGGCTGGGCATGGGTCGTGATCAGATTGCCGTGGGCTGGCGCAACCCCAACGCAGAGGGCAAGGTAGGTGTACGTCTGTTCAGACCGGAAGCCACCGGCAAATGGACCGAATTTGCCGTTGATGACAGCGTGCGCATGGCCTGCGAAGATATGCTGACCGCCGACCTGGACAACGACGGTGATCTGGACCTGATCGCCTCCGGCCGCGCCACCCTGAACGTCCTCATTTACTGGAACCAGCGTATTCCCTAGGGTCGATAGGCCAGGAAGAACGGAGGGACTTTCTTTTTTGGAATCATAGCAATTATCTTGGGGGTCGGCCACTAGCCTACCATACACCGGGACCGCTCCGGCGGACCGGGCGGGATGACAAAATCGCTGCTGCACTGCTGCTCAATGAAAAAGCCGCTCTGGTATTGAGCGGCTTTTCAAAGGGTATACTAATCCTGAGGTTTACTTCTTGGGCTTTTGGAAGATCTTCTCATCAACCGGGCCGTTCACCGTCACTTTATTCGTGAGGAACGTGATTGTGCCCATCTGGCCACCCACGATTTCCATGGTGTTGGGAAACTTAACGCCGTTTACCTCTTTGTAGTCTGAAAAGAGAATTTCACCCTCCTGCCCGTTCATCGACGTTTTAACTTTACTCACCAGGTAGGTTGCCGCATCGAGGTATTCGTCAACTGTCTGCCCGTCTTTGGTGGTTACCTTCAGGTGGTACACATCTTTTTTGTCTACCTGCTCTTTGCCAACCAGTTCTACCTTGCTGCCATTGGTTTTGTAATTCACCAGCGTACCAAACGGATACAGTTGCCCCGCCGATTGCTTGAGGGCTTCGGCAGGCATGTCTTCGGCATCACCTGTGCCACCCATCATGGTCGGCCGGATCATCCAGCCCGTCGTGCCGTCGACAACCTGAACCATTGAATTGCCCATCACGGTCGACTCGGAACGCATCGATTTGCCGACAACTATCGTTGTGACGCTCGGGATCTCCATGCCCTGCACCGATAGTGACCGGTCTGTAACCACGGTTTTAATGCTATTCAGTTTATCCATGCCACCCAGGGCAGCCACATGTTTGTCGACAATTTCATCAACGGTTTGGGCGTAGGCACCGAACGTGACGAAGGCGGCCAGGGTTGCGGCCAGAAGTTTGTTCGTTTTCATCAGGTAAGCAGAAATTGGTTTAAGTTAGCGGTAATCGCAATGCTATTGGCGTGGTACCCCACCAGCGGGCGCCCCACCAGCAGGTGTGCCACCGGCTGGTACCTGACCACCGCCGGCACCATCACTCTTCACGTCGTCGTTATTTACCGACTTGGCTTTCTTACGGGGAGCATCCATCGTCATCTTCCCGATTTTGTAGGTAAACGTCAACCGGATGCCCCGGTTGTAAAGATACACATCGCTGACCTGATTGAACTGCGGCGACGTAAGAACAGTGTGGATGTTGAAGCGATTCGACAGGAAGTTTTCGGCGGCTAATCCGATGCTGCCTTTCTTGTTGGCAATGTCTTTCCTCACGCCGAGGGTGTAAAAGCCGAAACCGCCCTGTCTCCCCTGCAACTGAATGGTGTTGCCCTGCATGAAGGCGAAGCCCTGAACGCCCCAGCCGTGGCCAAATGTGGCTGAGGCCATGGTACCACCGCTGATGTTGAAGCCGTCGTTGGTAAGCTCCTGCGAGCGGCCATCCTTACCCGTTACCTGTCCCGTCAGGGTTGTGTAAAAGCCGTTGAAAAAGACGCCGACGTTGATCTTCGAGGTGATCGCGACGTTGGTGAAAATGTTGGTGCCAAATGCCCGCTGACGGCCAATGTTCTGGTAGGTGGTTACAAGGGCACCCTTCAGGGTGTCAGACGGCTGGCTAACCTGCGTGATGGCATTGTCGGTTACCCGGCCGAAGAAGGTGGCGTTCACAAACGTTTTTTTGATGGTTCGGCTCAGGCCCAGTTCAAAATTGTCGGTCAGTTCGGGGCGAAGAGACGGGTTACCAACGGTGATGACCTGCGGGTTTGCCTGGTTAAAGTTCGGGTTCAGCTGCTGAAGACCCGGCCGCTGAATCCGGCGGTTATACCCCAGTTTTACGGTGGTGCCGTTGTACGTTTTCGAGGCGTTTACGCTGGGCACCAACACGCCATAATCGCCAATGCCAATGGGGCCACCTTCTTTCGTGCTGGCATCGATGAACGTGTGCTCATACCGCAGACCACCTTTGAAGGTGTACCGTTTTTTGGTCGTGTAGGTGTACGAGGTGTAACCCGCCGCAATGTTCTGGTTATACAGCAGGGCACCCAGCGTATTGTTATTCTGGGTCAGCAACTCACCCGATGGCCCGCCATACAGGTAGCGGTAGTCGCTGTTGACCTGCCGAAAAATGGCTTTCCCACCGAATTCGATGAGTTGATTCTTCAGAATTGGCGTCTGGTAATCGGTCTGGAACGTCAATTCCTGGTTTACGTTCGAGTTCAGGTTCCGTTGGCGGCTCACCAGCGAACTGGCATCGTTGAACAGGTTGGCGTCGAAATTATTGGTCAGGTCGGTCCGGCTATACAAGGTCGAGATGCTCCATTCCTGCTGCGGTTTGAACGTACGCAGGTAATCGACATTCATGTCGACGGTACCCGACAGGTTTTTCGTATCCACATTCCGGTTGATGCCTGCGCCCCCTATGCCGTTGGTAAACAGACGGGTAACCAGGTCCTGCTTATTTTCAAAATTGCGAACCCCATACCGTACCCCGGCGGTGATGCTCTGGTTTTTAGCCAGGTCATAGTCGAATCCCAGGTTGTACTGCCCAAATAGACCCTGGCTGTTTCCCATACCGTGCTGACTGGTCAGGGTAGATACCCCATTCGACACGCTGGTTTGCTCCAGGTTCGTTTCTGTTTTGGTGTTGTAGATGGCCCGGCCAAAACCACCGAGTGTGAAGCCGGCTTTGCCTTTCCGGTAACTACCGTTCAACGAGAGCGATGACCCCCGGTTCCCTACGCCCGAATCGATATTCAGGTTAAGGCCCTGGAGGCTGTTCTTCTTGGTGATGATGTTGATGATACCGCCTGATCCTTCCGCATCGTACTTGGCCGACGGGCTGGTGATCACCTCCACCGACTTGATCTGATCGGCCGGAATCTGTTTCAGGGCATCGGATACACTACTGGCCACAATGGTGCTGGGCTTATTGTTGATCAGCACCCGGATGTTCTGGCTCCCGCGCAGCGACACATTCCCGTCCAGATCGACGGTGAGCAGGGGTACTTTCCGCAGCACGTCCGACGCATCGCCGCCACGGGCCGTCAGGTCTTTCTCGGCGTTATACACCAGCCGGTCCACTTTCTCTTCAATGAGCGCCGCCTGCCCCGTAACCACTACCTCGTTGAGTTGTTTGACGCTGGAGGGGAGCTTAATTATCCCAAGGTCAAGCGTTTGTCCGTTGGCCAGCTCCAGGCTGTCGATCATCTTGGTCCGGTAGCCAACAAACGTAATCAACGCCCTGTACCGGCCGGCAACCAGTTTGTTGAGGGTGAATTTCCCTTTTTCGTCAGCGACGGTACCATCCACGGCCTTACCGGTAGCTTTGTTATAGAGCGCAACGCTGGCAAATTCAACCGCCTTTGTCTGGCTTGAATCCACCACGTAGCCGGTTATTTTGGCGGTGCCTTTGGGGCTTTGGTCGCCTGCGGTGCCGGGCAGGGCTTTGGGTTGCGCCACTCCGCCGCCCATTCCGGGAAACTGGGCGTAAGAAGGGGCAGAAGCACCGGCAATAAATAGTGTGGCAGCAAGAAGTAGAGCGTTCGTTTTCATAAAACAGTGGTTGAACAGGACAAAGGTGCTGGTGCATTATGTTGCCTGGAAATGAAAGTGGATGAACCGCATCATCGCCCGGATAGACTGTAGTTTAAGCCCGACGAACGGCAGACGATCCAATAGACCAGCGGTTGAAATCACCGAAAGCTAAAACTGTATCTTCGTCCTCATCGTTGAGTGATTCATGCGCTGGTCTGTGGTTCGTTGGTTTATCTCCTTGCTGATTGCTCTGCCGATTGGCACATTCATCCTGTTCCCAACCTTGTGGCGTTGTTTTACCATCGCGTATGCCACTCAGTTCGAGCCAGTTAGTATCGGCAAACGGACCCTGTATATTAGCACGGAGGCCACGCCCCGGCAGCGCGACATACTGCTAAATCACCTGGAAGCAGCGTCTGACCGAATTCGTCGGTTTTGGGGCGACCAGCGCGGACAGGCGGTCATTATCTATTGCCCCACCCAGCCGCAATACGCTCAATATTGCTCGGGTGGCGAAGGGGCCGGTTGCAGCCTGGGTATGCCCTGGGGTGACTCTTTTCTGGTGCTGGGGCCAGAAGGGAACAGCCCCGATGTGATGGCCCATGAACTTTGCCATGACGAGCTTTTTGCCCGTCTCGGCTGGCTGACGATCAAACGGCAGGTACCGCAATGGTTCAACGAAGGGCTGGCCCTGATGGTCGATTACCGGTTTTCGAATGCAAGCAGTACCGCCCGCGAACGATTTCTAATTTACGATGCCGAATGGAAATACCGGGCCTATGGCCCGCAGGGGTTGAGCCCCCAGGTAGTGCCGGGATTATCGTCGCTTGAAACCACCCGCGACTTTTTCTACGGCGACTACGGCCGCGTTATGCTGGCCTACCTGACTGCTGGCCGCGAAGTGTCGCGCTGGCTGGCTACCGTTGGCCCCACGGCCCTACCCCGCTTGATAACCGATTTATCGGCCGGGAACAAGTTTGCCGATGTATATCAGTTTGCGCATGTCAGGAAAGCAGATGCATCGCAAAAAAATGTTCAGGCGCTAAACCGTCCGTCGCGTTGAGGCATTAGTATCTTTGCGTAGTTCCTGCCCAGGTCCTGCACCACTATGATGACCAACAATAAGTACGTAACCGCTACGTCGCGTAATCCCGGTACGACCACCGTTAAAGAAGCGTTCGACAAGTTGCTACAGGTCTACAAACTGAAGGGGCGGTTCAACGAAACGTACCTGGAAGCCTACTGGGGCAAAATGATGGGGTCAGCCGATCGCCTCGCGCACCACCCGCCTCTACGTCCGCGAGAGTACCCTTTATATCGAACTGTCGTCGGCTCCACTCCGGAACGAGCTGGTCAATGCCAAGCAGAAAGTGATTCAGCTGGTCAACAAAGAGGTAGGGTCAGAGGTGATCTCCGACGTGGTCTTTATCTGAGTCCAGAGCTGGTATTGCAGCCGCAGCCAGACCAGCACACACGGAACGGCTTTGATGCTATAGGGTACAAAAAAGCCGTTCTGCCAGGTTTTCGGAAACATATCGGTTGGCGAGAGTGAGGTGAAGATGATCACCAGCCCCAGCAGCACCTTGTCGAGCGTCGACACCGGCGATTCGAGCGTTACCCACCAGAGTGCCACGCCCACCACGGCCAATACGTAGGTCGGTGACTCGGCCATCTTGTTGAAAATAATTACGAACAGGAGAAAATACGCCAGCATCCGCCGCTGGTAGGTGCGATCGGTCCATAGGCTGAACCGGACAAACGGCGCCAGAAACAGCGTAATGCCGATCAGTTCGAGAATTCGCAGGTTGGCATCTGTTTTTGCCATGCCGAACCACGCCACCAGAATACCCGGCACCGAAATCAGCACCCCCAGCTTACTGTCGACGACCACGCGGCCCCATTCAGCGTATTCGCTCAGCAGGCTGTTCCACGGCAGCAGGGTTAGAGGAGCCAGACCCAGCACAACCGTCCAGACCACCATCGCCAGCAGAAATTCGCCCTTTCTTGGGTAGAAGAGAAAAAAGATGGCAGCCCCAACGCCGTAGAATTTAATGTAAAGGCAAAGGGTAAACAGCAGCGCCGCCAGCCATACCCGCTGATTGCGGAGCAAATAGAGGCCCAGCAACATAGCCCCCACAATGAAGTTGTTGCTCTGCATATTCTGCGCCGTAATGAGCCCCTCGGCAAAGACAATCAGCATGACAATCACCCGTTTCCGATTGGCATCGGCGTAGTCGCTGAGGTAATACCAGATGCCGGCTACCAGCATGGCCGCGTTGAGCAGGTTCCAGAGCAACACCCCCAGCCAGTTGGGCATGTAGTAAAACGGCCCCATCAGCCACGCGCAGGTGGGGCTGTATTTATAGTTGTCTTCAAATAGGGTAGGGTGTAGGCCATAGACCGTCTTGTCGATCAGCAGATTATGGAACGGCTTAGCAAACATCAGGTAGTTGTTCAACTGCCCAAGTGCATATTTCTGGCCCGCCACCGCCGTAAAAACAATTAACGTCAGAGCGGCCAGTCGGTAAGGAGTCAGCCAGCGAAAAGGGGTGGGAGGAGGAGTGGTTATCACGAAAAAAGGTGTGTTGATGTTGGAGTTATTAGCGTAGCCCCCCGCCTTAAAGGGAGCTTGCTGGCGCATTCCTAGCTCCGCCGTAGGCGTACTTTTGCGCCAGCAGGCTCCCTTTAGGGCGGGGGGCATTCCGGCGGGGGCTAGGCCGTCTGCTCCTTCAGCCCATCGGCAAATTCGCCCATGGTGGCATACTCACCATGTTGCCGCAGAAACCGGAGCAGGGCTTCAACGCGGTCGAGCAGTGTATCGCGGGAGTGGCGCTTCACGTACGTTGGAATCTTGTCGAACCCGGCCAGATCGGTAAACTCCCAGGGATGCACATACAGGTTCACAAAGCCGTCGGTGCGCAGTGTTTGCAGACAAAGCTGCTTATAAAGGCCAAAGGGGAAGTTTTTCAAACTGAGCCAGAAGAGTGGTAACCGCAGCCGGGGCGTGACCGACGCCGGTATCTGCCAGATCGTTTTTTCGCGGAAAGGCAGTCGGGGTTCGCCCCAATGGTTATAGCGGCCGGGAATAAAGGTAGGGTGGAGCGATGAGTTATACACGTACCCGGCGGCCCGTAGATCGTCGGGATTGGTTTCGCCCATCCGGGCCCGTCTGAACCCCCGAATGGGTTGGCCGAGCAAGTCTTCCAGCGCCTGTTTGGAGGTCGCCAGGTCGGCCGGTTCAAAGGTGGTATGGTAGTAGCCGTGCGACGCTATTTCGTGCGTCTTGGCCAGCCGTTTCATCAACTCAGGCTCGTGCAGGGCATAGTTGGCCGTAGTAAAAAGCGTGGTCCGGGCCTGTAGCGCATCGAAGCGTTCGGCCAGCAGACAAAGGCCCCTTGTCGAAACGGCAATTTGTTCGGTGAGCGAAAGGTCGTGGCCATATTCGAGGGCCGTATCGAACTCCTCTACGTCAACGGTGAAGAGTATATGTCGGGGGTGGGTGCTTGCCATGTAATGACTTCCTCAATCTCGCTTGTATCACCGATGATATAGGGCGGGCGCCGCTTCACCTCCACAAACGTTTTTCCCAAATATACGCCCATTATGCCGATGACGATAAACTGCACACCGCCGATGAACACCGTCAGCACTACGAGCGTCGTCCAGCCCGATACGGTCGCGTTGGTAAAGAAGTACTCGCACAGTACTTCCAGGCCCGTTAGCGTGGCAAACAGCGACATGGCGAACCCCAGGGCTACAGATGCGTACAACGGTTTGGAACTGAACGAGGTAATGCCCATCGTGGCCAGTTGCAGCATCTTTTTAAACGAATACTTGGTGGTGCCGGCAAAGCGGGCCGCTGGTTCGTATTCGATGCGGCACTGCCGGAAGCCCATCCACGAGATCATGCCCCGCAGAAACAGATCGTTCTCTTTAAACTGCTTCAGCACGTTGAGCACCTTGCGGTCGAGCAGACGGAAATCGGCAGCTCCGTCTTCGAGATTAAGGTCAGACGCGGCACGGAGGAACTTGTAAAAATTGCGCGACGTAACTCGTTTGGCCCAGGGCAGATTCGGGTCAGGCGTACGTACTGTATAAACGACATCGAAGCCCTCGCGCCATTTTTTAATTAGGGTTGGAATCAGTTCGGGTGGGTGTTGCAGGTCGGCGTCGAGGCTGATGGCGCAGTCGCCGCGGGCATGTTCGTACCCTGCCCGCAAGGCTACCTGATGGCCGAAATTTCGCGAGAGTGAGATGAACCGAAGCTCTTCGTAGGTGTGGCTCAGCTGCCGAAGCACCGCTTTGGTCTGGTCGGTGCTGCCGTCATCGACAACCAGTATTTCGTAAACGCCCAATGGCCCCATCACCGTCCGAAGCCGGTCGACCAGAAAAGGCAGGTTCTCTTCCTCGTTAAAGGCAGGCACGACCAGACTGATCAGGTTGGGAATAAGCGGGGCGTTCATTGAAAGCGGCTTGCTACAGAGTACAATTACTGACAAATATACAAATTGGGTGGTCTTCACTCACAGCCAGTCGCCGAGCTGATTAAGTATATCCTGTTCGGTGGCATTGCCTGTTACCGTAATGTTTGCCTGCTGGTAGATCGTGAGCCGGTGGTCGTACTTCTGCCGTAAGGTGTCGACCAGGCTGCCGTCAGCGGCGTCGAAAAGAGGCCGTTCGGGTGGGTCGGTCGGAAACTGCTGCGCGTGGGTAATCATCCGCTGGGCCAGCGCTTCGGGCGACACGTCTAAAAAGACTGACACCCCGGTTGCTTTAATGTAGGCCATGTTGTCGTTGAAACAGGGCATGCCACCTCCTGTTGCCACCACCAGGCTCGCGCCCGATTTGATAGTCCGTAACACGCGTGCTTCAACGTCGCGGAAGTAAGCCTCACCTGACCGGGCAAAAATATCGGCTATGCTGCGTCCTTCTTCGCGAATTATTAGTCGGTCTGTGTCGATAAAATGATAATGCAGTTCGCGCGCCAGCCGCTTGCCAAGCGTCGTCTTTCCCGACGAAGGCATGCCGATGAGGTAAATATTCTTCATGATAGATGGGACGGAAGTCCAAGGTTCACCGTCCAAAGTCGCTCCGCTATATCTAGTTAAGGTGATATAGCAGAGCGACTTTGGACGGTGAACCTTGGACTTCTAAATTTACTTCACTGCCTGGAGTACCTCTGCCTTGCTCGGTGTGCGGTTGTTATGCCATTTACCCCGTACCACCCCATTGCTGAGTAGCCAGGTGCCGGGGTCGGCCCGCATAATGGTTTTTAGCACGGTTGCGTCGCTCTTATAAGCGGGAATGTCGAGGAGAAACTCTTTTTTGAAAGCGTTGATGGCCTCATCCGACGCCGAAGTAAGCAGCAGGGGCGTCACCGTTGTGCCCTTCAGGTCGTTCACCAGCGCCCGAATGGCGGGCAGCGCCCCGGCGTCGATGGTAGCCGGGTCTTTTACGATCACAAACAGCTTGTTTCCCTGGAAGCTCTGCTCGGTAAAGTCGCCTTCGGTATCACTCCAGATCCGGTAATCGGTGATCTTGGGCTTAGCTGATTCGTTCAGCGTAATCATTTGCTTGAACTTAAAGGTCGTATCGGTGGGGTACTTTTCCATCTCATACTCCTGCCCATCTTTGGTCATAATGTAGCTGAACCGCAGGGGCTCCGAGGGCTTCATCTGCGCTGGAATGTTCTTGCCAACGGCGTAGGGCAGCATATCGAGCGGCGACAGGTACTGGATCGCATAAACGCCCAGCCCCACCGAAAGCACAAAAGACAGAAAAACGACCCAACCCGTTTTGCGGGCTTTCATGCGGTTCCGATGGCCGATAATGAAGAGGATCAGTACCATCAGCACCACGTCTTTGGTAAACGAGGTCCAGGGTTTTAGCTTGAGCGCTTCGCCAAAACACCCGCAGTCGGTCACCTTGTTGAAATAGGCTGAATAAAAGGTCAGGAACGTGAAGAAGCCCACCAGCAGGAGCAAAAGCCAGGTGGTTAGCTTTGGCCGGAACGATACCAGCAACGCCACACCCAGCACCACTTCGGCGGCGCACATAAACACCGAGAAATAGAGCATGTAGGGAATGAAGGCATGAAAAAAACCGGCCAGCGCGGGTAGATCGTCGGCAAACACCTCGAAATACTCCGTCATCTTGATCTGCGTACCAACGGGGTCGTTCATCTTGATGAGGCCCGACAGGATGAAGAGCAGGCCAACGAGTATCCGGGCCACCCTGGCTATAATCAGCATAGTGGGGGTGCCTGTCTTAACAACTGGCTGTGGTGTGGTTGCATTCATGATGGTAACGAGAGGAGGCTTTATTGCTGAGTAGCTGGTTCTAACGTCATTTTTATGAGACAGAATACGGCATAGTTGATCATGTCCATATAATTGGCATCAACGCCTTCTGAAACAAGGGTAGTACCCTGATTATCTTCAATTTGCTTGGTACGCAGCAGTTTCATTAGAATCAGGTCGGTCATCGAAGAAATCCGCATTTGTCGCCACGCCTCGCCATAATCATGGTTCTTGGCAAATAGCAACTCCATGACCCGGTTCATCTGCACATCGTACAACTGCTCGAGTTCATCGGTCGGAATATCGGTTCGGGTATCGTCACTGCTGGCCAGCTGCATCTGAATCAGGGCCATGACGCAGTAGTTGATGATGCCAACGAACTCAGGTTCAATGCCCTCACCCACTTTACTAACGCCCGTTTCCTGTAAGGTGCGAATACGCTGCGCCTTGATAAAGATCTGGTCGGTGATGCTCGACAACCGCAGAATGCGCCAGGCAGTCCCGTAATCATGGTTTTTTTTCAGGAATAACTCCTTGCAGCGTAGCACGACCTGCCGATATTGGGCTTCTGTTGACATAAATTCAGTTTACAGTCTTCTGTCTTCTGTCTTCAGTCCTCTGTTGCGCTGCTGATTAGCGAAGCAACAGAAGACAGAGGACTGAAGACAGAGGACGGAAGACTGTAAACATATTTTTAGATGTTCAAAATTACGCAAAAAACGCTTGGACGGCACTCCGTTGGGCGGCAATCCGTGAATTGCCGGGGAAGGCTAGTGGATCTGACGAAACCTAAAGTGATGGGCATTCTCAACATCACCCCCGATTCGTTCTATGCCGGTAGCCGGGTCAACGTTGGCCAGGAGGTAGAGGTGGCGGCCCAAATGCTCAACGAAGGGGCTACGTTTCTCGATGTAGGCGGCTACTCCACGCGCCCCGGTGCGATCGATATCAGTCCGGCCGAAGAAGCGGATCGGGTGCTGCCGGTTATTGAAGGTATTCTCGCTAGTTTCCCCGACGCGCTGATTTCCATCGATACGTTTCGGGCCGACGTAGCCCGGCAGGCCGTGGAGCAGGGGGCTTCCTTGATCAATGATGTGGCGGGTGGTACGCTCGATCCGGCCATGTTTGCCACCATGGCTGAACTGGGCGTGCCCTACATTCTCATGCACCTGCGGGGTACGCCCCAGACCATGCAGTCACTGGCCAACTACACCAACGTAACCCTCGACGTGATTGATGAGCTGGCGGTGCAACTGGCCAAATTGCGGTCTGCCGGTGATGGTAGTAAGCCACCGGTCGACGTGATTCTCGATCCAGGGTTTGGGTTCGCCAAAACAGCCGGGCATAACTTTCAACTCCTCAATGAACTGTCGGCATTAACTACCGTTTTCAGCGAGCCGCTGCTGGTTGGCATCTCGCGCAAAGCAACCATCTGGAAAACGCTGAACGTAACGGCCAACGAAGCACTCAACGGAACAACCGTGCTCAATACGGTAGCCCTATTGCATGGGGCGTCCATTTTGCGGGTTCATGATGTTCGCGAAGCCGTTGAGGCTGTGCTACTTACGCAGCAACTAAAAAAAGTTTAAGGCCAGGCCTTGCCTTCATAAGGGCAAACCCCTACTTTTGCAGTCCCAAACAGGTAACCGCTCGCCGGTAGTCAACGTGGGGAACGATCTGGTAGCTCAGCTGGTAGAGCAATACACTTTTAATGTATGGGTCCTGGGTTCGAATCCCAGCCGGATCACGAGTTTAAAAAAGGGCTGGTAGCATTTAGCTACCAGCCCTTTTTGCACTCAGGCTTATAGACTTTGTGATAACTTCTTAGAATCATACCTTGATTAGGTACAACTTATTGAGGGATCATTCTCAAGGTTAAGCGTGATCCGAGTTGTCATTTAACTGCTCCAAATAGCTCTCTAACTCGTCTGGCTCCAGGTTCTCTTTTTCGGATTTGTCGTAGATAGCCAGCAGATAAACGGCTTCCTGGGTAACTTTAACAAAGGTGATTACCCGTGCTCCACCTGATTTCCCCTGCTTTTTGCTGGCAATAGCCAGGCGCACTTTGTAACAACTCTTGCCGAGGGCAGCACCCTGAGTGGGTTCCTCCTGTAAAGAATCAAACAGCGTGCGCAGATCCGTTTTCAGGGAGGGATATTTTTTGGCCAGTCGTTTGGCCTGCCGATCAAAAGTGGGCAGGCTCTGAATTCTATAACTCATCCAGCAACTGGTAAGCGTCCCGAGCCTGAATTTTCCCCTCTAAGACCTGATTGAGTTCGTTAATGGATTCGAAGAACTCCGTCAGAAACAGGGCTTTCTCGTCTGAGATGCCTACGGGCAAAGGTTTAGCCTTGACAAACGAAAGACTGCTTAGGAGCTCCAGCATGAAACTAACCTTGTTATCGGGAACATCTAAGACGATTTTCATAGAAGCAAGATAGTAGTTTTTAGTGAATTAGCCGGTGTAGCAACTACGTTATTAACCTTACCATCGGCTGCTTTAGTTTGGCAAATCTCCCCATATTCTAATCCCGGCCGAACCGCAGGGTGGTACCGACCAGGAAGCCGGTGCCGACGTACTTGCCGCCCTGAACCTGGCCTACCACTTCGACGCCGGAAGAAGGGAAAACCGGGGATCAGGCCGTCGAGGCCGTAGCCTATTTCGGTGTAGCTACGGCTGGCGGGGGTGGCCAGGTAATGCACAAACAGGTTCTCTTTCAGACCCGCCAGCCGAACCAGCGTCAGTTGCGTAATCAACAACTGGCGGAATTCACCCATGATGTGTGCTTCGGCAAATCGGCTGCGGGTGCTGTACTGGTAATACGGCAGCATCCGGAATGAACTGACCGGATCGCCCAGTTGAAAGAAGAACTCGTTGCCCTGGAAGTGCTTGAAATCGGGGAAGAAGACCGACGAGTTGTTCATAAAGCCACCCGCCGATAGCTGATAGGCTAACCGGCTGCGAATGCCCGTTTCAACAGAATGCCGCCAGGTCGCCTGCGCAAAGTCGTAGTCGACATCGGAGCTGCCTACGCCCGAAATGCCCTTGCGGTAGTTGAGCGACAGGAGCGGGGCTTCACTGTTGCGGAGTTGTACGCGCTTCCCATTGCGGATGCGGTACCGCAATTCACCAAGCCGGAGCGAGGCGTTCAGGTTGAGTGTTAGCGCCTGATGCACCGGGAAGCCCGCGCTTTCTACCTCACTCGTGCCGGGGCGATTTGGCGTGTAGCTGAACTGATTCCAGTTGATCAGCGGCTTGATAGTTTCTTTATAATTGGCCAGTTCGGTGCGTTCGGCGAATTCGAGACTGCCCCCAACCTGGAGGCGGCCTTCGATTGGGAGGGCCGATACGTCTAGTTTCAGGTAATCTTTCTGAAACAGTTTCATGAAATTCCGCTCGAAAAACACCGTCGTCAGGCCGTTCAGACTGGGGCTGATGGGGTTGTCGGGATTCAGCTGCGCCACAAACCGTCCGCCTGAAAGGCCTATCGACGTTTGCTTGTGCCGGTAGCCAACCGTACCAAAACCAACAAACTGGTTTCGACCCGTCTGGTACCGCCCCAACCCCGACCAGGATAGGTAATTCTGTTTTACACTGTCGAGCCGATGCCTGAAGCGCAGGGAGGCATCCAGGGTAATACCTTCTACCGTGTTGAAATTGGCCCCGGCCAGCGGGCTGGTCCAGGTGATGGAGGTGGCCCGCGACGGGTTCCAGACCTGGGTACCGGTCAGGATGTTTACCGCCGGATCGCGATTTCTTCCGGCCAGCCTGCACTCGTTTGGCGCTGTCTGTTTGCGGTGCCGCCGTTCTGACCACCTTCAGGCTGTCGCCTATTTTGTAACTGGTCACTTCCACCTGGGTGAGCGGTACGGTGCGCAGCGAATCCCAGAACGCGTTGCTGCGTTTCTTGGCGAGCGTATCAATGACCGTCGAGTCATTCCTGACCACGGTTACATCTTCCTTTCGCTGTTTGCGGGCTTTGTACTCCTGCTTTTCGTATTCTTTGACGAGCTGCTTCAGGTTTTTGGTCGAAAATTCCTTCTGCTTCGCCACGGCATCGGCAAACGTCTGGTTTTTCATGTCGGTCTTGCTGAGGGTATTCGCCGGCGGGTTGAATCGTTCATCCACCACCTTCACATCGTCGACAAAGCCGGGGTTGATGGTGAAATCGCGGAAGGTCTGATTACGCACAAACTGGGCCGTAAACGTGGCCCCCATAAACGCCCCGTTGATCTCGAACTGCTGGTTGACCGGCATCCAGACGTTTTTGATCGGACTACAAACAATCTTCGACAGAATGTTGAACCCCAGTTCGTTGCGTGTTTCCAGCTGGGCGCTGTAAACGGCCCAGGTGTCTTCGATAATGTAGATGGTGCCGCGCATGACCCCGTCGCCGTATTGCCGGGGGATGACCCTGATCTTCGATACATCGACGCCCTGCTCGTGGAAGGTACCTTCATATTCGAATTTGTAATAGCCAAAGGCATTGGGTGCCAGGGGCGATGCCGCGCCCATTAGTTTGGGCGTATACAGGTTGGCGTTGTAGTAGTTGGCAACCTGAATGAAGTCGCCCTGCGAATTGCGGTTGGCGACCACACGCTGCTTTACGGTATTGGGCAGCCGGAAATCGACCTCCGATACGGTTTCATTCAGCATTGGGCGGCCAACCTTGAAATTGGCTTCTTTTTCGGCCTCTTTCAACTGCTTCTGGTAAAGGAACGTCATGGGCAGCTTGTGCACGATCACCGACGATTTGGTGTAAACCCTGGCTGTGAATCGCTGCACCTGCAATTGGTGAAAACGGGCTTTGGCAATGGCCCGCCGCATGATACTGACGGCCGGATCTTCGGTATTTTTGCCAATTTTTACGTCCTTCAGGTTGATCGACTGCTGGGTCATCGTGACGTTGACCTCCTGAAAGCCGTCGGTGATGGTGACAGATCGCGACTCGGCTTTAAAGCCCAGAAACTGAAAAACGAGTTCGTACTGCCCCGGCTTGAGGGACAGTTCATAGCGACCTTCCTCGTTGGCAATCGTGCCCAGAGTAGTGCCTTTGGCGGCAATGGTGGCAAACGACATAGCCTCGCCCGTATTTGACTTCACAATGCCCCGGATACCCTGAGCCGCAGCGCCGGAGATGCCTATGAACAGGATGCCAATAATAAGAAAAGAACCAGGTAGAAAACGGAACATACGGTGGGCAGGTACGTAATGGATGAAGTAAAGCAAAGAAAGGTGGGCGATGCCGTTGGACAAACAGATTTTGGTTGAAACTGGACTTTTACCTTATAAAGGCCCCATTTCACGGATGATCGATTAGAGCTGTAGATGCCTTTGCGTCTATAAACGTTGTATGCCACCGGAATAATGTCGTGAATCAAACTACGGGCAGATTTGTACTACAGACGAATCCCTTTCGCTATGGCTACAAATACCAACAGAAACCTGAATAAAGCCCCCGATTTGGTAAAGGGTCGATCGGCTGAACAGCGGTTAGCCGATCGGCATCGGGGCAGCAGCACGCTTGTTGAACAGGAAGAAAAACGGGATGACCTCGGTTTTGGTACCAAAATTAACGACGCTTCGTCGAGGCTGGTCAATAAAGACGGTAGTTTTAATGTGGTCAGGGCGCATCAGGGTTTCTGGAACCACCTGAACCTGTATCACACCCTGATAACGACGCGCTGGAGCAATTTTCTGGGCCTTGTACTCGCCTTTTATATCACCTCGAATACGGTGTTTGCCACGCTATATGGCCTGTTGGGGTATGAGAACCTGACGGGGCTTGGTAACGTAACCCCCAACACTACGTTTGGCCGGTTTATGGGGGCATTTTTCTTCAGTTCACAGACGCTGACCACGGTAGGCTACGGCCACATTAGCCCAATGGGTTACTGGACAAGCAGTCTGGCCGCCATTGAATCGATGTTTGGTTTATTGTTGTTTGCTCTGGCCACTGGTTTGCTGTATGGCCGGTTTTCGCGCCCGGTGGCCAGTATCCGATACTCGTCGACTGCGGTTTTCGCACCCTATCTGGATATCAACGGCTGGATGTTTCGCATCATCAATCAACGCACCAACCAGCTGCTCGACGTAGAGGTAGAGATATCGCTCTCCCGGCTCGACAGGAAGCCTGATGGCACGCTGTATCGCCGGTACTATCCCCTGAAACTGGAACGCAGTAAGGTTAGCTTCTTCCCCGCCAACTGGACGCTGGTTCACCCCATCACCGACGATAGCCCCCTCTACGGTTTTACTGCCGAACAGTTGGCCGAGTCAGATACCGAATTCCTGATTTTACTGCGGGGCATTGAAGACACGTTTAATCAGCCTGTCCATAGCCGTTACTCGTACCGATACGATGAGATACGCTGGGGCCAGAAATTTATACCCATGTTTTCCGCTACAAATCAGGGAAACAGAGCCACGTTGGTCGACCTGAATCAGCTGGATGAAACCATCCCCGCTGACCTCAATTAAATGGAATGACTACTGCACAATGAGGAATGTATAATGGCTTCGCCAGAGCCTGAGTTACCGCCTATTCGATGCCATTCTCCACTGTGCAGTAGTCAGTAGAACAGATGCGTATTCCTCCCTTCTTACAGCCCGGCGATACAGTGGCGATCGTGGCTCCGGCCAGTCCGTTTCCGTATGATGATCTACAGAATGCCTTTCGGGTACTTCGCCATGACTGGCAACTAAACGTACTGGAAGGCCTTCATGTACAGGCTAGTACCGGCGCGTTTGCCGGTACCGATGATCAACGGCTCGGCGATCTGCAACGCGCCATCGATGATCCTTCGGTTCGGGCTATTTTTGCGGCAAGGGGGGGCTACGGATCGTATCGTCTGGTCGACAGGCTTGATTTCACGCCCCTGCTGACTCAGCCGAAATGGCTGGTGGGGTTCAGCGATATCACCGTCTTGCTTAGCCACCTACAGCGGTTGGGCATTGCCAGTCTGCACGCCATTATGCCCCGGCAATTTCGGCTGGATGATATTGCCGAGGATGTTGAATCGCTTCGTCAATGGCTATTTGGCGAAGCTGTGGCCCCTTACACGGCGAGCCAGCACCCGCTGAACCGAGTGGGCGTGGGTGCCGGCGAATTGACGGGCGGGAACCTGTCGTTGCTCATGCACACCTTGGGTACGTCGTCGGAAGTAGACTGGGCGGGTAAGTTGCTGTTCATTGAAGATATCGACGAAACTATTTTCTCGCTCGACCGGATGATGATTCAGCTGCGGCGATCGGGCAGACTGGCTAACCTGGCGGGCTTGCTCGTGGGTACGTTCTCCGGTATGCGCAACAATGCCACATCGCCTTTCAACACGACCCCCGAAGCCCTTATTGCCGAGGCTGTGTCGGCATACGCCTACCCGGTGGCTGTGGGTATGCCCATTGGTCATGAGGGGCGTAATCTGGCAATGCCGGTAGGAATGCCAGCCACCCTGACGGTGGAGCAGGAAGGAAGTCAGCTGGCGTTTCATTAGTTACACCATAGCTTAAAGATATGGCGTAACTAATGAAACGAATAGCATTCATACCTCATCGACAATCGACCCGAAACACGTTATTGTCATAGTTCATACGACCAGGAGCCATAGGCGTTTCCTGCTGATGTAACGCTATGGCTTAAAACAGGATAGGCCGATGATGGGCTGGGAGTTTATAATGGCCGTCCAATAGTCGGTGTCATGCTCATCAACGCCTTCGGGAGATACGCCTACTTCATGCCATTGCACCTGTGAAAGACCAGCCTGATTTAATGCCGTTTCGTGGGTCGACTTTGCCAGGTGGTAATTGGTGACGGCGATATGGGAGTTGTCGGGCTGATAGAAGCGCCAGGTGATTTCTGCGCCTTCCGAATAGCTGTCGTTTTCACGGGTGAAACCGTACGGAAACATCGCCTCAACGGTCGCCTGATAATCGGGATTACTGTTGATGGTGATGAATCGACCACCGGGCTTTAAATGGCTGGCAATAACCTGCCCCATCTGGAAAAGCTCATCCGCATTTCTGGCATAATTGAGCAGATAGGAAGCACAAATGAGATCGAATTTCCTGTCGAGGTTAAGCGTCAGGGCATCCTGGCAATGATAGACCAGCCCAAGCGGGTTCTGCGCTTCTGCTTCCTCGGCAAGCCGGATCATTCCTTCTGAAATGTCGACGCCAACCACTTCGGCCGCGCCCCTGTGTTTAAGTTGTCTGGTGTAAAAGCCTTCGCCGCAGGCCAGGTCAAGTACGCTCAGAGTAGCCAGATCACCGGCCAACTGGAAAAATGTATGCGACTCAACGTGTTTTCGCCAGGGCAGCATTTTCGAGGCCTGGTACTCTTTGGCAATAGCATCGTAATTGGTCGACATGGCTTTTACGGGTTAGGAGGTCAGAGAGACACAGGTATTGTCGATTTGTAAGGCTCTAGGCTTTTACCAGTACCTGCTCAGTGGCAACGGACTTCGGTCCACGAAATGAGAACCAGATACTGGCCAAAATAAGCACAATTAACAGGATATTGGCAATCAGGTCCAGGGTGTTGCCGAGGGCCACAACGGGTGGGTCGAAGCGGAACTCGATGGTGTGTTTCCCCGCCGGAACGCGCATACCCCGCAGGATGTAGTCGGCCCGGAAGTGCGGCGTTTCTTTGCCATCAATAAAGGCTTTCCAGTCTTCATTCCCCCGGTAGTAAACCTCCGAGAATACCGCCACCTGCTCGGTTGGGCTGTCGCTCTGGTAGGTTAGCTTATCGGGTGTATAGGCTGTCAACTGGATGGTTCCTGCCGGGGCAAGGGTAGCCGGAAGGCCCGTTAGCTGATCGGCAAACCGCTTGTCGACGATGGCCGTTTGTTTGGGATTCAGTGTTTTTAGCCCGGTCATCTCAGCGTCGGCATCAGCTACCTGCTGCACCTGCTGAACAAACCACGCATTGCCCAGGGCATTCGGATTGCCCTGGGCAATTGGGTTACCCGTTGGACGGCCCGTACTGTCTATCGGAGCGGCAATGATGTACTTCACGTTCAACATGTTCAGGATGTTGTCCGTATTCTCAGGGAAGGCGTAGCTAATCATTTCCTGATAGCGTTGCAGCTTGGCCGCGCTATAGCCCCCAATGGATTTATGAAAATACGAGGCCCGGTTGTCGTTCATGAATCCAAAACCACCCGTGTTTTCAAACACCCGGTAACTCAGAGACTTATCCTGCAGGATCTGCGCATCGGCGGGGGTTTCTTCAAACGCCGAATCGACGGCTGAATGCGGGATAAACGACTTGTCATTGATATACCGCTTGGCGACAGTATACAGATCGACGGTCAGCAGCAGGAATAGTACAGGCAGGAACACACCTGCTTTCAGCTTACCGGTTGTGAAGGCCCAGATAGCGGCGGCGGCCAGCAGAATGAAGATAAACGCCCGGAAGGCGTCGGCCTGTAGCAGGCCGGCCCGGTCACTCATGAGCGCCTGAACCAGGTCGCCACCCTGTGGGCCGAAAATATCGGCATCTCTCGCCCCCCGGAAACTGAGCAGGCTGCTGCCCAGAACGGCCAGAATCAGGGAAAGGCCACCCGTCAGCCCGAAACTGATCAGAAACGGCTGCTGAATGGCTTTGAACGTCAGTTTCCGGGTCAGCAGGGCGTGAACAGCCAGCACCGCCCCACCCACCAGGAAGAGCTGGGTGAGGGTGATGGCCATGGTAACGGCCCTGAACTTGTTGAAATAAGGGAAGTAATTAAACAGCAGGCCGTTGACGATCATCACGTTTTTACCCATCGCCAGTACCAGCGTCAGCAGTGCCCCTGCCAGCATATACCAGCGCAAAGACAGACGGCTGATGAACAGGCTCAGGATGAACAGGAACACCACAATGGCACCCGCATAGGCCGGGCCACCAATGAAATACTGATCGCCCCAATAGACGGGTAACTGCTGACTCACAACCGGCAGCGCCTGCTCTGGTGGATAGCCTTTGCTGACCAGCGCCGCATACACCGCCGATTTTTCGTTCAGGCCCCCAACCGACCCGCCACCGTAAAAGTTGGGAATCATCAGGGTCAGGGCCTCGCTGATGCCGTAGCTATACTGAAACGCGTAGTCTTCGTCGAGCCCATCGGTGGCTTTTGGGGCGGCGGGTGCTGTTGAACCCGGTGTTTTGACCGCCGTTGTTTTGGCCGTCAACTCCGACTTACCCCGGATGGTCTCTTTCGAGAACTGATTCAATACCAGTAATCGCTTGCTGTACGACGCCAGCCCAATGCCCGTAGTCAGGCCGAAAACAACCAGCCCGATCAGTAGTTGCCGGAGCTGTTGGGCACGAATGAGGCGGATGCCTTCATAAATGACGTAAACGCCAATGGTGAGATAGAGGTAGTACGTGATCTGAACGTGGTTGGCGCTGATATTCAGGCAGGTAAACAGGCCCGTTAAGGCGGCCCCGGCCCAATATCGACCCCGCAGGCAAAGCACCAGCCCCGCCAGCATCCCCGGTGCATAGGCCAGGGCCAGCGCTTTGGAAATATGTCCCGCTTCAATACTCAGAATATTCCACGAACCCAGCGCGTAGGCTACCCCGCCCATCGCTGCCAGCCAGCCCCGCGCTGTGCCCGACAGGGGCATTGGTGCGTCGTCGGCATCTGTATCGGCCCGGTCGGTGCTGCTTCTGCCCAACAGCACGACCAGCAGGATGTACATACCGACCATTTCGAGAAAAACAACGTCGATTGGGCGCGGGAAGATGCGGACTAAAGTAGCTGCGGCCGTACCGATCAGCGTATTTGGAAATTCAGTGGCGATCAGGTAGCCGGGCATGCCGCTAAACAGCGCGTTGGTCCAGTTGGGAAACTGGCCGGTCTCTTTTTTGTACTGCCGCAACTCCATCGTCGCTGCGTTTCCCTGCCGAACGTCCTGAAGGGGTAATTCTTTCCCCTGCCAGGCGGGCAGAAAATAGAGAGACGTGATGACGAAAAGCCCGAAAATAAACAGCAAATGCGGCCTTAGCCGTTGAAAGAGGGTGCGTTGTTCCATACGGCGTAAAATTACGATGTACGCATTTACGAATTACGATTTGTTGCTGACGCGGGCGCACTTGCTTTAACTCACTCGCGTCAGCAACAAATCGTAAACAGTACATGCGTACATCGTAAATCAAATAAACCCGTATTGCTTCAAAACTGCCTCTGGTGGGCCATCCCAGTTATTGGGCGTATTGCCTTTATAGCCGAGGTCTTCGATTCCTATCTTGCTGGTGTAAAAGCCAGTCATCGTGTAGTTGCGCATCAGGGTGAAAAACGCGACGCCCTGCGACAGTTCCGGTTTGGTCTGTTGCGGATACGCAATCAGATCAACCATTTCGATTTGCTGCGCCCTGGTAGTCTCAGCAAAGGGCTTACCGAACCGCTTCCGGCACTGATTGTCGAGCCAGGCCAGACCGCCGCGCATAGGGGTCTGATTGGCTGGCTGATCTTTCATGATAAACTCGATAAACGCCGGTACGCCCGCCTGCGACGCACTACCCGACTTGGCATCGGCGGGCAGAATAATATCGGCCAGCAGCGTAACGGTCTTCAACTCAGCAGGCGTGAAAAACTTTTCGGCATGCAGCCTGGCATCACGCTCGGCCTCGAATGGCTGCCGTCCACCGGGTACTTTAACGGGGACTTTCTTGTCGGGTGGGGCCGGAACCGCCGCTTCAACCGGGCCAACGGCCAATCCAAAACCGCTTAGTCCAAGAGCTTTGAGGGTGTCTCTGCGCTTCATATGTTCTTTTTCTTTACTTGATCGATCAGGTATTCAGAGGTGCGCATTGACGAGGCCAGGATGGTCCAGGTAACGTTTTTGTCGCCCTGCGACACAAAGGGGGCCGCGTCGACAACAAACAGATTCTTTACGTCGTGGCCTTGCTGGAAGGCGTTCAGGGCCGATCGTTTTGGGTCGTTGCCCATCCGAACGGTGCCTACTTCGTGGATGATTTTGCCCGGCGCTTCCAGCCCGTAGCCGTGGTTGGTGTTGGGGCCTGGCTTAGGACCAGTCGGGATAGCACCCATAGCGGCGAAAATCTCCTCGAAGGTATCCTGCATGTGCTTCGCCTGCTTCACTTCGTAGTCAGACCATTTGTAGTTGAAGCGAAGCGTTGGAATACCGTATTTATCCACCTTCGTGGGGTCAATCTCGCAGTAATTGCTTTCGAGTGGCACTGGTTCGCCCCGGCCAGCCATGCTCACGTAGGCTCCGTAGAAACGGCGGGCGTCTTCTTTCAGGCGCGATCCGTAGCCACCGGCGGGTAGCGACTGCCCATTGGCATACGGGTATTTGCCGTTCATATTTTCCAGGCCCATGCCGAAGCCATAGCCCGGCATGCCCATACCGCCGCCATATTCGATATGGTAGCCCCGTGGGAAATCAAGTTTTTTGTTGTCGAGCCACCAGGGCGTGAACACGTGCATACCGCCAACGCCATCTTCGTTGTACCGCACCCGGTTCATCAGCGCCGGAACAAATGCCGACCGCGACGCACCCGTCGAGTCATTCAGGTATTTACCAATAACACCACTGGCATTGGCCAGCCCATCCGGGTGCCGGGCCGATTTGGAGTTCAGCAGAATCCGGGCCGATTCGCAGGCGCTCGCGCCCAGCATCACCGCTTTGGCGCGCACCGTGTGTTCCTGCAACGTACCCGTGTGTACGAAGCTAACGCCCGTGGCTAAACCCGTTTGTGGATCAGTCATGACCTCGCGGCACATGGCCCCGTTGATCAGCGTGACGTTTCCCGTTTTTACGGCCGGGATACACAATACCGACGACGATGAAAAGTCGGCGTAGGCGTAGCAGCCACGGCTACACTGGTTGCAGTAAAAACACTGGCCACGCTCGCTGTTGATGGCTTTGGTCAGAATCGACAGGCGCGAGGGAATCACCGGGATGCCGATGCCTTTGCCTGCTTTCTGAATCAGCATCTCGTGCAGGCGCGGCTTCGGCGCGGGCAGGAAATACCCATCCGGCTCGTTGCGCAGGCCCTCTTTCGAGCCAAACACGCCAATCAGTTTATCCACCCGATCGTAATAGGGAGATAGGTCATCGTAGGTAATTGGCCAGTCGTCGCCTACGCCGGTCAGCGATTTGCGGCGAAAATCGTCGGGACCAAACCGGAGCGAAATGCGCCCCCAGTGGTTGGTGCGGCCCCCCAGCATCCGTGAGCGGAACCAGTAAAATTCGGTACCGGCCTTGGCTGAATAGGGCTCCCCGTCGATTTCCCAGCCACCCCAGGCCGCGTCGAAATCGCCGAAGGCCCGTGTGGTGCCCGCCCCACGCCGGGGCGACTCATACGGCCATTTTAATTGGTTGATATACTTCGGATCGGCGGGGTCGAAATAGCCACCGGCCTCCAGCAGTACCACTTTGGCCCCCGCTTTGGCCAGCATATAAGCTGCCATGCCGCCGCCAGCACCCGAGCCAACAATGGCGACGTCGTATACGGTGGGTGTTTCTTTAATGTGAAAAGAATCCATGTAATGCCCGGTTTTGAGTTGAATGGATGCGCAGACGGTCTGCCAGAGCGACAGTTGCCAACGCAGTCGTTATGATAAAGACAACATGTAACGAAATATCCCTATTTATTGTCTGGAAAGTCGTAATGACTCAATTTCCACTCATAAATACGGCATTACCAAAGAGCAGCTTACCGTTGTACCAGAAGCCCCGGAACAGCGGATTATCGGCCAGGTAAATTACCTGCCCTCTGCCCAACTCCTGAACACCAATGGCCAGGGTCTGCTTCAGTTTTTCTTTGGCGTTTTTCCCGGCGAAACCGGCCATCAGGTTCGTATCTTTCAGATACCCAACGTTCCAGCCCTCTTTCAAAATGTCGTAATTATGGGCTTCCTGCACCAACGCATAATAGCCGCCCGACAGGCCAAAGCCTAAGGGGTGGGTGGCGTCGAGATCGAGGCGGTAGATACTGCCCGGCGTATCGTCAGAAACAGCCATCCGTTCCCGGTCGGCGTATATTTTCAGCGAATCGGTCAGGGCTCTCTTGCTTTTTGGCTTATTCTGATCTTCCTTTTCGTCTTTCTCTTTCAAGTCAAATCCTTCTTTCCCGATCAATGCGGCCGCGGCCCGTTCCATGGCAATCAGTTTGCCGCCCCCGCGTATCCAGTCGCGGATAGCCGTGAGTGTGCGGTCGTTGATCAGGCGGCTATACCCGTTGCCGTTTGCCAATACCAGTACGTCGACCTGCTTCCAGTCGACACTGCCAAGGTCGGCCCCGTTGACCATGCTGACCGGGTATTTCAGCTCCTGATCGAAATAATGCCACACTTCACCAACTGACGTGGCCACGGTGCCTTCGCCCGACACCACCGCCACGCGGGGTGCTTTCAGCGTCATCACGAAGTCGGAGCCAAAGTCGGAGCCTTTCGTGACAAACCCGGTGGCAACGGGCGTTACCGTCACGCCCAGGCTGGCTGCCTCCTGTTTCACCATCTCGTCGAACCGGTTGCCCAGACGTTCGTTGCCCGCCCGTGTAATCAATAGCGTACCGGCGCTGTACTGTTGGCCGTTTACCTCAAAGGGTTTCTCGGCGCTGCGTACCCGGATTTTCTGCTTCATTAAACCGGCCAGCAACTGCACCGACGGCATTGACTGCCAGCGGGCCAGGTACGCGTAGGGCCGGTCGGTTGTTGAGGCGGTGGTGGTCGAAGCGGGCTTTGCCGCTATAGCCACGGGGTCGATTCGGGTGGTGAGGCCGTAGGTTTGCAGGCCAAAGGCATACGGTAACGACCAGGCCGTGATGTCGTACGTGACCGAGTCTTCGAGCATTGTTTTTGGCTCGAACAAAATCTTCAGCAGCGTCGATTTGGGCTGGTAGGCACTGATAACCAGATCCTGTTCGCCAATTGAAACACTTTTGTCATTAGCCTGCGTCATGTAGTTGTACACGCCGGGCAGCGTAGCTGCGTTTCGGCCTTTTCCGCCGGAACCAGCCGACACCGTCTGCGCCTTGCCCGCTGTTCCGTAGAGAATATGGTTGCGGTCGAGCAGTTGACGAAGGGCCGTCAGTTTACCCTCATCGCCATTGCTTTTCACCACGTAGGTTTTGTACGTACCGGCGGGTTTGGTCTGTGCCTGATCGAAAAACTGGCCAAATTCCTTTACCACCTCGGCCGAGCGATCCGCTACTGATTCGAGGGTTGCAAACGAAGAGGCCACGTGGTGGTCGATGCGTTGGCGGAGGGTCAGCGTGTCGCCGTCGGCTTTCCGGATGGCTAGCCCCGCCCGGCTGTTACCGCCCTGTTCGTAGGTCATGCCGATGGCTCCGTTGTAGGTTGGATAGGTGTCGCCGTAGCTGGGGTAAAACAAATCGAAGCGTTCGCGGGTGTAATACAGCCAGTTGTTCCGGTCGAAGTAACGGCTGCAATATTGGCCGACGACCAGCTGAAACTGCCGCTGAAAAGGCGTAATGTCTTCGTGATAGGGTTTGGCCGACGGGGCAAAATAGTAGGGGCTTTCAACCCCCATCTCATGAAAATCGCCATGAAGGTGGGGCATCCATTGCTGATAGAGGGCCATGCGCTGCTGGGTAACTTCCTGCGTTTGCCAGGCCCAGTCGCGGTTTGGGTCGAAGTAGTAGTGCGTGTAGCGACCACCCGGCCAGGGTTCGCTGTGCTCGCGGGAAAAGGGCGTCGGGTCAGCCACGCGGCCCTGCATCTGGTTGTACCAGTTTACGTACCGGTCGTGTCCGTCGGGGTTGAGGCCCGGATCGAGAATGACCACGCTGGTTTCCAGGATTTTGGGCGATACGGTGAAGTTTGCGCTGGCCTTGCCCGGCTCCAGCAAGCCATACATCACTTCCATAAAGGCTTCTGAACTGACGGCCTCGTTGCCGTGCACGTTGTAGCTCAGCCACTGAATGGCAGGCATGGCTTTGCCCGAGGGTTTTCCGGACAGCATACCAATGCGGCGCAGGTTGTCGGTTCGTATCTCGTCGAGCCGGGCCATGATTGGCTTCATTGCTGATGGCCACCACGGCCAGTTGCCGACCTTCATAGGTGGTGCCGTAGGGAATTAATTTGATCCGGTTGGGAGCCTGCCGGGCAATTTGTTCGGCATAGGCCAGTACGCGATGATGAGGTGTGTAGCGTTCGCCAATGGCGTAGCCCAGGAACTGAGCGGGGGAGGGGAGGGCACTTTGGGCAAAGAGCGGCGTACAGCGCAGATACGTACAGCAGATAAGGCAAGCAATAAAAATTTTCTTCATGCCAATGGCGGGTAAAACAAGTTGAAATTGAGCGAATTGTTACTCCTCAAAAATAGCAGTAAAAGAGGCCGAACCCATTTTTAAGAGAAAATTTTAAGGGTAGCTATTGCATTTTAAATCGATCACCGTACTTTTGCATCACGATTCGCTGACGGCGTAATTGAGCAATCAAAAACACGTCAGGTCTGTTACAAGACGGTCGATTCGTCTAGCGGTTAGGACACTGCCCTTTCACGGCAGCGACACGGGTTCAAGTCCCGTATCGATCACAGTCAGGCCTCCAGCTCGAAAAGTTGGAGGCCTTTTTTTGTGCCATTCACACCGTAAATCAAGCCACTAGCTACGCCAAACCCCAAAACGGACATGACACCGTTTTGGGGTTTGGCGTAGTTGACTACCTACTCTCAGGCGTAAATGGCTGACGATGGACCCGACTAAGCTGATGCTCAATTGGTTGCCGTTATTTTTACGATGATACCTGGTCCGTAATACAACACATAGTACGTGTCGGGATTGGTGTTGCTTACCAGGATATCAACGGGCGTGATGGCCGGAGCAAATAACGTTGTTGCCGAGTTGTTGCCATCGGCGATCCGGCCGGGAGGGGTGAAACCAAACTCTGTTACAAGGGGCTTGCCGCCGGGTGCTAGTGCAATGTCAGTCATGCCCGAAAAGCCGGCCCGGTAAACTGTGGGTGTGACTGGGGCAGCACCCGTGCCGCTCACCTGGAAAATTTTTGCGATACCTACCGGGAAGGGAAAGCCGTATAGCGTACTGACCAGGAAATCGGTTCCGTTAAACACAATACCGGTCGGTACGGGGTCGATTGTAGGCGGCCCCACGGGCGCGCCCGGTCCCCCATAGGTAGGATTTGGTGCATCGGGGAAGATGGCATAAACGCTCAGAGCCCCATTGTCTTTGTTTCGACGGATAACAGCATTGCCACCGGCATCAACGATGAACAGGTCTCCGTTTGGCCCAAACGTAAGGTTATATGGATTTGAGTCGGCCGGGTCAGGCGCGTTGGGACGGGCATTCCGAACAAAGGTGCCGATATCGTAACTGGTCAGCGAACTGGCGAGCAGTGGCGTACTCACGCCCGGAACAAAGCCTGACACATCGGCAATGTAGAGTTTGGCTTCGGTGCCGTGCAGAACATACAGTTTGCCCTCCCGGTAAGCCAGGTGATTGAGGCCTGCGGGCGTGTTCTCCGGACTGATGACAGAAACAAATCCGGTGATCACGGGAAATTTAGTTCCGGATGGCGTGATCAGGGTAACCTGACCGTTATTGACCGTTCCGCTGCCAGCCTCAGTAACCAGCAGATTCCCTTTGTTGTCTTCAACCAACCCAATCGGAAATTGAAGCCCTGTAGCGAATGGCGGACCTGGCGCAGCCGTGAAAGTCACTGGATTTAGAAACTTGTGGTCCTGTAGGCAACCCGTAACGCTGAAAATGAAACTGCTGACAATCAGCATAGTCAGCCACGAACGAAATAGAGGGCGTGTCGTCATAGTTAAACCTGGTTAAAATGAAGGTTGGCTTGTTATCTCAAAAGCAACTGGGTTATGTTTAGTCATCGGTACGTTGGTGACTAGTACCAGAGAGTTGTTGCCATAAGAATAAGTAATAACCAGACAAAATCTATAGAGTAGAGACGGGTGCTTTATCGAACGGTAGTCTTATTGACTCTGAGGTTGTTCTTTGGTTCGGTTGACTCTCGGTAACGCCTGAATTAGCCTGATTTTCAGGCCACTCTTACTTGTCGAAGCCAGGTTATTCCCGGCGGCGTCAGGCATCTGAGTCACACGAAATGGACGCTTAGTCAGGCCAATTCTGGGTGGGTTCGGGCCTGGAATCAGAGTGAGATTGTCTTGGCAATAGGCTTGGTTGGCCCAACGTCATACTCGATTTTTTCAGCCCTCCGTCCGTGAATGTTGTTAACCGTCAGAACATGCCTCGTTAAATGACCGACCAGAAGAAAGCCAGGCGGAATGTGCCGCGTTTACGAACCGCAGAGACAGGCGGCGAACGGCGGACAACCTGGGCCGAATTGCTTAGCGATCTGGCGTACACAACGATCATTGCGCAACTGGCTATGCGGCTCAATTCGTCGCTGTCGACGGTTAGTTTTCTTGAGTTCCTGCTGCTCTACGTCCCCATTTGGTGGCTTTGGAACGGGCAGGCACACTACGCCAGCCGATTCGACAATACGGAGGACGGGGTGCACCGGCTACTTGCCAACGCCCAGCTAATTGGCTTGTTTATCCTGGCGGCGGCTATTCACGGGGCAACCGCCAACCTGTCGATCGTGTATACCCTTGCCTACGCCTCTGTGCGGGCTATTCTGCTGGTCGAGTTCGGCCGGGCCTGGGTCTATATTCCGAAAGCGAGGCCTTACACCCGGGTTATTTTGATTGGTTTCTCCGTATCGATCCTTATCTGGGTTGGTTCAGTATTTGTGCAGCCGCCCTACCGGTATGCCCTCTGGGCGGTAGCGTTGCTGGTTGAACTGACCACTCCGCTAATCCTGGGTGGGCAATTGCATAGTAAACACCCGCCCGACGTACGCCACCTGCCCGAACGGTATGGCCTGTTTACCTTACTGGTGCTTGGTCAGGCTGTAACGGGGCTGGTCATGGGGTTAAGTGGCAGCGCCTTTACGCCGAATGCCATTCTGGCCACCATCTTGGGTGGGGTAGTCATCATTGGTCTCTGGTGGGCCTATTTCGATCGGTTAGATGACGATGCGGTGCGAAAACTTGTCCAGAACAGGGATAACAGTGAAGCCGCCGGTAAGTCGTCGGTGAGGCAATACACCCTTTGGCTGTATATACACCTGCCCCTAACCGTTGCCCTTACCCTTTGCGGCGTAGCGCTGACGTTTGCCATCAAGATGGTCGATGAGCCAGTGTTAGCCTCTGGCTACCGGTGGCTGCTGATTGGTACGGTAGTGACCTACCTGTTTGCCGAATCTATCATCAGCGTAACCACGCTTAACTCAGGCCCTTCACATGTCAGTTTTCGCCGTGGTCTAGTAGCACGGGTAGGGGCGGGCGTGGTGCTCCTGCTGGTGGGCCTGGTCACGCCGTTGAGCGCCCTGGCTCTACTGCTTGTCATGTCGGCCGTGATTACTGGTCTCATCCTGATCGATCAGCTATCGCCAGCCCCTCCCGAAAGCGCCGAGCGCATTAAACAGGGGGGCTAGCAATTCACCTAAGCGTTAGGCATCCTTACGATAAAGAAACGACCAGCTACTTCAGCGACAGTAAATAACCAATGGTGAAGTTGGCATCCCAGTCGAAGACAAACTGCTGCGTGCCGGTAGCATCGGCAACAGCCTTGTAAATATTGAGGCCCGCTTTCTGTTTGGCGTCTTTGCCGGTGTAACCAGCGGGCATTTTCAGTACCGTGTATCGCTCTTTGCCAGTGCGTACCTCCTTGGCCAGATCTGAAGGCACCCCACCAATAATGAAGCAAGTTTTGCGGAGGCCCGATGGCACCTGTTTTGCTTTGCTTTTCACCTCGTCATACACTTTGGCATCGTTATCACCGTTTTGGAAATATTTGGCTCCGTACGTTTCCAGGGCTGAGACAGTACCCCCGTTTTTCCACGCTATCTTGGTGTTCCCTGAACCCATATCCACCACGAAGGCATTGTCGTCAAACTCTGGGGGAAGGGCTGCCCGCAGGCCCAACCGGCCCTCCTGTTCGGGGGTAACGGTGTTTACCACATAATTCAGGGCCTTGAGGTTTCTGACAATCTTCTGGGTAACCTCGGCTTTCAAGGCACCTGAACTCACCACAAACTGAATGTCACGCCCCCCTACGCCGAAGTTGAGCATGTTGGCAATGTACTGTTTCAGGCCAGCCCGTATATCAAGGTCAGAGGCCATGTTTTCCAGCACGAGGCTGTTTCCGAACTCGAATTTTTCAAGTTTCCAGCGCTTCTGGTCGTCCACCCGAACAATGAATGAGTTGAAGCCACTGGCTCCTAATTCAACCACCCCCTGTAGTTTACCGCCCTGGGGTTCAGGAGCCTGATAATTAAACGCTGATCGTTCAGTATCCGGGTTTGTGGCATGTTGTCGGGCCGTCATCTTCCGTACTGGCCGTGCTGCCACCGGTTCCTTCTTCAGCGGCCATTCCCTGCTGCCCCGATGGCAGGGTGGGCGAAGTAGTACTGGTTTGTTCTGTTCGATTGCCGCCTTTGAGTTTAGCGAGCAGGTCGACACCGGCCACGTACTTGAGGCCGAAATAAATAAGGGCTAAAACGAGGGCCGTAATCATCAGGCGGCCCGCAGTGGTTAATCGTTGCATGGAGACAATTGAAAGAGTGAAAGGGTGAAAGAGCTAAAGAGTGGAAGAGATAAACAGATAAAGGCATTCATCAATGAGCACTCAGGTACGCTTTATCTCGTTCACTCTGTTGAAAAATTAGTCGAGCAGGCTGCGGTAGCCTTCGTCCTTGGGCGGATTGATAACCCTGGCTTCCAGCGGACGGTCGGCAGCGGGGGCGTTAAGCTGTACGAGCGAGAACTCCCCTTTGTTATAGGCTTCAAGCAACGTTTGCCCTTTATCTGAAAGCATACCGTTCTGAATATCGACCCCATTGATGAAGTCCATCGACAGGTCCATGGCCCGTTTCATTTCGCCCAGTTTCTTGCTCATGTCGTCCTGGATATACTCCATCGACTCGTCGAAGTAAAACTTCTTGTCGGGGTTGCCTTTGAAGATACTCACCGCCGTTTTCAGGGCGTTCGAGCTTTCTTTAACAATCCGGTATTCCGTTTCCTTGAGCTTTACCTTGATGTCGGTCTCTTTGATCAGGTAGTCGGCCGATTTATTGACCTTCTCCATGAAGTCGAGCACCAGCTTCATGTTCCGTTGCAGGGGCAACAGCTTCTCGTTCATTTCCTGCAAGCCGGCGCCTTCCATGGTGGCCAGCATGGCTGCTTCCTTCATGCCCGGCCTTGTAGCCGCCATCTCGTTGGCTTTGTTGGCCTCCGCAAACTTCTGTTTGATCGAGTCGTTGTTCTCGTGTATTTTCTTGTTCAGTTTCACCAGTTGCCCGGCCAGGGTATCAATCTGCCCCTGCATTTTCTCGCGCTTTTCGCGCAGGTCCTGCACGTAGATTTTCATGATGGCAATGGGGTCGAGCTGAATAACCGTCCCCGTGATTTTGCGCATCAGGGTCTTATACAGAAAGAACACGGCCGTACGTACATCGCGGCTGGTGAAGAGGAATACCAGCAGGGCCAGTATCCCCAGCAGAAAAGCCAGATACAGGGTATTCTCGGTCGCCCGGATCAGGAACTCCACAATCCGGTTGAAGTAAACGAGGCCTAAGGCCCCCAGGGCACCCAGCACCAACATACCGGTGATACCCTCCGGACGGCTCCAGAACGATCCCTTGGTGCTGTCTGTAGCGTTGCCACCCGCAAGTTGTGAAAAATCAGGAGAAGCCATTTCGTAGGTTGTTTTGAGGTAAAGAGGTTATTTGAGGTAGGTCGCCATCTTGGAGACGTCGGCCTTGATCTGGTCAGTGAAGGTAGCGTACGTGGTTTCGAAGTTGGCTTTATTCTGGGTAATCTTCGAACTCTGTTCCTGCACTTCACCGCTG
The DNA here is from genome assembly GCA_963750355.1 of uncultured Cytophagales bacterium. Lineage (GTDB taxonomy): Bacteria > Bacteroidota > Bacteroidia > Cytophagales > Spirosomataceae > Fibrella. The sequence continues at coordinate 35,037 of CAVVQL010000007.1, read as the reverse complement.
ATCTTCGACAGTCGTTCGGTATTTGCCGCTGCCCGCTGCTGTAGCTCAGCAATCTGCTTGGCAATCGCTTCATTGTCTGCTTCCAGTTTCTTTTGTTCAGTCTGAAGCCCACCCACCCGTTCCTGCATGGCCGCTTCGACGCTCTTCAGAAACGAGTCACGGTCGGCGCTGAGTGCCGCCAGGTACTGGTTGGCCGCCGTAGCCAGCACGCCCGGATCGCCGGTAGTGGCCATGGCTTTGAAGCTAGCCCAGGCGGCCTGAAACTGTTTGTCTTCGGGCAAACCCAGGTTACTCAGGTTCCGCAGAATCTCGCGAAACTCGAAGTAATCGGGCCCCTGCAGGTTGGCTTTGCTCAGCACCCCGGCAAAGTGATCGACAAACTTAGTGTCTACAGTACCAGACACCGCCCCCGATTGGCCGGGATTTGGGCTCGTAGCCGGGGAGACCGGTGCCCCGGCGGGTGCGCCCATCTGGCTGGGCGCTGCCGGGGTAGTCGGTCTATTGGGCGTGGGATCATCTTTGATGAAGAAGCCTAACAGCTTATCCCCTAAACTCTTGTCAGAACTCTTAACGGAATCGGCCATGTTGTTTAATCGTGGTTGACGAGGCAATACTACAATCTTGTCTAGAACCTACAACGGCTAATACGGATAAACGGTTATGGGACTGGCCCAGCGAACCCCAGACTTGACCAATAAAAAAGCCAACCTGAAAGGCTGGCTTTTTACCATTTGTGGCTGATTGGTGGCCTTACGCCATCTGTGCTTTCAACTTTTGTTCGAGTACCGATTTGGGTACCGCACCAATTACTTTATCAACCATCTGGCCGTTCTTGAAGACCATCAGCGTTGGTATGCTGCGGATGCCGAACTGCATAGGTATCTGGTTGTTCTGGTCTACGTCCATTTTGGCGATAACCGCTTTGCCATCGTACTCGCTGGCTAGCTGCTCCACAACGGGACCGATCATCTTACAGGGGCCACACCATTCGGCCCAGAAATCGACCAGTACCGGTATGTCTGAATTGATGAGGTCGTTGAAATTAGCGTCAGTGGCTTCGATAGCGTGTGATCCTGCTGCCATGATTATACTTAGTTTATAGCGTTCAAACTGTTTCAATGGCATAAACCCCGCCCGTAGTCTTTAGTTCCCCCAACCCATTGACCGGTCTTTGGGGCTGCTCAGAGCAATAGTTTTAAACAAGCCACCGCTACGCCTGCTGCCAGCACATAGCGAAGGGTAGGGATACTGTAACGCCGACTACCCAGATAGCCCCCCACCAGCCCGCCCGCAAAAGCAGCGGTAATCCAGGCGTATTGCTGCGGGTCGGGCGTGTAGCCTTTCTGTAGCAGGCTCACCAGGCCGGACAGGGAGTTGACAAAAATGAAGAGTGCCGATGTCGCCGCCGTCTGACGGGTGGTGGCCCAGCGAAAAAACAGCATCAGGGGGCTCAGAATGATGCCTCCGCCAATACCGAGCATACCCGACAGCAGGCCAATGACGCCGCCCGTGAGCAGGCCAGCCCCCAGCGGAATGGGCTGCGTGTCTGTTTCGTCGGTGCGGGTCGACCAGATTAACCGGGCAACCAGCAGTAGCAGGCAACCCGCCAGTAACTGTTTGTAGAGCTGGTCGGAGAGCGGTAGCCGGGCACCCAGAAAAGCCAGCGGTATGCTGGTGAGGGCGAAGGGCCAAAAGGTCGCCCAGCGGAAATGACCCGCCCGGTAGAACTGAATAAAGGCCACCGACGACACAAATAAATTGAGCAAGAGGGCCGTTGGTTTAATCACCGCCGGAGCCACCCCCAGCAGGGTCATGGTCACAATATAGCCACTAGCCCCGCCATGCCCCACTGAGGCGTAGATCAGGCCAACAACGAAAAGCGCGAGCAGAAGAAGCATAGGTTTCAAGTTTCATGTTTCAAGTTTCAGGTGCGCTGCTGATCACGAGTATGGTGGGCTAACAGCGCACCTGAAACTTGAAACTCAGAACTCAAATCTACCACTCAATTTCTTTCTTATCGCGCCAGAACTTACCGGTTTCGGTGGCTGGGGCTTCTGTAGCGAGCCAGACAATTGTTTCGGCTCCTTTCTCCACCGACCGGGAGGCCCCCGACCCGCCCATGTCGGTACGTACCCAGCCGGGGCAGACCGAGTTGACCGCAATACCGGGCAAGGCACCGGCAAACTGCCGCGTTACCGCGTTCAGGGCTGCTTTCGAGATACTATAGGCAGGTGCGTAGGTCTGCATCTCGCTCAGCGACCCCGCCCCACTCGACACGTTAATGATTCGGGTACCGATCTGGTCCTTGTGTGGGCTCTGCTGAAGGTAGGGCAGAAAGTCCTGCGTCACCATGATGGGGCCTTTCACGTTGGTGTTTAGCATCCGGTCGATTAATTCAGGGTTTAGCTTCACGATCGTCTCGCCATGATCTTCCAGAATACCCGCGTTGTTAATGAGTACGTCGAGGTGATCGGCTTTTTGGGAGAACGTACCCGCGGCCTGCTTGATACTTACCGGATCGGTCACGTCGAGTTGAATAAAGGTAGCCTCGTAGCCTTCACTGCATAGTTCCTGAGCAGCGGCGCGTCCTTTGGCCATATCGCGTGAGCCAACAAATACAGCGAAACCACGTTTAGCCAGCTGACGGGCTACTTCGAAGCCAATGCCTCTGTTTGCTCCAGTTATCAGAGCTGTTTTTGGGTGTTCGGTCGTCATTGTATTCTAGTAGTGATTAGAGGTAAAATCAGAAAGGGTTGTCTTTGTTTGAAAACAGGGGCAACAACCAGCATGCCGGTCACCCGGTCAGTAGGCCGTTGCCTCGAATGAACGCGTTAAGTTCTATCTTAACCGGCCACTTTTGTTCCAACTAGTAATCACCGTTTAACTACGCCCCTGTATGAGGTCACTGCTTCCTTTCCTGCTCACCTGCTTTTGCCTGTCTGTAGCCACGGCCCAAACGCCGCCTAAGAAAAAAGTTACTACGCCAAGTCCAGCTACCGCTGCGCAGCGAGCAGCAACTACCACGGCGGTGAAAAAGCCGGTAGTCACCAAACCCCGGCCCGCTACCGTTGCCGTTGCGGCTGCACCGGCCCCAGCTCAGCCGGTTGCTTCTACATTGACCTTCCCGAGCACCGAACCTGAGAATGTAACGCCAATGGACGCCGTTAAGCGGCAGCAGATGTATGATGAACTGCACGGAATAAAACCGCAGTCGACCGCCCCGGATATGGGTAGAAGAGGGGCCCCCCGGAATGGAACGGTTCCCCCACCCAATCAGAAGGCCAGCAGGGCGCTTGGCGAGGCAGGCTCATACGTTGGCCTCCGGGTGGGCGGAAACTACACTACACTGCTGGATCAGCCTTTCGGCCTGACAATCAATCCGTCGTATGGCTTTCATGCCGGGCTGGTGTTCCAGTTTGGCCGGGGAGCCGTTGCCTTCCAGCCAGAGATTAACTACAACCAGGAGTATTTTTCTGTTGGACAAAGTACCATTTCTACCGCCTCGCTGGTTGTGCCGTTGCTGGCCAAGTTTCAGTTTGGTGAGCAGGGCAGCCCGCGCTTCTTCATAAACCTGGGTCCGTATGGGGCCTACCCGCTTAGTGCAGGCGGTTCCGAAACCGTGATCGACTACGGCGGTGCCCTTGGGCTTGGCGTGGGTATACCGGCAGGTGCTGGCAAGCTGACCATAGAAGCCCGCGGTTATTACCAGTTAGGATCGACCGCCGCCGGTAGTGAGTTTGGTAACGTACCCGGCAAACCCATCACCAGCCAGTTGTCGGTAGGGTACCTCTTCCCATTGGGAGGCCGGTAAGCGGCTGGGTTTAGCAATCTAGAGACAGATAACGGGTGGCCTGCGCTGCCCGTTTTTTATATATCTGATCGCCACAGACAACAATGCCGACAGATTGGGTAGCGTTCACCTACTGAAATCCGTACTTTTGCCCCACTATTCGGAACGAAATGCCAATTAACAAACGCAATGTCCTGCGCTATACCGCCTGGACTGTGCTGACACTACTGGTCTTGGGCATTGCCGGGGCTGTTTACGCCTACAACCAGCGCGAACGCTTACTGAGCATAGCCATTGAACGAACCATAAAAAAAGCCAAGCGGGACTATGATCTCACCTTACGTGTGGGGTCGGCCCGGTTCACCGGGCTTAGTTCACTATCGGTCACCGATGTTTCTGTGGTGCCTGCCAACCGCGACAGCCTGACCCGTATAGACAATGTGCTGGTTGGCGTTCGCCTGTGGCCATTGCTCGTGGGCAAGGTGGCCCTGTCGGAGCTGTCGGTCGAAAACGGATTTCTACAGGTCGTCAAACGCGATTCGCTCACCAACCTGGATACGATCCTCAAACGCCGGAAAGACTCAACGGCCACCAGGCGTGGAAATACCAGCCTGGCCGATGTGGCTGAAAACCTGATTGAAAACCTGCTGACGAAGATTCCTGATGACCTGAAGGTCCGTAATTTTGATTTCCGGGTCATCGACGATGACAATAAACTGAACCTACTGGCCTCGGAAGCCAGCATTGACAACGGGCAGGTGACTTCGACTTTATTGCTGAATGGCAACGAAGCCATCTGGCACATTATGGGCGAAGCTTCGCCTTCAGACAAAGAATATGATGTAAGCCTGTACGCCGTTGGTAAGCCGCTCGAAATCAACTACCTGGAACGGCGCTTCAAGCTGAAAGCGCAGGCCGACACCCTGCACGCTGAGTTGCACGATGTCGATCGGTCGCGCGGGGAGTTTCGGCTCGAAGGGGTTGGTTCGGTGCGCAATCTGCGGTTGAACCACCCGGCCCTGTCGCCAAACGACGTGCTGGTAGAACGGGCCGCCATGAATGCCAATGTGTTCTTCGGCGAAAATTACGTGGGTATCGACAGCAGTTCAACGCTGCACCTGGGTGAAGCCAGTGCCCGCCCGTTTTTGAAGTACACCCTGCCAGACACGAAGGCCGGTACGGGCAAAGTAGTCGACGTGCAGTTGCATACCGATGACCTCGATGCGCAGGCGCTGTTCAATTCGTTTCCGAAGGGATTGTTCGCCTCGCTTGAGGGGATGAGAGTGGCCGGCAAACTGCGCTACGATCTGGTTTTTAATTTCGATACGGCCCTGCCCGACTCGGTCAAGTTTGATTCGAGACTGACGCCCGACGGTTTTAAGATCTTACAAATGGGCCGTACTGACCTTCGGCGTATCAACGGGCCGTTTGTGTACACCCCCTACGAAAAGGACAGGCCCGTTCGCGATATAACGGTGGGCCCCGGTAATCCCGACTTCACTCCCCTCGCTTACATTGCCCCTGATCTGAGGAATGCCGTGCTTACCTCGGAAGATTACAATTTTTTCACGCATAAAGGCTTTAATGAAAAAGCCTTCCGGGTTTCAATTGCAACCAATTACAAGGCCAGCTCATTTAAGCGCGGTGCCAGTACGGTGTCGATGCAACTGGTAAAAAATGTGTTCCTGAACCGGAACAAAACCCTGTCGCGGAAAGTCGAAGAAATCCTGATCGTGTGGCTGATGGAGAATCAGCGGCTGGTGTCGAAAGAGCGGATGTTTGAGGTGTATCTGAACATCATCGAGTGGGGCAAAAACATCTACGGCATCGGTGAGGCGGCCCGGTATTACTTTGATAAAACCCCCGCTACCCTGAATCTTGGCGAGAGTATTTTCCTGGCGTTTGTTATTCCCAGCCCCAAAAAAGCACTGGCCTATTTCCAGCCCGACGGGTCGCTTCAGGTACGTAACGTACGGGGCTACTTCAGAATTATTGGCAAGATAATGGCCAAACGAGGCCTGACACAGCCCGATAGTGGGGCCTATGGCTTCTATGATGTTCGGGTGCGTGAAGCACTCCGCCCGCAGGCGATTCCTCAGGATGTGTTTGAATCAGACAGCCTCAATCCCGACTTGAATGAAGAAGGGGGCGGTATGGATGACCTGTTCAATCGCTTGCTGAATGGCAAGCCCGATGACGATGATCCGAAGCCAACGACGCAGCAACCCACGGAAGAAGCCCCGGTTGTACGTCCCACCCGCCCGGCCGACGAACCCGCCGCTACCGATACGGTAAAGACCCGGAAGCAACTTCGGCAGGAACGGCGCGAGCGAAAACGGCGCGAGAAAGAAGAGAAAAAGCTACAGGATGCGGAAGAGACCAATGAGTAGCGAAGCCGTATGCGGTGGTCGTTGGGCGATAATTTTGGGTTAGTTCACACAAATTTCTGTCGACTGCCCCTGCATACGGCTACTTTTTTCTTCCTTCGACCAACTTTAAATAATTATATTTGTTGTCTCATTATCAGTCTCTCGACTATTAGCCAGCTAAATTGATTCGATTATGGCCATTATGATTACTGAGGAGTGCATCAACTGTGGTGCCTGCGAACCAGAATGCCCCAACACGGCCATCTACGAAGGTGGTGTCGAGTGGACATGGGGTGGCGGTACGTCCCTCGATGTTGTCGATTTTGGTGAAGGTACCGTTGTCAGCGGTAAGTCGCCTCAGACGCCAGTATCCAACGAGTTTTACTACATCGTCACCGATAAGTGTACCGAGTGCAAGGGGTTCCATGAAGAACCACAGTGCGCGGCCGTTTGTCCGGTCGATTGCTGTGTGCCCGACCCCGAACACGAAGAAGATGAAGAAACGCTGTTAGCCAAGAAAGCCTGGCTGCATGCGGAAGAGTAGTCTCGATAGTCGTTAAAAAAAGGTAGTCCTGAGTCTGGAAAGTTGTAGCTAAGTAACGACTTTCCAGACTCAGGACTACCTTTTTTTAACGACTATCGAGACTAACTCAATGCACTACACTAAACAGCCGATTCCAGCGAATTTTGTTGGCGGCGTTGGCCGGATTTGGATCGATCGACATCCAGATGAACACCGCCTTACCCACGATATGGTCGGCGGGAACAAAGCCCCAGAAGCGTGAATCGAGCGAGTTGTGCCGATTATCACCCATCATGAAGTAATAGTTCTGCTTGAAGGTATACGAGGTGATGGGCTTACCGCCAATCGTGATTGCCTTATCGGTAACCTCCACATTCTCGTTGCCTTCGTATTTCTTAATCACCGTGCCGTAGACCGCAATCGCCTTTTCATCGAGCTGAACCGTGACGCCTTCTTTGGGAACGGTGATCGGTCCAAAATTATCGACCGTCCAGTTGAATTTACTGCCACCGTATAGTTGTGAGAAAGGCGAGGGAGTCGGGCTGGGCTCCTCGTCGTAGGGCGTTACCTTCTTAACCCAGTCCAGCGTTTTTAGCTGCTCGACGGTTTCGGCCGTCGTGTTCAGTTTGTAGCCAACAACCCTCGTTGCTTTGGCCACTGAGTCCATCTGCTCAATGGGCTGCCAGTTAAACGTGCTGTTCGGGTAATCGTTGACAATGTCGTATTGGCGGAAAAAGGCGTCATCCAGATCACCTTTCGTGGTTTCGATAAAGTACGACATCTGCGATTTAGGGGGCACTTCGGCGGCTTTTCCGTTTACAAACACCTGCCGGTGGCGTACCTCCAGCACATCGCCGGCAATGCCCATACACCGCTTGATGTAGTTCGTTTTCAGGTCGGTCGGGTACTGATCTTCGGGGGGGAAGTTGAAGACCACCACGTCGCCGTTTTTTACCTGCGAGAAGCCCGGCAGCCGGTACTGTGGCAACTGAATCCAGTCGAGGTAGGATGGGATGTCGGTGCCCCAGATTTTCTGGTGCGTCAGTGGAACCTGCAGGGGGGTTTTGGGCGTGCGGGTGCCATAATGAAACTTGCTGACAAACAGGAAATCGCCCACCATCAGACTCCGCTCCATCGAGGGGGTCGGAATGGTGAAGGCTTCCATAAACAGCCATCGGATAAGTGTAGCGGCTACGACCGCAAACAATACAGAATCGAACCATTCGCGAATGGCTGATTTTTTCCTGACCGGTTGGGCGGCCCTTGGTTTTGTGTTGACTTCAGACACTGGTAATTGACGTTCACGATTCATAGATAGGTAGCTGGGCAGCTGCGCTCCCCGATGTTCGACCTAAGAATCTTGTTTGGTTTACAAAAATACACTGATTTCGGAGCTTACCCCTAACCGCCTGTCCGATCATTAAGCTTGCTCGTCATTCTCCGAGCAGATCATCCATCCCGAAAACACCCTGCCGTGAAGCCAGCCACTCGGCCGCCACCACGGCACCGAGGGCAAAACCCTGGCGATTGTGGGCCACATGCGAAATCTCGATCCGGTCGACATCCGACTCGTACCTGACAACGTGGGTACCGGGTACGTTGCCTTCGCGCACTGAATCGATCACAATGGCATCACTGGTATCGCCTTCGGCTGGCTTGTCGGCTTCCGATACGGCCCAGCGGCTTTTGTGTGGCAGGCGATCGAGCAGGCCTTCGGCCAGGGTAATGGCCGTACCGGAAGGGGCATCTTTCTTCTCGGTATGATGCACTTCGGTCATCGACACGTGGTAGCTGGGGTAATCGTGCATGAACTTCGCCAGCGTTTTATTCAACCGGAAAAACAGATTGACGCCAATGCTATAGTTCGAGGCGTAGAAAAAAGCACTGCCCCGTTGCCGCACGGCCGCTTCAATCTCGGTGCGCTGACCCAGCCAGCCGGTGGTGCCGCAAACCACGGCCCAGCCCCGTTCGATGCAGTAACGCAGGTTATCGACCACCGATTCGGGTGAGCTGAACTCAATAACGGCATCCACCGAATCATCAGCCAGGGCGTCGAGGTCGGCGCGGTTGTTGAGATCGATACGGCCCACAATCTGATGACCCCGGCTAAGGGCAATCTGTTCGATGGCTTTGCCCATTTTGCCATAGCCGAGCAAGAGAATATTCATGGGTACTACTTTTTTTGAGAACTTATTTTTTGAACGTCATCGTCAGCTTCACCCCCGGCACAAAGCCCGATAGTGACGGTATAACGGCGGGTTCGTACTTGAGGGTAAGGCTATCCGACAGGTCAAACGTTTTCAGGTGGGCCGTTACGTTCGCATCAACCACGTTCAGGCCCCAAAACAGGGCCGTGAAAATAATGTTGTAATCGCGCCAGCGCCGGTAAAAATCGGTGGCTGCTTTGAGCGTGTTGATCGACAACTCCCGCCCGTATACGGTGGCGACTTTCGTTCGGTTAGGATCCTGTCCAGGTACGTTCGGCTTGTTATAGGCCACGGCATAGCCCGCCAGGTACGTCTGGTATTTATTGGTGAAATCAACAATGAAGTAGCCAAAGGTGCCAAATCCGGCGTAGATCAGCGGTACTTTCCATTTCTGTCCGTTATACACTTGCCCCAGACCGGGTAGGGCCAGCGAGAGCAGGGCCGCGCGTTTAGGAATGATCTTGCGGATCTCGGCGTTGGTTTTTGCCGAGAGCTGAACCGTATCGAGGGCTACGCTATCAGTAGCATCGGCGGCCAGCGAATCGACCAGGAGGTCGGTATTGTCGGGGTTGAGCGTATCGCCCCGGACGGGTACGCCGGGCCTGATAACGGGCCGCTGCCTGGTGGTATCGGGGGTCTGAGCTCGTAGCGTACCCACCCCGCCCAGCAGGCCCAGACACAGCAAGAGTATGTATCTACTAGGGAGTATGCCCAAAAACAGTTGCTTATTTTTCACCTGGTAACCCGGTAATAACGCGACCGGCGCGAACGTTTGTAGCCATGCTCGTAACGTAAACGCCGGTCGAAATGACACTAGACTTCTCTTAAAGTATCTTAAGCCGAATAATTCAGGACGTTCAGAATCCGGTCAAGGTCTTCCTGAGACGTGAATGGGATCTTGATTTCGCCCGTGTGTTTCTCATCGGCTTTGATGACAACCTTGCTGCCGAACATCGACGAAAGCTTGAACTGCAAACTCCGCATCTCCTGCTTGGGCAGCGTGGTTTTCCGGGCCGGGCCGTTCTCTTCGGTCATCGACAGGTTGCGCACGGCCTCTTCTACTTTCCGCACCGACCAGTCTTCCTCAATGATCTTGTTGAAGAGTTTGATCTGCGTTTCCGGGTTTTCGATGTTGATAATGGCCCGGGCGTGCCCCATTGAAATCCGTGTATCGCGCAGCGAGGCCTGAATGGCGGGCGGCAGTTTCAGCAACCGGATGTAGTTGTTGACGGTCGTGCGGTTTTTACCAACGCGCTCGCCCAGTTCTTCCTGTTTCAGACTGCATTCGGTGATAAGCCGCTGGTAGGAGAGGGCAATCTCGATCGAGTTCAGGTTTTCGCGCTGAATGTTCTCAATCAGGGCCATTTCCAGCATCTGCTGATCATTGGCCGTCCGCACGTAGGCCGGAATGTGCAGCATACCAATCAGCTTGGAGGCCTGCAGGCGGCGTTCGCCCGAGATAAGCTGGTAGTGGTCTTTGCCCAGTTGCCGCACCGTAATGGGCTGAATGATGCCCTGAACGCGGATCGAGTCGGCCAGTTCGTTGAGGGCTTCCTCATCGAACCGGGTACGGGGTTGAAACGGGTTCGTTTCGATCAGATCGAGACTGATCTCAGTCATGGTGCTGATCGATTCGTAGGGCGATGGTTTGGTCTGTTGCCGACCGTCGCTGTCTTGCAGCAACGCGCCAAGCCCCCGGCCCAGGCCCATCATTTTATTGTTTTTCGGCGCACCCGCCTTCGTATTTGTCGTGTTCATTACGAGAAAGTGTCTTCCGTCTTCAGTCTTCCGTCTTCTGTTGCTCTGCTGATTAACGTCAGGTACATTAATTCAGCAGAGCAACAGAAGACGGAAGACTAAAAACTCTTTAAACTGTTTCCTGCGGCATCAGGCCGTTTTTGGCGAGAATCTCGCGGGCTAAATTCAGGTAACTGATGGCCCCTTTGCTATCGGCATCCTGCGCCAGCACGGGTACCCCAAAACTTGGCGATTCACTCAGGCGGATATTCCGGGGAATAATCGTGTGGAAGACCATCTGCTGAAAGTGCGAGGTTACTTCGCCCACCACCTGGTTCGAGAGCCGCACCCGTAGATCATACATCGTCAGCAGAATGCCTTCGATGGCCAGATCCGTGTTCAGTCGCGACTGAATGATCTTGATTGTATTGAGCAGTTTGCCGAGGCCTTCAAGCGCAAAATATTCACATTGTACCGGAATGATAACAGAATCGGCAGCCGTCAGGCTGTTGATCGTGATCAGACCCAGCGAGGGTGAACAGTCGACGATGATGAAATCATAATCATCGCGAATCTGGTTCAGCGCATCCTTCATCTTGTCTTCCCTGCTTTGCAGGTTAATCATCTCAATCTCAGCCCCAACCAGATCGATATGGGAGGGGAGCAGGTCGAGGTTCGGGAAGTCGGTCTGAATGATGGCATCGCGTGTCTGCACATCTTCAATCATGCACTCGTAGATGCTGTTTTCGATTTCCTTGGGGTTGTAACCCAGCCCGGAGGTTGAGTTTGCCTGTGGGTCAGCATCGACAATCAGCGTTCTAAATTCTAAAGCGGCCAGACTGGCAGCCAGGTTAATCGTTGTTGTGGTTTTACCGACGCCCCCCTTTTGGTTGGCAATGGCAATAACTTTACCCATGGGTTTGTTCGTTGCAGTCCCAAAGATGCCGGAACCTGATTAGCTTTCCAAGAAACGTTTCACGAAAATGTTCCACAAATGGAAGTTTCGGTTAAGTTTCAAGTTCCATGTCTCAAGTTTCAAGTGCGCTGCTGTTCATCGAGATTCATCTGAGAGCAACGCACTTGAAACTGAAACTTGAAACCTGAAACTTGAAACTTATTTACGCCCACACTTTAGCGCCTTCGGTGCAATTTCGGCACATCTCTATCTCGGCCCGGCGCTGAATGAGGGTTTGCCGGAAGCGTCGGTACGCCTCGCTGAACCACACCTCCCTGAACGAATGATCCTGTAACGTACCCAGTTGGTGGTCCGCATCTTTATCAAAGCAGCAGGGCACTATGCGGCCGTCCCAGGTCATCACGCAGGAATGCCACATGCGCCAGCAATGGTCGAGCAACGCATTTTTGATGCCATACGTACCGTCGGCTTTCGGGGCATAGCGGCTGTACTTCTCCATCGTTGGCATCAGGTCCGATCCGTGTTCGTAGTCGTAGATCTGGGCCGTTTTTAATTTGACTTCATCTACCCCCAGTTCACGGGCCAGCTGATAGACTTCGGCAATCTGGTGCTGGTTGGGCTTCACCACCAGAAATTGGAAAATTATGTGCGGCGTAGCTGACTTTAATTCTTTTTTCCAGCGAATGAGGTTTCGGGTTCCTTCCAGCACCTTGTTGAGGTTACCACCCACCCGGTATTGCTCATACACATCCTGGGTAGTGCCATCGATGGAGATGATCAGCCGGTCGAGGCCCGACTCGATGGTTTTGCGGGCGTTATCGTCGGTCAGGTAGTGGGCGTTGGTGCTGGTGGCGGTATAAATGTTCCGGTCGGCGGCGTAACGCACCAGCTCCAGAAAATTAGGATGCAGGTAGGGCTCGCCCTGAAAATAGAAAATCAGGTACAGCAGCGTATCGTGCAGCTCATCGATGGTCCGTTTGAACAGATCGACCCCCAGCATGCCCGTGGGCCGGGTAAAGGATCGCAGGCCACTGGGGCATTCGGGACAACGAAGGTTGCAGGATGTGGTTGGTTCAACAGATAACGAATACCGGTAACCCCCGCTGATTGGGTTCACCCGACTGCCGGGAAGCGTAAAAGCTGGTCAGTACCCGCACGGCATTGGCTACCCGCCGGGGCGTAAGCTTGCCGGCGAAGTTCAGTCCGTCGCGGGTACGTCCCCAAAGTGATGAGCGCGTCATAGTCTGTAAAGGTACAACCTGCCGCCCATCAGCAGCCGGCATGGGGGAAAACAAAGAAGGTATCCGCCAGAAGCAGATACCTTCAACGAGTACAACAAAACCACAGTCTGATGCGCCATAGTAGCTATGGGCCAGCACCTTCGCCTGTGGGTTTGCCGTTATAGTTTAGTTTGAAGTTGATGTGTAACGTAATCGCTCACTAAGCGTCGATGAGGAACTCATCGTGCTGGCTGATGTCGAGGCCTTCTTTCTCGTCGGCTTCCGACACGCGCAAGGGCAGAATCAGGTCAGTAACTTTCAGCAGCAGTAATGACATACCGAACGCAAAGACAGATACGATAGCCAGTGCCTTGAGGTGCGTGAAAAACAGGGCGAACTCCCCATAGGCCAGGCCTTCAACCGCCACCGCCGAGTTAACGCCTTTGGTGGCGAAAATACCCGTCATCAGCATACCAACCATGCCGCCTACACCGTGGCAAGGGAACACGTCGAGGGTATCATCGAGGGTTGATTTAGAACGCAGGTGCGCGACGAAGTTAGAGACCATGGCGGCAATGGTACCGATGAAGATGGCCTGTGGAATGGTTACGAAACCAGCGGCGGGCGTGATCGCGACCAGACCAACAACGGCACCGATACAGAAGCCCAGGGCCGATACTTTTTTGCCTTTGGCAGCATCGAACAACACCCAGCCCAAGCCGGCAGAAGCCGCTGCCGTGTTCGTTGTTGCAAATGCAATAGCCGCCAGTGGTGAAGCACCTACCGCCGAACCGGCGTTGAAACCAAACCAGCCGAACCACAGCAGACCCGTTCCGAGCAGCACATACGGGATATTGGCCGGTGGCAGGAAATTTGCGTTGACGTGGTTCTTACGACGCTTCAGGTAGAGGGCACCCGCCAGAGCAGCCCAGCCAGCCGACATGTGGACAACGGTACCGCCGGCAAAGTCAAGTACGCCCATTTTGAACAGGAAACCTTCAGGATGCCAGGTCCAGTGGGCCAGTGGGGCATACACAAACAGGCTGAATAAGATCATGAACAGCACATACGACCGGAAGTTGATCCGCTCGGCCATTGAGCCAGTGATCAGGGCGGGGGTGATAACGGCAAACTTCAATTGAAAGAAAGCAAACACCGCCAGGGGAATAGTGGCGGCCAGCGACCAGGGCTTACCGTCTACTACCCCTTTGAACATCAGGAAGGTACGTGGGTCGCCAATGAAACCACCGATCGAGTCGCCGAAGGCCAGGCTGAACCCACAAACTACCCAGATAATGCTGATTACGCCCATCGCGACAAAGCTTTGCAGCATGGTCGATATCACGTTTTTGTTGCTTACCATACCGCCGTAGAAATAGGCAAGGCCGGGTGTCATCAGTAAAACGAGTGCCGTTGCCATGAGCATCCAGGCGGTGTCGCCAGAGTTGATACCTTCGGTCACGATTGTAGTGGGTACCGAGGGGCTGAGTACAGCCCATAAGCTGATGGCCAGCAGGATAAGCAGTGGAATAATTGCAGGTTTTTGCATGACAGAAAACTGGTTTTGTTGTAGAAAGAGCGAAGAGGCCCGATTAGAACTTGAAGATGGCGGCCATACCAAGCGTAGCCTGGCTTGGGCTCAGCGAACCGTCGTTCAGCTCGAATTTGTTGGCCGAGTAGGTATCGATCCGGAATTCGGGCTTGAGCAGTATATGACCGGCAGCACCGATGATGTTGCCCGTTATGGTGAGTGAATTCACGCTGGCTCCATTTCCAGCCGCGTCGGTTAGGCCCCTTACGCCGCTTTTATTGTCGAAGGTCTCATAGCGAACGCCCAGGCCAAACGTATCGGTGAACGAGTAGTTTGAATAAAGCGCAACGCCACCCCAGCTCTTGGCGGTGATCGGTCCGCCATAGCCCTGATAATCACCTTTCTGCGAGCCGATAGCCCCATTCAGGCCGAGGTAGAACTTAGAGGTGACCTGATACGTAGTGGTCAGGTCGAAGAGTGAATAACTCGCATCGTCAGACGACACGGCTACCCCTGTTGCGGCTGCATTCGGTAGGTTCTTCGATGCCTCATTCGATACGATCGCGTTCAGGTATACATTCCAGCCTGATGCGGGCGAAACGAAAAGCTGGCTGATCAGGCCCTTTTTCTTGTTGTTATCAACCAGGTTATCAACGTTGTTCACCAGGCCTACCATCAGATATGCCTTGTCGCTGAAGGCGTACTGGGCTTTCACACCGATGTGGTAGAAGGGGCCATTGTTGAATAGGTTCGAGAGGGAGTAGTTGTAGTTTACGGGGGCATCGATGACTTCATAGCCGATGTGCGTACCGAACTGACCAGCCGTGAACGACAGTTTTGGCGTGGCTTTGTACGTAATATATGCCTGCTTGATAGCCAGCGCGGTTGAGCCCTGCCCCAGTGGCCCATTAAAGTTTCCGTAGTTACCCAGATCAGCGAAGGGGCCAAATGTAAGGTCCATCACCGCATCCACTTTATCGGCTGAATACATGGCTTTAGCCTGAACAAGGCCAATGCCAAACTGCCCTGCTTTCTGGTCAAAGGCGCGGGCAGTACCGGGACCTTCGCCGTTCAGGCCCAGGTTAGACTGGCTCCGGGGATTGTTGAAGTTGCCGAAATAGTACGTGTCGAGGTATCCCGAGAAGGTAAACTTGCCGGTATCATCACTGCCTACGTTGGGTTGAGCCACGCTCGGCTGAGCCACGTTTGGCTTAGCGACGCCAGTGGTGTCTGCCGCATTAGCCGCAAAAGCAGTACTTGCAAGAAATGTAAGTAAAAGCGATTTTTTCATGCTGTTTGTTTTGTTAGACTCGACTACAGTGCTGGTTGTATTTCGTACAAATCTTATCTAACAAATTGGCGAATGCAAGGTTATAGGATGCTATTTTTTGAAAAAGTGGATTAAAAATAGAATATTCCTTAAATATTGCTATTAAATAAGTGCAAAAGTATAAGGGTCATACCCACGTAAAGATTCTTTTAACATATTCTGTTTTTGAGCGTAAAAGCCAAATATTATATGGATATAAAAATAAGATAAATCTATCTGGAATTTGGTCAACTGTCGGCATGGCGTTGCTCCCAACAGAAAAGCCCTGACTAATAGCCAGGGCTTTTCTGTTGGGAGCAAGGTATATAGGTTCGTGACTACGTATCGGATCAGGCCACTTTGCAATGCACGCCATCGAGCGAGCGTAATGCATTGAGCAATGTATTGGCCGGGGCTACCCGCAAGGACCGGGAGAGCAGGCCTACTTCAAGGCGCTCGTTATTATCCACCACCTTCATTAGTAAGCTACACGTACCCGGATGGGCTTTCACCAATTCATCGATCCGGTTGATGAGGTGCTCGCTCAGGCAGGCGATATCCAGCGTGATAAGCAGTTCTTTGCAGAGTTTCTCCCGGATCTCGCTGAGGTAGCGAATGCTGGTTGGCTTAAACTCCAGTTGATCCGAATTCCAGCGATTCTGGGTTTTGCCCGTCACATGCAGGAACAGGCCCACCTCGACATACTGCGCCATGCGGGCATAGTCATCGCCGAAAAGCGTCATCTCCATCGATCCCTGGTAGTCTTCCAGTTTGAAGATCATGAAGGGGTTGCCGTTCTTGGCAATGCGCGTTTGCACGGCCGAAACAATGCCGCCAATCTTTATATCCGGGGCATTGGTCTCGTATACCTTATCCAGGGTGCAGTTGCAGAACCCATCCAGCTCAACCTGAAATTCGTCGAGGGGATGGCCGGTGATGTAAAAACCAACAACGTCTTTTTCATACTTCAGTTTTTCGATCTGATTCCAGGGCGTCATAATCGGCGGTTTGGGCCGGGGCATGGCCACGTCATTCCCCGCGCCGCCCCCAAACAACGATTGCTGCGAGGCTGCTTTCTCGGCATGGTGCGTGTTGGCGAACCGGATTATCTTCTCGATGAAGCTCGCGTTATCACCCGCTGCCACCTCAAAATACTGCGCCCGGTGAATCGTCTCGTCCAGCGCATCGAACGCCCCGGCATAGGCCAGCGATTCAATGGTTTTCTTGTTGACCGTCCGCAGGTTCACCCGGATAATGAAATCGAAGATGTCTTTATACGGGCCGTTCTCGGTACGTTCGGCAATGATGTTTTCCACCGCCGCATCGCCCGATCCTTTGATGGCACCCAGCCCAAACCGGATTTCACCTTTCTTATTTACCCCGAATACCCGCTCCGATTCGTTCACGTCCGGGCCAAGCACCGGAATGTTGATGTTCTTACACTCTTCGAGGAAGAAGGTAATCTTTTCAATGTTGCCCAGGCAGGAGGTCAACACCGCCGCCATGTATTCGGAGCGGTAATGGGCCTTCAGCCAGGCGGTCTGATAAGCCACAAAGGCGTAGCAGGTGGAGTGCGATTTGTTGAAGGCGTACGAAGCAAAGGCTTCCCAGTCGGTCCAGACTTTCTCGCAGGTTTTGGCGGGTAGCTTATTGGCCGCGCAACCCTCCATAAACTTGCCCTTCATCTTATCCAGCGTAGCGCGGTCTTTCTTCCCCATCGCCTTCCGCAGCACGTCGGCATCGCCCTTTGGTGAAGTTGCCCAGCTTCTGCGACAGCAGCATCAACTGTTCCTGGTAGACCGTAATGCCGTAGGTGTCGGCCAGGTACTCTTCCATCTCCGGCATATCGTACTTCACCTCTTCGCGGCCATGCTTCCGGTTAATGAAGTTCGGGATGTACTGAATCGGGCCGGGGCGGTACAGGGCGTTCATGGCAATGAGGTCCTCGAAACGGTCGGGCTTCAGGTCCTTCATGTACTTCTTCATCCCGTCGGATTCAAACTGGAAAATGGCGTTTGTTTCCCCCCGCTGGAACAGTTCGTACGGTTTCGGGTCGTCGAGCGGTATCTGATCGATGTCGATCACCAGTCCGTAGTTCTGCTTGATCAATCGCAGGCATTCCTTGATGATGGTGAGGTTTCGCAGACCCAGGAAGTCCATCTTGATAACCCCCGCATCTTCGATCACCTTACCCTCATACTGGGTGATGATCAGGTTCGTATCTTTCGAGGTCGACACCGGCACAATGTCAGACAGATCGCTGGGGGCAATGATGATCCCCGCCGCATGAACGCCGGTGTTACGCACCGTGCCTTCGAGCCGCCGCGCCTGTTGCAGCACATTCTGCACCTTTTCGGTGTCGATCAGCTTCATGGTACGCCCCATGCTCTGATCGCCCGATTCAAGGGCCCGCATGCTTGCCGCACGTTCTCCACTTCGTCAGGCGAAATAATATTGGATAAGCCGCCCGGCCCGTCGATCGGATCTTCAAAAATCCGTTTCAGGGTCATGTTATACGTGGGCTTGTCGGGCACCAGCTTAGCCAGCGCGTTGGCATCGTTGAGGGGCAGGTCCATCACCCGCGACACGTCTTTGATGGCCGATTTGGCCGCCATAGTACCGTACGTAACAATGGCCGCTACCTGCTGCTTGCCGTACTTATTCACCACATAATCGATCACCTTCTGACGGCCTTCGTCGTCGAAATCGGTATCGATATCGGGCATTGACTTGCGGTCGGGGTTCAGGAATCGCTCGAACAGCAGGTTGTATTTGATCGGGTCGATGTTGGTAATACCGATGCAATACGCCACCGCCGACCCCGCCGCCGATCCTCGCCCCGGACCTACCATCACCCCGATGTCGCGCCCGGCCTTGATGAAGTCGGCCACGATAAGAAAGTAGCCCGCAAAGCCCATCGTTCGGATGGTGAACAGCTCGAAGTCGAGCCGTTCCTGCACTTCCTGCGAAATATCGACATACCTGGCTTTGGCCCCTTCGTAGGTCATGTGCTTCAGGTATTCCCACTGATTCATGACATCGTCGGCATGCTGCTGAAACTCGGTCGGAATCGGGAAGTTGGGCAGCATGATGTCGCGCTTCAGCTTCAGCATCTCCACCTTGCCCACGATCTCGTTGGTGTTGTCGATGGCCTCGGGCATGTCTTTGAACAGCGTGGTCATCTCCTGCGTGTTCTTGAAGTAGAACTGATCGCTGAAGAAGGCGAAGCGCGTATTCTTAGGCATCGCCTCGTCGTCGCTAAATTCCTTCATCGACGGGGTGCTCTGCTTTTCGCCGGTGTTTACGCAGAGCAGAATATCGTGGGCCACCCAGTCGTCCTGATCCACGTAGTGCGAATCGTTGGATGCGATGATCTTGACATTATACTTCTTGGCGAACTTCACCAGTACCTCGTTGGCCTTGATCTGATCGGGAATCTCGTGGCGTTGCAGCTCTACGTAATAGTCCTCGCCAAACCGGTCGAGCCACCATTTGAATTCGATTTCGCCCGCTTCTTCACCCTTTTTCAGGATCGTCTTCGGCACCATCGCCCCAATGCAGCAGGTCGAGGCAATCAGCCCTTCCTTGTACTGCTCGATGAGTGCTTTTGTGATTCGAGGGTACTTGCCGTACAGCCCCTCCATATAGCCCAGCGAGCACAGCTTTACCAGGTTTTTATACCCCGTCGCGTTCTTCGCCAGCAGCAGTTGGTGGTAGCGAACGTCTTTTTTCTCTTTGGTAAACTGCTTGATGGTATGGTCCTCAACCACATAAAACTCACAGCCCACAATGGGTTTAATGCCTTGCTTGGCGGCTTCGGCCACAAACTCAAACACGCCAAACATATTGCCGTGATCGGTAATGGCCACGGCAGGCATATTGTCTGCTTTTGCCTTCTTGATCAGCTTTTTAATGTCGGCCTGCCCGTCGAGCAGCGAGTATTGGGTATGGCAATGGAGGTGGGAGAACTGCATAGGGAACGCGTCTTAGGGCAGTAAAAATAGCCCGATGAATCGGGCTTGCGGCAATGGATGGTAAGATTTTTGGGTACGTTACTGCTAAGTGGTTGAGTTTGATGAATCAACCTTCTCCGTTCAGTTTCCGTTATGTGAATAGTCTTATTAACTTTGAGTGCTATGGAAATCACCGTTAAAGTCGACGACAGCGAAGGGCCATTCCTGATGGAACTACTTCGTAGGTTCACGTTCGTGCGCGATATTGTACTAAATCAGTCGGCATTGGCAGATGCGCATGTTGACGCACTTTGGCAGGAAAAAGCCGCAAAGCTATTTGCAACAAAAACCGATTTTATCAAATGGCTTGCTCTGCCTAACCAGACGCTGAACGCCGCCCAGCCAATCACACTACTCAACAGCGAAGAAGGACACCAAACTGTTCTGACCCTTTTAGGCCGTCTGGAACACGGCATTATGGCCTGATCGATGCTCGTTTTAATTGGCCGCACTGAGTATCTTGTCATGCGGGTACCCTCTCTCGTTATTCCGGGCGAATATAATTTTTTAGTAAATCCCGCTCATCTCTATTTTTCACAGGTACATATTCAGTCAGTTACCCCGTTTAGTTTCGACGAACGCACCTTCGGCAAAGCCTTAAGGCCTTAACCTTCACCGGCCTGCCCGTCGAGCAGTGAGTACTGGGTGTGGCAATGGAGGTGGGAGAACTGCATAGGGTAGGTTGGTTATTCTGACAATTCGTTTGCCATATCCAACAGCGTTTCTTTATTGATGCTACTATCTTCCGATTTATCGTAAATGGTGAGCAGGAAAATGTCAGTGTTTTCTTCGGTTGCCGTAACTAAGTAACTTACGATACGAAACCCACCGCTTTTACCTTTTCCCTTGCTTTCAACTGCCAGCCGAATTTTATAAAGACCGGCACCCAGGGCTTTCCCCATCGTGGGCGTTTCGGTCAAATCGGCGATGAGGGTATCAATTTCGCTTTCTAGCGATGCGAATTTTTTGCTAAACCGTTTATAACGACTTTCAAAGCGAGGTGTAAGCGTTACTCTATTGGGCATCGTTGATCTCCCGTTTCAAGTCGGCAAATGTGCGCCGGGGCAGTTTACCTTCCCGAATCATCTTAACCTCTTTTAGCCCCTCTTCAATGTCTTCCATCAGCGAAAAGGGCTTTTCGTTTTCATCTTCACTGATGATGAGTGATTTGAGTTCCTGACGAACACGCTTAGGTAGCACCTTGTATTGTTCGTATATGATCTGGGCAGTGGTCATAGTGGTTGTTCAGCACTAAAGATTGTATACAGTGTTGTTATTGCTTTTCCGCCCGGATTAGGTCAGCAGCGGCGTTGAAGTCTTCTTTTGGCTCGTTCTGCCGCGCCTCAACTTCTAAACCGTTCAGAAAGTCGTCTAACTCCGCTCCATCCGTCTGAATATCAATAACTACAGCCGTACGGCGACCAGTATCGTCAGTTAGAAAATTGATCCCTCTTATACGATTACCTATTTACTTGTGTGGTAAAGATAAATAGAATCTACTGATTGGCTAGACACTACCAAAATGGGATCAATGCTACCTGCTAGCTCTCAGCCGGTTGCTGATTTGGGAAAGCTAAATCTAAAATTTCCTGCGCTTTTTTGAGATTTTCAAGGGTAGTTACCATATCCAAGCAACCATCTGGAGTAGAGACTCGATAATCCTTTATCCGGGCGACAGTCATATATTTTCCATTACCCATGCGATCAGGTCGCGAGGCAGTGAGGCCAACTTGACTGGCAGATTTCATTATTACATGATGGGCCTCATCACGAGCAGATTGCCGTTTTAAATCATCGTCAACCATGATCTTAAAGCAAAGTATATCCTCTTCCAACTGAATATAAGGTGCAAAGCCCTTGTCGGCCAACTGTTTGAAGTACCACCAATAGCCGACAAATCCACCAGATGGATTAGCGACGTACCCCCAGTTCGCTCCATCATCTTCTGTTGAACTGCTTAAAACGGAACGCTGGTCATATAGAACCGTGAAAAAGCCAACCCAATCGTGGTATCCCCATTTGCTGGCCGGTTTAGTTGAGAATTGCTGAATAAGTGCGTCTATTTGTTGTAAATGAGCAAGAAAGTCATCGTAAATGGCATTGGCCACACCATTACGCTTGCCGTTTTGCAACACCGTCAGAAAGTCTTTTCGGAGGTACGTTCTGAACTCACCAAGCGTGTCAAACCTTGATTGATAACCCGTTTTGAAGTACAATGGTACCATTTGGCCTTTGTCGTAACCAGCCTTTTCAACCAATTCGTAGTATCGATCGAGTTGGTTAGAATGGTTACTGGTATGGGTTTTGTCTTCAACAAGAATGGCCAGTTTGTTGGCTTCGGCTTCATTCACTTTTATCAGGATATCCAGTTTTTCGAACTGCGGCACTACCCCTATTGTCTGGATAGCAGATGAGTCGAAATCTGGTTTCACTTTGTGAATCATTGACCGTATAAAGTCTTGACCCGTTTGATGCAATGCCGGGTCAGTGTCTTTGTATTTTGGGTCAGCCCAGGCGGCAAGCCAGCAGATGAAGGCGTCTTGTGAGAGTTCGCTTGTTGCGTAAGTAAACAGGTTGGGGCGGGTCTGGCTTTCCAAGATTGCGATATAAGTTTAGCGCTTTATGGTAAGTAACCGGAAAGCTCATTTATCTACTTGAGCATAGTGGGCGGCTGCTGGGTGGGGATGACCAATTTGCTGCTGATGCTGGGGATAACCTGACGTATTCTGTCAATGCCCAACTGGGTATCGGCAAACACCCATTTCTTGCCGCCATCGAACGAGAAGGCAATCAGCGATGAGTTGCCTTTCATGCTCCCCTGAGGTAACTGAACGGTGGCTGTCTGCGGTAGTACGCACTGCAATTCCTTTCCCGACTTAACCACGGCCGATGGTTTGCCAAAGGTGATATCCACCACCTTCATAGTGGCCATGTTGTTCTTTGCCAGTGTCTCCATCCGGGTAACCCCACCCATGAGCGCCACGATTTTGGGATGGATATGGGCGGCTACCGTTTTAACATCGCCATTGATGAGGCCCGCCGCCATTTGGTTGGCCTGCTTCAGAATAGCTAATTCATGCGGATTTTGCGCTGCCGATGAAAACGTGATGAAAGCAAAAGTGAGCAGTATGAGGTATTTCATGTCAATTAATGGTTATGCCTGTACTAGAAGGGGGTTGCAGCAAACAGTAACGTATGTGTTGGACAGGCTAAAAAGGAGAGTTCGTCTTATCTTGTAACTAGCAAGCTCCAAGATTAGGTATGAATCGTTTTAAGCCTTAACGGACTCTCACCGGGTAACCGACGCTGTGGCAAGTTATCCCGCAAATTCTAGACGACAAACGCCAACGCTGGTATTCACTCCGCGAGATCATCAACGCCAGTGTATCGCTTAATTTGTCATGGCTCGATAAGGGCACAGCCTATCAGAATTAGTGTGCGGGAATTGGCCAGCTGACTGGCAATTGAATAAATTGAACAACGTAGTTTATATGACGGATCACATACACGAGTTGGCGGTAACGCTTTGGGAGTATCATCATGTCAATCATCAACTGGCCAAAGCAGATGCTATTCTGGTACTCTGTAGCCACGATGTGCGGGTTGCCGAACGAGGGGCCGAACTGTTTCTGGAAGGCTGGGCTCCCCTGTTGATCTTCTCTGGTGGGTTGGGTGTTATCACTAAGGCCATATGGTCGGAACCGGAAGCCGACCTGTTTGCCCGTATCGCGCTGGACATGGGCGTTCCGGCGGAGCGGATCTTACTTGAAAACCGGTCGACCAACACGGGCGAAAACGTGCTGTTTACCAAACAGTTGCTCGCCGAACGTGGCCTTGACCTGGCGTCGTTTATTGTGGTGCAAAAACCCTACATGGAGCGCCGGAGTTACGCCACGTTCAAAAAAGTATGGCCTGAAAAACACATCATCGTTACCTCTCCCCAGGATTTGTTCGACGCGTATCTACGTACATACTCCCACCCCGGCCTGACGCCCGATGATGTCATCAGTATCATGGTGGGTGACCTGCAACGGATAAAAATTTATCCCGATAAGGGCTTTCAAATCCCGCAGCCTATTCCCGATGAGGTGTGGGCGGCCTACGAAGCCCTGGTCGAAGCCGGGTATGACCGCCATTTAGCTACGGTGTAGCGTATGCCTTTAGACAACTGGAGAGCCAGGAACTGGTTTTCGGTAATGCTTTTCCAGAAAACGTAGCCCGTTTTTCAGGAAAAACTTGTCCAGAACCCGTTCCAGAAACACATCAGGAGCGGTGCCATCAATAATGAGTGGCATGTTCATCTTCTGGGCTACTTTAGGCAGCGTCTCCTTGAGCTTAGCCCGCAGGTCTGGTATGTTGTTCGCCCTGACGCGCCGGTTGTTCTGGTATTCGATCGATACGATCAGTCCGTCGAAATCAGAGCCGAGGCAGATATGGTCCCACACCCGGTCGCCGATGGTTTGCCGGCCAACCCTGACAATATGCAGCAGGTTGTTGCACAGGTACTCGACATGGGCCAGCGAGGCCTGAATGCGGGTATCGGGCAGGTGATCGTCATCGTTATGGCCGTGCGCGAGGTGCTCATGAACCGAGAAAAGCTGCTCGTTGAGGCTCAACCGCTCTGCTTCATGTTCGTGGGCTACCTGCCGGTCGTTGCCCATACCCAGAATCCGAATGTCGAGCGAGACGCCAATCAGGCCGTCGGAGGCCAGAATTTCGGTGATGTCTTCGTCGTATAAATTGATCGACCAGGGGTTGAAGGTGACCACGCTGGTGGGCGCGGTCTGTGGATTGGTTGGCGAGGGTTGCGGAATGGCCTGGGGAAAGCTGATGATGTTGTTGTACTTCACCTCGATGTAGTTGGCCTGTCGACGTACCCACCGGATGATGGGCTGACCCTGCACGTGGGTAGCCTGCCACGAGAGACCTGTTACGCCCATATGCGAGGCAATAATCGGGATATGGGGGTAGCGTTGTTTTCGCAACTCATAATAAGCGATCCGGCTCCCCAGGCTCATGTGTTTCACGTCGATGTAGATAGGCGGGCCATTGCGGGTCGAGAGCGCTTCATCAATAAATGTCTGGCCCAGGGGTGTGATGCCCTCGCCTTCGGGGTTGAACCCGCCGACCTGTCCGCTCACGATGTTGACGGTAGTGCCTGCCCCGGCCCACTGGGTAGGTACGGCAAAGGCGTGGTTGGCCAGGACATTCTGGGCGTGATGAACCAGCGTGATGTACAAGGGGCGAATAGTGCTTTTCTTCTGGCTAATCAGGTTATTGACAAGCCCGGTTGCCATACCCGGCTCGTTGTTGGCCTGTCCGGCATAAAAGCAGTGGCCCCCTTCAAAATTCAGAATGACGTGCAGGGTACCGGTATCGGTTGGCTTATACTCCGTGAAGTCGTTGATGATTTTCAATCGTCGACCTCCGGGCCCGACAGGAGTGCGGTTCTGCGACAGCTGGACGAGGACCTCAATTTGCTCCCTGGTTAGGGCACTGTACCCCATAGTCCCGTTCCGAATGGCGTCTATTTTGGACGCGTCGAGCGTGTTGGATATACAGCCCAATTGCGTAATGATGGCCGAGCGTGTATACGCGTTCTCGAGCGCGTAGATCGTGTGTGAAATAAGATTGGACCCGCCGCCAAATAATTGTGAGATAGCACTCTGCGAGTCGAGAGGTTCGCCAAACACCCACATGATAAGGCCCCGGAAGGCAGTGGCTAATCCGTTGAACCTGATCTGAACAAGCTCTTGAATAGGCGTCGCCTGCTGGCTGGCCTTATTGATGAGTGAATGCTTGAAGGTGGGGTGGCAGTGCAGGTCGAAGTAGGGCATCAGTGTGTGGTGAGTAATGCCCGATAGGTAGGGGAGGTACGAGTCCGAGCCGTTCGTGCGTAAGCTGTTTGACGGTCAAGCTATTCAAATTACTGACTCGATATATGGACTTTATATTCAATGGTAACTCCTCCGTTTATGCTGGTACCGGTATAAACTGTATTTGCCTGATTGGATATGTCTCTTACAAGAAAAGGGGCCAGTTTTCGGCTGGCCCCTTTTAACGCTTATTCAGGATATTACTTTCTATAACCGTACCGTTTCTGGTAAATACTTGGCAATCAGCTCTTCGTAGTAGGGGCGAAGCTCGCTGACGACGGGCGTCTTCGGGCTCTTTGAATACAGATCGTACGGGTTGAACTTGTCGACCCACTTGAACATGGCGCGGTCGTGGTCGTTGAGCAGGTGATCGTAGGCCTTCTCTCGGTGCTGGCTGTAAAACGAGTGGTACCGGATCATGTACAGTGCCGGTTCGGGCAGGTAATCTTTAGTGATGTGGTAGAGGTATTCGTCATGCCCCCACGACATGGTCACGTTGTCGAGGCCGCACTGATGGCTGTAAACCCCGTATTTTGTATTGAACTGCTCGTTGTTGCTATCGGGGTTATCGGCGAAGAATTCCGGATAAACAATCTTGTCTGAATGTCGGCAACCAACCGGGAAGGTATCACCCACCACGGCCCATTGCGGTTCGCCGAACAGGCAAAGCACCTTGCCCATGTCGTGCAGGAAACCCGTCAGGACGAACCAGTCGGGGTGACCATCGGCGCGAATGGCTTCGGCGGTCTGCAGCAGGTGCTGAAGCTGATCCAGCTCAATATCGGGGTCCGAATCGTCGACCAGAGTGTTCAGGAACTCCATGGCTCCCCAGACCGACATTTCTTTCTTGTTGAATGCCAGGAACTCAGCCCGCTTCTGTTGGACGAAATCGTAGGTCTGGTATTTGTGGTTGAGGCGGTAAAACTCGCGTACGCTGTCGCGGGCTGGGGCTTCGTAATTGCGGAAGGCCTCTTTAGCCTTGTGTTCCGGTTCCGTGCCGGCCGGTTCTGGGTAGCGGGCCAGCAGGTCATCCTCCCATTCTTCGAGCGAAGCTAAAGGGTTGATTTCCTGGGCGGTCAGTGTTGGTTGCTGGTTCATAAAAAGCGGTCAGCTAATGCTGGATCAAAGGTAGGCATTAATTGAAAATTCTCCTTAAATCAACTTACCCCTTAATGGCGTGGTCGACGTTGACATCCTGACCCGACCAGATTCGCTTGGCCGTCCAGTCTTCAGCCGGAGCCGTCCAGAAGGGATCGTCGGCCGCGAGGCCCAGCGGCAGAAACGCTTCTGAGCACAGATACAGGCTACCCGTCGAGATATAGGTTTCACCAATGGACGGCTGATGGCCACACAACCCGATTTGCAGCCACCCTTTAGCGTCGAACGTACCGGGGGCCTCCATTGTCCGGCGAATAACGGCCGTGAGCGCATTCCGCACCTGGCCAACTGGCAGTTCGGCTGGTAACTTTTTTTGCAGCGCCAGCTGAGCCAGCAGTTGAAACGCTCCGCAGCGGTAGGCCAGCGACCGCCCAAAGGCGGCAAATGACCCGTCGGGGCCAATCAGTCGCTCCTGAATCTGGGCGTATCGCTGGGCACGGGTCTGAATGGTGTTGAGCAGGGCCTGATCCGCTTTTTTCGCCATAACCAGCGTTTGCACCACATCCAGCAGCATGGGCTGAATTACGTAGCTGTTGTAATAATCCCAGTGAAAATCGGGTCCATCGCCATACGCGCCGTCGCCCTTATACCAGGTTTCGTGCTGCTTAATGGCGTAATCCATCCGCAGCTCGTCGCCTTCGCCGGTAAACTTCAGCAGGGCCGCTTCGACCATGGCGCTGAATAGCAGCCAATTGTTGTAGCCCGGCTTTATGGTCCGGCTTGCTTTCAGGGCCATCACCAGGCGTGTCTGCGTTTCGTTCGCCAGTTGTTGCCAGAGCTGAGTGGGTGCCCGCAACAGCCCATGCGCCAGAAAGGCGGCATCTACCAGGGGTTGACCACCCCTGGTAAAGTTCATGAAATCGGGCGACTGTGGGTTGACCGCGTTGGCGATGCCCTGCCGCGCTAAGGCGGCGTATTTTTGCTGCTGCCCTTTTTCGGCCCCGACAGCCGGGTGCTCCAGCCAGGGAGCAAGGCCCGCCAGGGTTCGGCCGAGCGCTTCCAGGTACGTAACGTTTCGGCGGCCTGCCTCTTGCCCCGGTGCCGATTCAACGGGCATGGTCGCTTTCAATTGTCCCTCTGCCAGCGAAGTCAGCACGGGATGGACTACGGTCAGCAGCGTCTGAAGCCAGTAAGCCCGGTCACTCCCTGCCAGCAACGGCGTCGGGTGTGGGGTGGTGGCGTGTGTAGCTGTAACGGGTATGAACGGAAGTGCTGAAAACAGGCGGGTAAAGTGGCGGCGATTCATGGAGTGAGGCAGGAGGGAGTGCTTCTGTGCCTATATAAGCGGTTCACCGGCTTAACATAACCATCAGTGCTGGTGTATAAACAGGCAAAAAGCCAGCCAGACGCTGATTAGACGTCTGGCTGGCTGTTGGGTTATTGTTAGCTTCAGCACGCTACTGAACAACCATTCGTTTGGCCGTGACGCCGTGGCTTGTTTCTACTTTGAACAGATACGTACCGCTGGTTAGGTCACTGCCATCGAGTTTTACCTGATGAATGCCCGCCGGATGCCAGCCATTTGCCAGCGTTTTCACTTTCTGACCGACTATGTTGTAAACCTCTACGCTCGTATAGCCTGGCTCCAGTACGTTGTAGCGAATTGTGGTGCTGGTCGAGAAAGGGTTGGGCGACGCGGTGGCGTCTTCGATCTCTTCCGATACACCCACGCGAGCCTGCGCTGTTGGCTTAGTGGCGGCCTCCCAATGCGGGAACGTACGGGTGATGATAACCGCAAAATCGGCCCGTGTGACAACCTGATTCGGCTTGAAGGTAGCGTGTATGGTTGGTTTCAACTCGTAGGGAGCCTGTGTCGACGTGAAATACGCGTTGATCATGTTCAGTTGCAACGCAATACTTACGTACCCTTCCATGCCCGCCGGAATCAGCGAAGCATCGTCAATGGGGATATTTTTGCCGTCGACATTCACGGTGACTGGTTTACCGTTCCGCTCCAGTGCGTAGGTCTGTAGGCCCAGGCTTTGCACCAGCGAATAGGCCAGCGATACCCGGTTTACTTCACCATTAGGATCGAATTTACCCGAAGCGTTGGGTTTCATAACGCCATCAGATACGCTCTCCCGATCACGCAGGGCTGCTCCCTTTACCGTTACCGATTCGGCCAGCAGGGTGTTTTCGTTGCTGACGTCAGTAAACGTTTTTGCCCCGGTAGTGGGCAGGAACTGGCGAATAGCCTGCCCCATCAGCAAGTAATCGGCCAGGTTGATCCGGCGCAGGGCATCTTTCGGGCGGTAGGCGCCGTTTATGCCGTCGACCAGGCGGTTGGCTATGGCCATTTTGATGGATGCCTCGGCGGGGTTGCCGGCAATATCACCCAGTCCGCTCGTTCCGCTCGTCATTTGCTGGGTTATATTCCCCGTAATTTTTTCGGGAAACGCCACGCCTTGTAGCCCCTCCACCTTCAGCGTCCAGGTGCCCGCCGGTGGGGAGGCTACGGCCAGACTACGGTCGGTGTACAGAGCAAAGGCAACCGGTATGCCCGAACGATATTGGGTACCGGCGGGGTCGAGCAGAATCAGGTTGACCAGGTTGCCCGTTTCGCCCGAAATACCACCCGCAATGATCTTCGCTTCCAGGCTATTGGTGCCAGGGGCTACCGAAAAGGTGAACTGGTTGCCGGTTGCCAGTGCCGGGTTGTAGTTTACGATAAACGGCTGCGACTTATTGTCGGTGACAACCGAGCTGGTGAAGGTGCGCATGCTATTGACCGATGCCCCGAAGGTAGCCGTACGGAAGGCATAATCAACGGCGGCATAGGCATTCACGTAGCCAGCGCCCACTTCCCATGATTGCCGACCAGGCATGTTCGTGGCCGTTTTCTGAATGATCTCCTTCACCTGCGCGGGTGACAGCGAGGGTTTGGCTTCCAGGATCAGCGCTACGATACCGGCCACATGTGGTGTGGCCATCGATGTGCCGCTCATAGTGGTGTAAAACGGCACATGAGCGGGGTCCAGCGTCTCGGCATCGGTCTGGATACCCAGCGATGCAACCGGACCAATAACCCGGGTCGACACAATATCGACGCCGGGCGCTACAATACCCGGCTCATTCTTGTAGGTCCAGGTTTCGCCATCGACGGTAAACGTGCCCTGCTGCCCCTTTACGCCACGCGACGAGAAATCGGCCAGCTTACCGTCTTTATCCCCCGCACCCACCGAAATAACCCAGGGCGCAATGGCGTACGGATTGTGCGTATCTGAACCGGGCCCTTCGTTGCCAGCGGCAAAGACCACCACCATGCCCCGGTCATAGGCTTTCTTGGTCGCCACATTGAGCGGATCAGCCGGGTCGAAGGCGCCGCTCGAACCGAACGAGTTGCTAATAACCCGAATGTTGTATTGATACTGATGGGTGAGCGCATAATCGAACCCTCCGATGGCGTCGAGCACCAACAGGGCCGCCCCTGATCCGTACCCCAGCAGCGAGGCCCCCGGCGCTACACCCTCGTATTTCCCGCCTGAGCGGGTGCCGTTGCCACCAACCGTACCGGTGCAGTGCGTGCCGTGACCTGAGTTATTGTCTGTATTGATAACGCCCTCAATGTACGTGACCGGCAACAGGCCCGATAGCGAATTCAGGTTGGTCGACCCCAGGGTGTTTTGAACCAGGTGCGTGCCAAACTTGATGTCCTCGTGGGTGCCATCTACACCGCTGTCGTTGATGAGTACGCCAATGCCTCTTCCCGACACAGGCGTACCGTTGTTTCTGGCCGTAATGGTTTTATCAGCCCGCAAGCGTTTTACTCCCGTCAGGTGAGTGGCATCGTAGTTGTTGTAATCAAGCCGTTTGTTTAGGTAAAGCGATTTAATTTCAGGACGTTTCGAGAGGGCATCTACCTGAGCTGCCGTAGCGAGTACACCCACGATGGGCAGGGCTCTGAGCGTAAGCCCGTTGGTAATGCCCACTTGTTGCAGTAACCCAAGTTGGGTTGGGAGCGGGGCACCATCGCCGTAAAAAGTAACGATCACCTGCGCGACCGGGCTGGTTTTTAACGCATTACGCAGGTTTTCATCCACCGACACCTGGGCCGACACGTGTTGAGCCAGCAGGCCAAACACCATTAATAGAGCGAGATGTTTTCTCATAACGGGACTATGTTTGGATAAATTGATAATGGGGTGGCCGCCCTGCCGGGTCTCAGCCTATGCTGTCCTGCATCAGATCATTTCTGTTGAGAACAGATAGCCAAAATACCCTCAGGTGTACCTACCCCTGTTTTAACCGCATCTACGAGAAGAGGCCACTTTTTGGATTGGCAGATAAGCCGAAAAATGGTAAAATTTAGGTAAAGGCAACTCCGATTGGCTGACAGAGTTCCACAATCATTGGCAAACACGGCTGTTTACCAATGATTTACTTACAGGGGCATCCGTTGCCCTTCATGGCCTGAACCCGAAAGTAGACTCGGTAGAATCAAGGATAACGATGAATTGCAGCAGGGCCAACACCGCAACCGGATACAGTTGGTAGGCGGTACAGGCCCTGAAATGGGGGCGGGCACTCTTTGTCGTTATAAAATGAATACGATAACAGTAATAGCTACCGGGGTAGCTACTTTTAGCGGAAACCCTACCCCCGCGCTATGACTGTTTATAAGTTTATGTTAGGCCTGGCAGCGCTGTGTCTGCTTGTCGCCCTGTTCTTTGTGTTAACAGGTGCGCTTATGCAGGCTGGCCCCTTTCTGATTGCCTTTCTTCTGGCGCTGGCTATCGGCTTCAGAGGCTACGACGCGCTAAAAGGCTTTTCGTACACAGTGGTCATTTTTGCCTCCGTCACAATGGCCCTGTACTACCCGAACTATTTTGTCGAAGTAAATGGCTACAAACTGTCGGGCCTGATCACGCCGTTGATTCAGCTGATTATGTTTGGCATGGGTACGTCGATGAGTGCGCAGGATTTTGTGGGGGTAGTGAAAATGCCGAAAGGTGTGTTTATCGGGGTGTTCAGCCATTTCCTGATTATGCCGTTGCTGGGTTTCACCCTGGCCAGTGTCAGTGGACTACAGCCCGAAATTGCGGCTGGCATTGTACTGATCGGCTGTTCGCCCAACGGCATGGCCTCGAATGTGATCTCGTACCTGGCAAAGGCGAATTTAGCCCTTTCCATCACCATTACGGCCATTTCCACGACCATCTCGCCCTTCGTTACCCCGCTGCTCATGAAGTTGCTGGCGGGCGCTTTT
Organism: uncultured Cytophagales bacterium; assembly: GCA_963750355.1. GTDB lineage: Bacteria > Bacteroidota > Bacteroidia > Cytophagales > Spirosomataceae > Fibrella. The sequence continues at coordinate 3,182 of CAVVQL010000007.1, read as the reverse complement.
GTGGAAATCGATATGCTGCACATGATGTGGGACATTGTAAAAATGGTGATTCTCCCCATCGGCGCGGGCCTGCTGTTCAACAAGTTTCTGAGTGGCAAAGCCAAGTGGCTCGACGACGCCATGCCGCTGGTTTCCATGTTCGGCATCGCCTTTATCATTGTCGTTATTACCGCCGCCGGTCGGGCCAGCCTGCTCACCATCGGACCTACGCTGATCGGCCTGGTGCTGATTCATAACCTGTGCGGCTACATACTAGGCTACTGGTCGGCCCGCCTGTTCCGCATGAATGAACGCGATTGCCGCACCATTGCCATTGAGGTAGGTATGCAAAACGGGGGTCTGGCGTCGGGTATTGCCAAGGAAATGGGCAAAATGGCGACCGTTGGGTTAGCCCCCGCCATTTTCGGCCCGCTGATGAACATTACGGGGTCGATACTGGCCTCGTGGTGGCACAGAAAGCCAGTCAGCGAAGATGAAATCAAACCCGAAGCAGTAGCCAATTTGCAGTGAGCAGCGTCAATCCGGCCGTACAATCAGGTTAGCGGGCGGTTGCCAGGCTCCGTTGCGCCATTCAAATTCAAACGCTTCCGACGAAATGCCCCACATCGACCACTTACCCGCGTTGATTGTCTGGCTGGTGTTCTGCCGGTACTGCATGGCGGTGACCTGAACGGAAAGGGCCTTTTGCTGGTCTGTACCGGTGGCGGGTAAACTGGCCAAAGCCATCTCGTACGCTTCTTTTCTGACAATGTATTCGGTATGCGGGTCCTGGCGAGCCATGCTGCTTTCGTGTTTATAGAGTAACCCCTGCGTGGGGGAGAGTGTTGGAAACCCTGGCGTATTCAGGCCGGATAGGCCCTGGCTACTGCCTCGCTGAGCAGGGCGGCGGCTTGCTGCTGGGCTTCATGAAGGGATAGGTGGGGTGGCGAGATCGCAATAGCCTGCTGAAGCCCCAGCTGCTGAATCTGCGCCGGGGTTAATTCGAGTTTGCCGCAAAAGGCAACCACCGGTTTTTTAAAGGTATCTCCCAATATAGCAACCCCCCAAATTACCTTGCCGTGCAGGGTTTGGGTATCCAGCTTTCCCTCGCCGGTAAGGATCAAATCTGCCTTTTCGGCGGCTTCAAACAGGCCGGTATAGCGCGCCACCAGCGAAAAGCCGGGCTCTAACTCAGCCTCCAGAAACAGAAGCGCCCCAAAACCAACGCCCCCCGCTGCGCCGCTCCCCGGCTCATCAGCTACCCATACCCCCAGGTTCCGTTCCAGCAGAGAAGCCACATGCCGCAAACCGTCGTCTAGTTTTTGCTGGGCAGGCTCGTCGGCCCCTTTCTGCGCGGCATACACGTAAGCCGCGCCCGTTGGGCCAAACAGTGGGTTGGTCACATCGCAGGCAACCCGAATCAGGGCCCGGCGTAGGGCGGGCAACACATTCTTGCGGTCAATTCGGGTAATTTTGGTCAGGTTACCACCCACAGGCAATACAGGCTGGTCGTGTGCATCCAGAAACTGATAGCCCAGGGCCGCCGCTATGCCCAGCCCGGCGTCGTTGGTGGCGCTCCCGCCAATGCACAGCATTACTTCGGTAATGCCAGTTTCCAATGCGTCTTTAATCAGTTGCCCCGTGCCAAACGTACTTGTCAGCAACGGGTTGCGCTCCTCAGCGGTAAGCAGGTGCAGGCCCGACGCTTCGGCCAATTCGATAAAAGCGGTTCGCCCATCGCCCGACACGCCGTAACGGGCCTCAACTGGTCGCCCCAGCGGATCGGCCACCGTGCATACCCTGTATGTTCCCTGGGTTGCCTCCGTCAGCAGGGCGGCTGTTCCCTCACCACCGTCGGCCACGGGCTGTATGGTAACTGTCCAGTCGGGATGGTGCTGGTGCAGCCCCACCCGAATGGCTTCTGCCGCCTGCCGGGCTGTGAGCGACCCCTTGAATTTATCGGGAACAACAAGTACGTGCATAGACGGTATGGGGGGAGAACTCAACGGCTTTGTTCACAGGGGCCAACTTACTGGGCCGGTGCCGGTGTTGGTATTTTCGGGATCGGTCGGCCAAAATTGGGTGAGCCATCGGCATTCCAGCTAAACGCCTGAATATGTGGTGCCCGCTTATTACCACAGCCATCATTAGCACCCGGATTGGCATGGTAGATCATCCAGTTCTGCCCATTGCCATCCTGGAAAAAGCCACCATGGCCGGGCGCGTATACACCGTTTTCTGCCGCTTCGGTAAAGACAGGCTTCGGTGATTTTGTCCAGTTCTTAGGGTTCAGCAGGTTCCCCTTGCCCCGGAGGTGAGCAGGCCGAGGCAGTAGTCGAGCCAGCACGCGTTGGCTGAGTAAGCAATAAACAATTGGCCGTTATGTTGCAGTGCCTCAGGGCCTTCGTTGACGTACACGTTGGGTACCTCGCCGTTTTTCTGCCAGGCTGCGGGTACTTCGCCATGTTTTTCCCACTCGAACTCGGGCGACGAAATTTTGGCCCTTCGCCCTTTTTTCAACGTCCAGGCATTGGTCATTTCGCTGATAAAAATATCCTGCTGTCCATTTGTCCGACCATCCCAGCCCGACCAGATGGCGTAGCGTTTTCCGCGAAAATCGAACACCGACAGATCAATGGCCCAATGATCGTCGCGATCACCGATTTTGCCCCGTACAATCCACTTGCCGGTAAACGGATCGGCGGCGCTGTTTTCTATGACCCACACGCGGTGAGTCAGATTAGTAGCTGAATCGGCCGAGAAATAGACGTACCACTTGTTGTCCAGGAAGTGAATTTCCGGTGCCCACAGTTCTTTTGAGTAGCCCGTGCCAGCCGGGGGGGTAAAAATAACCTTACGTTCAGCGGTGGCCAGTTCGCCCAGATTTTTGGTGCGCCAGAGGTTAGGTTTCTACCCGTGGTGTTCATGTAGTAATACCAGCCATCTTTTTGAAGCACCCACGGGTCGGGACCGGGTCTTTGATGGGGTTGACGAAGGTGGTCGGCTGAGCGATTGACGTCACGCAGACAACGCAGCAAAAAAAGGCCGTAAAGAGACGTAGTTTCATGAATAAACGGGGCTTAGAACCAGTCGGGCATCGGTAGCCCAACTGCCTGTTCTTATAAAGGCAGGAAGGGGCAAAATTTGCCCTACCTGACGGAGGATTCTGGCAGAAAACTGAAAAGGCATTGACCGATATGCCG